>CACDEB010000002.1 GCA_902551755.1 uncultured Pelagibacteraceae bacterium
ATTTAGATAAAGACACATCTTTACTAGAAATTAAAAATATAATTATAAATGAAAGATAATTTTTATATCACTACACCAATTTATTACCCTTCAGCAAAACCTCACATGGGGCATGCTTACTCAAGTATAGTAGCTGATTTTTTTGCACGTTTAAAAAGAATTCAAGGCCATAAAGTTTTTTTTTTAACTGGAACTGATGAACATGGCCAAAAAATACAAAGAGCGGCTGAGAAATCTAACAAAGATCCTTTAAAGTTCTGTGATGAAATAAGTAAGACTTTTAGAAACTTATCTTCATTACTTAATTTATCTAATGATGATTTTATAAGAACCACAGAAAAAAGACATGCATCAGCTGTTACTAATCTTTGGAATATTTTAGAAAAAAAAAAAGAAATATATCTCTCAAAATATTCAGGTTGGTATTCTGTCTCTGATGAAGCCTTTTATAATGAAGATGAAATCGAAGATCTAGAAGGAAAAAAAATATCCAAATCGTCCGGATCTCCTGTAGAGTGGGTTGAAGAAGAGTCTTACTTTTTTAAACTATCTAAATGGCAAGAACCACTTTTAAAATTTTATTCTGAAAATCCAAAATTTATATTACCAGAGAGTCGAAAAAATGAGGTAATTAGTTTTGTGAAAAGTGGATTAAAAGACTTATCCGTTAGTAGGAAATCTTTTTCTTGGGGGATTAAAGTTCCATCAAATAAAGACCATGTAATATACGTATGGCTTGATGCTTTAACAAATTACCTGTCTGCTTTAAATTATCCTAAAGAGACAGAAAAGTTATATAAAGATTTTTGGCCCGCTAATATTCATATTATAGGAAAAGATATTTTGAGATTTCATGCAGTATATTGGCCGGCCTTTTTATTAGCTGCAGGTATTAAACCTCCGCAGAGAGTGTACGGTCACGGATGGATACTCTCTGGTGATGAAAAAATGTCAAAGTCTAAAGGTAATATTTTAGATCCTATTGAAATAATCGATATATATGGATTAGATGCATTGAGATACTACTTGCTTAAAGAAGTATCTTTTGGAAATGATGGAAATATTTCTAAGGAAAAATTAGAAAGTTGTATAAATAGTGATTTAGCGAATAACTACGGTAATTTGTGTCAAAGAGTTATTTTGTTTTGTGAAAAAAATCTTGGACTTAAAGTTCCAGAATATAATTTTACGAAAGAAGACCTCAGAATTCTTAATGATTTTAAAGAAAATTTAGAAAATATAGAAAAACAAATTAATGATCAAAACATTAATTACTATGTTGAGTATGTTGTAAATCAATTATTTAAAGCTAATAAATATTTCAATGATCAAGCACCTTGGACTAAAAAAGATGATAGTCTGAGATTAAACACAATTGTGTTTGTATCCCTTGAATTGATTAGAAAAATTTCAATTTTACTATATCCAATCATCCCTAATACTTCTTTAAAAGTGCTGAATATTTTTTCTATGAAGGAAAAAGATATAAAATTTGACACAATAAGTAATAACGAATATTTAAAAGATAAAAAAGAAATTATTAAATTAGGTATTTTGTTTGAAAAAATAAAAAAATGATAGATTCACATTGCCATTTAGATCGAGAACCTCTTATATCTAATTTAAGTCAGGTCCTGACTAGAGCAAAAGATGCAGGTCTTGAAAAATTATTAACTATTTGTACTACTAGTAGAGGATATAATGATATTCTTGATATTGTGTCTAAAGATCCAATGATCTATGGAACTTTCGGTATTCATCCGCACGAAACAAAAAATTATTTAATCGAAAAAGATGAGATTGTAAAAAAAGTTAGGATGGACAGTAAGATTATTGGAGTAGGAGAGACCGGTTTAGATTTTTACTATAATAACAGTGATAAAGATACACAATTAAAGAGTTTTCAAAATCATATTGAAGCTGCAATGGATCTGAACATTCCCCTAATCATTCATTCAAGAAATGCAGAAAATGAAACTTATGAAATCCTTAAAAAGAATTATCAGAAAAATTTAAAAATTCTTATGCATTGTTTTACTGGATCAACAGACTTTGCTTTAAATTTGCTTCCATTAAACGCTTATTTTTCTGCAAGCGGCATAATTACATTTAAAAAGTCAACAGAGTTACACGAAACTTTTAAAAAGATTCCCGAAGATAAACTTTTAATAGAAACAGACAGTCCATTCTTATCTCCAGAACCAAATAGAGGTAAAAAAAATGAACCTTCATTCATTAAATTTACTGCACAAAAACTTGCTAATCTTAGAAATATTGAGGTAGATAAGCTGATATTGCTTACTACTAATAATTTTAATACTTTATTTTCTAAATAATTCATGAGATTTACAATTTTAGGATGTGGAAGTTCAATGGGAGTACCAAGACCTGATGGCAACTATGGAAACTGTAATCCTAACAATAAAAAGAATATAAGAACAAGATGTTCGGCAGTAATTCAGGGTAAGTCATTAAATATTATTATAGATACTTCTCCAGATATGAGGCAACAATTAATAAACAACAAGATTACAAATATTGATAAAGTTTTGTTTTCTCACATGCATGCTGACCAAACACATGGAATTAACGATCTAAGAGTCTTTTATTTAAAAAATAGAAAACCTGTCGATATTTATGCAGATTTACCAACGCAAAAATATTTGAATAAAACTTTTTCTTATTGTTTTAAAAGCAATTCTCGTGAATACCCAGCAACTTTAAAAATGAATTCTGTTAAGAAAGATCTCTATTTTAAAGATGGTCAAAAAAGAATTCACATTAGATCTATTAAAGTAAAGCACGGAAATGTTGACTGCACTTGTTATATAGTCGATAAGAAATTGGCCTATATAAGTGATGTAAGTGACATAAACAAAAATGACTTTAAATTCTTAAAAAATTTAAAATATTTAGTAATTGATTGTTTGTGGTACAGAGAACACCCATCTCATTTAAATTTAGATAAATCTTTAAGATTAATTGATACTCTTTCACCTAAAAAAGCTATTTTAACTAATCTGCATTCTGATTTAGATTATAATGAACTAAAAAAGAAGCTTAAAAAAAATATTGTTCCAGCTTACGATGGAATGAAAATAAATTTATAAAAGGCTCTCAATTTTAGATGTAATCTTTTTTGACATAGGTTTTGTAAAAGAATTATACGTTTCTTCAATTTTGCCTTCTTTATTAATCAAAATTTTGTGAAAGTTCCATTTAGGAATTGCAGATTTACCATAATTTTTTTCTGCCCATTTAAATAACTCATGTGAATTTTCACCTTTAACTTCGGTTATAGTTGTCATTGGAAAGTTAATGTTAAAATTTACTTCACAAAATTCTTTGACATCTGCGTCTGCTTTTTTTTCCTGGTTAAATGAATTTGATGGGACACCTAAAACAATTAGACCCTCCGATTTATACTTTTCCCACAATGACTGTAAATCATCATATTGTTTTGTAAATCCACAATAGCTCGCTGTGTTTACTACTAATATTACTTTATTCTGGTAGTTTCCTAGATCGATTTGTTCACCTGAAATACTATTTATCTTAAAGTCAAAAAATACTTTATCGTAATTAGCTGATACATTGTTCTTTGGAAAAAAAATCATGAAAATTATTATAAGTAATGTTACTTTCTTCACAACGTTACCTTTTGTCAGGTGTAAGTAATATTAAAAAATATCCTGCCAATGTTGAAAGTAAAGATCCTGTTAAAACACCAATCTTTACTCCATCCATATATTGAGCATTCTCAACAAATGCTAAATTTCCAACAAACAAACTCATAGTAAATCCGATTCCAGTCAGTATGCCTACACCATAAAAATTATACCAGCTTGAGTTCCCTGGCATTTGTGCAATCTTTAATTTTATTGATACATAAGAAAAAACAAAAACTCCTAATTGTTTACCAACAAATAACCCTAATACTATTCCTAACGGTACTTTGTCTAATAAAGATGAAAGAGATAATCCTTCTAATGAAACTCCAGCATTAGCAAAAGCAAATAATGGCATTATTCCAAATGCAACATAAGGACTGATAGCGTGTTCAATCTTTATTAATAATGAAAAGTCTTTTTCTTTTTTTCTGTGTGGAATAGTAATTGCAAGCAAAACACCAGCTATAGTAGCGTGTATCCCTGAATTATGTGTGAAATCCCATAACAAAAGACCAATCAGTAAATAGGGGAAGAAAACTTTTATATTAAACTTATTGATTACTAATAAAATTATAAATGCTACTAGCATTAAAGATAAATACATTACATTTAAGTCACCAGAATAAAATAAAGCTATAATTAAAATTGCTCCTAAATCATCTATAATTGCTAGTGCTGTGAGAAAAACTTTTAATGATAAAGGAACTCTCTTACCTAAAAGAGATAAAACACCTAATGAAAAAGCAATATCTGTTGCTGAAGGTATAGCCCAACCATTTATAGTTTCAGGATCACCAAAATTTATTACTACATAGAATAATGCAGGAACAACCATTCCACCTACAGCGGCTATTATTGGTAGCAATGCTTGTTTAATATTTGAAAGTTCTCCCTGTAAAAATTCTCTTTTAATTTCAAGTGTTACGAAAAAAAAGAAGATTGCCATTAAGGCATCATTAATCCAATGCAAGACTGATAATTTAAGCCCAAAGTTGTTTATACCAATGAATAAATACTTATTTAACGTTTCAAAATAAAGACTAGATAGATCAGAATTACTTATAATCAATGCTAAGATTGCACTTATAAGTAAGACCAAACCACTTGCGGCTTCTAATTTAAAAAACCATTTAAACGGTGAGGAAATATAACTAAGCATGTCTTATTTTATCAAATTTTGAAAAAAAAGAGAAATATCTATTATAGACTGGTACAAATTGTCTAAATATTTTTCAGCAAATGGGATGTACACAGAAATTTGGACTATAAAAGTGTCTACTATCAAAATGAAAGCGACAAAGGAAATAATAAACACCAAAAGAAGCTTAAAGAAATTTAATTGTTTGCCTTCCTTTTTTTTACTAGTTTTAGGTTTTTCTAATTCATCTGCTTTATCTTCAACAATTCCTTCATCATGCTGATCCTCTTCCTCATCTAAAATGCCAAAAGATTCTTGTGTTAACTCATCGTTAGATAGTTCATCTATATTATCATCAATGGGAATTGTATTTTTAGTATAAAACCACTCATGTTTACAGTTACTACACTGTAATAGTCTTCCTTTATCAGGAATTTGGTCTTCTCTTACGTTAAAATTTTTACCACATGAAGGACAAACAATAATCATAAGACTTATATACCAGATTTTTATTAAATTTCTTTTAAATTTGCGCTGCTTTATCCTTTGAAAAAGCTAATATCTACTGTAATAGTATTCAAATTCGGGGCGTAGCGCAGCCTGGTAGCGCATCTGGTTTGGGACCAGAGGGTCGTAGGTTCAAATCCTACCGCCCCGACCATTTTATGAAAAAAAAAGCTAAAATTTATAAACCTACAAAAAGTTCAATGCAATCAGGTTTAATGAAGACTAAAGAGTGGGTATTAGAATATATTGTACATAATGAGCAAACAAATCCATTGATGGGATGGCAAAGTTCATCAAACACGTTATCAGAGGTAAAAATGACCTTTAATTCTAAAGAAGATGCAATTGATTATGCAAAAAAAAATAAAATAAATTATATAGTTGTTGAGCCTAATAAAAGATCAATTGTAAAAAAATCTTATGCAGATAATTTTTTAAAATAGATGTTTAAATTTTTCACAAATAAAAAATGGTCATCTTGGAGTATTTTTGGATCTTTATTAATACTTGTTTCGACATGGTATCAAGTGCAGCTTGATGTAATGATTAATGAATGGTTTGGTGAATTTTATGACACTTTACAAAAGGCATTAACAACACCCAATTCTGTTACTGAAAAAGAATTCATATCATATCTCCTAACATTTGCTAAAATTGCGGGCGTATGGATGGTTATTTCTGTTGCAACTGATTATTTCACAAGTCATTGGACGTTTAGATGGAGAACAGCAATGGCTGATTATTATCATGAGAATTGGTCAAAGGCTAGATTGACGGAAGGTGCGTCTCAAAGAGTTCAAGAAGACACTTTAAAGTTTGCAAGAATAATGGAAGGTCTTGGCGTAGAATTATTAAGAAGTTTGATGACTTTGATTGCTTTCCTGCCAATTTTATGGGGCCTATCAAAACAAATAACAATGCTTCCTTTTTTTGGTGAAGTAAATCATGCATTAGTTTGGGTGGCCATAATTTCTGCACTAGGAGGAACAGTATTGTTGGCTGCTGTTGGCTTCAAATTACCTGGGATAGAATATGATATTCAAAAAGAGGAGGCTGCATACAGAAAGGAATTAGTATTGGGTGAGGATAATGTAAAAAGAGCAGGAATAAGTAACGTAGACTCATTGTATGGAAACGTAAGAAAAATACATTTTAAAATGTACTTTCATTATCTTTATTTTAATGCCGTTAAGTGGAGTTACCTCCAAGGCATGGTTATTGTTCCTTATTTAGCTTTAGCTCCTACAATTGTTACTGGTGCAATAACTCTTGGATTTGTACAACAAATTGCAAGAGCATTTAATAAAGTAGAAAACTCTTTACAATATTTAGTAAGAAGCTGGCCGATTATAGTTGAATTAATATCAGTACAAAGAAGATTATCTGAATTTGAAAGTAAATTAGAAAGAGCTACATTTGAACAAGAAAAAATTTGATGGATATTGATAAAGTTTTTCAGGATCAATTAATTAAAATTACACAAGAAGCTGCTATTTCAGTTTATCCTCACTTAGGTAAAAACAATAAAATTATTGCTGATGAAGCCGCAACTAATTCAATGAGAACTAATTTGAATAAAATGAATATCAGAGGAAATATTGTAATAGGTGAGGGCGAAATGGATGAAGCTCCGATGTTATATATAGGAGAAAAAGTTGGCACTAAAAATGGACCTGAACTTGATATTGCAGTTGACCCTTTAGAAGGAACAAATTTTGCAGCAAAAAATTTACCTGGAGCCATCTCAGTAATTGCAATGTCAAATAAGAATGATTTATTTAATGCTCCAGAATCATATATGGAAAAAATTTCTTATCCAGAAGGTGTAGATCATAATGCAATCGATTTGGATTTTTCATTAAAAAAGAATTTGTCAAATTTAGCTGACTCAAAAAATAAAAGATTCGAAAGTTTAAGAATTTGTGTTCTAGATAGACCTAGACATAAAAAAATAATTGATGAAGCAAAATCTTTAAATATTGATGTAAAACTAATTTCAGATGGAGATGTTTCAGGTGCATTATTAGTAACAGATGAAAAATATAATATTGATCTGTTTCTCGGAATAGGTGGGGGGCCCGAGGGAGTTTTGGCTGCTTCTGCTTTAGACACTTATGGTTGTGGTTTTCAGGGAAGATTTATATTTGACACAGATGCATTAAAAAAAAGAGCAAGCAAAATGGGGATTAATGATTTTGATAAAAAATATAAACTTAATGAAATTGTCAAAGGAGATAGTTTATTTTGTGCAACAGGGATTACAAAAGGCGATCTGGTGAATGGTGTAAAATTAAGAGACAATAAGATGGTCGTAAATACTTTGATAACCCACAAAAGTCAAAATATGAAAAAAATTGTTACTGGAGAAATAGATATAAAAAAATGATATCTATTTCTGGGAAAGAGTGGAAAGAATACAAAATACCCAAACGTTTGATAGATAAATATTCCAGCGACTTTGATATTTCAGAAAATTTATCGAAATTTTATTTAACACGCAATTTCAATATAGAAGATATTTTGATTAAAGAAGCTAGTAATAATAATCTAAATATCTTTTCTAAAGATAAAGACTTTATATCAGCGTCTGAAATGCTTATCAATATCATAAGAAATAAACAAAAAACTTTAATATTTGGTGATTATGATGTGGATGGAATTTCCTCAATTACAATTCTATCAAGCTTTTTTAAATATTTAAATCATCCATTTAAATATGTAATTCCGGATAGATTTATAGATGGTTATGGTCCAAATATAAGATTATTAGAGCAAAATTTAGAGAAAGAAATAAACAATATAATTTTTTTAGATTGTGGATCAAATTCTCATGATGTTATTAGTCATTTAAAGACGAAAAAAATTAAGACTATCATAGTAGATCATCATATTTTGAATAATTTAAATATACCAAAATCAGATATTTTAATAAATCCTGTAAAAAATAATCAAAAAAAAATTAACAACAATGTTTGCGCTGCAACTTTAACTTTTTTCTTAATAGATATAATAAATAAAAAATTAGGTTCTAAATTTGAATTAAACGATTATTTAATTTATTGTTTAATATCTACCATTTGTGATGTAATGCCTTTAAAGGGTTTTAATAGAAAAATGTTAGCATTTGGTTTTAAAAACTTAATAGTTAAAAATAAAGGATTAAAAAAACTAATTAGCAACAATCTAAAAAAAAAAATAACCTACCAAGATATTGGATTTAATATAGGGCCATTGATAAATTCTTCTGGAAGAATTGCTAAGGCAAATGATGTAGTTGAATTATTTCTTACTCAAAATGATGATAAAATTGATAAGATATTGAATAAGATGAATACTCATAACGTAACAAGAAAAAAAATTGAACAAGAAAATTTGGACTTAATAGATTTTCAAAAATATTATAGTAAAAAAGTAATATTTATTTACAATAAAAAATTTCATGAAGGTGTAATAGGTATACTTGCTGCAAAGTTGTCAAAGATATTCAACAAACCATGTTTTATAATGACCGAGTCTCATGACTTATTAAAATGCTCAATAAGATCAGCAAATAATGTGAAAATTAACAAGACTATAAATAAACTTATTGCTAATAAATTGATAATCTCTGGAGGTGGTCACGATGAGGCTGGAGGCTTTTCTGCCAAAAAAGGATGTCTTTCTGATATTGAGGAATTTCTAAATAATGAATATAGAACTCTTAAAACAAGAAACTATTCATATTTTGATACTTTTGCAATTTTCCCAAAAAAGGATAGCTCTATAATTAATGACTTAAAATCTTTAGAGCCATTTGGAAAGGATAATCCTGAACCCATTTTCTATTTTAAAAATATAAAATCAATTAAATCTAAGATTATTAATAAAAGACATGTTCAAAATATTTTAAAAAATAAAAGTGGAAGATCAATTAAAAGTATTAGCTTTGACTGCGTCAATTCTGAACTAGGTAAATACTTATTAAACTTTAAAAAAGAATTTGATTTAATTGGAAGTATTGTTGAAAACAATTGGAATGATAAAAAAAATTTAGAATTAAGAGTAATTGATATAATTCGAAGGACATAAAAACTTGATTAATTTTTTTTTTTACTCTAAAAGAGGTGAAATTTGGTCCCTTCGTCTATCGGTTAGGACACATGGTTTTCATCCATGAAAGAGGGGTTCGATTCCCCTAGGGACCGCCACAATGAAATATTTTGTATATTTATTAGTGTCAAAAAAAAATTGTAAGATTTCTTCTTATGTTGGAATGACTAAAGATCTAAGTAAAAGGATCACTCTTCATAACTCTTCTAAAGGAGCCAAATATACCAGGGGAAAAAAATGGTTTTTAGCTTATAAAAAATCTTACAATTCTAAATCAAAAGCCTTAAAAGAGGAATATAGTCTCAAAAAAGACAAAAAAAAAAGGGAGAAAATTAAACTAAGATTTAATTTTAAAAATGAAAATTTCAATACTTTTACCTTATAAGGAAAACTTTTCACCCCAATATCCAGGAGCTGTTTCATTGTTTATTAAATCTATGAATAAGTTAAGTATTTATAAAAAAGAAATTACTGTATATGGTTCGACAGATCTCAAAGAAAAATTTTCAGATAATTATATTAATATTCAATTAAAAAAAAGTTTTTTAAAAAGTCAAACACGTGATTATGTCAATAAATTTGTAGAATTACATAAAGATCAAAATACTGATGTTATTGAGATTCATAATAGACCTAATTATGTTGATTTTTTAAAATCTTTAAACTCAAAAAAAGTTTTATATTTTCACAATGACCCTATATCGATGATAGGTTCTAAATCAGCATTAGAGAGAAAAGAATTAATTAGAAGTTGTGCAAAAATTATTTTTAATAGTGAGTGGTCCAAAAAACAGTTTTTGAAAAAGCTTGATAAATTTTATCATAAATCTGAAAAGCTGGAAGTAATACACCAATCAATTGATAAAGAGGAAGTTGATATCAATAAAAAAGAAAAATTAATTACTTTCGTAGGAAAACTAAATTCGGCAAAAGGTTACGATTTATTTGGTAAAGCTATTTTAAGAATATTAGACAAACACAAAGACTGGAAATCTATTGTAATTGGAGATGAACCAAGAGAAAAGCTTATTTTCAAACATAGGAATCTTAAAGTTCTAGGTTTCCAAAATCATACAAGAGTTTTGAATATTTTTAAGAAAACAAGTATCGCAGTAGCTTGCTCAAGATGGGAGGAGCCTTTCGGTAGAACAAGCTTAGAAGCATCAAGTCGTGGTTGCGCAGTTATAGTTTCAAACAGAGGGGGTTTACCGGAAACTATTACAAATGGTATTATTGTTAGAAATTTGAACGATAAAAATCTATATAATTCCATTAATAAATTAATTAAGAATAATAAACAAAGAAAAAATTTACAGAAATCTTCTTTAAAAAACTTCTATTTAACTGATGAATACATTTGTAAAAAAATAGACAATTATCGAGAAAAAATTGTAAATCAAAAATTAAATTTAAATGGATCTTTAAATTTAAAGAAATTAAAAATTTTACATGTAACCAACTTTAATGAAAGACATAACGGAAGATTATTTTATAATACAGGAAAAAGGATTAATAACGGGCTTATAAGACTAAATCATAGCGTTTTAGAATTTAGTGATAGAGATATAGTTAGTTATTATAGAAGTTTAAATGATATCAATGGTTCAAAAAGACTAAATAAAAAATTAATTGAAGTAATAAGCAACTATGTTCCAGATATAATTATCCTCGGCCATGCTGATCTAATTAAAAAAGAAACTTTAAGTTTTATTAAAAAAAATTATCCTAATATAAAAATGTGCCAGTGGTTTTTAGATAGAATGGACACACAATGGTTAAGCAATAAAAAAAGATTTTTAGATAAAATTGATATGATGGATGCAAGTTTTTGTACGACAGAGCCTAAATCACTCAATATACCGAATAAGTATAAGGTTTTTTATATACCAAATCCTGTAGATGAGTCTTTTGAGAAATTAGAGAATTATAAAAATAAGAATTTCAATAATGATGTTTTTTTTGCAATGAGCCATGGTGTTCATAGAGGTGTGCTCAAAAAAGGTAAGTTCGATCAAAGGGAAAATTTTATAAATAAATTAATTTCTGTGACTCCAAATATAAGATTTGATTTATATGGAATGAATGGAGTTCAACCAGTTTGGGCAGATAATTATTTATATGCAATATCACAATCAAAAATAGGTTTAAACTTAAGTCAAGGTAAACCAGCCCAGTTTTATTCTAGTGATAGATTTGCTCAACTAATTGGAAACGGTTTATTAGTAATGGTTGATGAAAAAACAAAAATAGGAAACTTTTTTAATAGAGATGAAATTATTCTTTATAAAAATGTTAATGATTTATCGTCAAAAATAATAAAATACAGTAATGATAACAAGTTAAGATGTAAAATTGCGAAAAAAGGTAGAGATAAATACTTCAAATATTTTAATTCTACAATCGTAGCTAATTTTATAGTGAACAAAACCATTGGAACAAAGAAAAAATTTTTTTGGGAAAATGTTTAAATGTTTTCGATAATTATTCCTACATTTAATAATTTAGATTATCTAAAATTATGTATTAAAAGTATTCGACAAAACTCAAAATATACACATCAAATTATTCCTCATGTAAATATTGGCGAAGACGGGACATGTGATTTTTTAAAAGATGAGAATATTGATTTTACTTTTACTAAGTACAATTCAGGAATTTGTGAAGGAATGAATACAGCATCAAAAAAGTCGAAATTTAAATATATATTATACTCTCATGACGACTTTTATTTTTGTCCGGGTTGGGATGAAGTCTTAAAAAATGAGGTTGATGCTATTGGCCACAATAACTTTTATTTATCTGGAGTTATGATGAATAATGGACCAATCAAATTCAATGCTGGATCAGATATTAAAAATTTTGACGAAAATAAAGTTTTAAATGAATACCAAAATTACAATCATTATGATTTTCAGGGATCGACATGGGCACCGCATCTTCTGCATAGAGACTTATGGGAAAAGGTAGGGGGTTTTAGTGAGGAATTCTTTCCTGGCACTGGTTCAGATCCTGATTTAAACATGAAGTTATGGAAAGAGGGAGTAAGAGTATTTAAAGGAGTTAATAATTGTAAAGTTTATCATTTTGGCTCAATAGTCACACGAAAATATAAAAATCATCCAACAATTATCACAGAATCGGGCAGCAAAGGTGGAAAAATTTTTCTTTTAAAATGGGGTATAACAATTAAATTTTTTAAAAAATTTTATTTAAGATCAGACCAAAAATATGATGGACCTTTAAATAAACCAATTAAAAATTTAAACTTTTTTATTAAACTTATGTTATGTAAATTAAACTATATATATCTTAAATTAATTAATAATTTTAAAAAATGAGCGACTTATATATCTACTGTCTGACATCAAAAAAATATAATCTTTTTAAATATTTACCATTGAATATAATTCCCTTAGGTCTTGGGGATAGTGTTTATCCTAAAGACTTTTTAAATGAAAAATTAGGTATAAACATTTCAAAACATAATAAATATCTTGCTGAAATGACTGGAATATATTGGGTTTATAAAAACCAAATAAACAAATTTAAAAATGATGATTGGATTGGTTTTTGTCATTATAGAAGGTTTTGGCTTAATGATTTATATAATCAAAATCACAAAATAAAATCATCCCTGATCTCCAAATTACTCATAAATAATGGAAAATTTAAAAAATTTGATGTTATACTTGCTCAACCAACAAAACTTAAGAGAGAAACAATCATGGATCATTTCATCAATAATCATGGTGACAAAATGATTTTTGAAGCAATAAATTTTTTGGATGAACAAACTGCGAAAGATTTTAAAGTTTATCTTAATAATAGAGAATTTAGTTGTTGCAACATGTTTATCACAAAGCCGAAAATTCTAATAGATTATTGTGAATTTGTTTTTCCATATTTACTCAAGATACTTAAATATTGCGAAGATAATAATCTATGCACTGGCAAAAATACCAAGTTACCAGCTTATTTTATTGAGAGATTTACCTCTTTTTGGTTTCATAAAAACACAAATGTTAGTTATTTATCTTATGCTCAATTAAATAATTTTTTTGCTTCTGATTTTTTAAATAAATTTATAAATACATTTAAGTTACCTGGGACTTTTATGTTTTATCCAACAGTTTTAGATATATAATGTGAGAAATGATTGAGTCAGATGTGATTATTGTTGGAGGAGGACCAGTAGGATGTGTTTTAGCTAATAAGTTATCAAATGAATTGAACTTAAAATGCTTGATAATTGAAAAAAGAAACCATATTGCCGGAAATTGCTACGATGAATACAATAAAAAAGGATTATTATACCACAAATATGGTCCTCATTATTTAAGATTCAAAAATCGAAAGACTCTAAATTACTTATCTAAATTTACAAAATGGATACCTGGAGAATATATAGTCAAATCATATGTAAATAAAAAATTATACCCTATACCAATAAATCTCGAAACTTTAGAAATGTTTTTTAACAGAAAATTTAATTCAAAAAAAGATGTCGTGGATTTCTTGGATAAAAAGAAAATAAAACTAAAAAAAATTAAGAACGCAGAAGATTTTATTCTATCAAAGTTGGGTAAAGAAATTTATGAGAATTTTTATAAAAATTACACGATTAAACAATGGGGCATACATCCTAGAAATCTGTCTAAAACCATAACGGGAAGACTTCCCATTAGAATTAATCGTAATCCGTATTATGTTAAGGAAAAACTGAGATTAATGCCCAAAAAAGGTTTTACTGAAATGTTTAAAAAGATGATTAATAATAAAAATGTTACGGTTAGATTAAATACTGATTTTAATAAAATTAAAAGAAATTTACGATTTAAACATTTCCTTATTTATACCGGAGAACCGGATAGGTATTTTAATTATAAGTATGGAAAGTTAAACTGGAGATCTTTAATTTTCAAGTTTAAGAACCATAAAAAGAAACTTTTACAAAAATGTGTTCAGTATAATTATCCCAATGATTATAAGTACACCAGAACTGTTGAAATAAAACATGTGACTAAGCAAAAAAGCAATTATACAGTTATTTCAAAGGAATACCCAACCAATAAAGGTGATCCTTATTATCCCATAATAAATGATAAGAACCTGAGATTGTTCAAAAAATATGAAAAATTGATGAATAAAGAGGCTAAGAATAATATTTTTTTTGAGGGTAGGTTAGCCAGATACACCTATTATAATACCGACGAAGTGATCGAAAGAGCTCTAGATCTATACTTAAATTTAAAAAAAAAATTCAAAAAAATTTAAAATTAAAAATCTTCAATACGTTTGAAGGATTTGTTATTCATTATTGAGTTTATTAAGCCATTTAATCTAATTTGGTATTTTGATTTAGTTACTTTATTACCAGAAATAGTATTAAGACAAATCCTAAAGATTATTCTTAATAAAACAGGCAAAAACAGGACAAGGGCTGTTAATTTGCCGTATCTTTTTCTATAATAATAAAACTTTGACCAAATGAAATGCCATGAATACAGACTCTTAAGTTTACTAAGTTCTTCTTCATTTTTTGTTTCAACAGATGTACCGATATCATGATATACTTTTTGAGAGTTTACTTGGTAAATCTTAAAGTTATTTTTATTTGATCTAAAACAATAATCAGTTTCTTCAAAATAAAGGAAGAAATTTTCATCAAATCCTCTATTTTTATCAAATACCTCAGAACAAAAAAACATTGCGGATCCACTTATTGACTCTATTAATCCATATTTTTCATTTATATTCGATTGCTTATGTGATTTCTCACTTACATTTTCAAATCTAGGTCCCAAAGCTCCAAAATTATCATTTAACTCTTTTGCTGATTCATAAAAAGCACTGATTAATTTATCATCGATTTTCTGCATATCTGGATTCAAAACAAAAAAGTATTTCGTGGCAACATGTGTCCTTGCTAGATTTATTGCACTTCCATATCCATTATTTTCAGAAAATATTATTTCTATTTTTTTTCCTAGTTTAGAAAGCTCAATATCTATTGATTTATCTAAAGAGTTTTCAACTATTATTATTTTAATATTATTTGAAATATCCTTAATTAAATTGGTTAATTTCTTTTTACTTTTATGTGAAACTATGACTATTGTAATATTATTAGCAAAATTCATTATATCTTACTTTTATACCTTTATCTTATTCAGAGCATTATTTTTAAAGATATTTGCTTCTTTAATATATCTTCTTACCATTTGAGTTGTTTTATGACCTGTCATAGCCATTATGCTTCTTTCATCAGCACCAGACTCAGCAGCTACAGTAGCAAATCCTGATCTTAAACTATGCCCTGCAAAGTTTTTATTTTCAATACCTGCTAAATTTAGATATTCTTTCATTAATAAAACTACTGATTGATCTGTTAGTCTTTTATCCGTTAATATTGAGCCTTTGGAAAATCTTCTAAAAATAGGTCCTGATTTTACTTTTGATATTTCCAGCCATTTTTTTAAACTGGTTACCGGGCAATAAGTTTCATTAGTAAAGTAGGGCAGCCCCTTAATCATTCCTTCCCCAAATTGATCTGTTTTTGATCTTCTAATGGTAATTTTGAGACCTTCAGGAACAAATTCTAAGTCCTCATGATCAATTGAAATCAACTCAGTTCTTCTAAATCCACCTCCAAACCCTATTAATATAATTGATCTATCTCTTAATTTTTTTATTTCCTCAATTTTTTGTTGATCAATTACATTAACTATTGATTTTAAATGATTGATTAATATAGGTTTTTTTCCTTTCTGAAAGCTTCCTTTAACCCTTTTTATACCTAATAAATTTTCAGTAATTATTGGATGTTTTGTATCTAAATAATACCCTTTTAACTTATGAACCATACTTATTGATACCAATCTTCTTCTTAAAGTGCTTATTTTTGAATTTTTGGATAGATGAGTTAAGTAAATAGAGACTATCTTTGGCTCTGTTGGTAAAGAATTTAAACCATGTTTAGTGCAAAAAGCTCCAAAGTCTTTGAAATCCGACTTATAAGCTCTTAACGTATTATTTGCTTTTGAGCTTTTAAGATTATTTAAAGTTGCTTCATGAAGCGATTTAAGATCTGTTGTTAATTTATTCATAATTACTATTGATAACAATTAATTATCATTAGTAATAATATAAGTCATTTAAGATGTCAAGCAAATAAGTTAATTTGTTTTTATGTTAAAATATATAATTTTAGCTTTAGCTTTTATTGGAATAGTTTTCTTTGTGCTGTTTAAATTTGAAAAATTGGATAAGCCTGAGAAAAAGAAATCCATATATATTTTGATAGCAGTATTAATTTTAAGCTTAGCTGGAATTGTTTCATTATTGTACTTTTAGAGTTATTAACGTTATTCACACCTATCCTATTTAATCGCTTAAAAAGTGATACATTCAACCTAAGCAGTTTGTTATTGTGAAATGAATTAAGGGGCAACCCTTAACTGGCCGACTGGGGAAAGGCCGAGAGGACCAAGCCCAGGGGGCAGAAAGTCTTACGGAGTAGCGCTAAAATCGTAGGGCGGAAGGCATGGCGGTAGCGCATACAACGACGTGCCAAAACTACTGTTCTTTGCACCGTAAAAAGTGCAAGGAAACAGGGGTTTTTTCTTCATGAAAGGTACTAAATTTCAATTACAAGTATGGAATTATCTTAAAAAGATACCTAAAGGATCTGTAAAAACATATAAACAAGTAGCTATAGCAATAAATAAGCCAAAATCAGCTCGTGCGGTTGCTAATGCCTGTGCTAAGAACCCTTATGCTCCAAATATACCTTGTCATAGGGTTATTAGGTCTGACGGAGGCCTCGGAGGCTATTCTGGTAGAGGTGGAGTTAATCAAAAATTGAAATTGTTGAGGTCAGAAAAGGTTGATATTTAGGGCTTTTTTTCACTCAAAAACCCAATAAAATCAACGTTTTTTTTAATATTTAGTCTATAAATTGATATTATTAATAAATTCAACGATCAGTTGCACCGTTCTGAGCATAATTCTTAAAATTGACCCCTCTATGGCCGTTTAAATAGCATATTCAATATCTGCATTGGTCTAAAATTATGGAATAACAATAGTATTAGATACCCCCCTTTTTTTGATTTTTCACAGACTTTGAACTAATATTAGTGGCTATTTTAAAGGTTTTTTCATTTTTATCATTAATTTACGGTTTTTTGTTAGTTTTTTTACCAATAAAATTCTTTTAAAGCTACTAATAATATTCAATAATAACAATGGTTTACAATAATATATGAATGTATTACTTAACTAATAAGTAAACTTATATTACCTATTTATTTAAGTCTTTTAACTATGTTCTCTCGTCTTGATATATAAATACCACTAAGAATAATAATAAATAAACCAAGGAAAGTCCATTTATCAGGGAAATCGCTAAAGAAGTAATATCCTATTATAATATTTGTAACTATCTCAAAGTAACTAAATGGAGCTAATTTCGAAGCATCTGCATATTTAAGAGACAATATAATAAATAAATGACCTACACATGCAAATATTCCAATAGCTGCCATCATAGACCATTGATTTAAGGTAGGTTTAATCCATACGAAAGGCATAACAAATGAGATTATTATGGCCCCTACTACACCAGTTAATAATAAAGTTAATAATGGATTATCAGATGAACTTAGTTTTCGTGTAATTATTAAATAAAAACCATACATAACCCCAGTACCTAAAGCTGCTAAACTTGCTAAGTTTATTTCTACAAATCCTGGTCTGATTACTACCATAGATCCAATAAAACCAATTATAACTGCAGACCATCTTCTAAAACCAACTTTCTCACCTAAAAAAATTGGAGAAAATGCTGTAACAATTAAAGGAGCAATGAATGCTAATGTAAGAGCCTTTGCCAACGAAATTATTGAAATCGAATAAAAAAAACAAACGTTTGCGGTTAATAAAATTAAACCTCTAATAAGTTGTAGTTTAGGTTTATCAGTCCAAACAAGATTTTTTCTAAAAAAGAAAAACATTATTGGTAATGTAAATGCTACAGTGAAAAAGTATCGTGCCCACGTAATTTGTAAAACTGGAAGATCAGAACTGAGATATTTAGCAAAACCATCCATTATGGGGAGCATTACCCACGCTAATAGATTAAAAGTTATAGCTTTCATTTATATATTATATTTAATTGAAATATCTTAAAGCAAAGAATACCACAATAGGAATAGTGATAAATGACATTAAAGTTGATGTAACAATTGTACTTGCAATACTATCAACAATTTTTTTGGGAGAATACATGCTTCCAACTAAATAGTTCAATATAGCACTTGGCATAGCACTTTGTATTAAAAGTACTCCTGCAGGAAATCCTGAAAGATCAAAATAATAAATAACAGCAAAGCCTATAATGGGACCTATTATAACTCTTAAAAATGAGAATATAATCGAGTCTCGAAAAGAAAATTTAAACCTTGTTAATGCAATACCCAAAGACATCAATACCAGAAAAATAGTTGCATAAGTCAGAAGAAAAGTTGTGTTTTCAAGAAACAAAGGTGTTTTGATATCAAAAAATAGAAAAAAAACAGAGACTATAATTGCGTATACAGGTGGACTTTTAATAAGAATATCAAATGAAAATTTTTTTTTTGCTAAAAAAACACCTAGTGTAAAATGAAAAAGAATAATTACGGAAGCAACAGCAGAAGCTACTCCTAAACCTTGAGTTCCATAGGCAAATAAACAAATTGGAACACCCATATTCCCAGTATTTGGAAGAATTAATGGTGGAAGTTCCATACTAAGATCTTTTTTAAGGAGAAAAAGTATTATAAGTCCAATTATTGCAAAACCACCAATCATTAAAATAGCATATGCAAAGTAATGAACAAAAATACTTAGAGTTATGCCTGTTGTCGTAACAGTATAAAAGATCATCGCTGGTGTACCAATATTTCCAGCAAAATTTGTTATAAAATTAGTGTCAAATTTTGGATTTTTTTTACCTAAATAGTAACCAATACCTATGACAAAAAAAACTGGAAAAATAACTTCAAATATCTTTACGTATATTTCCATTACTAAAAAAGCCTTAATAAAACAGGCTTTTTAAGCACATTTTTGTTTTTTTGTAATGATCTAACACATTTATCTGAATTTATTTGTTTAGTTGCATGTGTAATAATAACAATTGAAGCTGTTTTGTTTTTATTATTCGGAATTTGTATTAATCTTTGAATAGAAATTTTATTATTAGCTAAGTTTTTTGTGATTTGAGATAATACACCCTGTTTGTCTTTTACTTCAAATCGAATATACAGAGAATTTTCATAATTATTAAGATCATAACTTCTAATTTTATTTCGTTTTGCATTAGGAATGCCAAAAGGATATTTAATATTTCCTCTCAAAATTGACATTAAATCTGACATTAGTGCCGATGATGTAGGTTCAGGCCCTGCCCCTTCACCTTGTAAAACACTTTCTCCAACTGGTTTTCCTTCTAATATTACTGCGTTCATTACGCCGCCTACATTTCCAATATATGTATTCTTTTTGACCAAACACGGGTGAACCCTTTCAAAAAGCTTGTTATTGATGATTTCTGTAATACCTAATAATTTTATTCTAAGATTTAATTGATCTGCTATTTCAAAATCCTTTGGTTCGACATTTTCTATTCCTTCCATTAAAGAAACTGAATTCGATAAACGTTTATTAAATGCTAAAGCAGATAGAATTTTAACTTTAGCAAGAGCGTCATACCCATTTAAATCTAATTTTGGATTACCTGGTTCCGCATACCCCAATTTTTGGGCTTTGGTTAGGACATTTTTAAAATTATCTTTTGTTTTTTCCATCTCAGATAATATGTAATTACATGTTCCGTTCAATATTCCATAAACTTTTGTAATGTGATTGGTTGCAAGACTATCTTTAATTGTTCTAAGAATTGGAATACCACCTCCAACAGATGCTTCAAACTCTAAATTTACTCTTTTATTTTCAGCAATTGAAGAAAGTTTGTCACCATGTTTTGATATTAAGGCCTTGTTTGGTGTTATGACATGAATTTTCCTATTCAAAGCAAACTCAACACATCTCTTTGACATTCCATCTGATAACCCAATACATTCAAATAAAATATCAACTTGTTTACTCTTAAGCATTTTAATTGGATCTTTAAAAAAGATTTTTTTATTTATTGGATATCTTCTTTTTTTATTTTTATTTCTTGCTGACAAACCAACAATTTTTATTTTTTTTCCTGTTAAAAGCTGAATAGTTTTTTGATTTCTTTTAAGCTCATTATAAAGAAAAATTCCTATTTGTCCTAAACCTACAATTGCTATATTAAATTCTTTTTTCATTAGTCTATATTTGGGTAATCTTTAATGTTTCCATTATTTTCAATCAAAACTCTAAACTCTTCAAAAGTCATTTTTTTATTAATGTCGATAACCTCTGTCTTAAGATCTTGTTTAGTGCATGAAGTTATAAAAATGAATATTATTAAAAAGTATCTCATTTTAAACCCTCGTTTAATCTAAAATTAAAGATAAGATTTAAATTTTGAATAGCTTGACCTGCTCCACCTTTTATCAAATTATCTATACTGCTAAGAATAATTAATTTTTTCTTATCTTTAGATTTACAAACTGATATTTGACAGTTATTTGTGTTAATAACATCATTAGTGGTTAGAGCTTTGTTCTTCAATATTTTTATAAATTTATGATTCATATAAAATCTTCTTAATTCATTGTATATCTTATTCAAATTTGCTTTGCTTTTATAATTTAAATAAATAGTTGATAAAATCCCACGAAACATAGGTAGGATATGAGGAGTGAAAGTAAATTCTATGCTCTTTTTAATATAACTCAATTCCTGCTGAATTTCTGCATTATGTCTATGAGAACCTATTCCATAAGCGCTTGTTGAACCATATAGATTTTTATTTTTAAATTTTTTATGAACGCCACGACCAGCTCCAGAAAAACCTGATTTTGAATCAATAATAATATTCTTAAAATCAATTAAATTTTTTTTGATTAAAGGAAATAGCGGTAAAAGTATAGATGTGGGGTAACAGCCTGGACAAGCTATAATTTTTGCTTTTGATAAATTTTTCTTATTAATTTCAGATAAGCCATAAACACTTTTCTTAAGATTATCTAAAGATTTATGTTTAATCCCATAATATTTGTTATAAATTTTTGGATTCTTTAATCTAAAATCAGCTGATAGATCAATCATGATATTTTTTTTTAATAGTTTGTTAGCAATTTTTTGAGACTCACCATTGGGTAATGATGTAAATATAACATCCACATCTTTAAATAGTTTATAATTAATCTTAATTATCTTTGGTAGCTTATATTTCTTTAAATCTTTATCATAGGATGAAATATTCTTACCAACAGATGTATTGCCACAAAGATATTTTATTTTAATATTTTTGTGTTTACATAAGAGTTTTACTAACTGAGTTCCGATATAACCCGTTGAGCCAGCAATTAATACATTAAGTTTGTCCATAAATTATTATAACAGTTGATTGTAAAAAAGTAATTATCTTTTAGAAAACTGAAAGCTTCTTCTTGCTTTTCTATGACCGTATTTTTTACGCTCAACAGAACGAGAATCTCTCGTGGTAAGTTTTTCTTTTTTTAAAGGAGCTTTAAATGAAGCATCGAATAACAATAAAGCTTTTGAAATACCATGAATCATAGCTCCAACTTGGCCGCTATGTCCACCGCCCTTCACAGAACATCTTACGTCGTAAGAAGTTGATTGTTCAATAAGCTCAAAAGGACGTAACAATTGATTCACATGATTAGATCTTTTAAAATATTCGTCATATTTCTTACCATTAACAAAAATATTACCACTACCCTTTTTAAGCCAAACTTTAGCAATTGACTTTTTTCGTCTTCCAGTAGCGTATTTACCGTCTATGAAATTACCCATGCTTTGTATATTTTCTGTAGCCATAATTAATTCCTGACAATATTTTTATTATTTAATTTTGACACATCAATTAATTCTGGACTTTGAGACTCATGAGGATGTTTTTCTCCAACATAAACTTTAAGTTTTGACAATTGTTTTTTTCCTAAAGCTCCACCTGGTAACATTCTTTTTACTGCCAATTTTAATACTTCCTCAGGTTTTTTTTGATGTAATTTTTCAGGTGTTGTTTCTTTTATACCCCCGGGATAACCTGTGTGTCGGTAGTATTTTTTATTTTCAAATTTATTTCCAGTAAATTTTATATGTTCTATATTTTTTACCACTACAAAATCACCATGATCCATGTGAGGTGAAAATTTAGGGCTATTTTTACCTCTAATTATTTTTGTAATTATAGTAGCTAATCTACCTACAACTGCATTTTTGGCATCAATTTCATACCACTTACAGTTTATTTCACTTTTTTTAACGAATTTAGTCATGTTTGCGGGGATTAATACTTAGAAATAGCCTATTGTCAAATTATTATATTTATCTTGTTTTTTATAATTATCTTATGATAGCCTAAATAATTATATGAAAGTAGTGCATAATTCACAATTTCTACTAATCAAAAAACACAAATCATCAACGAAGGGAGAAAAAAATGAGTAAATCAAAGAATCCAGAGACTATTGCTCTACATGGTGGTGAATATAGAAGTGATCCAGCAACTACAGCAGTTGCCGTTCCGATTTATAGAACAACATCATATCAGTTTAATAATACTGGACATGCAGCAAATCTATTTGCGCTCAAGGAGTTTGGAAATATCTATACAAGGATCATGAACCCAACAAATGATGTTTTAGAAAAAAGAGTTGCAGCAATTGAAAATGGTTTAGCTTGTGTGACTGTTGGTTCTGGTCAAGCAGCTTCTACTTTTGCAATTCTAAACGTGTGTCAGTCAGGTGATAACTTTGTTAGTTCAACAGATCTATATGGTGGAACAGTAAACTTATTTACACATACATTAAAAAAACTTGGTATTGAAGTAAGGTACGCTGATCCATCTGATCCAAAAAATTTTGAAAAAGCAATAGATGACAGAACAAGATGTTTCTATGCAGAAACATTACCTAATCCTGCTTTAAGAGTTTTCCCAATTAAAGAAGTTTCTGATATTGGAAGAAAGCACAATATACCTCTAATAATGGATAATACAGCAGCCCCAGTCATATGTAAGCCATTAGATCATGGCGCAGCTGTTGTTGTTCATTCTTTAACTAAATTCATTGGAGGTCATGGCACAGTAATCGGTGGATGTTTAGTAGATGGGGGAAATTTTGACTGGACAGCTGATCCAAAAAGACAACCTTTGTTTAATGAACCGGATATGAGTTACGGTGGAGCAAAATGGGGTGAAGTTGTACCTCAATTGACTGGAGCTAATGTATCCTTTGCAGTAAGAGCAAGAGTATGTCTATTAAGGGACTTAGGAGCACCTTTAGCACCTGACAACGCTTGGGGTATCATACAAGGTCTAGAGACAGCACCTTTAAGAATGAAACAACACTGTTCAAACGCTGAAAAAGCAGTTGACTTTCTAACTAAACACAAAAATGTTGAAAGAGTTATATATCCAACACTTCACAAAGGAGCAGTTGGAGATAGAACTAAGAAATATTTTTCTGGGGGAAATGGTGCTTTAGTTGGAATTGAAGTAAAAGGCGGTGTAGAAGCTGGTAAAAAGTTTATTGAAGCATTAAAGATGTTTTACCATGTAGCAAATATTGGAGATGCGAGAAGTTTAGCTATACACCCTGCTACAACGACACATAGTCAGCTTACTGAAGAAGAATTATTAGCAGCTGGTGTAACTCCTGGATACATAAGACTATCAATTGGTATAGAACATCCAGATGATATCATAGCAGACTTGAAACAAGCACTTGATGCTTCAGGTAAACCAAGTCTGAAGGCTGTAAGTTAATTTTTCTTAGTGTTTATAAATAAATAATAAACACTTAAGCTTACGAGTAGAATTGAACTAATTTGGTGCATAGATGCGATAAACATTTGTGCACCACTAGTTACTGTCAAAATTCCTAACACTATTTGAAGTAATAATATTAAACCTAAAGCTATAACTGTTTTATTAAACTTTATTAACTTTTTTGAAATTACTAAATAAAGAGTTATTAAATATACAAACATTATAATGTAGGCAAGATTTCGATGCATAAATTGAACAAGAGACGGTTCGCTAAAAGCTGTAATCTTAAACAAATTGTAAAGATTATTATCATTTGGAAAAAAAGTTGATCCCATCAATGGCCATGAATTATAAATTTTTCCAGCATCCATACCTGAAACAAAAGCACCAAGAATTATTTGTAAAAAAATCAAGAAAATGAATATTTCAGGTAATTTAAATTTTATATACCCATAACTTGAGTTCAATTTTATTTTAAGATTGAAAATTTGCCAAAGTATAAGTGTTAAAATGATAAAGGCAGTTGTTAAATGAAGAGATAATCTAAAATGACTTACATCAACGTTGTTTACTAATCCGCTCATAACCATATACCAACCTATAAACCCTTGAGCACATATTAGTACAAATATAAATATATATGATTTAGTTTTTTTGAAACCTAGTCTGAAAATAAAATATATTAATGGTATTAGAAAAAATAAACCTATTATTCTACCCAAAAATCTATGAGCCCACTCCCACCAAAAAATTACTTTAAATTCATCTAGTGACATATTGAAGTTTTGTAATTTATATTCAGGTATTTCCTTATATAAATTAAAATAAGCAACCCATTCAGTATTTGAAAGAGGTGGTAAAAATCCTTTAAATAATTCCCATTCAGTAATTGATAGACCTGAGTCAGTTAATCTTGTAAGCCCACCAACAACTATTATTGATGAAACTAAGACAAACATAATAATCAACCAAAAAGACAGCAAATTTTCGATACTTTTATTTATGTACATATATGAATAAATATAATAATTATTATTAAATCCAAAAGATTAAATGTCGCCTAATAATAGAAAGAAATTAATTGTTTTAAGAAAAAAACTAGATTTACTTGATAATCAACTGATTAAAATATTAAAAAAGAGATTTAATATTGTTCAAAACGTCTTGAAGCTTAAAGAAAAAAAGAGTGATATAATTGACAGAAAAAGAATTAATGTAATTTTAAATAATATTAAGAAAAAATCTAAAAAAAATAAGATAGATACTAGGATTACCCTAAAGGTATGGAAAAGTATGATTAACGCATTTATTCAATACGAATTTAGAAATTTTAAGAAAAAAAGATAATTAATTATTTACTGTGTGGTGGAAGTTTTTTTTCGATAAAAACTTCATGTTTTCTTGTTGCGGGATTGTATTTTTTTGCCTTTAACTTGATCTTAGCTTTTTCACCGCCAGCTGGTTTTTTCACATAATAGAAAAAAGGACTATCAGGTTTAGATTCGGGAACTAATCTTACTTTAACGTGTGTTTTTTTTGCCATTTGACGTTTTTAAATCTTTAATTAATTTATTTATTTTGTTTAGTTTAAACTTTAAATCTACGGCATTTATAGTTTGATTTTTTTTACCGTCAATATCAAAAAGATCTTCATTTAAGTGTTTTTTTACACCTAATATAGTCATTCCTTTATCTTTTAGTAAAAACTTAATTTTTTTAAGAAGATCTATATTTTCATCGTCATAATATCTTCTTTTATTAATGATGATTGGTTTTATTTGTTTAAATTCACTCTCCCAATATCTTATCGTATGAGTATTTTTTTTATCTCCAGAGGACTCTAATTCCAATATTTCTGCAACTTCGCCAATTGTTTTATAAGCTTTCGAGGTTTTTTTCATTTTTAGTATTAATAAATTCTTTAAAATCCTTAGACGGTTTAAATAATATCACATTTCTTTCTTTAATAATTTTCTCTTCTTTGGTCTTAGGATTTCTTCCAATACGTTTTTTTTTAAAACGTACGTGAAAAGTTCCAAAGTTTGTTATTTTAACAACTTTATATTTCTTAAGATTTTTAATAATATCAGATAAAATATCTTCAAGGATACTTTCGGACATTTTTTTTGAGAAACCTATTTGCATAAATACAGAATTTATGATCTCTTTTTTTGTAAGGTTTACTCTCATTAATTTATTATATTATGTTTAATCTTTTCAATTAAATTTCCATTTACTATTTTTTCACAAACCTTTAGTGAGTTAGAAAAACCAATATAATCTGTTGAACCATGACTTTTAACCACAGGAGAGTTAAGACCTATAAGGATTGCTCCATTATAGAGTCTAGGATCTAATTTATCCTTAACCTTTTTTAAATTCCTTATATTTAAAAATGATAGAACTTTTCCATACAAATTTGATGTCATTGAATTCTTCACTTCTTTCATTATGAAATTTGCAGTCCCCTCTGCCGTTTTAAGTGCGATGTTTCCAGTAAAACCATCTGTAACAATAACATTTACATCACCGGACATAATATTGTTACCTTCGATATAACCAGCAAAATTGAATTCATCATTTTTTTTTTCACTTAAAATTTTGTAGGCACTTTTTATTGTTTCGTTACCTTTTATATCCTCAGATCCAATGTTTAATAATGCCACCTTTGGCTGCTCCTTAGGAAAAAGAGATTTAAATAACGACGAGCCCATTATTGCAAAGTCAGTTAAATTTTTTTCACTGCACTCTATGTTAGCTCCAAGATCAAGAACAACATTCATTCCCAATTTATTTGGCCATAAAGCAGACAAAGCCGGTTTATCAATATTTTCGATCATTTCTAAATTCATTTTTGCAATAACAAATAGTGCACCAGTATTTCCTGCAGATATTATTATATCAGATTCTTTTGATTTGACGCTTTCGATTGCTTTCCACATACTAGAATTTTTTCCCTTTCTAGCAGCTGATAATGGAGAGTCAGTATCAAGTATTTTGTCTTTTGTATCAAAAATCTTAAAAGAGTTTCCTTCTAAATTTTTTATTAATTCACCTATTTCCTTCTCATTACCAAATATGTTATAATTTATGTTTTTTGTTGATTTAGAATGATGAATTATTCCATCAATAGTTTTTTTTGGTGAACCTTCCCCACCCATTGCATCAACTGCAATATTTAAGATTTTGGTCATAAAGAAAATTTATTCCTTAGGATCTAGTACCTGTCTACCTTTGTAAGTACCAGTTTTTAGATCTAAATGATGTGAAAGACGATACTCACCAGATTTTTTATCTTCAATAACATTTTTTGTATTGAATTGTATATGTGATCTTCTTTTTCCAGCTCTTGATTTAGTTGTTTTACGTTTTGGTACAGCCATAATTTAAAATTTATGATTTATTACACCCTTTGTAAATGATTTTAAAGTAGTTTTCGATAGATATATCTCAAAGTTATTAAAATAATTAACAATTTTGAGATGATTATCTTTCAGATTGTAATAAAAACTCAAAATTTCACCTTTTTTTTCATTGTTTAAACCATTCCAATCATTAATTTTATCCAAAATTGAGTAAAAAATATTAATATAATCTTTCATTTTTTTATTTATTGATACATCACCATAACCAATTTCTCTAAGACTTAATTCAACTTGCCTAAAAAAATAATCAAAAAATTTCTGGAGATATTCCTTGTCTGTATTTTTTTTGTATGCCCTTAGAAAGAATGCAAAATGAAACAATAAGATAAGTATTCTATCTGAAAAGGTGTCTTTATCAGTAAATATAGAAAAAAGACTTTTATTTCTAGAGAGATTAACTAAAGTGTTATATAAAATTACAAATTCTTTTATCATGAAAAATTTACTTCTTATTATTTTATTCTTAACTATAGCAAATTGTTCTTTAAATCTAGTAGATGATCACCATGGCGTTTATTTTATTGAGAAAAAAATGAAAAAAATACAAGTTAACAACACAAATAAAAACGATTTAGTTAAGATTTTTGGAGAACCTTCAACTAAGAGTACCTTTGACAATGATGTGTGGATATATATAGAGAGAAAAATTACAAATACTCATTTTCTTGGAAAGAGAGAATTAGTTGTAAACAACGTACTCGTGCTTGAAATAGACAATAGAGGTTTATTAGCAAAAATTGACTTTTATGATATTGATGACATGAAAAAGTTAAAATTTGATAAAGATAATACAGATATTACGTTTGGTAAGAAAGATTTTATATATAATTTCTTATCAAGTATGCGACAAAAAATTAATGATCCTCTAGGTGTAAGAAAAAAACGAAGACAACAGGGTCAGTAATTTATTAACCTGCAATTACCGCTAAAAGTAATAGAGCTACAATATTTGTAATCTTTATCATTGGATTTACGGCTGGACCTGCGGTATCTTTATAAGGATCCCCAACTGTATCACCAGTAACTGCAGCTTTATGAGCTTCGGAACCTTTTCCACCGTGATTACCGTCTTCAATATATTTTTTTGCGTTATCCCATGCACCACCACCAGCTGTCATAGAAATTGCAACAAATAGACCAGTGATTATAACTCCAAGTAACATAGCGCCCACAGATGATAATGCAGCTACCTGACCACCAATTTGATAAATAATTAGATATAGAACTATTGGAGATAAAACAGGTAAGAGAGAGGGTAAAATCATCTCTTTTATTGCCGCTTTAGTTAACAAATCTACTAACTTCCCATAATCTGGTTTTGCTTTTCTTTTCATTATACCAGGTATCTTTTTAAATTGTCTTCTAACCTCAATTACAACTGCGCCCCCTGCTCTTCCTACAGCTTGCATACCCATAGATCCAAATAGGTAAGGCAACATTCCACCAACTAAAAGACCCACAACTACAAATGGGTTTGATAGATCAAAGCTTACAACAACATTTTCTAATTTGGATCCTGGAAGCTCTGAGAAAAATTTAATATCCTCTGTATATGCAGCAAATAAAACTAAAGCACCTAATCCAGCAGAACCGATCGCATATCCTTTAGTTACAGCTTTTGTAGTGTTACCAACTGCATCCAAAGCATCAGTAGTCTTTCTTACATTTTTAGGTAAGTTTGACATTTCAGCTATTCCTCCAGCATTGTCTGTTACCGGTCCGTAAGCATCTAATGCTACCACCATTCCAGCAAGAGCTAACATAGCAGTTACAGCAATAGCTATTCCATATAATCCTGCAATAAAATTTGTTAATAAAATTCCTCCAACAATAATTAGTGCTGGGATTGCTGTTGCTTCCATAGAAACAGCTAGTCCCTGGATTACATTTGTCCCATGACCAGTTGTAGATGAAGATGCAACACTTTTCACTGGTCTATAATTCGTACCAGTGTAATATTCTGTTACCCATATAAGAAGACCTGTAATTACTAATCCAATCACACTACAGTAATAAAGACTTAAACCAGTAAATTGTTTATCACCAATTGAATATGCCTTTTCTAAACCCAAAACATAATCAGTAAGGGGATATAAAACTAATAGAGATGTAATTGCAGTAACAATGAACCCTTTATAAAGAGCAAGCATTATATTTTTTGATGAACCTAATCTAACAAAAAAAGTACCAAGAATTGAGGTAATTATACAAGCACCTCCAATTGTAAGAGGATAAACCATCATCATTAAATCATTTTGAAAAAAGATTGATGATAAAACCATTGTAGCAACAATAGTTACTGCATAAGTTTCAAATAAATCAGCTGCCATTCCTGCACAGTCACCAACATTATCCCCGACATTGTCTGCTATTACTGCTGGGTTTCTTGGATCATCTTCAGGAATTCCGGCTTCAACTTTTCCAACTAAATCTGCGCCTACATCAGCTCCTTTAGTAAAAATTCCACCACCTAATCGAGCAAAAATCGAAATAAGTGAAGCACCAAATCCTAAAGCAATAAGTGCATTAATTAATTCTCTTTTATCAACGTTAAATTTTAAGAGTAAATAATAGTAAACTGCTATAGATAACAAAGCTAATCCAGCTACTAACATTCCAGTAACTGCGCCAGACTTAAATGCAATTGATAAACCTTTTGATAAACCTTTTCTAGATGCTTCAGCGGTTCTAACATTAGCCTGAACTGAAACTAACATTCCTACATAACCAGCAATACCAGATAATGCAGCACCAATTAAGTAACCTAAACCCACTAGAAAACTAAAAGAGAAACTTATAATTACAAGAACTACAAAACCAACAATTGCAATAGTTTTATACTGTCTATTTAAATACGCTTTTGCTCCAATTTGAATTGCAGATGCAATTTCTTGCATCTTGGAGTTTCCTGTACTTGAAGCTAAAATATTTTTTCCTGTAAAATATCCGTAAACTATGGATAAGATACCTGCTAGAATTGTGTAGATTAATATTGTTTCGACATTATAGTTCATAAAATCCTTATGTATTTAAAGTTTCTATTTAAAAAAAATGGACATTACAAAAATAAGTGTAAAAGGCAATATAATATTATTTAAAATTGATGAGTATAACCAAGGTTTTTATTTATTCTAAACTTCTTATTTCCTTTTAAAATACAAGAATCTTGGTGTTTTTTTAAGATTTTACCGATTCTATGAATTTTAAGTTTTTTATTTTTAGCGTACCTATCGATTAAGGATCGGTTTTTTTTACGAGAAGTAAAAATAATTTCATAATCGTCACCATTAAAAACCGTATTTTCAATTTTTAATCTTTTATTTCTAATGAATACCTTCTTGAGTTGACTCGATAATTTAATGTCATCCAATTTAATTGAAAAACCATATTTTTGTTGTCTTATCATTTTTTTCAAGTCAATCAACAAACCATCGGATATATCAATAGAAGTATTTGCGAATTTTTGTAAGAGATTTACCATCTTTAAATTAATGGATGGCATATAAAATTTAGAAATGAAGTATTTCCTTAAATATTTTGGTATTGAAATTTTTTTTTTTAATATTTGAAGACCTATGAAGCTATCTCCTAAGTGACCCGTAATGTATATATCGTCTCCAACCATTGAACTATGTCTTTTAATAATCTTATTGGAAAATCCTATAACACAACATGTAAAAGAGTTGGTATTAGAATAAACGGTATCACCACCAGATAATTCAATATCAAATCGTTTTTGTTCTAACGATAAAGAGTTTGAAATCTTTTTTAAATTTTTGTTTGAGAAAGATTTTGAGTTACCACTTGCTGATATGAAATAATATTTAGGTTTAACACCCTTACAAATTAAATCCGATAGTGATGATCTTAAAATCTTTTTAATTACAAGATCGGGTGCTTTAAAATTAGGAAAGTGTACTTTTTCAACATAAGTATCAACTGATACTGCTAATTTTTTTGAATTATCAAAAAAAATATCATCATTAAGACCTTGAGATGAACTTTTTTTTTTGGTTAAACTTTTAAGAAATTTGTCAATTAGTTGAACTTCGTTCATTTAGGCTCTGATCTTATTTGATATTTTATCTAATAGTGCATTAAGATATTTCGTTTGTGTTAAATCTATAAAATAATTAGATGCATTTAGATATTCTTTGATAATTATTTTTGAAGAAACATTTGGTTTATATAAAAATTCAAAAATAGCACTTTTTATTATAATAATAAAAATTTTATCTAGCTTTTTTAGTTTTATATCATTTTCTAAATGTATTTGAATTTCATTATCTATTACTTCGTTACGTTCAATTGTACCTTTTACAACATCTTTTATAAATTTTTTAAATCTGTGTTTAGGAAATGTTAATACCTCTTCTTTATTAAAAAATTTTCCATATAATTTTTGAATTATAATTACTCTTGGATTGTTTTTTGGACTGTATTGTGGTTGCATCTTTTTTAATTATCGCTAATCAAAAGTTCAATTGCTGCATTCGCAGCTTCTTTACCTTTGTTTTTATTTGATTTATCAGCACGTTCAATTGCTTGGTATTTATTTAGGCAAGTTAAAATTCCATTTCCAATAGGTTTTTTACTTTCAATTGATAATTTCATTATTGCATCTATTGAAGATTTGCTGATAAAATCAAAATGAGGTGTTTCACCTTTGATGACACATCCTAACGCTATAAAAGCATCATATTTTTTTAAATTTTTTGATATCGCATATGGTATTTCGAAAACACCAGGAACATAAATAATTTTTGTTTTAAATTTTTTTTTATGATTATTTAGAACATCATTTGCACCACTAACTAGCATATTGATGATATCTTCATAATATTTTGATGCGACTATACAAATTTTTTTCATTTTATAATTTCTTGTTTAGTAATTCTAATTCCAAAACCTTCTAAGCCAATAACTTTTTTTGGTGATCTGGTAACTAATATCATATTTTTAACTTTTAAAGCTTTAATTATTTGTGCACCAATACCATAGTTTCTAATTAGTTTATCAGCACCTATTTTATTCTTTTTATCAGATTTAAAGTCTCTTAAAGTAGAAGATACAGATTTTAAATTAGAGTCTCTTATAAAAACTAATATACAATTATTATAATCTTTAAAATAATCTAATGTATTATTAAATGAATTAGGCAATCTCTTTCCTAGTAGATAACTTTCAACCAAATTAGAAGATATAACTCGTACTCTAGTATTTTTACTGGGGCTGATTTTACCTTTTATTAATGCAAAATGTTCAGAACCATCAAGTTGATTTTCAAAAATTTTAATTTGATATTTTTTATTTTTAATTACAATTTTATCAGTTTTTTTAAGCTTAACTAATTTTTCATTCTTTAATCTATAAGAAATTAAATCCTCTATTTTTGCTATAGCCAATTTATGTTTATTAGCAAATTCAAAAAGCTCTTTGCCTTTTGTCATTACTCCTTTATCGTTCATTATTTCACATATAACCGCGGAAGGATTTTTTTTGGCTAGTTTCGATATATCAACTGATGCTTCCGTATGACCTGCTCTTACTAAAACTCCACCATCTTTTGAGATGATTGGAAATATATGTCCTGGTGAAACTATATCTTTTTTTTTAACATTTGTTTTTATTGCTGTTTTAATTGTTAAAGATCTATCTTTAGCAGAAATACCAGTTGTAACACCTCTTCTAGCCTCTATTGAAATTGTAAAAGCTGTTTGGTTTCTTGATTTATTAATTGGAGACATGAGAGAAAGATTTAATTTTTTAGCTTGCTTATTCGTTAACGCTAAACAAATTAACCCTCTTCCATATTTAGCCATAAAATTAATTTTCTTTGGAGAGACATTTGAAGCTGGTATTACTAAATCTCCTTCATTTTCTCTATTTTCATCATCTACAAGAATATACATTTCACCTTTTTTGGCTTTACGAATAATGTTTTCTACAGAGCTAAACTTTTTTGTTTTCATAAAATTTTTTTACATATTTTGAAAGAATATCTATTTCAATATTGACAATATCATTAACCTTTAAACTTGATAAATTAGTAAGTTTTAAGGTATGCGGAATGCACCAAATTTGAAAGTTATTACCTTTTATTTTTGATATTGTAAGCGAAACACCGTTTATAAGTATTGAAGCTTTAGGTATTAAATATTTTGAAAATTTATTTTCAATTTTAAATTCTAATACAATTGATTTACCCACTTTTTTAATTTTTTTTAGTAAAGAAGTGCAATCAACATGGCCTTGGCATATATGACCTGAAATATCTTGACCATATTTTAAAGGAAGTTCAAGATTTATCTTTTGACCAATTTTAAGATACTTAAATTTTGATTTATTGATACTTTCTTTGGATAGATAAAATTCTAATAAGTCTTTTCTTTTTGAAACCAATGTAAGACAAACACCATCACATGCAATGGATGAGCCAATATCTTTTTTGTCTAATTTAAGCTTGCTCTTTATAAATATTTTTGTACCTGCATTTAATTTCGAAAATTTTGATACAGTTCCCTGTTGATATATAATTCCATTAAACATTTTTTAAATAAATCTTGTAATTCTGTTTTTATCAAAATACTGATTGATATTACTCTTAATTCTAAATTTTTTTGATAATTTATAAACTATTTTTTTAATGTTTAATTTACCAGATTGTCTCAATTTATTATCTGTTTTTATTAAATAAAATTCATTAAATAAATTTTTATCCATCATTTTGTTTGTAAATTGATTTCCACCCTCAACTAATAAAAAACGAATATTGTTTTGGTATAAAATTGACATGACTTTTCTTAAGTCAAATTCACCATTTCTTTGGAGTTTAACATTGATTAGTTTTACTTTTTTACTCTTTAGAAACTTTATCTTTTTTTTATCACCTGAGTTATAAAAAATAATAATTTTAGTACTCTTTGATTTAAAAATATTTGCGTTTTTTTTTACTTTTAAATTTTTATCTATAATAACTTTTATTGGTGAATACTCATTTAAACCAGATAATCTACAATCCAATAATGGATTGTCTTCGTTAATTGTCTTGTAAGTGACTAATATAGCTTGGTTTTTATATCTAAGATAATGAGAGAAAGATTGAGTATATGTATTAGAAATATATTTTGATTTAGAACTTTTAATAAAAAAATCTTTTGAGCATGCTATTTTTCCTACCACATATGGTTGTTTATATTTTCTTTGAAAAATATAAGGTTTATAAAATTCATTTATCTTTGGTACATTAATATTTTTAACTTTGATTTTTTTTGATTTTAGAATTTGTTTAGCTCTTTTTGAGGATCTTTCATCAATATCATGAGCACCATAAACAAGCCTGGAAATCTTTTTATCTATTATAATGTTAGTGCAAGGGGGTGTTTTTCCGTAATGACTGCAAGGTTCTAACGTTACATAAAGAGATGAACCTTTGGTTATTTTCTTGTCAATTTTATTTAATAAACTAAACTCAGAGTGAGGTGTTCCATTATAACCGGTGGAAGCTAACGAAATAACCTCATCATTTTTAACAAGAATACTTCCAACAGAGGGATTTGTCCCTGTTAAACCCTCCATATTTTTTGCTAAATTCAAAGCTAAATTTAAATAGAGCTTATCTTTTTTTGAAGACATCTATTTTGTCTACAAATTGTACAAAGTCTTTTTCTTCTCTGAAATTTCTATAAACAGATGCAAATCTTACATAAGCTACTGGGTCTAAATTTTTTAAACCATCCATAACCATTTTTCCAATTGCATTAGATGAAATTTCATTTTGTCCCAACTCTTCAAGCGATCTTGAAATATTAGTAATAAATTTTTCGACAGTTTCAGTATCAATGGGTCTTTTTTTTAGAGCAATGTAAATTGACTTTGATAATTTATCTCTATCAAATGGTGATTTTCTTCCACTCTTTTTAACAACCATTAATTCTCTAAATTGGATTCTTTCAAAAGTAGTAAATCTTTCTCCACATGTACAAAGTCTCCTTCTTCTTATTGCAGTACCATCTTCGGTTGGACGTGAATCCACAACCGATGTTTCACCTTTTTTTTCACATGGACAAATCATTTACTATTTTAAATTTTTATAAATCGGAAATTTTGAACACAGTGAAATTACTTCTTCTCTTACTTCTGCTTCAACTTTCGCATTATCGTCTGGATTTGCTGATAAACCTTTTATTGTTTTAGTTATTAGTTCACCTACTTTTTTGAATTCATCTAAACCAAAACCCCTTGTAGTTGCAGCTTGTGTTCCTAATCTTATTCCAGATGTTATCATTGGACTTTCTGTATCATATGGAATTCCATTTTTATTACATGTTATGTTAGCTCTACATAAACTGTCAGCTGCAATATTTCCTTTTACATTGAACGGTCTTAAGTCTACCAACATTAAATGAGTATCAGTTCCGCCTGAATATATTTTAAAACCATTGTTTTTTAATGTCTCAGCTAAAATTTTTGCATTAGCCATTACATTTGAAATATAATTTCTAAATTCTGGTTTTAATGCTTCAAGGAACCCAACTGCTTTTGCAGCAATTATGTGCATCAAAGGTCCACCTTGATAACCTGGGAAAACTGCAGAATTAAATTTTTTAGACAAAGCTTCATTATTAGTTAAAATAATTCCACCACGTGCACTTCTAAAAACTTTATGAGTTGTTGAAGTAACAACGTCAGCATATTCTACTGGATTTGGATATCCTTTACCTGCAACTAAACCTGAAAAGTGAGCCATATCTACCATAAAATATGCTCCTACTTTATCTGCAATCTCCCTAAACTTTTTAAAATCAATTTGTCTAGAGTACGCACTTCCACCTGCAATTATAAGTTTTGGTTTATTCTCAACTGCAAGTTTCTCTATAGACTCATAATCTAGTAATTCTGTTTTTTTATCTACATCATATGCGATTGCGTTAAACCATTTTCCTGAAACAGATGCTTTTGACCCGTGAGTAAGGTGACCACCGGAATTTAAACTCATTCCCATTATAGTATCACCTGGTTTTAGTAATGCTAAGAAGACTGCTCCATTAGCTTGAGCTCCTGAATGAGGTTGGCTATTAGCAAATTTACAATTAAATAATTTCTTTAGTCTTTCGTTAGCTAAGTTTTCAGCCACATCAACATGATCGCATCCGTTATAATATCTTTTTCCTGGATAACCTTCAGCATACTTATTAGTTAATACAGATCCTTGAGCTTCAAGAAGAGCATTAGAAACAATATTCTCTGATGCAATTAGTTCAATATGTTGTTGTTGCCTAGCTAATTCATCATTAATAGCTTTATAAATTTCCGGATCAGTATCTGATAAGTTTTTTTCAAAAAAGTTTTGATACTCTATATTTGTATATTTACCTTCACTAAACATAATTTATTTTATTTTTTTTACCCTTCTCAAGTGTCTACCACTTTCGAATCTAGTTTTCAAAAAAATATTAACACAATTTAAAGCTAATTTTGCGCTAATAAATCTCGATCCTAAAGCGATTATATTGGCATCATTATGTAATCTCGATAATTTGGTATTTTCAATGCTATAACACAATGCAGCCCTTATATTTTTAACCTTGTTTGCGACTATTGACATTCCAACACCTGAGCCACAAACTAATATCCCACGATTTTTTTTACTTTTTGCAACACTTTTTGCTAATTTTTTTGCAAAATCTGGATAATCTACAGAATTATCATTACTGGGTCCTAAGTCGAAAATTTTTAATTTTTTCTTTTTTAATGAATGTTTTATTTTTTCTTTTAGTTTAAATCCAGCGTGGTCTGAAGATATATAAATTTTATTCAAATTAATTAAATTTGTAATCAAGTACACAAGCAACAAGATGAATTCTATTCTCTTCGCCACCATTAAATGCATTGTGATACTTTTTATTATTCGTAATCCAAACTGATCCATCAGCTGGCATGTGTTTAGCTACATTATCTATTACCATTATACATCCAGGGTTTGTTATAATTGGAATATGTAATCTAGGCTCCGGATCACGATGCCAACTTAAAGTAGATCTTGGTTCCTTCAATAATAATCTTACTCTGCCTAACTTATATTTTTTTGATAATTCTTCATAAACAGTTTTAAAATAAGTATCTTTATATTCATCTATGAACTGTGTGTACTTTTCTTCGTCAATCATTTTGTCTCTTGAAACTTCTTTTCCATCACTGCTTGGTTTTGTCCAAAATACTCCACGAACATTATTTCCTTTAATTGATTCTGGATCTCCTGGTATTTGATTTAATGAAATTCCGGCAAAGTGAGGAATTCCTAGACTTGTGTCAAAACCTTTTAGGTTTAAAACTTTTGTGCAAGCTTCTCGAAGTTTGGTAATATCGAATTTGATATCTTGTTTTTGAAAATCGTTAAATGATAGTGACATTTTATAACTTTTTTATTAATAGCTTATAAACTATTTTTATATATATTACTATTGTCGCATTAAAAAACATTGAGAATGATTATCACTGGTAAATACCCCAAATTGAGAATGAGAAGATCAAGAAAAACTGATTGGATGAGAAAATTAGTTAGAGAGAATTCTCTTTCTAGCAATGATTTTATATTACCAATCTTTGTAACAGAGGGAAAAAATAAAAAGATTCCAATTAAAACTATGCCTGAAGTTTTTAGATATAGTGTCGATAAACTTGGTCATATTGTTGATAGAGCCCTAAAACTTAAAATTCCAATGGTGGCAATTTTTCCTCAAACAAACAGTGGTTTAAAAGACTCTTATGGTAGCGAAGCTTTAAATGAAAATAATTTAGTTTGTAAGGCTATTAGAAAAATTAAAGATAAATACAAAAATGAAATCGGTATAATGACTGATGTAGCTTTAGATCCATATACATCTCATGGACATGATGGAATTTTACGAGATAAAAGAATTCTTAATGATGAAACGATAGAAATATTAATTCAACAATCTCTTTTACAAGCTCAAATGGGTAGTGATGTTATAGCGCCATCAGATATGATGGATGGGCGTATTGGTGAGATTAGACAAGAACTTGATAATAATTCGCTTAAAGATATTAAGATATTATCTTATGCTGTAAAATATGCATCTTCTTTTTATGGTCCCTTTAGGGATGCAGTTGGATCAAAAAAATCTTTAAAAGGTGACAAAAAAACATATCAGATGGACTTCAGTAATTCCGAAGAAGCTTTAAGAGAAGTGGCATTAGATATTAAAGAAGGAGCAGATCTTGTGATGGTGAAACCTGGTCTTCCCTACCTCGATATAATAAAAAAAGTGAAAGAAAATTTTAAAATACCAGTTTTGGCTTACCAAGTTTCAGGTGAATATAGTTTGTTAATGAATGGTATTAACAAAGGATTAATAAATGAAAACTCCATTTACGAAACTCTTATGTCATTTAAAAGAGCTGGTGCTAATGCAATAATTTCATATTTTGCAGATAGAATAGACAAAATTATTAAAAATTAAGATTTAAAATCATCAATGAATTTTTTTCTTTGATGAGGAAAATTAATACTATTAGGTAAAAAAAGATTTGTTTGTAAATACTCACTTATAAGATTCAAACCGTCTATAATATCTTGAGTATTTACATTATCTCCATCTTTGGAAATAAGAAAATTAGGAACTTTAATTTTTTTTTGATTTGTAGTAATAAAAAATTCATCCTTTCCATTGGATTCTTTTTTTGCATATTTCTTTACATCTAAGTCAAAACCAATCAGTCTTAGAAAATCAAGTTCCCAATAAATATAATTTATATACCAATCTTCTTTTTCTAGAATTGAAAATAACTTATGAACAAGCTCATAAATTGATGTATTCTCTTGATTTTCTACAGTCAGTAATTTTACTAAATTTAATGCTGCATTAATGCAGTACATAGATCTTTTTTGGGAGAAAAATATTGGAGTGTTTACTTTTAAAATTTCAACTTTAAAATATCCAAAACTGTCATTACTTTTCGAATTATAATTTAAATGAAGCTCATTGCCAATTTGTAAATAGTTTTTGATTTTTTTTGATGATGCTCCGAAAATAATACCTGAGCACTTACCATGATTTTTAGTATAGAAATTAACAATAGTTGAATTTTCTTGAAATTTATTCTTTGACAACAAAATACCTGTATCTGTCCAATTCATTTTTTAAAAGTACCCAATAATTTTAAAGCAGCTTTCTGTTCAGCTTCTTTTTTAGAATTACCAATTCCTAAATATTTTTTTGAATTTTTTATTTTGACTGAAACTTTTATAACAGGTTTATGTCTTGGGCCTTTGTTTTCTATCACATTATAAATTGGAAGGGTTTTATATAATTTTAGAGAATATTCTTGAAGCATTGTTTTTGGATCTCTGTAAATTGTTAATTTTTCATTTAAAAATCTTTTCCAGTAATTTAAAATGAATTTTTCAGTTACTTCCAATCCTTGATCTAAATACAAGGCACCAACAATTGATTCAACTGTATCTGCTAAAATTTTGTTTTCTATTTTTGAATTTTCTTTGTTGTCTCCTACTAAAACATAATCCTTTAAAGATAAATAATTAGAAATTTCAACACATCTTTTCCTATTTACTAATGATGCCAATTTTTTATCAAGATCCCCTTCTTTATCATTTGGAAATAATTTATATAAATTCTTTGATATAATTAATCCTAATACTCTATCACCTAAAAATTCTAATTTTTCATTGTTATTAAGTGGATTATTACTTTTGTGTGTTAGGCTTTGTATTAGGAGATTTTGATTTTTAAATTTAACACCTATTATTTTTTCAAAAGAACTTATATTTTTTTTCATTATTTAATTTTTTTAAAGAATCTGTCTAATCTAAAACTTTTATTCCACTTCCAAAACTCAATAAATCTTCCTATTTTTTTGTCTGTTGAAAAAAAAATAAATCTAGCCTTGCCAACAATATTATCGCGATGTACATAGCCAACGCTTGTTAAAAAGCGACTATCCTTCGAACAATCTCTATTGTCTCCTAAAAAAAAATAATGATTATCAGGTACAACAAATTCATCTGAATTTTGATACGATCCAAAATTATTATAAGCAGTTAAATATTCTTTATTTCCTATTTTTTCTTCAAAAAGATTTGTTTCTAAAACTTCACCACCACAATATATTTCCATTTCTGACTTCACTTTAGATTTAAGGATTTCAACGTCGTTAAGATATAGATTACCGTCTATAAATTGAATCTTATCTCCCGGTCCACCTATAAGTCTTTTAATATAATCAGTTCTGTTATCCGCAGGAGTTTTGAATACAATAATGTCTCCCCTCTCTGGTTCATCGAAAAAAATACGTTTTTTAATAGGACCTAAACTAAAAGGAAATGAATGCTTGCTATATCCATAAGTATATTTAGTTACAAAAATCCTATCTCCTACCAACAAAGTAGGCTCCATTGATGATGAAGGAATATAAAAAGGTTGAATTAATAAAGACCTAATTACAATAGCAATTACTAAAGCATAAAATATAGTTTTGATATTATCTATAATTTTTTGTTTCATTTAATCTTTTGAGTTATAACGTATGCAACTGAATATTCTCTTTCATCTGATAATGACAGAAAAATTTTAACTTTTTTCAATTTAAGTTTTCTTTTTAATATATTTTTTAACTTATTGCTTAAAGTAATGTAGGGTTTACCACTTCTTTTTTTTGATACATTTATATCTTTAAAATTAATATTATGTACAAAACCAGTACCAAGAGATTTTACGAAAGCTTCCTTAGCAGCGAATCTTTTTGAAAAAAATAAAACTTTCTGATTAATTTTTTTTGAGTCTTTAATTTCAGTAGATGTGAATATTCTATTAATAAAATTTTTGTTTTTAATAAGTTTTTTTATACGACTATTTTTAACAATGTCTGTTCCTACGCCAAAAATATTCAAAGTCATCTTACGATCTTTTTGAATTCTTTAATAATACTGGGCATACCAGACTCTAAACTTTCACCTATGATAAAGTGACCAATATTAAATTCTTTTATGTATGGAATTTTTCTCAAAATTTTCGTTGTTTTGTAATCTAAGCCGTGTCCTGCGTGTACTTCAATGTCATAATCAAATGCTAATTTACTTGCATCTTTAATTCTCTTTAGTTCATTTGAAAATTTTGCACCTTTTTTAACTAAAATTGATATTTTTCCTGTGTGCAGCTCAACACATTTCGCTCCTATTTTTTTTGAGATTTCAATATTTTGTTTTGAAGGGTCTATAAATAAACTTGTTCTGATTTTAGCTTTATTTAGTCTGGATATAATTTCTTTTAAATTATGAAAATTTTTTTTTAAATCTATTCCCCCTTCTGTGGTAATTTCTTTTCTTTTTTCTGGTACTATACAAACATAATTAGGCATGTTTCTAAGAGCAATTTTTAACATTTTGTTATTACATGCCATCTCTAAGTTTATTTTAATTCTTTTTTTACAAAGTTTTTTTAAATCTAAGTCTCTAATGTGTCTTCTGTCTTCTCTTAGATGGACTGTTATAGAGTCGGCTCCAGAATTAATTGCAATATCTGCAAATTTTAAAATATTTGGATGATTTTCTCCTCTAGCATTTCTTAATGTAGCCACATGATCAATATTAACACCGAGTTTGGACATTATCTTAGATATCTACTTCCTGGTTTTGTAATTTGGATATTCTTTAAAGATGTTGGTAATTTATTTCTCTTATAAACTGGAATATCTAGTTTTACTTGAGATATAATTTTTTTTGTTATTTTTAATTTTTTCGATCTGTCTATTAGGCAAGCGATTCCAACAAACTTTCCACCAAATCTTTTAATAAGTCTTACACACTCCAATGAAGATTTTCCTGTAGTGATTACGTCTTCTACTATTAATATTTTTGCTTTTTTTTTAATATTAAAACCTCTTCTAAGTTTAAATTTTTTATCTACTCTTTCACAAAAAATAGTCTCTTTTTTTAACAATCTTCCTATCTCATAACCAATAATTACACCTCCCATTGCTGGGGATAGAATGATATCAAAACTTTTGATATTTCTTTTAATTTTTGTTGCCAAGGAACTTATAAATTTTTTAGCTTGAGTTGGTTTGCTTAAAAGCTTAGCACATTGAACATATTGGGGTGAATGTAGACCAGATGAAAGTACGAAGTGTCCTTCTAAAAGAGCGTCAGTTTTTTTTAAAACTGCCAAAGAATTTTTTAAAGAAAGCATATTTTTTGTTTTTGTGTCTTATAATTTTAAATTTATACTCTCTTTGTTTTAACTCACTTATTAATTTTGTAAAGTTTTTGAGATCAGAAATAATTAGATTAAATCTAAAATTAATGGAGGTTTTAGTTTTTTCTACCATTTCAACACTAGAAATGTTTACATGATTTTCACCAATCATAGTTGTCACTGTTCCAAGAACACCTGGTTTATCAGGTAACGAGATCCAAAGAATAGTATTATATATTTTGTCAGTTGGTTTAGAATTTTCTCTATATTGCCAATATCTCCTAATTGCAGCTCTCGCTTTACCTGTTTTAGCTGAACTTAACCAATGTAAAGATGGTGACTCTTTCTTTGATGTTGTAATCTTAACTACATCACCATTTCTTAAGATACTTTGTAAATGACTGTCTTTACCATTTATTTCTGATCCAATAGCAGTATCTCCAATTTGTGTATGTACAGCATAAGCAAAATCTATTGGGGTAGCATCTTTTGGAAGTTTAATCACAGATCCCTTTGGTGTAAAGCAAAATACATTTTCTTGAAACATTTGAAGTTTAGTATATTCATAAAAGTCCTCTGGATTTTCATTTCTCTCTATTATTTCAACTAGATCTTTCAACCAATCGTATTCTTTCCAAGTCAAAGAATTAAATTTTTCAGAAGATTTATATTTCCAATGAGAAGCAATTCCTCTTTGGGCGTATTCATGCATCTGCATTGTTCTTAATTGAATTTCAATAGGTCTTTTGTTTGGACCAATTATAGCGGTATGTAATGATTGATATTTATTTATTTTAGGAGATGAAATATAATCTTTAAATCTTCCAGGTATACAATTCCACTTTTTGTGGAACACACCCAAAGTCTTATAACAATCTGATACATCGTCAACAATTACCCTAAATCCGATTATATCTGTGATTTGCTCTAGCGAAGTTCTTTTTTTTTGAATTTTTCTCCAAATAGAAAAAGGTGTTTTCTCTCTACCAAATATTTTAACATTTAATCCTTCTGCTTTTAAAATTTTTTGAAACTCCTCGGAAATCATATTAAAATTTGAAATATTATTTTCTTTTATTTCATCAAGTCTTTTCTTAACGAGATGTCTTGCTTCAGGATTTAAAATTTCAAAAGAAAGATCTTCCAACTCATCTCTAATTCTATTCATGCCCATTCTGTCTGCTAATGGAGCATATATTTCCATCGTTTCTTTAGCTTTTCTAATTTGTTTTTCTTTGAGTTTTACAAATTTAATTGTTCTCATGTTATGAAGTCTGTCAGCTAATTTTACAAGAAGGACTCTTATGTCTTTAGAGGTTGCTATGATTAATTTTCTAAAATTTTCAGCTTTAGAGTCTTGAGCTGCTCGATTTTCAAATGCAGAGATTTTTGTGACACCTTCCACTAAATCAGCAACTTCTTGACCAAATTCTTCCTTGATTGTTTTATAAGTAGCTCTAGTATCTTCAATCGTATCGTGTAATAATCCAGTTGCAATAGTTGCGCTATCAAGTTTTAAATCTGAAAGGATATTTGCTACAGCTATTGGGTGAATAATATATGGCACACCTTCATCCCTTTTTTGTTTCTTGTGAGCCTCGAGAGCGAAATTATAAGCTTTAGTTAAAGTTGTCGGGTTTAAAAACTTATTATATTCCCTTACCTTATTTATTAATTCTTCAGATTTAAGCATATTTAATTATACCATTACTTTGATAAATCTTTATATCACTAATTGATTTGGGGTTTAATTTTTTTATTAAAATATCTATTTTTTGCTTATTTTTTGGATGTATCCAGTTTTTTTTTATTTCATATAATGGAATTAAAGTAAAATTTCTTTGATGCATTCTTGGGTGTGGAGTAATAATTTTTTCTCCTTTATGAATAATGCTTTTGCAAGTATTGTTGAAATCAATAATATCAATATCGCAAGTTCGTGGTGCATTTTTTATACTTTTTTTTCTTCCTAATAATGTTTCTATTTTTTTTATTTTTTCAAACAAATCGATAATTGTTAAATCTGTTTTACATTCAATGATGAGGTTTAAAAATTTTGGATTCGATTGGTTTGGCCATGATGGTGTTTCATAAAGTTTTGAGACTTTTAGAAAGTAACAAAAATGTGATAAATGAAACTTAGTTTTTTCAATATTATCAGCTCTATTTCCCAAATTTGAGCCTAGCGCCAGTATGATTGTATTATGACGATCTTCTAAAATATCTTGCTTTATCACGGTTCCAGTCCCTTGTTTTTTTTGTTTGTCGTTTATCAAATCTTTTTTTACCTTTTGCGACGGCAATCTCCAACTTTGCTCTCCCTTTTTTAAAATACATTTTAAGAGGTATAAGTGACAACCCATCTCTATTAACTTTACCAATTAATTTTTTTATCTCTCTTTTATTTAATAACAGCTTTCTCTCTTCTCTAGGATTATGGTTAGTAAAACTTGCCTCTTTATAAATTGGTATGTGTGAATTTACTAAAAAAAACTCACCATCTTTTTCAATAGCATATGATTCTGCTATATTTACTTTTCCTTCTCTTACAGACTTAATCTCAGATCCTTTTAATACAATTCCTGCCTCTAAAATTTCTTGGAAAAAAAAATTAAAGGATGCTTTTCTATTTAAACAAATTATTTTTTTTCCAGGTTCTTTTTTTACCATGCTACAATAATTTTGCAGACAATAATGCTTCTTTTACTTTTTCCTTAGTGGATTCTTGTATTTTAACTAATGGCAGTCTAACATCATCACTGCACAGACCTAAAAGTTTAGCTGCATATTTTGCAGGTGCTGGATTGCTTTCAATAAAAAGAGCTTTATGAAGTGGTTGAAGCAAAGCATCAATTCTTTCAGCCTCTTTAATTTCATTATCAGAATTTGATTTTGAAAACTTTTGAAAATCAGAACATAGCTTTGGTGCTATATTTGCTGTAACTGAAATTATACCAACACCTCCTCTTTTATTAAATTCAAAAGCAAGACCATCTTCACCAGTTAGCTGAATAAAATCAGGACCCAATTTTTTTAAAGTTTGATCAAGTCTATTTAGGTCTCCTGTTGCATCTTTTACACCTGCAATATTTTTAAGTTCATAAAGTCTTGCCATTGTATCAACTGACATATCAATAACGCAGCGACTTGGAATGTTATAAATAATAATTGGCAAACTTGTATTATCATTAATTGATTTATAATGTTGATATAAACCTTCTTGTGTTGGTTTGTTGTAATATGGAGTAACTACAAGTACGCCATCTGCTCCTGCCTTTTCTGCATGCTTTGTTAGAGCTACAGCTTCAGTTGTAGAATTTGATCCAGTGCCTGCAATTACCGGAATTTTGCCTTTTGCTTCTTTAATGCAAAGCTCAATGACTTTTTCATGCTCTTCATGGCTCAATGTGGGCGATTCACCAGTTGTTCCTGCAGGAACTAAACCATTTGTGCCATTTTCAATATGAAAATTTATTAGTTTGATATAACAATCTTCGTCTAATTTATTATTCTTAAACGGAGTTAATAACGCAACATTTGATCCTTTAAACATATAACTTTATAACATAGATTATCGATTCATTTACAAAAATATGATCTTTTTTAAAATATTTATCAAATTTATTTTAATCTTTCTGTTAATTTTAGGCTCATATTCATTTTCAAGTGAGTTAATTATTCCACCAAAAAAACCAACATTATCTGATGAGGTTATAAAAAAGATTATATCAAAAAAAAATATTATACCTCCAATAAAACCTACAGTTAAAAAAGAGAAAAAAATTCAAGAAGAAAATAAAGAAAAGGTTGAAAAAGTAGAAACCGATAAGGATTTTCAAAATATAGGGATTTTGCTACCTAAAAAGAAACCAACAATAATTGTTAAAAAGACAGAGCCAAAAAAAGAGAAAGTTAAAAAATCAAAATACTATAGCAAAAAAGACGTAAAAATAGCTCAACAATCTTTAGATTTAATTAAAAGAAAAAAGTGGCAAAGTGCAATTAAAATTGCTTCTCGTGCAAAAGATAAGTCAATTTATGATTTCACAATGTGGAGATACCTATTAGAAAGAAACAATAATGCAAATTATTCTGACTATAGTTCATTTTTAAAAAGAAATGAAACTTATCCTCGTCGTGGTAGAATTGAATATCTATCTGAAAAGAAATTATCAGTTAAAAAAATTGGTCACAAAAAAATAATAGATTTATTTGAGGATAAAAAACCATTGAGTGGATACGGAGAGATAGTTTTAGGGGAAAGCTTATTAGAAGATGGGCAAAATGTAGACGGTATAAAGTTGATAAAAAAAGGATGGATTACTGCCGATTTATCTAAAGCAGAACTAAGACCTACATACAAACGAATAAAAAAATATTTGTCATCAGAAGACCACATTAGAAGGGCTGATCACCTAGCTTGGGAAAATAAATATTGGGATTTAAAAAGAATGTTAAGATATTTACCGAAAGATTATCAGCTTCTTTATACTGCGAGGCAATTGCTAATGAGTAAATCATATGGTGTAGACAATGCAATTTCAAAAGTGCCTGAAAGTTTCAGAAATGACCCAGGTCTTAACTATGACAGATTAAAATGGAGAAGAAAAAGAGGTCGAGTAGATAGCTCATTAGAAATTTTGTTAAACATTAAGAATACTAAGAGTTATATGGTAAGACCAGACAAATGGTGGGTGGAAAGGTCAATTATTGGAAGATCGTTAATTTATAAAAAGAAATATCAAACAGCCTACAAAATTGTCAATAACCACTCATTAGAGCAAGGAACTCCGGAATACGCTGAGGCAGAATGGTTTAGTGGATGGATCGCTTTAAGTTTTTTAAATGATCCAATTTTAGCAAGAGAACACTTTAAATCTTTTTATCAAAATGTTGGTTATCCAATAAGTTTATCTAGAGGAGCATTTTGGTTAGGAAGAACGTATGAAAAACTGGGTGACCCCGTAACAGCTGATAAATATTACAGTGAAGCGTCTAAATTTCCGACTACATATTATGGACAACTTGCACATATGAAAATTAAACCAGACGAAACATTTTCTTTAAATGAAACTATGAAAGTAAACGATAAATACAAAAAAGAATTTAAGGACAAGAAATTATATAAACTCGTTTATTTACTTTATGAGATAGAAAGAGATAAATATACAAAACATATTTTACGTCATTTAGCTCTTGATAATATAGATCAAGGAAGTGAAGTTCTAGCTGCAGAACTTGCTACTGAAATTTCAAGATATGATTTTGCAATTCAAATATCTAAATTGGCATCTTATGAAAAAAGATTTCACAATCAATATAACTATCCTGTTATCAGCACACCAACTATGGTTGGGGAAAGAAAAATTCCTAACCCGGCATTGATACTTGCAGTTATAAGACAAGAGAGTGAATTTGATAGTAAAGCAAATAGTTACGCTGGTGCGAGAGGTATGATGCAACTTATGACTTACACAGCTAAGATTGTTGCAAAACAAGCTAAGCTACCATATTCAAAATCAAGATTAACTTCAGATCCTGAATACAATATTAATTTAGGGTCTCATTATTTAGCAGGTTTAATTTTAGAATATGATGGTGCCTATCCTTTTGCTATTGCCGCTTATAATGCGGGCCCTAAAAGAGTAAGATATTGGAAAAAAATAAATAAAAATCCTCAAAAGGATCAAGTGGATTATGTTGATTGGATTGAGCTTATAAAATTTAAAGAAACAAGAAACTATGTTCAAAGAGTTTTAGAAAATTATAACGTTTATCGATATGTGCTAGAGCAAAAGCCTATCAAAATGAAAGATTTTTTCGCTAATTACCCGCTATACTAATTTCTGAAAAATGGCGGAAGGAGAGGGATTCGAACCCTCGGTACACCTTTTCAAGCGTACGGCGGTTTAGCAAACCGCTGGTTTAAACCAGCTCACCCATCCTTCCTTATATACTGTGTAACTTGAAATCATTGAATATTCAATATTTATCAAGTAATTTCTCAAAAAATGAAAAATAAATATTCTATATTTTCTTTAATAAAGAATGCTTTTAGCAACCATGAAAATTGGCAAAGAGCATGGAGAGACCCTGAACCTAAAAAAGAGTATGATGCTGTAATTGTTGGTGGCGGCGGTCACGGTTTAGCCACTGCATATTATTTAGCGAAAAAACATAATTTAACAAAAATTGCTGTTGTTGAGAAAGGTTGGATTGGTGGAGGTAACACTGGAAGAAATACTACAATTATCAGATCAAATTATTTATGGGACGCCAGCGCAGGTTTATATGACCACGCATTAAAGATTTGGGAAGGTTTGTCCCAAGAACTTAATTATAATGTAATGTTCAGCCAAAGAGGAGTTATGAATTTGGCACATAATTTACAAGATGTAAGAGATCTAAAAAGAAGAACTCACGCAAATAGATTAAATGGTATTGATGCTGTTTGGTTGGAAACAGATGAAGTAAAAAAATTTTGTCCGATAATAAATACTTCTCAAGATATTAGGTATCCAGTATTAGGTGGTACATTGCAAAAAAGAGCTGGTACAGCTAGACATGATGCTGTTGCTTGGGGTTATGCAAGAGGTGCTGATGAAATGGGAGTTGATATAATTCAAAATTGCGAAGTCAAAGGTATTAAGAGAAATGGAGATTCAGTTGAAGGTCTAGAAACAACAAAAGGATTTATTAAAACTAAAAAGATTGGCGTTGTTGCTGCAGGACATTCAAGCGTAATAGCAAATATGGCAGGACTTAAGTTACCACTCGAAAGTAAACCTTTACAAGCGCTTGTATCAGAGCCAGTAAAACCAATAATCGATACTGTTGTAATGTCAAATGCTGTTCATGCTTATGTGAGTCAATCAGATAAAGGTGAATTAGTTATTGGTGCGGGAACTGACTCTTATGTTTCTTACACTCAAAAGGGAAGCTTTAATATTGTAGAAGAAACACTTAAAGCTATATTAGAATTATATCCAATTTTTAGTAGAATGAAGATGTTAAGACAATGGGGTGGAATTGTTGACATTTGTCCAGATGCAAGCCCGATAATTAGTAAAACATCAATCAAAGGTCTTTATTTTAATTGTGGTTGGGGAACTGGTGGATTTAAAGCAACACCTGGTTCGGGCGACTTATTTGCTCATACAATCGCTAATGATGAACCTCATAAATTAAATGCTGCATTTAACATTAATAGATTTGTAAGTGGTGATCTAGTAGATGAACATGGAGCAGCAGCTGTTGCCCACTAATGTTTTTAATTAATTGTCCATATTGTGGTGAAAGAGATCAATCAGAATTTGTTTCTGGTGGTGAAGCTCATATAGCAAGACCAAAACAACCTACCGAATTAAATGATGATCAATGGGCAGAATATTTATTTATGAGAAAAAATATTAAGGGTATCCAATTTGAAAGATGGAATCATGCGCATGGATGTAGAAAATGGTTTAATGTAGCCCGTGACACCTCAAATGATAAAATAGAAAAAATATACAAAATGGGTGAACAACCACCAAAATTATAATGTCCAAAAATCTAAGAATAAATAATAAACAATTTGTAGACGAAACAAGAAAACTATCTTTTATTTTTAATGGAAAAAAATTATACGGATATAAAGGCGATACATTAGCATCTGCCCTACTTTCAAACGATATCCATCTTGTGGGAAGAAGTTTTAAGTACCATAGACCAAGAGGAATAATGACATCTGGTTCTGAGGAACCAAATGCAATTCTTCAAATAGGAAATGACGATGCTTTAACTGATCCTAACGTACGAGCTACTGAAATCGAATTATATGATGGTTTAATTTGTAACAGTCAGAATTGTTGGCCAAGTGTAAAATTTGATATAGGTGGAATAAATAACTTTTTATCACCTCTCCTTCCTGCAGGTTTTTATTATAAAACATTTATGTGGCCAGCAAGTTTTTGGGAGAAGTACGAATACTTTATTCGTAAATCTGCTGGCTTAGGAAAATCCCCAAAGAAACAAGATCCAGATATGTACGACCATAGATATATGCACTGTGATATCTTAATAGTTGGAGGTGGTGTTTCCGGTTTAATAGCGGCTAAAATAGCTTCTGATGATAATAAAAAAGTTTTATTGTTAGAAGACAAAGAATTATTAGGAGGTTCATTAATTTATGATGACAATGATATCTCTAAAATTGATAATCAAAAAAGCAGTGAATGGTTAAAAAAACTCATTGAAAATATTAAAAATGATAAAAATATCATTATTAAAACAAGAACAAGTCTTGCTGCTTATCATAATTACAACTTTTTACTAGCAAGGCAAAATTTAACTGATCATTTAAGTGTTAATGACCGTAGTAATAAAATCAGACAAAGGCTTTACAAAATAAGAGCAAAAAAAGTAATTATCGCCACTGGCGCTATAGAAAGACCTCAAGTTTTTCATAACAACGATAGACCAGGTATAATGTTAGCATCAGCTGTGAAAAAATACATAGACTATTATGGCGTAAGATGTGGTTTAGAAAATGTTATATTTACTAATAATGACAGTGCTTATGAAACAGCCTTATCATTATATAAATCAGGCACAAAATTAAATGCAATAATAGATATAAGAGATAATTCATCTTCAGAAATAGTAAATAAAGTTAAAAGTCTAGGGATACAAATTTATTGGAACCATACAGTAGTAAACACTAAAGGTTATAAAAGAATTAACAAAATAACAATAATGAAGCTAAATGATAAAGGCAATGATGTTGTCGGAAAAAAGATAGAATTGAATTGTGATTGCTTAGCAATTTCTGGTGGCTGGACTCCGATGGTTCATCTATTTACACAATCTGGTGGTAAACTTAAGTTTGATAACAAAGATAATATTTTTGTTCCAGATAAAACAAATTTAAATCAATTAAGTATTGGTTCTGCAAAAGGAGATTTCGAATTAGATGATGTTTTAAAAAATTCAATAAAAGATACAAAAAAGTTTTTGCAGATTGAAAATTCTAATTTTGATAAAATTGATGTTAAATGCTCTAAAGAAAAAGAGAAAAAAAATATATGGTTACTTCCATCAGATAAACCGTTAAGTAAAACAAAACCATTTTTAGATTATCAAAATGATAGTACTGCAAAAGATATAAAATTAGCTTTACGAGAAGGCTTTAAATCAATTGAACACGTAAAAAGATATACAACGACTGGTATGGGTACAGATCAAGGTAAACTTGCTAATATGCATGCCTTGGGTATAGTTGCAGATACAACTAATACTAATATGGGTGATCTAGGTACGACAACGTTTAGACCACCATATACACCACTTACTTTTGGAACCATAGTAGGTAGAAACGTTGGACAATTTTTTGATATTTTTAGAAAAACTCCTATACATGACTGGCACGTTGATAATAATGCAAAGTTTGAAAATGTCGGTCAATGGAAACGTGCTTGGTATTATCCAAAAGATGGTGAGTCAATGCATGATGCTGTTCAAAGAGAAAGTAAAGCTGCAAGAGAGTCTAGTGGAATATTAGATGCTTCAACACTCGGTAAAATCGACATTCAAGGAACTGATGCAAATGAGTTTCTTAATAGAATTTACACAAATGCTTGGTCAAAATTGCAAATAGGTAAATGTAGATATGGTTTAATGTTGAATGAAGATGGTATGGTTTACGATGATGGAGTCACAACAAAACTAGGTGAAAATCACTATTTAATGACAACAACAACTGGTGGTGCTGCAAATGTCATGTCCAAACTTGAAGATTATTTACAAACAGAATGGCCAGAATTAGATGTATTTTTAACATCAGTTACGGATCATTATGCAACAGCAAGTGTATGTGGTCCAAACGCAAAAAAAATCATTAATAAAATTTTTAAAAATTTAGATTTATCTGATGAAAGTTTCCCACATATGTCATTTAAAGAGGTAAAGCTAGACAATATAAACTGTAGAATAATGCGTATAAGTTTTACAGGTGAACTAAGTTATGAAATTAATGTGGAAGCATCATACGGTAAATATATTTGGGAAAAATGTATTGGAGCTGGAAAAGAATTTAACATTACCCCTTATGGAACTGAAACTATGCACCTTTTAAGGGCTGAAAAAGGATTTATCATTGTTGGCCAAGATACTGATGGAACGATGACACCAGTAGATCTTCAAATGGATTGGATAATTAGTAAAAAAAAATATGACTTTATTGGTAAACGATCTCTATATAGAAGCGATACTATTAGAGAAGATAGAAAACAATTAGTCGGACTCTTAACTGATGACCCTAATGAAATTTTAGAGGAAGGTGCTCAAATTGTTAAAGACGAAAATAAAAAGCCTGTGAATATGCTCGGACATGTAACTTCAAGCTATTTCAGTCCAACTTTAAAAAAATCTATTGCTTTAGCAGTTTTGAAAGAAGGTAAAAAACTCAAGGGACAAAAACTCTTGGTTCCAATGATAGATAAAACAATTAAAGTAACTGTATCAGACACAGTCTTCTTAGATAAAGAAAATGAGAGAATAAATGGATAATATTAATACAGCTATTAAAGACAAAAGAGAATATTCAGATTTAAATCTTAAAGAGGTAGAACCAATTACTAAAATTAACTTACGTGGAAAAAAAAGAGAGTTCTTTACAAAAGTTGGCCAAGTACTCTCTGTTATTTTACCAACGGAAAGTAATACATCTACAAGTAACCAAGAGTTAAGTGCTTTGTGGTTAAGTCCAGATGAATGGATGATTTATACAAAAAGCATGAATAAAGAAATTTTTGATAGAGTTTTTAAAGAAATTTCATCACTTAACTACGGAGCAGTTACAAATGTAAGTGACCAATGGGTGTGTATTAATATTTCTGGGGTTAAATTATACGAATTACTCTCAATGAGTTGTCCATTTGATTTCTCAAAATTTAAAGATACTAAAGGATCCACAACCCAAACTATAATTAATCATATTGATGTAATCATTCATAACCTGGGTGATAACAATATAAATTTATTTGTAAGACGATCGTTTTCTAACCATTTATGGGATTGGCTTAATGACGGGGCGAATTTATTGTAAAATTTAACTGCGTCAAGGTTAGCATAGAAAAATATCATAAATTATCTTATTAATTCTTATGAAAAAAATTATCATATTATTATTTACTTTATTGTTCTCATTTTCAGCAAACGCTTCTTCTTTAGACAAAATTCTTTCAAATGGAGAGTTAAGAGTTGGTACAACTGGAGACTGGGATCCAATGACTATAAAAGATCCTTCTACAAATACCTATAAAGGTTTTGACATTGATGTAATGAACGAACTTGCAAAAGATATGGGTGTAAAAATTAAGTTTGTTCCTGCTGAATGGAAAACTATAGTTTCTGGAATAACTTCAGACAGATATGATATTTCAACAAGTGTAACAAAAACTCCTAAAAGAGCAGAAGTGGCAGGTTTCACAGAGACTTATTACAAATATGGAACGGTTCCACTGGTTTTAAAGAAAAATTTAAGTAAATTTTCAACTTGGGACTCTCTAAACAATAAAGATGTTACAATCGCTACAACGCTTGGAACTTCACAAGAGGAAAAAGCTAAAGAATTTTTCCCTAAATCAAAATTAAATTCAGTAGAGGCACCTGCAAGAGATTTTCAGGAAGTACTAGCAGGAAGAGCTGATGGTAATATTACAAGTTCAACTGAAGCCAACAAATTAGTTATAAAATATCCACAATTAGCAATTGTTCCAGATGGTGAAAAAAATCCTGCTTTCTTAGCTATGATGGTTGGTAAAAATGATGATAAGTGGAGAAAGTACGTTAACGATTGGATCAATAAGAAAAAGAAATCTGGTTTCTTCAAAGAACTTTTAGCAAAATACAATCTTAAAAGCTTATAATAAATTAGCTATTAATAATTAATTCTTTATAAATATAAGTGTGAAAAACTTATTTTTATTATTCTCATTGTTATTCCTATTATCATGTGGAAAGCAGGAATTAGATTGGTTAATATTATCTCCCAACAATGTTAACGGTTTAACAAATCTAAAATTTTTATTAAGTGGATTTACAACAACTATCTTTATATCTATCGTATCAATATCTCTATCAATAGTATTGGGATTAATAGTTGCTATCCCCTCCTTAGCCAAAAATAAATTTTTAACATACTTAAATATAGGTTATGTCGAAATAGTTAGAGCTATACCTTTGTTGGTTTTGATTTTATGGATTTATTATGGATTGCCTATTATGACAGGAATTAGTTTTAGTCCATTTGTATCTGGTATTATAGCTTTATCTATTAGTGAAAGCGCATTTCAGGCTGAAATTTTTAGAGCTGGAATAAACTCAATTAGGAAACCTCAATGGGAAGCTGGAAGTTCTTTAGGTCTTAATTTTTTTAGAAAATTAAGACTCGTCATTCTTCCTCAAGCTATAAGAAATATACTACCTGCTATTGGAAATCAGTTTGTATACGTTCTAAAAATGTCTTCTTTAGTTTCGATTATTGGTATTGGAGATTTGACTAGAAAGGCGAATGAGCTTGTTGTTACTACATATAGACCTCTAGAAATATATACGTTTTTGATCTTAGAGTATCTTATATTAATTTTAATTGTATCATTCTTAGTAAGACGGCTTGAAAAAAAAATGAAAAAGGATAGTTAATCTAACTTTTTATAAAAAAATATTTTTTATTATCTTTAAACATATAATTAAAAAAAGATCCTATAAAAAATAATACTATTAATCCCATTAACCAATTTGTAACTAATATTGTATAAAAGATATCGCTATAATCCCCTCCTTTAATATTAATAACGTACCACAAACATAAAAAAGGAATTGCAGTAAGCCTTAATATACTCAGATACAAACTAAAGATGGGTCTCTTAAGAGCCTGGAATACAGCAGTAGTAATAAAAAAAGTGGGATATATAGGGCCTATCAATGCTGCAATCTTTAAATATAGAGATCCAAATTTAATAGTTTCTAAATCATCAGTAATTAATCCAAGGAGATTTTCTGCCCCAAAATACAGAATAAAACCAGCCATGATCATAAACGAGCAACCAAATATTAATGCTTTTTTATAAAGATCTCTTATTCTTTCAAAATTTCTAGCTCCGAAGTTTTGGCCTCCGATTGATAATACAGCCGTATTCAATGCTATGACTGGTAATAAGAAAACTTGTTCTATTCTAAGTGCAGCTCCATAACCAGCTGAAGCAATATCTCCAAATTTTCCTACAAAATATAATACATTAAATATACCAACACCAATTAACAGCATGCTAAACATGATTGGTACAGATTGAAAAGTAAGATTACTTAAAAAGTTAATTTTTGGAATAAAACACTTTGCATATAAATACTCTTTAAGTTTACAACAATAAACTTTTTGTGCTAAATAGATTGTTCCAATAAGTTGGCAAATTACTGTAGCAATGGCAATACCTGAAATTCCAAAAGCAGGTATTATCGAAAAACCAAAAATAAAAATTGGATTAAGTATGATGTTTAAAAAAAAGGTAAATATAAGTACGTTTCTATAACTTTTTGTATCCCCTTGAGCGTTTAATGTTCCATTTAAAGATATTTGGATTAATACTATTACTGTGCAATAAAAAATTATATCTAAATATTCCCTGGTCAAAATAATATTTTCTGGAGAGGACCCTAATAATTGAAGCAGATAATTGGAAGAGTTAATTCCTACAAATGTAACTAATAATGAAATGATTATCGCAAAAATTATTGATTGAGCAACATATAATGAAGCGACTTTTTCTTTTTTTTCACCTATAGAATTTCCTATAAGTGTATTAGTGCCAGCTCCAACTCCAACACCTATTGCGATAATAATAAAATAAATTGGAAAAGATTTTGCTAAAGCACTTAGTGCATCAGGTGATATCTTTCCAGCAAAAAATGTATCAACCAGATTATAAAAAGTTTGAAATAACGATCCAATACTGGCTGGGAGTGTAACTCTTCTTAGAAGTTGCCACATTGGATCCGCTGTTAAATTAATCTTCTTAACCATCTATTTGTAGATTTTTTTAAACATGTAATTTTTTTTTTCTTTTTTTGCTTTATCAATTTGACTTTGTCTCATTCTAAATCGTTTTTTTTGTTCTATGCTTGATTTATTATAACAATTAGGACATGAAACACCTTCTTCAAATTTCACAGATTTCTTATCTTTAACAGAAATAGGTTCTCTACATCCAGCACAAATTGAATATTTGCCTCTATTTAAATTATGATTCACAGAAACACGATTATCAAATACAAAACATTCACCTTTCCATAAGCTTTCTTTTCTGTCGATTTTTGACAAATAATTAATAATGCCGCCCTTTAACTGAAAAACATTTTTATAACCTTTGTTATATAAATAATCGCTAGCCTTTTCGCATCGAATACCTCCTGTACAAAACATTCCGATTTTTGAGTTTTTATTAAACTTTTTAAAATATTTAGAAAAATCTCTAAAGTTGTTTAATTTTGGATTTATGGATCTCTTGAAAGTCCCAATCCTAAACTCAAAATCTTTTCTAGTATCAATTATATAGGTGTCTTTGTTAAAAACAAAATTATTCCATTCCTTAGGAGAAAGATGATTATCTTTAATTTTTTTTTTAAGTCTTTTTCCAATTGGAACAACTTCCTTTTTAACCTTCACCCTCCCCTTATGAAAAGGAATAAATCTATTAAAAGAAATATTTTCATTATCAAATTTTGTAATGGCAAAGATTTTTTTAAGATTGATTTTTATTTGTTTAGTATTTTTTTTTAGAAAAGAAATTGATCCATTAATCCCCTCAGGTGAGATAATAATAGTTCCTTTAATTTTGTAATCATCTATAAAATTTTGAAGTTTGTCTTTGAGTTTACTGATTTTTTTTAATTGTTTAAATTTATAAAAACCAAAGATGGTATACATTATAATTTTCTACAAATTGAAAAGCCATCACCTATTGGGATAATCATATTTTCAACTCTTATATCGTTATTAACATAAGTATTAAAATCTCGAATTATCTCAGTTAAGTATTCTTTATTGTTTTTATCTACAACTTCGCCATGCCACAAAACATTATCAATAATTATGAAACCATCCCTTTTTAATAAGTTTAAAGACAATTCATAATATTTTTTGTAATTCTCTTTATCAGCATCTATAAAAATCAAATCAAACAATTTTTTTTGGGTTATTAATTTATTAATTCCATTTATTGCTTCATCAATAATAATATTAATTTTTTCTGAAACTTTTGCCTTTTCAAAGTAATTTTTCGCTACTAATGAAGTATCTTTGTTTTTATCGATGGTGGTGATCTTAGAGTCGTTTTCTAGACCAATGCTCATACTTAATGAGCTAAGACCAGTAAAAGTACCGATTTCTAAAATTTCTTTAGGTTTAAATAATTTTGTTACTAAATATAAAAAATGACATTGGTTGATTGAAATTTGTAATTTCTTTTTTTTTCCAAGTGTGCCGTTATACTTAATAATTTCATCTTGTACTGGATGTAATTTTAAAGAGTGATCATCAATATATTTTTCTATTTGCTTATTAATAGGTAGATTTGAACTCATGCTAGTTCAATTTTTTCTTTAAAATATCATTTACTAATTTAGGATTAGCTTTGCCATCTGTCTTTTTCATAACTTGACCAACAAAAAAACCAAACAATTTATCTTTACCAGATTTAAATAATTCAACATTTTTAGGATTTTCTTTAATTACATCATCTACAATTTTTTCAATTTTATTAGGGTCGCTTTGTTGTTTCAATCCCTTTTCGTCAATAATGCTTTTTGGATCTTTGCTTTCATTTGCCATTATTTCAAAAACTGTTTTTGCAATTTTGCCAGAAATAGTACCGTCTTTAATCAAGTTAATTAAAGATGATAAATTTTTAGATGAAATAGGACTTTGTGATATTTCTAAATTTCTATCATTAAGTAATGCAAATAATTCACCTGTTATCCAGTTTGTTGCTAGCTTAATATCTGAATTTTTAATTACATCCTCAAAATATTTTGATGTTTCAATATCAGATACTAATATATTTGCCTCGTATGGAGTTAATTTAAACTTTTCTACAAATCTTTTTTTCTTTTCATCGGGAAGTTCAGGTATTTCCTTTTTTATTTTTGATATGAAATCGTCAGTTAATTCAAGTGGTAACAAGTCAGGATCAGGAAAGTATCTATAATCGTGAGCATCTTCTTTTGATCTCATCGATCTAGTCTCATTTTTTTTAGTATCAAAAAGACGAGTTTCTTGATCAATAGAGCCTCCCTCTTCTAATATATCAGCTTGACGGTTTGCTTCATATTCAATTGCCATTTGCATAAATTTTATAGAATTGACGTTTTTAATTTCACATCTTGTACCTAAATTTTTATCTCCTGTCTTTCTGATTGAAACATTCACATCAGCTCTTAAAGATCCTTCTTGCATATTTCCATCACAAGTTCCAAGATATCTCATAATTGATCTAAGTTTTTTGATGTATAAATTTACTTCCTCTGGAGATCTTAAGTCTGGTTTGCTTACTATTTCCATAAGGGCAACTCCAGATCTATTTAAGTCTACGAGGGTGTTTTGGGGATCAATGTCATGAATACTTTTTCCTGCATCTTGCTCTAAATGCAGCCTTTCAATACCAACCTTTTTTTCTCCATCTGGTAAATCTAATAAAATTGAACCTTCGCCAACTATTGGATCTTTGTATTGAGAAATTTGATATCCTTGTGGTAAATCAGCGTAAAAATAGTTTTTCCTATCAAAAATTGATCTTTTATTTATCGCTGCATTAAGTCCTATGCCCGTTTTTACTGCTTGCTTTATACAAAATTCATTTATTACTGGTAGCATTCCAGGAAATGCAGCATCTACCAAACTCACCTGGGTATTTGGTTCAGCGCCAAAGTTTGTAGGCGAGTCAGAAAATAGCTTGGATTTTGAAAGAACTTGAGCATGAACTTCTAAACCAATTATAACTTCGTATTCTGAGTTACCTCTCTTTATTAAATATTCTTTATTTTTACTCATTTAATCCACCAATCCTGCAAATTATTTTTGAAACTTAATTCTTTTTCCATTGAGTATGAAATATTTAATAAATTCTGCTCTTCAAATGCTTTGCCTATTAGTTGTAAGCCTAAAGGATAATTATTTTTATCTTTACCTGCTGGAATAGATATAGCTGGCAGTCCTGACAAATTGACTGGCACTGTAAAGATATCATTAAGATACATTGATACAGGATCATCTGTTTTGTCACCAATCTTAAAGGCTGAACTAGGTGTGGAAGGAGTTAAAATTGCATCTACAGATTTATAAGCTTCATCAAAATCATTTTTGATTAATCTTCTAATTTTTTGTGCTTTTAAATAATAAGCATCATAATAACCAGATGACAAAACATATGTTCCAATCATTATTCTTCTTTTCACTTCATCACCAAAACCTTCTGATCTTGTGTTTTCATACATACTGATTAAATTTTCTCCCGTAGAACGATATCCGTACTTTACTCCATCATACCTAGCTAGGTTAGAAGATGCTTCAGCTGGTGCAACTATATAATAAGCAGGCAATGCGTAGTTGGTATGAGGTAAAGATATATCAATAATTTTCGCTCCTAAATTTTTTAGTAAAGTAATTCCATCTTGCCACAAACTTTCAATCTCCTTAGGCATGCCATCGACTCTATATTCTTTTGGAATACCAATTTTTTTTCCTTTAATATTAGAACTTAACGATTTGAAATAATCACCTCTCTTAAAATTTACCGAAGTTGAATCTTTTGTATCGTACTTACTTATAACATCTAACATTATTGCAGCGTCTGACACATCCTGGGTCATTGGTCCTGCTTGATCTAATGAAGAAGCAAATGCAACAATACCATATCGAGAACAACTGCCATATGTTGGTTTCAAACCCACGGTACCAGTAAAAGATGCTGGTTGTCTTATTGAACCTCCAGTATCAGTTCCAATAGTTGCTGGTGTCAATTTAGCTGCAAGTGCTGAAGCTGATCCACCTGAAGACCCACCTGGCACAACTTTTTTACCAACTGGGCTTTCAACATTTCCGAAAAAACTAGTTTCATTTGAAGAACCCATTGCAAATTCATCACAATTGAGTTTTCCAAGTAAAATAGCCCCTTCATCCCATAAATGCTGGGTTACAGTGGACTCGTAACTAGGAATAAAATTTGAAAGTATTTTACTTCCAGCTGTTGTCTTTAGATTATTGGTACAAAAAAGATCTTTAACTGCAAGAGGAACTCCAGGGAGCTTGTATTCAAAATTTCCCTTTTCGTCAAATTTTTTCGCTTTTTCAATTGCATTTTCAAAATCGGTAGTGATGTATGTATTTAAATTTTTCGATTTTTCAGCTCTAGCAATATATGCGTTTGTAATTTCTTGAGCAGACAATTCTTTCTTTTTAATTTTATCAATTAAAGCTGATAAAGTAAGATTTATAATATCACTCATTCTACAACCTTTGGTACGACAAAAAAATCTTTATTTTCGTCTGGTGAATTTTTTAAGATTTGTTCCCTTATATCTTTTGTTTTGACCTCATCTACTCTTAATTTCAATGATGTTTCTGCAATTGATGTCAGTGGGTCAACTTTTTTAGTATCGACTTTATTTAGCGCTTCGATAAATTCAAAAATAGAATTTAGATCTTTTTCTAGTTCTTTTGCTTTTTTATCATCTATGGAAATTCTTGATAATTTTGCTATATGTTTAATTGTTTTAAGATCTATGCTCATATGATAATTAAATTTAATGGAAAAATATCATTATATAAGAAAAAAACAATATGATCACTTTAAAGGAACTCAAGTCTAAAATTGATAAAAACGCAAGGTTAATTGGTTTAGATCTTGGAAAAAAGAGAATTGGTGTTTCAATCTGTGATCATAGACGAATTATAGCGACTCCTTTTAAAACTATAAAATATGTTGATCATGAAAATTTTATCACTGAACTTTTAGAAATAATTGATCAAGAAAATATAAAGGCTATTATTGTAGGAAATCCATTGAATATGGATGGAAGTAAAGGCCCCTCTTCTCAATCAGCTTTAGATAAAGCTAAGATTATTGAGAATAAAACAAATACACCTGTGGCCTTATGGGATGAGAGATTGTCAACTGTCGGTGCCTTTAAGATATCAAGTCAATTAGACATTAATGTATCTAAAAGAGTTCAAAAAATAGATGAAAATGCAGCAACGTTTATATTGCAGGGAGCGATTGAATTCTTAAATAATTAAGCTTGCAATATCAATGCTTTAAAGCTATAGAGTTGGTTTTAATGGCTATAAACAACAACGCTATTAAAATTTCACAAAAACACCTACTGGGTATCCAAGACCTTTCTATTTCAGATGTAAAACTTATCTTAGATGAAGCAAAAAAATTTATTTCACTTAACAAGAGTAAAAACAAAAAGTTAGATATTCTTAGAGGAAAAACTCAAATAAATCTTTTTTTTGAACCTTCGACGAGAACCCAAAGTTCTTTTGAACTAGCTGGAAAAAGACTGGGTGCAGATGTGATGTCGATGAATATAACTAATTCTGCTATTAAAAAAGGTGAAACATTAATCGACACTGCAATGACACTTAATGCAATGCATCCAGATATAATTGTAGTAAGACATCAAGATAGTGGTGCATCAAATCTTCTTTCACAGAAAGTAAATTGTTCAGTTTTAAATGCTGGTGATGGTAGACGTGAACATCCAACACAAGCATTACTAGATGCGCTTACAATAATTGAAAAAAAGAAAAAAATTGAAGGTTTGCGAATTGCAATTTGTGGGGACATTTTACACTCAAGAGTAGCTAGATCAAATATTTTTTTGTTAAATATGTTAGGTGCTGAGGTCAATATAGTTGCCCCAACAAATCTCATGCCAAAAGATATTGAAAAATTTGGAGTAAAAACATTTTCAAATATGAAAGAAGGTGTGAAAGATTGCGATATAGTTATGATGTTAAGGTTACAAAATGAGAGGATGAGTAGTTCATTTTTGTCATCAAATAGAGAATATTATGAGTATTATGGCTTAACTCCTGACAAACTAGAAAAAGCGAAGAAAGATGCAATAATTATGCATCCTGGACCAATGAATAGAGGTATTGAAATTGATACCAAACTTGCTGACGATATAAATAAAAGCGTAATCAAAGAACAGGTCGAATTAGGTGTTGCTGTGAGAATGGCTTGTTTAAAAATCTTTTGTGAAAAATGAAGAAACAATATTTTTTAAATGCAAACATAGTTGATCCAGCTAATTCTGTAGAGGAATTAGGTGGTTTAATTATAAATGAAGATGGAAAAATTGAAGCAATAGGAAAAAAAGTAAATAAAAATAATATTCCCTCACGTGAAAAATTCATAGATCTCGAAGAAAAATATATATTTCCCGGTTTAATCGATATGAGGGTTTTTGTTGGGGAGCCAGGCTTTGAGTATAAAGAGAATTTTAAAACATTAAGTAATGCCGCCTTGGCAGGTGGGGTTACATCTGTTGTGACAATGCCAAATACTTCACCTGTTATTGATAACGTTTCCATGGTTGATTTTTTAAAAAGGAGAGGACGAGATAAATCAAAAATAAATATATATCCAACTGCTACCTTAACTAAAAATCTTGAAGGTAATAATATGAATGAGTTCGGCCTTTTACAAAAAAAAGGAATAATTGGTTTCACAGATGGAATAAAAACAATTCAAAACACAAGAGTAATGTCTAGAATAATGAAATCAGCTTACGATTTGAACTCATTAATCATACAACATGCTGAAGATTTCGAATTAGCAAAAAACGGCCAGGTTAATGATGGGATTATTGCAACTAAATTAGGTCTACACGGAATACCAGATTATGCAGAGAAAATAATTGTTGAAAGAGACTTAAGTTTACTTCAGGATTATAATTGCAGATACCATATTTCACAAATATCTTCAGCAAAATCTTTGGAAGTAATCAAACGTAGTAAAGATAATGTAAACTTTACAACTGGAGTTTCTATTAACAACTTATCACTTAACGAAAATGATATTGGAGATTTTAGAACTTTTTTAAAACTTTCTCCACCACTTCGAACAGAAGATGATAGACTTTCATTAATAAAAGGTATTAATCAAGATTTAATTGAAGTCATAGTTTCAGATCATAAACCTGAAGACGAAGAATCAAAAAGATTAACGTTCTCACAAGCTGCAACTGGAGCATCAGGTATAGAAACTTTATTATCCCTCGCGTTAGAGTTATTTCACAATGAGTCTTTAAAACTATCTAAAATAATTCAGTGTTTAACAAGTAATCCTGCAAAAATATTAAAGATAGATAAGGGAAGTTTATCTATAGGAAATGATGCTGACTTTTGTATAGTCGATTTATTTAAACCTTGGATAGTAAAAAAAGAAAATATGATCAGTAAATCTAAAAATACATGCATAGAGGATAAAAAACTTCAAGGTAAAGTACTTAAAACATATATTAAAGGTGTAGAACTATATAAATGCTAAATTTTGAATTATTTTTAATTATATTAGTAAGTTATTTATTTGGATCCATACCATTTGGATTACTTTTAACTAAATTTTTTTTAAAAAAGGATATCCGTGAAATAGGATCTGGTAATATTGGTGCAACAAATGTACTAAGGGCTGGTAACAAAATTTTAGGTTACTCAACCTTGGTTCTCGATATATTAAAAGCTGTTCTTCCAATTTTATATATAAAATTTTTCATGAACGATTATTTATATATATCTGCATTGTCAATTTTTATAGGACATGTCTTCCCTATTTGGTTAAAATTTAAAGGTGGTAAAGGTGTTGCATCTTATCTTGGAATTCTTTGTTGTTTGGATATTTATAGTGCTTTAATTTTTGGAGTCGTCTGGATTTCTATTTTTATATTCTTTAAATTTTCATCATTAAGTTCTCTACTTGCAAGTTTAACAATTCCAATTTTTCACTTTTTTTATAATTCTAATTCTGACTACTATTTTTACTTTATGATGTTCATTTTGATTTTTTTTACACATAGAGAAAATATAAAACGCTTGAGAAATAATACAGAATCTAAATCAAAAATTTATTAATTTGACTATCAATCTTATTTATGATTTTTTGTTTACATGAATTTAGTAATTGTTGAAAGTCCCGCTAAAGCAAAAACAATAAATAAATATTTAGGAAATGATTATACAGTCCTTGCTAGTTATGGACATATCAGAGATCTTCCATCTAAGAATGGCTCTGTAGATCCTGAAAATGAATTTAAGATGATTTGGGAAATTGATAGTTTTTCTAAAAAATATTTAAAAGAAATTTCTGACGTAGCAAAAGATTCAAAAAAAATAATACTTGCTACAGACCCTGACAGAGAAGGTGAAGCAATTGCATGGCATGTTAAAGAATTTTTAAATGAAAAAAAATTACTTAAGGACAAAAAAATTGAAAGAGTTGTTTTTAATGAAATAACAAAAAAGGCAGTAACAAATGGAATAGAAAATCCAAGAGAAATAGAATCTGATCTTGTAAATGCTTATATGGCAAGACGTGCCTTAGATTATTTAGTAGGTTTTAATATTTCTCCCATACTTTGGACTAAACTCCCAGGGTCTAAATCAGCGGGTAGAGTGCAATCTGTTGCTCTAAGACTCTTAACCGAAAGAGAACATGAAATTGAAATTTTTAAACCTGAAGAATTTTGGTCTTTAAAAGTAAATTTTAAAACAAATGATGGAAATTTAATAACATCAAATATTTTTCAAATTGATAATAAAAAAATTGAAAAATTTAGTTTCAAAAATAAAAACGATATTAATCAAGCAATAGAAAAAATAAAAAACGATAAATATAAAATTACAGATATTACATCCAAAATATATTCTAGAAATCCTTCTGGACCTTTTACAACATCAACATTACAACAGTCAGCATCAAGTAAGCTTGGTTTTGGTGCTTCAAGAACAATGCAAATTGCTCAAAGACTTTATCAGGGTATTGAAATTGAAGGTGAAACTAAAGGATTAATCACCTACATGCGAACAGATGGTACCAATATTTCTAAAGAAGCTTTGCCAGTTTTTAGAAACTTTATAACTGATAACTTTGGTAATGATTACTTACCTGATGAACCAATTAATTACTCGGGTAAAAAAGCAAAAAATGCACAAGAGGCTCACGAAGCTATAAGACCAACAGAAATAAGCAATACACCTGAAAAAATGAAAAAATATTTAAGCTCAGATCAAAATAAATTATATAATTTGATTTGGTCAAGAGCTCTATCTTCACAAATGACGCCAGCAAAATTTGATAGAAAAACTATTATTATTGAATCAAATAATAATGAACATATCTTTAAATCATCGGGTTCAACGGTAGTGTTTGATGGTTTCATGAAGGTAATTAATTTAGATGATGATAACAATGATGAAAATATTTTACCCAAAGTAGAAAAAGGAGAAGTAAGTATATCTGATTTTATAGATGAGCAACATTTTACTCAACCACCCCCAAGATATTCTGAGGCTAGTTTAGTTAAAAAATTAGAGGAATTAGGTATCGGTCGTCCTTCTACATACGCAAGTATTATTTCAGTAATATCTAATAGAGGTTATGCAGACGTTATTAATAAAAGATTTTTCCCAACTGATAGAGGAAAACTTTTATCTGCCTTTCTTGAAAAACTTTTTGCAAAATATGTTGATTATGACTTTACTGCAAAATTAGAGGATCAATTAGATGACATAACTTCAGGAAAAGAAAATTGGCTACGTGTGCTAGATCAATTCTGGCAGGATTTTAATAAAAATGTCTCATCTGTGAAAGAGATAAGAACTAGAGAAGTTCTGGATATGCTTAACGAAAGCTTGGGTAATTTAATATTTTATACAAATGATGATGGTAAAATCGACAGATCTTGCAAATTATGCGCTAATGGCACACTAAGTTTGAAAAATAGCTTTAGAGGAGGTGCGTTTATTGGGTGTTCTAATTATCCAGAATGTAAGTTTACAAGACCGCTTTCAAAAATTAAAGCGTCTCAACAAATAAATTTAGCAGAACCTAAATTAATTGGTAAAAATGATAATGATAAAGAAATTTATTTAAAAAATGGAAGATTTGGTCCTTATTTACAATACGAATTATTAGAAGATGAAATAGTAAAAACCAAAAAAAGAAAAACAAAAAAAAAGGAAAATAATTTAAAAAATGTATCGATTCCTAAAGGCTTAGATATAGAAAATATAGATTTAGAAAAAGCAAAATATCTATGCTCTCTACCTAAAATTTTAGGAAATCACCCAGATATTGGCAAAGAAATTACAGTCAACGTTGGTAGATTTGGACCGTACTTAAAGTGTGAAAATAAATCCGCAAGAATTGAAAGTGTAGATGAATTATTTTCAATTGGTTTAAACAGAGCTATAACTTTAATATCTGAGGCAAAACCTGGAAGAATGTCTTCATCAATGATTAAAGATTTAGGTGAACATCCTGAAGATAAAAAACCTGTAAGAGTTATGAAGGGTCAATATGGGCCTTACATAAAGTATAAATCTCTCAATGCAACTATCCCTGAAGAAAAGGATCCAACGGAATTGACAATGGAAGAAGCTTTGATATTGATTGAGAAGCGTAAAGAATACGATAAGACTAAAAAATCAAAAAAAAGGAAATCAAAATGAGTTATGAAGAAAAAATAAAGAAACTAAAAATAAATCTTCCTGAGGCAAAAGCACCGGTTGGAAATTATGTTGCAACAAAAATTTCAGGAAAAATGTTATTTGTTTCTGGACAAATTTCTATTGATGAAACTGGTCAATTAATAAAAGGGAAAGTTGGGAAAGATTTAGATACAGAAGCTGGTTATAAGGCTGCCAAAAGATGTGCGTTAAGTATTATTGCGCAAGTTAAAAAAGCTTGTGATAATGATTTATCAAAAGTTAAATCGTGCGTAAAATTAACAGGGTTTGTAAATTCAACAGATGAATTTATAGATCAACCTAAAGTATTAAATGGTGCATCAGATCTAATAGCTTCAGTATTTGGGGACGCTGGGATGCATACTAGGGCCGCTGTAAGCACAAATAGTTTACCATTAGGTGTCTCGGTAGAAGTAGATGCAATATTTGAGTTGAAATAAATTTTACTTTCCAACGCTATAATACTTAAAACCTTGTTGCTTAATTTTTGAAGAAGAATACAAATTTCGCATATCAAAAATTGTGAACTTTTTACCTTTTGCTAAGTTTTTAAAATTTATTGATTTAAAGTCGTTCCATTCTGTGTGTAGAATAACAAGATCTGAATTTTGGACAGCATCTTTAATTGTTGTTTTGTTAATAACATTTTTTAGTTTTGAAAATTCTTTTTTGTAACCTGTTGGATCAAAATATTTTATTATTGCCCCTTTTTTTGATAACCACGGTATCATTTTAAGACTTGAGGAGTCTCTCATGTCATCAGTGTTTGCTTTAAATGTTACACCTAAAAAAGTTATCCTTTTATTCTTTACTTTTTTATTTAACATTTGATAAATTCGGTCTAATAAAATTTTAGATCTATTTTCATTCGATTTAATTACAGATTTTACCACTGATAGGTTTGTTTTAAAATTGTCAGCAGTTGAAATAATTGCTTTTGTATCTTTTGGAAAACAAGACCCACCGTACGCAGGGCCTGCTCTCAGAAATCGGCTACCTATTCTTTTGTCTAAACCCATTCCTATAGATATATCTTCCACATTAATCCCAGTTTTTTCGCATAAATTTGCTATTTCATTAATGAAAGTTATTTTGGTAGCTAAGAAAGCGTTAGAAGCGTATTTGATTAATTCTGCTGCTCTTCTAGATGTTTGTAAATATGAAGCCCCTTTAGAAATAAGTGGGCTATAAAGATTTTTCATAATTTTACCAGCTTTTTTATCATTCGTCCCAATTACCACTCTATCAGGATAAGAAAAATCTCTTATCGCCTCACCTTCTCTTAAAAATTCTGGATTAGAGACTACTGAAAATTTTTTTTTACTATTTTTTCTAGATAAAATTTTTTCAATCTCATCACCTGTAGTTACAGGTACTGTTGATTTTGTTATGATAATTTTGAAACTATTAATTGAGGAACTTATCTCCTTGGTTACATTATAGATTTGACTTAAATCTGCTGAACCTCCTCCTTTTTTTGTAGGTGTTCCAACACAAATAAAAATTACGTCCGATTCTTTTACAGATTTTTTTAAATCTGTTGAAAAATTTAATCTCTTATTTCTAAAATTTTTAATTACTAACTCTGAAAGTCCGGGTTCGTAAATTGGAACTTTTCCTTTTTTAAGGGAATTAATCTTATTTAAATCTTTATCTACACAAATTACTTCATTACCTAAATCTGCAAAACATACACCACTAACTAATCCTACATAGCCAGTTCCTATCATACATAACTTCATGATTTGGCTATCTCCAAAGTAGATTTTATATAACCATTCATACTTCCACAATCTAGGTATTTGCCTGAAAAATTATGAGCAATAAACTTATTGTTATCATAAATCAAAGATTGAATTGCATCCGTAATATGAATTTCTCCACCTTTGCCTGGTTTTTGTTTTGATAATTTAGAAAATATTTTGTTAGGTAAAATATACCTTCCAATTACAGCTTTGTTTGATGGAGCGCTTGCAATAGATGGTTTTTCAACAACGTCTTTAATCAAATAATTATTCCTATCTATCTTTTTGTTTAATTTATATATTCCCCATCTTGAGACTGTTTTTTTATTCACATTCATACTCGCCATAACAGAAGATTTATATCGTTTGTGAATTTTTATCATAGATTTAGAGCAATTCTTCTTTATTATTAAATCGTCAGGTAAAAGCATTAAAAAAAATTTATCTTTAATATATTTTTTTGTCTTTAAAACTGCATCGCCAGTACCGAGAGGTTTATTTTGATATACAAATTTAATCATTTTCTTATATTTTAAGATTTGCTTATATTCTTTTATAATTCTTGGATCCTTTTTTTTGTTTATAATTTTCTTATAAAAACTGTCATTGTAAAAATATTTTTTTATCATTTGTTTTTTTTTTGAAATAATAAACACAACTTCTTTAATCCCTGCTTCAATACATTCGTCCAAAATATATTGTATTCCAGGTTTGCCATTGATAGGTAATAATTCTTTTGCAAAAACGCTAGTTAAAGGTAAAAGTCTTGTACCTAAACCAGCCAAAGGTATTATTGCTTGTTTAATCATAAAATCTTATACTAACTCAATTACCATAAATGATTATTTTTAAAAGTATTAATAAACTTAATAAAGAAGTTAATTTTAAGGCAAGCATAGGATTTGTCCCAACAATGGGCAGTTTACATAAAGGACATATTAGTTTAGTGAAAAATTGCCAAAAAACATGTGACAAAACCCTAGTAAGTATATTCATTAATCCGTCGCAATTTAACCGAAAGACTGATTATAAAAATTATCCAAGAACATTAGATAAAGATATTAAGATATTAAAGAAGCTTAAAGTAGACTATGTTCTGGTACCAAACATAAAAGAGATCTACTCAAGAAATACTCCTAGAAAAATTAATATTAATAAAAAATACAAGGTATTATGCGGTAAATATCGACCAGGACATTTTGAAGGAGTTTTGGCTGTTATAAATAAATTTTTAAAAGATCTTAAAGTTAAAAAAATTTTTTTAGGAGAAAAAGATTTTCAACAATATTTCTTGATCAAAAATTTCGTAAAAAAAAGATTTAAAACAAAGGTTGTGTTATGTAAAACTATTAGAATGAGTAGTTCACTACCCTACTCATCCAGAAACAAATTACTTGATGACAAAAGTATTAGAATAGCCCAAAAGTTTACAAAAAAGATAATTGATGTTTTCAAAAATATAAAAAAAAACACAAATAAAACTTACTTACTTCAAAGTATTAGAAGCAACAGTAATATTAAAATTGAATATTTAGAATTGAGAAACAAAAATAATCTTAGTCCAATTTATAACAAAAAAAATTTGAAACTCTTTGTATGTTTTTATATAAAGAAAGTTAGATTAATTGATAATTTTTAGCCGTAAAAGAAATAAGCGCCAATACCTAAAAAGGACAAAAAACCAATTACATCTGTGACAGTTGTTACAAAAACGCTTGATGCTATCGCTGGATCAATATTAAGTTTTTTTAAAGTCACCGGAATTAAAATGCCAAACAAGCCAGCAACAATCATATTTAATATCATCGATATAGAAATGATTATGGATAGAACATAATCTTTAAACCAAAATTGAACTATTAAAGCACTTATTATTGCAAAAATAATTCCGTTTAGAACTCCAATATTAAATTCTTTTAAAACAATTTTTAAAAAGTTACTATTTGTTAAATCATTTGTAGCTATACCACGAATAGTTACAGCTAGTGTTTGCATTCCAGCATTACCACCCATTGAAGCTACTATTGGCATTAAAAAAGCTAAAGCAACCATCTGTTCAATAGTTGCACCAAATTTACTAATAACCCAAGTTGCTAAAAAGGCTGTAAAAAGATTTAGTAAAAGCCAATTAAATCGTCTTTGTGTTTTTTTAATTACCCCATCAGTAATTTCTTCATCACCAACACCAGCTAGTCTTAGAGTGTCTTCCTCTGCCTCTTCTTTAAGAACAGTCAAAATGTCGTCACTAGTAATCATACCAACTAACTTTTTTGTTTTATCAATTACAGCTGCTGAATTAAGATTGTAATTTTCGAAAAGTCTTCCAACTTCCTCTCTATCCATATCAACAGGAATAGTAACTTGAGACTCCAGCATAATTTCAACCATTTTAGTTTCACGAGGTGTTCTTAAAACTTTTGAAGAAGGGACAGTTCCAAGAGGTTTAAATTCATTATCGATAATATAAATTTCTAAAAATTGTTCAGGAAGATCTTTATTTTCTCTTAAATAATCAATTGTTTGTCCAACAGACCAATTGCTTGGAATAGCTGTAAATTCTCTCTGCATAATACGTGCAGCAGAGTCTTCGGGATAACTTAAACTTTCTAATAATGCAAATCTATCTTTAGGCGGTAAAGAACTTAAAACTTCATTTTTACTTTTTTCTTCAATATTTTCTAATATCTTTATAGCATTATCAGATTCTAAGTTTTTTAGAATAAATATTATAGAAGCGGTAGATAGTAATTTTATAATTTCAGATTGAATGTTTTCATTTAACTCAACAAATAATTCTGGATCTAATTTGAAATTATTCAATTTAATTAGATTTTCTCTATCGTCTTGACTTAGGTGTTCAATGATATCTGCTGCATCAGCAGGGTGCATCTCTCTAAAAGAATTAGTAATAAAATTTACATCGTTTTTTTGAATTTTTTCTTCAATTACTTTGATATATTCTTTATTAAATTCAAAGTTTACTTTTTTATCGATTTTTTTTTTCAAATTGCTCATTTTAAATCCTATAAAAATTATTAGAACTATTAATACAAATTAAATATAATACAATTTTTAAATTCTTATGGAGATCAAAATATCAAAAAAACCAGTAAAATATGAAGAAGCTATTGAATATCTCGATGAAAGGGTTCATCAAGTTTCTCAGAAAAGAAATGAAGAATTAATTTGGTTTTTAGAACACAAATCTGTTTATACATGTGGTGTAAACTTTAACCAAAAAGATGTTTTAGATAAAAATGTAAAAATAGTTAAAACTAATAGAGGCGGCAAAATAACATGGCACGGTCCGGGACAATTGATTTGCTACTTTGTTATAGACATCTCTAAGAGAAAAAAAGATATAAGAAAATTTATAACAGTAATTGAAAATTCTATTATTGAAACTTTAAAAGATTTTAAGATTAGCTCTTTCAGTGATAGAAAAAATATAGGTATTTGGGTTTTGGATAAGAAAAAAGAAAAAAAAATTGCAGCAATAGGTTTTCGTGTAAAAAAATGGATTGCGTTTCATGGATTTTCGTTAAATCTTTCTAACAATCTGGATAATTATAAAAAGATAGTTCCATGTGGCATTTCTGATAAGGGTATTTCTAAGATTTATGATTTTAAAAAAATCCCAAAAGACAAAATGATTGATAGACTCAAAATAAATCTTATTAACAATTTAAAATATTAAGTTTTTTTTTATTTAAATACTTGTTAAATGCAGCAGGTGGATTTGCTTTATAAAAGAATTTTTTATTATTAATATAAAATTTCAAAGAGTAAGCATGTAACATAAGGACTTTGTCACTTTTAATTTTTTTATTTGATAGAATATATTTTTTATCTCCTACAATTGGATTATTAATTAAGGCTAATTGTTTTCTTAGCTGATGCTTCCTACCTGTTACTGGTTTAAGCTCAAGAAATGAAGTTGAATCTGTCTCGGAGAGAACTTTATAATAAGTAATTGCTTTCTCAATTTTCTTTTTATCATTTTCAAATGTAATAAGTTCATTTTTTAATTCACCCTTTTTTTTACTTATGTGACCATGACATACAGCTAAATAAGTTTTATGAATTTTTCTTAGTCTAAATAAGGTTGTTAATAATCTTGCTGAGTTATGATTTTTAGAAATAATCATTATGCCAGATGTTTCTTTATCTAGTCTATGAACTGGAAAAGGTTTTGTTTCTTTAAAAAACTCACTAGACGCAAGTATATCTATTAAGTTCTTTTTTGATTTTGTTCCGCCTTGAACTGGAATACCGGGACTTTTATCTATTACGATAAAGTCATCATTATTTTCCAAGATCCTGTTCTCATGAACTTTTAAAAGTTTAGAAGAGGGTGAAAATTTTTTACTTATTTCCTTATCTTTATAAACTTCAAATGAGAAATTAAAAAACTTTATTTTATCACCTGTTTTTAATTTATAAGAACTATTTACTTTTTTAATATTAACTTTAATTTTACCTTTTCTTAAAGATTTTTCGATTAATGATTGTGGTAGAGAAGCTACGTTATTTCTTATCCACCTATCTATACGCATTCCTGAATAAATTTCCTTAATAATGTAGGACTTATCCATTATTTAGTTATGCTGTGGCTGATTTTTTTTCCTCTGTCTTCGCAGTTTTATCTTGTGATTTCTTTTTCTTAAATTTTCTTTTTGCTTCGACATCTCTATCTACAAATTCTATTACAGCTAATGGCGCATTATCACCGTATCTAAATCCAGCTTTTACAATTCTAGTGTATCCTCCAGATCTTTTTTCATATCTTTTAGATAAAGTTTTTATAACTTTGTTTGCATTAGTTTTATCTTGAAGTTTAGATACTAATCTCTTAGTATTTTGAAGATTTTTTTTCTTGCCTAAGCTTATAATTTTATCAGCTTGTGGCTTTAGTACTTTTGCTTTAGGTAAGGTAGTAATTATTTGCTCGTATTTAATCAAATTATTCAGCATATTTTTAATTAAAGCTTTTCTATGCTCAGATGTTCTATTAAGTTTTTTATAACCAAACCTATGTCTCATTATTAAATACTTTCCTCTAACTTTTTAGATAATTCAGCTATATTGTCTGGTGGCCAATTAGGTATTTCCATACCTAGATATAATGACATGCCATTTAAAACTTCTTTTATTTCATTGAGAGATTTTCTTCCAAAATTTGGTGTTCTTAACATTTCACCTTCCGACTTTTGAACTAAATCACCAATATAAATAATATTATCATTTTTAAGGCAGTTCATAGACCTTACAGAAAGCTCTAATTCATCAACTTTTCTTAATAAGTTTTTGTTAAATTCTGGTTCACTTGGTTTTTCAGTAATAGTAACTTCTTGAGGTTCATCAAAATTAACAAACATTCCTAATTGATCTTGAAATATTCTAGCCGAATAAGCTAATGCATCTTCTGCTGAGATAGAGCCATTAGTTTCTATTTCCATAGTTAATTTGTCATAATCTAAAGCTTTACCTTCTCTAGCAGTGCTAACAGAATAAGATACTTTTTTAACTGGACTAAAAAGTGAGTCTATAGGTATAAGACCTAAAGGTGGTTCATCTGGTTTGTTAAGTTCAGCAGGTACATAACCTTTTCCATTCCCTATTGTCATCTCCATGTGGAAATTTGTATTTTCATCTAAGTTACAAATTACCAAGTCCGGATTTAAAATTTCTATTTCATTAATCTTTGTTATATCAGATGCTTTAATTACTCCTGGGCCTTTTACATCTAACACTAATTTTTTTGAACCCTCAGAGGTACTCTTTAATGCTAAAGATTTAACATTAAGAACGATATCAGTTACATCTTCTCTTACTCCTTTAATAGAAGTAAACTCATGAAGCACTCCGTCAATTTGAATTGCTGTTACAGCGGTACCTCTTATTGAAGATAATAAGATCCTCCTTAACGAGTTACCTAAAGTTAAACCATAACCTTTTTCAAGTGGTTCAGCTACAATTTTTGCGTATGATTTATCATCATTTAAATTAATATCCAACTTTCCAGGTTTAATTAATGATTTCCAATTTTTTAAATTTACATTAGCTGTTTCCATTAAACTCTCCTTTTTTTTGGTGGTCTTGTTCCATTATGAGGCATTGGTGTAGTATCTTTGATTGACAAAATTTTAAAACCTCTTGCTTGTAATGCCCGCAAAGCAGTTTCTCTTCCTGAACCCGGTCCTTTAATTTCAACCGTTAAAGTTTTCATACCATACTCTAAAGCCTTCGATGCAGCTGAGTCAGCTGCTATTTGTGCTGCGTATGGTGTTGATTTTCTAGAACCTTTAAAACCCTTTTGTCCAGCAGACGCCCAGGATACGACATTACCTTGAGTATCAGCTATTGATACAATTGTATTATTAAACGTTGACTGAACATAAGCTATTCCATTTACGATATTTTTTTTTACTTTTTTCTTTTTAGAGTAAGAACTTTTTTTAACTGATTTTACCTCAGTTTTCTCGTCAACTTTTTTTTCTACTTTTTTCTTGTCAGCCATTTAAACTATTTCTTTAATGGTGTTAATTTTTTACCTGCAATAGCAATTGCTTTACCTTTTCTCGTTCTAGCATTACATCTGGTTCTTTGTCCTCTTACAGGTAATTTTTTTTTATGTCGAAAACCTCTATAGCAAGCAAGATCAATTAATCTTTTTATGCTCATTGAATTTTCTCTTCTCAAATCTCCTTCAACTGTAAAATGCTGATCGATATACTCCCTAATTTTTAGAATTTGGTCGTCAGTTAGTTCATTCACTCTCTTTGATTTTGGTATTTCTAGTTCTTTACAGATTTGTTTAGAAAACTTGTTCCCTATACCATAAATATATGTTAGTCCAATTTGGACGATTTTATTCTGTGGGATATTAACACCTGCAATTCGAGCCATAATTTGAGATAAAATTTAGCCTTTTATATAAGATGAAAATTTAAAGTCAACTTTTTATAACTTTAAAAAGCCCTTAATTTGCTCACTTATTTGATCAATTTCCAGGTTTCCATCAAGCTTATAAAAGTTTTGTTTAGATGAATAATAATCTAATACTGGAGAGGTTGTTTTTAAATAAGTGTCATATCTTTTTAGAATTATATCTAAGTCATCATCTTCCCTTTTTTCTTCAACTTTCCTCTTCTCAATTCTTTGAATTATGGTTTCTTTGTTTACTTCAAGAAAAAAAATAAAGTCAATTTGTTGTTTAGACTCTGTCAACAATAAATCTAAATTTTTTGCTTGTTCAATAGTTCTTGGATAACCATCAAATATTAACTTTCCTTTTTTTGAGCTATCAAAAACTACTTTTTTCATAAGGCTATTAACAATTTCATCGTCAACAAATTTACCTTCATTCATATAACTTATAATTTTCTTACCAATTTCTGTTTCTTTTTTGATTTCATCCCTTAACATATCACCTGTTGAGATTTGAAAATTGTTTAATATTTTAACGAGAAATTTTGCTTGAGTACCTTTACCTGCGCCTGGAGGACCAAATAAAATTACGTTCACTACTATCTTCCAAATTTAGTTTTTTTAATAAGTTGTTCGTACTGTGCACTCATTAATCTAGTCTGGATTTGGGTTACAGTATCAATTGCTACAACTACGACAATTAAAACTGAAGCACCGCCTAAATAAAAAGGTATAGGATAGTTTGCTATTAGAAATTCTGGCATTAAACAAACTAACGTTAAATATAATGCTCCAATAGTTGTAAGTCTTGTTAAAATTTCCTCTATGTATCTTGCGGTACTTTCTCCTGGTCTAATCCCTGGCACAAATCCACCATATTTTCTTAAATTCTCAGCAGTTTCATCTGGATTGAATACAAGTGAAGTGTAAAAAAAAGTGAAAAAGATTATTCCAGAAGCATATAAAATCATATATAGAGGCTGTCCTTGTGAAAAGAAAGATAAAAAAGTTGATACGCTGTCACTCTCAGTAACATTAAAATTTGTAAGTGTGGCAGGTAACAGTAATATAGCGGAAGCGAAAATTGCTGGTATCACGCCTGCTGTGTTTATTTTTAAAGGAAGATGAGAAGAGTCTCCTCCATACATCTTATTACCCATTTGTCTCTTAGGATAGTTTATTAATATTTTTCTTAAAGCTCTCTCCATAAAAACAATGAACATTATTGTAGCTATTAAAAGGATAAAAATAAAAATTATCATTGTCGATGATATGGCCCCTGTTCTACCTAACTCGAATGTAGTAACTAATGCTCTGGGAATTTCTGCAACAATACCAGAAAAGATGATTAACGAAATTCCATTACCTATTCCTCTTTGAGTAATTTGTTCACCTAACCACATTAAAAAAATTGTACCAGCTACGATTGTTGTTACAGTAGTGATCTTGAAAAATATACCTGGATTAATAACTAAATTTTCTGATGCTTCTAAACCAACAGATAATCCATAACCTTGGATAGTTGCTAGAAGAACTGTTCCATATCTTGTAATTTGTGTAATTTTTTGTCTTCCGATTGTACCCTGACTTTTTAAATTTTTAAAATAATCTGAAACTCCTGTAAGCAATTGAACTATAATTGAAGATGAGATGTAAGGCATTATTCCTAATGCAAATATCGCCATACGACTTACCGCACCACCTGCAAAAACATTAAACATGCCAAGTAGGCCTTTTTGATTTCCTTCCATCATAATTTTCAGTTGATCAGGGTCTATACCAGGTAAAGGAACAAATGTTCCAAATCTGTAAACTGCTAGAATTAATATAGTAAAAATTATACGATTTCTTAAATCGTTATTTTGTGTCATTGTACTCATATTATTTTATTTATTTGCTCTCTAAGATTTTAATTGTTGAGCCATTCTTTGAAAGTTTTTCTTTTGCTGAATTAGATAAATAATGTACTTCTAAATTTAACTTGTCTTTGATTTCACCTTGGCCAAGTATTTTTATTTTTTCGTATTTTTTTTTTAAGATTTTAGAACTATGTAAATATTTTATATCTATCTTTTCAGATGATTTTATTCTTTTTGACTCTATAAACAGTTGCAAATCACCTAAGTTTAATTTTCCTATTTTATTTTTATTGATTGAATTAAAACCTCTTTTGGGTAATCTTCTATATAAAGGCATTTGTCCGCCTTCAAAACTTTTAATTGCAACACCAGATCTTGATTTTTGTCCTTTAACACCTCTTCCAGAAGTTTTACCTTTTCCAGATCCAATACCTCTCCCAACCCTGATTTTTTTAGTTTTCAATTTAGTTAATCCATTAAGCATCGTTAACCTCTTTTTTCTATTATTTCTGAAATTTTCTTATTTCTGATAATTGATATTTGTTTTGGAGAATTTTGTTTTTTTAAAGCTTTAAGACATGCTCTAATAACATTGTGGGGATTTGCAGTTCCTAATGATTTGGCAACGATGTCTTTTATGCCTAGCACTTCACATACAGCTCTTACAGGTCCACCAGCAATAATACCAGTTCCTTTTGGTGCTGCTCTCATTTTGATTTTTCCAGCGCCGTCTTTACCAGAAACATCATGATGAATAGTTCTCCCCTCTCTTAAAGGTATTTGAATTAGATTTCTTCTAGCCATTTCATTTGCTTTTTTTATGGCATCAGGAACTTGTTTTGATTTTGCATGCGCAATACCAATTTTTCCACTTTGATTTCCAACAACTACTAATGCAGAAAAACCAAATCTTCTACCACCCTTAACAACTTTTGTAATTCTGTTTACGTGAACAAGTTTTTCTATAAATTCATTTTCTTTAGACATATTAAAATTCCATTCCGTTTTTTCTTAATGTTTCAGCAAAAATCTTTACTCTTCCGTGGTACTTAAATTGCCCTCTATCAAAATAAATTTTCTTGATGTTTTTTTCTACTGCCTTTTTAGCCAATTTCTCAGCAACTTGTTTTGAAAGTTCAGTTTTATTTACTTTGTTTGCAGATTTCATACCTTTTTCATTAGATGAAGCAGACAGAATAGTCTTGCTATTTGCATCATCAATTATTTGCGCAGATATATTTTTTAAACTTCTAGATACACTTAATCTATAACGATCATTTTTAGAATTTCTCTTAAGTTTATTTCTCACTCTAAATCTTTTTCTTTGTAACGTGCTTAATTTCATTATTTCTTTTTACCTTCTTTTCTTAAAATATATTGGCCTTTTTCTTTAATTCCTTTTCCTTTATAGGGTTCAGGAGGTCTAAATGATTTAATTTTTGATGCAATCATGCCAACTTTTTGCTTATCAACACCTGATATTTTAATAGTTGTTTGTTTTTCAACTAAAATTTTTACATCTTCGGGAATATCAAAATTAATATCATGACTAAAGCCTAGTTGAAGATTCAATTGTTTTCCTTTTAATGCTGCTCTGTAACCTACGCCACTTAGCTCAAGTACTTTTTCAAAACCTACACTAGTTCCTATTATTGCATTATTAATTAGACTTCTATTCATTCCCCATAATCTTTTTGTATCATCGTCTAGTTTCTTTGGTTTTATTGAAACATTTTTACCATCATCGATTTTAAAATCGAACATCTCTAAATTAATTTTTAACTTTTGTTTACCCAGAGGACCTTCAATATTGATATCCGATCCTGCTAAAGCAACTTTGACCTTCTCTGGGATATTAATACTTATTTTACCTATTTTAGACATTAAAATACCTTACAAATTATTTCTCCACCAACTTTTTGTTTTCTTGCATCTATATCTGTCATAACACCTTTTGGCGTAGATATAATCGCAATCCCTAAACCATTATTAATTTTTGGTAGGCTTTGTGCGCTAGAAAAAACTCTTCTACCTGGTTTTGATACTCTTTCGATTACACTTATTACCGGAGATCCGGAATTATACTTTAGATCAATAATCAAAACTTGTTTGTTTTCATTTTTATCGACGTTAAACCCATTAATATAACCTTCGTTTTTTAAAACATCTGCAATCTTCATCTTAAAATTTGATGAAGGCATTTCTACTTTTTTATGATTTCTTAGTTGCGAGTTTTTTATTCTCGCTAGCATATCTCCTATCGGATCTGTTAAACTCATATAATTTTCCTTTCTACCAACTTGATTTTATCATACCAGGAATTTTACCCTGCAAACCTAGTTGTCTAAGAGCTATTCTTGATATTCTTAATTTTCTGTAAACACCATGTGGTCTACCTGTAATTTCACATCTATTTCTTACTCTAGTCTTTGCCGAATTTCTTGGTAATTTTGATAATTTTTGTTGAGCTTTAAACCTTTCCTCTAAAGGCAATTTTTTATTCATTATAATTAGTTTTAGTTTTTTTCTTTTTGCATAAAATCTATCTGACAACTTTCTTCTTCTATTATTCTTATTTATTGAACTGAGTTTAGCCATTAGTTGCTCCTTTCTTCTTTAAATGGAAAATTAAATTTCTTTAATAATTCTAAGCTATGTTCTTTAGAGTTTGATTTTATTACAATTGTAATATCTAAACCTCTTATTTTGTCTACCTTATCAAAATTTACTTCAGGAAATATTATATGCTCCTTAACACCAAAGGTGAAATTACCAAACTTGTCAATACCTTTTGATGAAAGACCTCTAAAATCTTTTATTCTTGGAAGCGCAATATTTACAAGTCTATCTATAAATTCATACATTTTATTTTTTCGTAAAGTGACCTTAAGTCCAGCTTTCGTATCTTTACGAGTTTTAAAATTTGAAATCGACTTTTTAAACTTCGTTGAGACTGGTTTTTGTCCAGCAATTTTAGCTAAATCCTCTTCGCAAGATTTAAATATTTTTGAATCGTTTCCATCTATCCCTAGACCCATGTTTAAAACAACTTTTTCAAATTTAGGTGCCATATTAAGATTTTTAAAACCATATTTCTCCTTAAGATTGGTTTTAATTTCTTTGTGATATAGTGTTTTTAGTCTTGGTATCATTTTTTAACTGCCTTTTTTTTTTCTTTTTTTTCATCTAATTTAAGATTTGATAAATGAACAAAATTTTCTTTATCAACAATTCCACCTTTTCTTTCTTTCGTAGTTTTTAGATGTTTTTTTATCATGTTTATTCCTTTAATCTTTGCTCTATTCCTCTTTCTATCTAATTCTATAATCTCACCAGTTTTATTTTTATCCTTTCCAACAAGCACTTTGACATTTGAGCCTTTCTTAATCATTTATATTACCTCCGGAGCTAAAGATATTATTTTCATTTGCCCCCTACTTCTTAATTCTCTTGTGACTGGTCCAAAAATTCTAGTTCCAATAGGTTCACCTTTGTCATCTGTTAAGACAGCTGCATTATTATCAAATCTGACTTTTGATCCATCGTCTCTGTGAATTCCTTTTTTTACTCTCACGACTACAGCCTTATGAACTGAACCTTTTTTTACCTTACCCTTTGGCATAGCTTCTTTTACTGCAACAACAATTGTATCACCAATGCTAGCATATCTTCTTTTTGAGCCTCCAAGTACTTTTATACACTCAATTTTTTTTGCACCTGTATTATCTGCTACAAATAGTTCAGTTTGTACCTGTATCATTTATTGTCTCCTAGTACTTCAAATTTTTTTGTTTTTGAGTAAGGTCTACATTCAATTATCTTCACCTTATCTCCATTTTTAAATTTATTATTTTCATCATGTGCGCTAAATTTTTTTCTTACTTTTACTACTTTTTTTAAAGTAGGGTGTTGATATTTTCTTTCAACCATGACTGTTATTGTTTTATTTGGTTTATCACTCACTACAATTCCATTTAATATTTTTTTAGGCACTTTTTTTCCTTCCAATTAGAGTTTTCATTCTTGAAATGTCTTTTTTAGTTTGAGATATTTTAGACGGATTTACAAGTTGTCCGTTTGTTTTTTGGAATCGCAAATTAAACAAATCTTTTTTAAGCTTATCTAAATTTTTCAACGCTTGATCCTTAGTAAATTTTTTTATTTCATTTTTCTTCATTATGAAATCCTTCTTATGAACTTAGTTTTGATTGGTAGTTTTGCAGAAGCTTTATAAAGGGCTTCTTTTGCAATTTGTTCGGAAACTCCGTCTACCTCAAATAAAATTCTTCCTGGTTTTACTCTACATGCCCAAAATTCTGGTGAACCTTTACCTTTTCCCATTCTGACTTCGGTTGGTTTTTTTGATACAGGTATATTCGGAAAAACCCTAGTCCAAACTCTACCTTGTCTTTTCATATGTCTTGTTAGTGCAACTCTTGCAGCCTCTATTTGTTTAGAAATTACTCTATCTGGCTGCAATGCTTTTAATCCAAAAGAACCGTAATTCATTTTATTGCATCTAGACGCATTTCCGTGGATACGACCTTTATGGGCTTTTCTAAATTTTGTTCTAGTTGGTTGTAGCATATTTATCTCTTGTTTGTTTCCTGACTAAATTCTTTTGTAAAAATTTCACCTTTATATATCCAAACTTTAATACCAATAATTCCATACGTAGTTAAAGCCTCCGCTTCTGCATAATCTATGTCCGCTCTTAGAGTGTGGGAAGGTATACTTCCTTCTCTTAACCATTCTGTCCTTGCAATTTCGTTTCCACCTAATCTCCCACTTACAGATACTTTTATACCTTTTGCTCCTAATCTTAATGCTGACTGCATAGCTCTCTTCATAGCTCTTCTATATGAAATTCTTTTAACTAACTGTTGGGATATATTTTCAGCAACTAAATAACTGTTCGTCTCTGGTTTTTTTACTTCTTTAATATTAAGATTTACTTCATTTGTAGTTAGTCTAGATAATTTTTCTTTGATCTTTTCAATATCACTTCCCTTTTTACCGATTACAAAACCAGGTCTTGAAGTATAAATTGTAACAAAACATTTTTTTGAAGTTCTTTCTATCATCACTTTTGAAACCCCAGAATTAATGACATTTTTTTTGATATATTCTCTTATTTTAAAATCTTCGATTAAAAAACTGCCAAAATCCTTTTTTTTAGCATACCAAACGGAGTCCCATCCTCTATTAACTCCGAGTCTTAAACCTACTGGATTAACCTTTTGTCCCATCTTTAACCTCTTTTGTTTGTAATTTTTCTGACAATATAATTGTCAAATTTGAATACGGTTTTAAGATTGGAGCAGCTCTTCCTTTTGCTCTTGGTCTAAACCTCTTCATAGTAATTTGTTTACCGCAGTAAGCTTCTTTAACAAAAAGTTTATCAATATCATATTGAAAATTGTTCTCTGCGTTTGCGATAGCTGAAGACAAAGTTTTTTTGATATCCTTGCAAATTCTTTTATTTGAAAAATCGAGATCTCTGATCGCTAAATCAACTTTTTTTCCAACAATACCTTTTAAAATTGGATTAAGCTTTCTAGTACTAGATCTAACATTTTTATTTACTGATCTTACTAAATTTGTTTCTTTTTTATCTTTTTTACTCATTTTTATTTCTTCTCTTCAGGTTTAGTTTCTTCTGCCTTGGCTTTTTTATCTGCTGGTGTATGGCCAAAAAATTGTCTTGTTGGTGCAAATTCTCCAAATTTATGGCCAACCATATCTTCAGATACAGTAAGTGGAATAAACTTTTTACCATTATAAATTAAAAAACTTAAACCAACAAAATCTGGAATTATCGTTGATTTTCTTGACCAAGTTTTAATAGGCTTTTTTCCAGACTCATTTTTTTGTTTTTCAGCTTTTTTAATTAAGCTTTCCTCGACAAATGGACCTTTCCAAACTGATCTAGTCATTTTAACCTTTCTTTTTCTTTCTTCTTCGAATTATAAATTTATCTGTTCTTTTATTATCTCTTGTTTTCAGACCTTTTGCAGATTGGCCTTTTCTAGAAACGGGATGTCTACCACCTGCAGATTTACCTTCACCACCACCATGAGGGTGATCAACTGGATTCATCACGACACCTCTTGTGTGGGGTCTTCTACCAAGCCATCTTGATCTACCAGCTTTACCAATCTTAATATTTTTTTGATCAGGGTTTGAAAGAACTCCAATAGTGGCCATAGCTCTAGAGTCAATTCTTCTAACCTCTCCTGATGCCATCTTAACAATTGAATAACTCCCATCATTACCTGAAATAGAAACAGATGTTCCTGCAGATCTTGCGATTTTTCCGCCACCACCAGGATTAATTTCTACATTATGTATATCAATACCAACGGGTATTTCAGATAATGGTAAGCAATTTCCTACTTTAATTTCAGAATTTGGTCCATTTGAGATTTTATCACCAACCTTAATTTCTTGGGGCGCTAAATAGTAATATCTCTCACCATCAGGAAACTTAACTAACATTATGTGACATGATCTGTTAGGATCGTATTCAATTCTTTCAACCTCAGCTTTTTCACCAAATTTTTTTCTATAAAAATCAACATTTCTATATTTTTGCTTATGTCCACCACCAACATTTCTAGCTGTTATTCTTCCAAGGTTGTTTCTTCCACTTGATGAATTTTTTACTGATGTAAGAGGTTTAAATGGTTTACCTTTCCAAAGATTTTTTCTATCAACAAGAATAGTTCCTCTTACAGATTTAGTATACGGTTTAAATGTTTTTAATGCCATTTTATATTCCTGTTGTTAGATCAATAGATTGACCTTTTTTTAATGTAATCACTGCTTTTTTGTAACCTTTTACTCTACTGTTTCTGCCTCTGGTAAATTTCAAAATTGATTTTTTGTTAATAATATTCACTTTTACTACGTTTACTTTAAATAATTTTTCAATATTTTTCTTTAAAGTTTTTTTGTTAGCGTCATCCCTTACTTTAAAAACAACTTTATTTTGAGAAGACATATTTGATGACTTTTCTGTTATAACAGGTGATATTATTGTGTCGTATAAATTTACTTTGCTCATTAATTGTACCTTTTTTCTAATTCTTTTACTGATGTTTCTGTAAAAATAATTTTTTTGAATTTTAAAATATCGTATGCACTAAAATGACCTATATCTGTACACTTAACGTTAGGTATATTTTTTGTAGCTCTAAATATTTTATCTTTGGAATTTTTATCTAAAATCAAAATTGAGTTTTTAGCATCAAATTTTTTCAAAATTTTATTCATTTCTTTTGTTTTTTTAATTTCCTTAGAAAAGTCATCAAAAACAATTACTTCTTTAAGTTTCAATTTTTTTGATAAAATAGAGCTAATACTTTGTCTTTTTTCATTTTTATTTAATTTTCTAGTTTTGTAGCTATTTCTCCCTTTTGGACCATGAGCTATACCACCGCCAACAAAAATTGGAGCTTTTCTACTTGCGTGTCTTGCATTACCTGTTCCTTTTTGTGCATAGATTTTTGAAGTAGATCCAATAATTTCATTCTTTTGTTTTGTTTTGGAGCTTCTTCCTTTGTAATTAGCGTTAGTCTTATAAATAACAGAACTAATTAATTTCTCGTTTATTTTTGAAGAAAAGATTGAATCTTTAACTTCAACTGAGCTTTTTTTTCCTTCAAGATTTAATTTTTCGATTTTCATTTATTTTTTCTTTTTCTCAGGAATTTTTTTCAATTTTTCAATTTTCTCAATTTTTTCTGACATTGTGAGTTTTCTTATATTCTTAACTGATTGTTTAACTAGAACTTCAGTATTTTTTGAGCCAGGAATTGATCCTTTTAAATACATGATATCGTTTTCCAAATCAGTTTTGATAATTTCAATATTTTGTTTAGTTCTCATTTTACTTCCCATATGGCCTGCCATTTTCTTCCCTTTAAAAACTTTCCCCGGATCTTGGTTTTGACCAGTTGAACCATGTGCTCTATGAGAAATTGAAACACCATGTGATGCTCTAAGACCTCCAAAATTATGTCTTTTCATTGCTCCAGCAAATCCTTTACCAATTGTTTTTGAACGAACATCAACAAATTTTGCATCCTTAAAGATCTCAAGACCAAGTTCATTACCTTCTTTATAATTATCCAACTTGGACACCCTAAATTCTTTTAAAACTTTTTTAGGTTCAGTATTTTTTTTAGAGAAGAAGCCCTTCATTTGTTTTGAAAGTTTTGAACTTTTAATTTTTCCAAAACCAACTTGAATAGCATTATAACCTCTTTGATCTTTTGAAATCAGTTGAATTATTCTTCCTTTGTCGATTTTGACAGCTGTAACAGGCACCGATTGACCTGATTTATAAAATTCCCTCGTCATACCAATTTTCTTTCCAATAAGTCCAATTTCCTGAATCATATTTTAATCTCCACGTCTACGCCTGATGCTAGATCTAGTTTCATCAAAGCCTCAACAGTTTGTGGTGTTGGCTCTATAATATCTATTAATCTTTTGTGAGTTCTTGTTTCGAATTGCTCTCGACTTTTTTTATCAATATGAGGTGATCTTAAAACAGTATATCTTTCTATTTTTGTTGGTAAAGGTATCGGTCCTTTGATGTTTGCGCCAGTTCTTTTAACTGTATTAACTATTTCTTCAGTAGATTGATCTAACACTTTATTATCATAGGCTCTTAATTTTATTCTAATATTTTGTTTATCCATTTGAACCTGTCTTTTTTGTAACTTCATCTTGAACATTTTGTGGAACTTTATCGTAGTGATCGAAGAACATTGAATATTGAGCTCTTCCTTGAGACATAGATCTTAGTGCATTTATATAGCCAAACATATTTGCTAATGGAACCATAGCCGTGATCACTGTAGCGTTACCTCTCTGCTCCTGAGTGTTTATCTGTCCCCGTCTACTATTAAGATCACCTATCACATCACCCATATAATCTTCGGGTGTTACGACTTCTACTCTCATAATTGGTTCAAGTAATTTTAAAGTTGCTCTATTACAAGCTTCTTTGAAACATTGTCTCGAAGCCAGTTCAAAAGCTAGAACACTAGAGTCGACATCGTGGTGTAATCCATCTAGGATTGTTACTTTGTAATCAATAATTGGAAATCCAGCTAATATTCCACTGTCGGAGACACTTTCAATACCTTTTTCAACACCTGGTATAAATTCTTTTGGAATAGCACCACCTTTTATTTTACTCTCTACTTCTCTTCCTTTCCCAGGTTCTAAAGGCTCAATTGACAGTTTTACTCTTGCAAATTGACCTGCGCCACCGCTTTGTTTTTTGTGTGTGTAATCAAATTCCGATTGTTTAAGTATTGTTTCTCTATATGCTACTTGTGGAGCACCTACATTTGCCTCTACTTTAAACTCTCTCTTCATTCTATCGACAATTATATCTAAATGGAGCTCTCCCATTCCTTTAATAATTGTCTGACCAGACTCTTCATCAGAAGTAACTCTAAAAGATGGATCTTCCTTGGCCAATCTACCTAAAGCCTCTCCCATTTTTTCTTGATCCCCTTTAGTTTTAGGCTCAACAGCAATTTCAATAACTGGATCTGGAAATTCCATAGGCTCCAGTAAAACTGGACTTTCCTCATTAGCTAAAGTATGTCCAGTAATTGTATATTTTAAGCCAGCTAAAGCAACAATATCACCGGCATTAGCTTCTTTTATGTCTTCTCTTGAGTTTGCATGCATTAAAAGCATTCGCCCAACTCTTTCTTCTTTGTCTTTTGATGTATTATAAATTCCAGTACCTGATTTAACTGTTCCTGAGTAAATTCTAATAAATGTCAAAGATCCAACAAACGGATCATTTGCTACTTTAAAGGCAAGTGCTGAAAAAGGAGCGCTATCTTCAAATTTCATTTCAACAACATCTTCTGATCCAGGTTTTGTACCTTTGATAGAGCCTATGTCTTCTGGGCTTGGTAAATAGTCAACTACTGCATCCAATAGTGGTTGAACACCTTTATTTTTAAAAGCAGATCCAGTTAATACTGGAACAAAATCAAAATTTAAACAGCCTTTTCTTACACATCTAATTAAATCTTCATTTTTAATTTGATCACCGTTTAAATAACTTTCCATTAGTTTTTCATCTTGCTCAACAGCTGACTCTACGAGTTCTTGTCTATATTTTTCACAAATTTCTTTAAGATCTTCTGGAATTTCTTTTTCTTCCCAAGCGGCTCCTAAATCTTCATTTTTCCATACAATAGCTTTCATTTTTACTAGATCAACAACACCTTGCAGTGATGACTCGATACCAATTGGAATTTGCATGACCATAGGTTTGGCGCCTAGTCTGTCTTTAATCATATCTACACATCTAAAGAAATCAGCACCAGTTCTATCTAATTTATTTACAAAACAAATTCTAGGAACTTTATATTTATCAGCTTGTCTCCATACTGTTTCAGACTGTGGCTCTACTCCAGCTACGCCGTCGAACACCGCTACAGCTCCGTCTAATACTTTTAAAGATCTTTCTACTTCAATTGTAAAATCAACGTGGCCTGGCGTATCGATAATATTAATTCTATGATCTCTCCAAAAACATGTTGTAGCAGCTGATGTAATTGTTATACCTCTTTCTTGCTCTTGTTCCATCCAGTCCATAGTAGCCGCACCATCATGGACCTCACCAATCTTATGACTCTTTCCAGTATAATAAAGAATTCTTTCAGTTGTAGTTGTCTTACCAGCATCAATGTGTGCCATGATACCGATGTTTCTGTACATGTTTAGTTTATGAGTTCTAGGCATATTTTATTACCATCTAAAATGAGCAAAGGCTTTATTTGACTCTGCCATTTTATGTGTATCCTCTTTCTTTTTAATTGCTGAACCTCTGTTTTGATAAGCATCAAAAATTTCATTAAAAATTTTATCAGACATTTTTTTATCTTTTCTCTTTCTTGAGGCGTCTATTAACCATCTAATTGCAAGTGCTTGTGATCTTTTTGCTTTTACCTCTACTGGAACTTGGTAAGTAGCTCCACCAACTCTTCTAGATCTAACTTCTACAGTTGGTTTAATATTGCTAATTGCTTGGTTAAAAACTGTAATTGGCTCATCTTTTGATTTAGATTTAATCTTGTCTATCGCATCGTAAACGATTTTTTCAGCAATAGTTTTTTTTCCGTCATACATTAGTGAATTTATTAGTTTTGGAATAATTACTGACTTATATTTTGGATCAACAACATTAAGTTTTTTAGGAGCGCTTTTTTTTCTAGACATTTTACTTACCTTTTTTTGCTCCGTATTTAGATCTTTGTTGTTTTCTTCCTGTCACACCTTGAGTGTCTAGATTACCTCTTAAGATATGATATCGAACTCCTGGTAAGTCTTTTACTCTACCGCCTCTAATTAAAACGACTGAGTGTTCTTGAAGATTGTGACCTTCACCAGGAATATAAGAAGTTACTTCGTGACCGTTTGAAAGTCGTACTCTTGCAACTTTTCTCAAAGCAGAGTTAGGTTTTTTTGGTGTGGTTGTGTAAACTTTTACACAGACACCTCTCTTTTGTGGAGATTTCTCTAACGCAGGGACTCTGTCCCTTGCCTTAGGTTTAATTCTTTTTTTTCTTAACAATTGGTTAATTGTTGGCATAATAATTATATTTTGGAAGAAATACTCTAGTGACCTATGTATGGTAGCGTTTAGTGCTTCAAGGGCACTACATTCCAACCAAAATTCTTGGTGAAAATACTACAGATTTGTGATTTGTCAAATTAAAATGATAGATTTAAAGCTAAATTACTATTGATTTACAGGGCTTTCTGGCTGTTCAATCTTTTCTTGTTCGGCAAGGAATTTTTGATCGTCGTCGAGAGCTTTTTTATTCCACTTGTTCTTAATCGATCCCGTTCCAGCAGGTACTAGCCTTCCAACTATCACATTCTCTTTTAATCCGACTAATGTATCAACCTTACCTCTGATAGCTGCGTCGGTAAGAACTCGTGTTGTCTCTTGAAACGATGCTGCAGAAATAAACGAGTCGGTTTGTAAAGATGCCTTAGTAATGCCCATCAGAACTCTGTCGCCGACAGCTGTTTTTTTTCCGTCTTTTTTAAGTTGTTCATTCATGCTATCAAATTTAAATCTATCAATAATTTCACCAGGTAATAAATCTGAGTCACCAGATGTTTTGATCTCAACCTTTTTTAACATCTGTCTTAAAATAGTCTCTATGTGTTTATCGTTTATTATCACACCCTGTAGTCTATAGACTTCTTGCACTTGGTTTACAAAATATTCAGTCAGTTCTTCAATACCTAGTATTCTTAAAATATCATGCGGCAAAGGTTGTCCATCTAATAAATATTCCCCTTTTTTAATTTCTTCTCCTTGGTTAAAATTAATATGTTTACCTTTTGGAATTAAATAGTTTGAACTTTCTCCGCTTGATGAGACAATTGAAACTCTTTGTTTACCACGAACTTCTTTTCCAAAAATTACTTTCCCATTATTTTCTGCAATTATTGCACTATCTTTTGCTTTACGTGCTTCGAAAAGTTCAGCTACTCTAGGTAAACCACCAGTGATGTCTTTTGTCTTGGACGTTTCTTTAGGTAGACGCGCTATCACATCACCTGCAAATATTTTTTGTCCATCTTTAACTGAAAGTATTGAATCTGGTACAAGATAATATCTTGCTTCATTATCATCAGCCTTTTTAATAACATTTCCTTTTTCATCTCTTAGAGTAATTCTTGGTTTTAAATCTGTATTTTTTGATTGAGATCTCCAGTCGATTACTGATTTAGATGAAATGCCAGTAGTGTCATCAAGTGTTTCAGATAGTGAAACACCGTCGATTAAATCAACAAAGTTTGCTATTCCACTTTTTTCAGCAATAACTGGTGTGGTATATGGATCCCACTCACAAATTTTAGAATTTTTCTTTACTTTATCATCATTTTTAAAAAATAGTTTCGATCCATACGGAACTTTGTAAATTGCAATTTGCACACCTTTATCGTCCTCTAAACTAATTTGTGTATTTCTTCCCATAACAATTAAATTTTTCTTAGAGTCTTCTAGAAGATTAGTATTAATTATCTTTAAAATTCCATCGCTTTTACTTACAATTTGAGAGTCTTGTTTAATTGATGCTGTTCCCCCAACGTGAAAAGTTCTCATTGTTAACTGAGTTCCAGGTTCGCCAATAGACTGTGCTGAAATCATACCGATTGCTTCTCCTACATTTACCATTTTACCCCTTGAAAGATCCCGACCATAACATGTTGCGCAAACACCTTCTTTAGAGCCACATGTAATTACTGAATAAACTTTTATAGACTTTACTCCTGCTGCATCTATTTTTTCACAATCTGACTCATCAATCATATGACCTTTTTTTATAACTACTTCACCAGATATTGGATTTTTTACATCTGCGGCTACAACTCTTCCTAAGGCTCTCTCTGATAAACTTACAATTATATTGCCACCTTCAATAATTTCAGATAAAGTAATATTTCCACGGCTCTTAATATCACATTCTTTTTTAGTTACAGTTAAATCTTGCGCTACATCACATAATCGTCTAGTTAGATAGCCTGAGTTAGCAGTTTTTAATGCGGTATCAGCTAATCCTTTTCTGGCGCCGTGAGTAGAATTAAAATATTCAAGGGCTGTTAGACCTTCTTTAAAATTAGATGTAATCGGTGACTCGATAATTTCACCTGATGGTTTTGCAATTAAACCTCTCATACCAGCAAGCTGTTTCATTTGAGCAGCCGATCCTCTTGCACCAGAGTCTGCCATCATGAAGACGGAATTGATATCTAATCCCTTCTCAGATTTGTTAGTTGCTGATATTCCTTTCATCATTTCAGATGCAACTTTGTCAGTACATTTAGACCAAGCATCAACAACTTTATTGTATTTTTCACCTCTAGTAATTAATCCTTCTGAATATTGATTTTCATAATCTTTAATTAGTTGTTTAGTTTCATCAATCAACTGCTCTTTACTGTCAGGTATAATTAGATCATCTTTACCAAAAGAAATACCTGCTTTAAACGCATGCTTAAATCCAAGGTCTTTCAATTTATCACAGAAAATTACAGTACTTTTTTGACCTGTATATCTAAAAACAAAATCAATTATTTCTGAAACAACTTTTTTAGGTAAAACTCTATCAATTAGAGAAAATTTGATATCTTTATTTTTTGGTAAAAGATTTGCCAGTAAAAATCTACCAGCTGTACTAGTATGTTTTTCAAATACTTGATTACCTTTTTCATCAACTGTCTCAAATCTAGATATAATTCTAGAATGTATTTTTATTTTTCCAGACTCTAAACCTTGCTCAATTTCAGAATCATTTACAAAGTAACCCTCAATTTTTTTCTCCTGATATGGTGGGAGTGACAAATAATAGATCCCAAGTATCATATCTTGACTAGGAACTATAATTGGCTTTCCATTTGATGGACTTAAAATATTGTTCGTGGACATCATTAAGACTCTTGCCTCTAACTGAGCTTCTAAACTTAATGGAATGTGCACTGCCATTTGGTCTCCATCAAAATCAGCATTAAATGCAGCACAAGTTAAAGGATGTAATTCAATTGCATCTCCTTCTATCAATTTAGGTTCAAAAGCCTGAACACCTAGTCTATGAAGTGTCGGCGCTCTATTAAGGATAATTGGATGTTCTCTTACAATAACTTCTAAAGCGTCCCAAACAGCATTAGTTTCTTTTTCAACTAGTTTTTTGGCTTGTTTAATTGTTGAAGCTAAACCAAGTTTATTTAATCTCGCGTATAAGAAAGGTTTGAATAATTCTAGAGCCATTTTTTTAGGCAAACCACATTCATGAAGTTTTAGATCTGGACCGACTACTATTACTGATCTTCCTGAGTAATCTACTCTTTTACCTAAAAGATTTTGTCTAAATCTTCCTTGTTTACCTTTCAGCATCTCTGCTAAAGATTTTAGTGGACGTTTTCCAGTTCCAGTGATTACTCTCCCTCTTCTTCCATTGTCAAAGAGTGCATCAACAGACTCTTGCAACATTCTTTTTTCATTTCTAACAATTATATCTGGAGCTTTTAAATCCATTAATCTTTTGAGACGATTATTTCTATTTATTACCCTTCTATATAAATCGTTTAAATCTGAAGTGGCAAATCTACCTCCATCTAATGGTACTAAAGGTCTTAATTCTGGTGGTATCACAGGTATAACTGTTAAAATCATCCATTCAGGTTTGTTTCCTGTTTTAATAAATGAATCAATTAATTTTAATCTTTTTATTGATCTTTCTTCTGAGACCTTAGACTTTGTTTCATTAATATTTTTTACTAGAATTTCTCTTTCTTGCTCTAAATTTATATTTTTTAATATTTCTAATATAGCTTCCGCCCCAATACCTGCAGTAAAAGACTCGTCACCATACTCATTTTGATATTTTATTAATTCGTCTTCTGACAATAATTGATTCTTCTTTAAACCCGTAAGACCTGGTTCAATGACTATAAAGTTTTCAAAATAAAGTACTCTTTCAACCTCTTTTAGTTTCATGTCGATTGCCAAAGATATTCTACTTGGTAAAGATTTTAGAAACCAAATATGTGCTACTGGTGTTGCAAGATTAATATGACCCATTCTTTCACGTCTGACATTTGATTTAGTGACTTCAACACCACATTTTTCACATATAATACCTCTAAACTTCATTCTCTTATATTTTCCACACAAACATTCGTAATCTTTGATTGGTCCAAAAATTCTTGCACAAAATAGACCGTCTTTTTCTGGTCTAAATGTTCTATAATTAATTGTTTCAGGTTTTTTAATTTCACCATATGTCCAGGACTTTATTTTTTCAGGACTTGCTAATGAAATTTTAATACTATTAAAATTCTGAGATTCTGATATTTCGTTGTTTTTAAATAAATCTTTAAGTTCTTTTTTCATAATCAATTAAGCTCAACATTTAATGCTAAAGATTTAATTTCTTTAACTAATACATTAAACGACTCAGGAATTCCTGACTCAAAATTTTCCTCGCCTTTAACAATTGTTTCGTATACTTTTACTCTACCAGCAACGTCATCAGATTTTACTGTAAGAATTTCTTGAAGAGTATAAGAAGCTCCGTATGCCTCTAAAGCCCATACCTCCATTTCACCAAATCTTTGACCACCTAATTGAGCTTTTCCTCCAAGCGGTTGCTGAGTTACTAAACTGTAAGGCCCTGTAGATCTAGCATGAATTTTGTCCTCTACGAGATGATGTAATTTCAACATATAAATGGTACCGACCGTTACATCTCTATCAAATTTTTCCCCAGTTCTTCCGTCCCATAAAGGAGTTTGACCAGTCTTAGGTAATTTAGCTAAATCTAGCATCTCAGTTACATCTTTTTCTTTAGCACCATCAAAAACAGGTGTAGATATCGGAACCCCGCTCATCAAATTTTCACATAAATCTGAAAATTCGTTTTTAGTTAATTTTTCAATTGAATCCTCTAAAATTTCCTTTCCATAAACAGATTTAAGAAACTCTTTAATTTTTTGAGACATCTCTAATTTTTTTTGATTTTCGTTAATTAAATTTTTTAATTTATCTCCTAACTCTGTACAAGCCCAACCTAAGTGTGTTTCTAAAATTTGACCAACATTCATCCTACTTGGAACACCCAAAGGGTTTAGAACAATATCAACCGGCTTTCCATTCTCTCTGTAAGGCATATCTTCTACAGGAACAATTTTACTCACTACTCCTTTGTTGCCATGTCTTCCTGACATCTTATCTCCCGGTCTTAATCTTCTCTTAATTGCCACAAAAACTTTAACCATTTTCATTACACTTGGCAATAAATCATCACCTTGTCTTATTTTAAGAACTTTATCCTCAAACCTTTCTTTGATATCTTGACTTGCATTTTGATATTGTTCTTTTAATTTTTCTAATATTTCATTTTTACTTGCATCTTTCACATTCATTTTAAAAATTTCAGATATTGGAACTTCATTAATATTACTCTGATTTAAAATATCACCTTGATTTAAATTCTTAATCTTTTTAGAAATTTGAGTACCTGTTAAGATTTGGGCTGCCCTTTGTTTAATGCTTCTTTCCAGAATTTCTTCTTCAACAAGCTTATCTTGTTGAACTAAATCTATTTCAGCTCTTTCAATTGTAATTGATCTTTCATCTTTTTCTATTCCATGACGATTAAAAACTCTTACATCAACAACTATACCACCACTACCACTTGGCATTTTTAACGAAGTATCTGTAACATCTATTGCTTTCTCGCCAAATATTGATCTGAGTAATTTTTCCTCCGGTCCGGATGCTGTGTCACCTTTTGGAGTTACCTTGCCGACAAGTATATCGCCAGGTTTTACTTCTGCACCAATGTAGACAATTCCTGACTCGTCTAAGTTTTTTAAAGCTTCTTCGTTAACATTTGGTATATCCCTAGTTATATCCTCTTCTCCTAGTTTGGTATCCCTAGCCATAACCTCATACTCTTCTATGTGAACTGAGGTGAATACATCATCTGTAACGCATCTTTCTGAAATTAAAATTGAGTCTTCAAAATTGTATCCTTGCCAGGGCATGAAAGCCACTGTCACATTTTTTCCAAGAGCAAGTTCTCCGATTTTTGTTGAAGGACCATCTGCAATTATATCTCCACGCTTTACTTTGTCACCTACTCTAACTAAAGGTTTCTGGTTTATACAAGTATTTTGGTTTGATCTTTTAAATTTTTGTAAATTATAAATATCAACTCCTGATTTTGAAAAATCAGTCTCACTTGTTGCTTTAATTACAATTCTTTTTCCATCAATTTTATCAACTATACCATCTCTTTTAGCAACAATTGTTACACCCGAGTCTAAAGCAACATCACTTTCTATACCTGTGCCGACTAAAGGGGACTCTGGTTTTAAAAGTGGTACAGCTTGTCTCATCATATTAGATCCCATAAGAGCTCTGTTGGCATCATCATTTTCTAAGAATGGTATTAAAGAAGCAGCAACAGATACAAGTTGTTTAGGAGAGACGTCAATATAATCAATATTTTCAGGTTTAGATAAAATAAAATTTAAATTTTGTCTACTTGAAACTAAATCCTCAGTAAATTTACCATTTTTATCAACTTTAGAATTAGCTTGTGCAATAGTAAACTTTGTTTCCTCCATTGCCGATAAATACTCAATTTTTTCTTGAACAACTCCATTTAATACTTTTCTGTATGGTGACTCTATGAAACCATATTTATTAATTTTGGAATATGTAGACAAACTATTAATTAATCCAATGTTAGGTCCCTCGGGTGTTTCAATCGGACAAATTCTACCGTAATGAGTTGGATGAACATCTCTTACTTCAAAACCTGCTCTCTCTCTAGTTAGACCACCTGGTCCTAAAGCTGAAACTCTTCTCTTATGAGTAATTTCAGATAGAGGATTTGTTTGATCCATAAATTGAGATAATTGTGATGTTGCAAAAAAGTCTTTTAAAGAGATTGTTAATGGTTTAGCATTAATTAAATCTTGTGGCATTGCAGACTCAATATCTAGTGTAGTCATTTTTTCCTTAATTGCTCTTTCCATTCTGTAAACACCTATTCTGGCCTGATTTTCAACAAGTTCACCAACAGATCTAACTCGTCTGTTTCCTAAATGATCAATATCATCAACTTCATCTTTGCCGTCTCTTAAATCCAGCATTTTTTTAATAATAGCAATTATATCATCGGTTCTTAAGATCGTGATCTTGTCAGAGCAGTCTAGACTTAACCTTGAATTTAATTTAACTCTTCCAACATCAGAGAGGTCGTATCTATCAGAACTGAAAAATAGATTGTTAAATATTTGTGTAGCAATTTCAATTGTTGGTGGCTCACCAGGTCTCAAAACTTTATAAATTTCGTTTATTGCATCATTCTTAGAATTGTTTTTGTCATTAAATAAAGTTTGTAGTAGATAAGGTCCTTTATTAATAGAGTTTGTGTATGCAAGTTCTAAAGAAAATATTTTTGCTTCTAAAAATTTATCAATTATTGTTTCATTAATTTCTGAACCAATTTTAAATTCATCTTCACCAATTTTCACATCTTTAATTAAATATTTGCCTAGTAAGTATTGATTAGAAACGTAAATTTCTTTAAGGCCGTCAGATGCTAATTTTTTTGCTTTTAAAAAGTTAACTTTTTCACCTTTCTTAATTATAGTTTTTTTACTTTTTGCATCGATGATTTCTTCTGTGAAATTTTTGGATTTGTAATTTTCAGGATTAAATTTTGTTTTCCATTTTTTCTCTTTTTCATCGTAGGAATAAACCTCTTTCTCATAAAATTCTTTTACTATATCAGTTTTGTTATACCCTAACGCTAATAACAATGTTGAAACTAGAATTTTTTTCTTACGATCAACTCTAAAATATAATAAATCTTTTACATCAAACTCGAAATCAAGCCACGAACCTCTGTTAGGTATAACTCTACAATTAAATAATAATTTTCCACTAGCATGTGATTTCCCTTTATCATGATCAAAAAATACACCTGGACTTCTGTGCATTTGATTAACCACAACACGCTGCACACCATTTGTAATAAATGTACCACTATTTGTCATCATTGGAACCTCACCCATGTAAACTTCTTGTTCTTTTGCTGACAAAATATCTTTAGTGTTGTTTTCTTGATTTATTTCATAAACAACAAGACGTAAATTACATTTAAGTGCTGATGAATATGTTAAGCCTCTTTGTATACATTCCTCTACATCAAACTTTGGTTTCTCTAATCTGTAGCTAATATATTCTAAAGTAGCTTTATCGTTAAGATCCTCTATTGGAAAAATACTTTTGAATACACGATCAAAACCCTTGATGAATTGAGGAGCAACATCTTCTTTAAATTCTGTTAACTCTTTATATGAATTTTTTTGAACTTCAATTAAGTTAGGTATTGATAAACTTTCTTTTAATTTACCGAAATTTTTTCTAATATTTTTTTTTTTAGTAAAAGATAATTGCATTTATTCCAACTGCTTTAAAAAACTAAAACAGCCTATAATTTTTTAATTCTTTATTTAAGCTCTACTTTAGCGCCAGCTGCCTCAAGTTTTTTCTTCATCTCTTCGGCATCTTTTTTGCTTACACCAGATTTTATTTCTTTTGGTGCACCCTCAACTAAGTCTTTAGCTTCTTTTAAACCAAGTGCTGTAACTGCTCTAACTTCTTTGATAACGTTAATTTTTTTATCCCCTGCTGAAGCTAGTACAACCGTAAATTCATTTTTCTCTTCTGCAGGTGCTCCTCCAGCTGCTGCTCCTGCTGCTGGTGCTGCTACTGCTGCTGCTGCTGTAACACCCCATTTTTCCTCAAGTTGCTTTGATAGTTCTGCTGCCTCTACAACAGTCAACTTCGATAGCTCGTCTATGATTTTATTTAAGTCCGCCATAACAAATATGTCCTAAGTTATTTTTTTGATTTTTCGAGCGCTAAAATAGCGATTTTTGAGCCGGGTGCAAGCAAAATACTTGCGATTTTTTGTGCTGGAGAGCTTAAAATACCAACGATTTTTGCTCTAGCCTCATCCAAGGTCGGCAAAGTTGCAATATTTTTAACACCCGCAACATCTAATAGGTCTTTACCCATTATACCGCCAAGAATTTTTAGATTTTGATTCTCTTTTGAAAAATTAGTTAGAATTTTTGCTGAAGTTATTGCATCATCTGACATTGCAACAGCTGTAGGACCAGAGAATAAATTTGATAAATCTTTTCTGCTCGTCTTCTCCAGTGCTAATTTTGTAATTCTATTTTTTGTAATTTTAAACTGTATTCCATGTTCACGCATTTTTTTTCTTAATTCATCAAGTTGTTTAACTGTTAAACCTTGATAATGAGCGACAATAACAGCTTCAGCTTTGTCTAGCTGCGAAGACATTTCGCTAATATAAACCTGTTTTTTTTCTTTGCTCATCATAATTAAAAACTCTTTTCTAATTTTATCTTGTATGAAACACCCATTGTAGATGTAATATAAGTAGATTTGATTAAATCTCCTTTTATTGTAAGATTTGACTTTTCTTTCTCAAGTGAACTGATTACTGCATTGAAATTTTTGATAAGTTTATCATCAGAAAAAGATTTTTTTCCTATGCTTAAACCAATATTGCCGTCTTTATCATTTTTTAATTCAACTTGACCTGCTTTTGCGTTCTTAACTGCTTCACCAATTTTGTCAGTAACAGTTCCTAGTTTTGGATTTGGCATTAATCCTTTAGGTCCTAGAACTTTTCCTAATTTAGATAATTTTATCATCATAGATGATGAGCAAATTAATTTTTCGAAATTCATCTCTCCATTTTTAATTTTTTCAATTAAATCATCACCTCCAACTTGATCTGCTCCTGAGTCTTTAGCTTCTTTTAACTTACTTTCTTCACAAACCACAGCAACTTTTACTTTTTTACCTGTTCCACTTGGAAGATTAACCATAGATCTTAAATTTATTTCATTTTTCTTTTGTTTATTGTTAATTAAAATATTTATATCTAGAGACTCATCAAACTTTGTAGTGCAATTTTCCTTAACTTTAGATAGCAAATTATTTATAGGCTCAGCCTTTAAAGTATTCGTATTTTTTGGAAGCTTTTTAAATCTTTTTGAACTCATTAATCTTTTACCTCAATGCCCATAGATCTAGCAGAGCCTGCTATTATTTTAACGGCCTCTTCTAAATCATGAGCGTTTAGATCAACCATCTTCTTTTTAGCTATTTCTTCAGCCTGTTTTTTTGTAATTGATGCAACGATATTTCTTCCAGGTTCTTGTGAACCACTTTTTAATTTTGCTGCTTCTTTAATGAAGTGTGATGCTGGAGGTGACTTTATTATAAAATCGAATTTTTTGTCTTTATAAACAGTAATTACAACAGGGACTGGTTTGCCCATAAAGTTTTTTGTTTTTTCATTAAATGCTTTACAAAATTCCATTATGTTAATACCCCTTTGACCTAAAGCTGGCCCAACAGGTGGAGCAGGATTAGCTTGGCCCCCATTTATTTGTAATTTTACATATCCACTTATTTCTTTTTTTGCCATTAGCTTACCTTTTCAATCTGATTAAATTCTAAATCTACCGGTGTTGGTCTTCCAAAAATAGATACTGAAACTTTTACTCTTGATTTCTCTTCATCAATATCTTCAATCATTCCAGAAAAAGATGCGAAAGGACCGTCTACTACTTGAACTTTTTCTCCCACAGAATAATCTATTGTTGATTTCGATTGCGCAACACCATCTTTTATTTGACCTAAAATTTTTTCTATTTCCTTGTCAGATACTGGAACAGGTATGCCCTTGCTCCCTAGAAATCCACTTACTTTTTTTATTCCTTTAATCATATGATAAATACTATTATCCATTTCGCTTTTAATTAACACATATCCAGGAAAATACTTCTTTTTTCTTTGAACTCTTTTTCCTCTTTTTACTTCAGTTACGTCATGAGTTGGAACTACAATTTCCTCAAATTTATCGGCTATTTTAGCCTTATCAGCTTCCTCTTTAATTAATTGAGCTACCTTATTTTCGAAGCTTGAATGAGATTGAATAATGTACCAGTTTTTCATTAAATCCCTATGTTTAATATAATGTCTAAAAAAAATTTATAAAATTGATCAATTAACAAAAAAAATAATGAAGCGATTATTGCCATTATCGCAACCATTATAGTCCCTTGGATAGTTTCTTTTCCAGTTGGCCATGTAACTTTGAAAGCCTCTTGTTTTACTTCTTGAAAAAACTTTAATGGGTTTTTCATTTTATCATTCTCCTAATTTTGGCAGGAGCGGAGGGAATCGAACCCCCAACCTCCGGTTTTGGAGACCGGCGCTCTACCAATTGAGCTACACTCCTAAGGGAGTTTACTCTATAATTTTCGTAACTACTCCTGCACCTACAGTTCTTCCACCTTCTCTAATTGCAAAATTTAGTTTTTCACTCATAGCAATTGGTGTAATTAATTTAACTGTAAACTTGGCATCATCACCTGGCATCACCATTTCAGTTCCTGACGGTAATTCTACCTCTCCGGTAACGTCTGTAGTTCTAAAATAAAACTGCGGTCTATATTTTGTAAAGAAAGGAGTATGTCTTCCACCCTCTTCTTTTTTCAAAACATACGCTTGAGCTTCAAATTTTGTGTGTGGAGTTACTGATCCTGGTTTACATAATACTTGACCTCTTTCTACATCAGTTCTTTCAACACCTCTTAATAGTGCACCAATATTATCTCCAGCTTCTCCAGTATCAAGAATTTTTCTAAACATTTCTACTCCAGTGCAAACAGATTTTTTTGTATCCCTGATACCTACTATTTCTATTTCTTCACCAGTTTTAACAACACCTTGTTCGACTCTTCCTGTTACAACCGTACCTCTACCAGAAATTGAGAACACGTCTTCAACCGGCATTAAGAAAGGTTTATCTTTTGGTCTATCAGGCTGAGGAATGAAATCATCTACAGCTTTCATAAGTTCCATGATTGCATTTTTTCCTATTGCATCATCCTTACCCTCTACAGCTGCTAATGCAGATCCTTTGATAATTGGAGTTTTATCTCCTGGAAATTTGTATGATGTTAATAATTCTTTGATTTCTTCTTCAACTAAGTCGATCATTTCTTTATCATCAACTTGATCAACCTTATTCAAGAAAACTACAATTGCTGGAACACCAACTTGTCTAGCCAAAAGAATGTGTTCTTTTGTTTGTGGCATTGGACCATCAGCAGCGTTAACCACCAGAATTGCTCCGTCCATTTGTGCTGCACCAGTAATCATGTTTTTTACATAGTCAGCGTGACCTGGGCAATCAACGTGTGCGTAGTGTCTTTTCTCAGTCTCGTACTCAACATGAGCTGTTGAAATTGTTATTCCCCGCTCTTTTTCTTCAGGGGCTTTGTCAATCTGATCATAAGCAGTGAACTGAGCTCCACCTTTTTCTGATAATACTTTTGTAATAGCCGCAGTTAAAGTTGTTTTACCGTGGTCTACGTGTCCAATTGTACCTATGTTACAATGTGGTTTACTTCTATTAAATTTTTCTTTCGACATTCTTTTATCCTTACATTTTCTTTTATTTAATTAATTTGGAGCGGGTAAAGGGAATCGAACCCTTACATCCAGCTTGGAAGGCTAGCGTTCTACCATTGAACTACACCCGCAAAACCAAGTTAGTTACACTCCAATTGTCAAAGATTTTTTAAATGGTGGAGGGGGAAGGATTCGAACCTTCGAAGACCGAAGTCAACGGGTTTACAGCCCGCCCCATTTGACCGCTTTGGTACCCCTCCTAAAATAGGGGAAAGCGTCCCCTTGTTCAAAAAACCTTTAAACAACAGGGGTTTTATATATTTTTATTAAACAATTGCAATATGTGAAATAATAAGAAAATACTAAAAAATTAAGTAAAAATGCAGAAAATATGGCAAATACAAACTTTTTTATTGTTGGTAAGCATCCTGTAATAGAGGCTCTGAAAAATCCAAAGAGAAAAGTATTAAGATTGTTTTTGACTGAAGAAAGTAAAAAGAATATTCACAGGTTAAGTCCAAAAAGAAACTTACTAAAGGACGTGAAAGTTTTTTTTAAAACAAAAAAAGAATTAGATAAATATTGTAAAAATGAGCAAATTTTACATCAAGGATATGTGGCAGAAGTTGAAAAATTAGAAGAAAAAAATTTAAAAGAATTTATCAAAACTAAAAATAATCTAACCTTAGCTTGCTTAGATGGTGTAACAGACCCAAGAAATATTGGATCAGTAATTAGAAGTGCTGCATCATTTAATATTGACGGCATTATTGTTAAAGAAAGATTATTCCCTGAAAGCAGTAAATCAATGTATAAAGCTAGTTCAGGCTCTATTGAATACACCAATATTTTTAAAGTTGCTAATATAAATAGTACTTTAAAGTTTTTAAGAGAAAAAAATTTTTGGGTTTATGGTTTTTCATCAGATGGAAATCAAGATTTCACAAATTATGACTGGAAAGGCAATAATATTCTTTTGTTTGGATCAGAGGGTCATGGATTGAAAGAAAAAACATCCAAATATATTGATTATCCTGTTAAAATAAAAATAAATGATAAAATTGAAAGTTTAAATATAGCAAATAGCGCATCAGTAGTTTTTTTTCATATAAACAAGGCAAAAAAAAATCTTGATTAGTAACAAAATTCTTATAAAAAAAGTCTATGCCCTTGTAGCTCAGCTGGTAGAGCAATTGATTTGTAATCAATAGGTCCGCGGTTCGAGTCCGTGCGGGGGCACCATTAAAACGTTTCTTTTCTTAACTGTTCTAACTTAATTTTCTTTTGAAGACTTCTATTCTGATCATACAAAAGATTAAATTTTATTTTTTGATTAGTTTTAATAAAAATTTTGTTAGCATTTCTTACCTCAATGTTATCAGCAACTGCACTTATTGGTCTTTTTTTTGGATTTAAATTTCTTATAAGTATTTTTGACCTATCGCTAACTATTTTACCTTTCCACCGTCTTGGTCTAAATGGACTAATTGGAGAGATTGATAATTTTTTGGAATTCAAACTCAGAATTGGACCATGAACGGATAAATTATATGCGGTACTACCTGCTGGGGTAGAAACTAGAACACCATCTGAAACCAATTCTTTAATGATTTGTTTTGACCCGTGATTGATTGATAAAGAGGCAGCCTGTCTACTTTGTCTTAAAATAGATACTTCGTTTATTGCCAAATATTTTTTTGTTAAATTTTTTTTATTTCTAACAGACATTTCTAATGGTGAAATCGATACTATTTTTGATTTAGCTAAATTTTTTAAAAAATTCTTTGATGAAAATTTATTCATTAAAAAACCATAGTTACCTGAATTTACACCATAAAATAATTTTTTTGATTCTTTATTTTTTTTTAATGTTTGAAGCATAAAACCATCTCCTCCAATCACTATTGTTACGTTTGATTTATTTACCTTAGTCTTTTTTATTATGCTTGATAAAGATTTCTTTATTTTTAATGATCTTAAATTTTTATCTGAAATAATTTGTATGTTTCTCATTTTAATGGTGCCCTCGGCCAGACTCGAACTGGCACTCCCAAAAGGGCAAGGATTTTAAGTCCTTTGTGTCTACCAATTTCACCACGAGGGCATTGTTAAAAAAGTCTTGAAATTTCATTGTTTTTTATATTCTTGTCTTAACATAGTCTATTAAAAAAATAAATTTATCTCTCTAGTTTCTAGTTTGTTTCTAGTTTGGAGTCTTTTCGGTTTGTATTTATCTATGTTTTTAGAGTCTTGGACCAAGGAAAAATTAAACTCAAAAAGATAGTGTTTACTTATAAAACTAGAGTCAAAATTGAAATCCAGGGTTACCTAAATGTTCTCACTATAAAGCTCGTCCGTGCTGTTGCACGGACTCGCTTGGATCACCAAGAGGGATCCTAACGAAACGTCAATCCTGGAGTCTTTTAGACCCCCTTACACCCCTTTTTTAGAAAGGGATCCTAATAGTTAGACCTATATAGCAAGTTAGACAAAGTCATAGACGTTGAAATCATTTTGAGTCTCAAAAAATATTATAAAAAAATTTTTTAAAATTTTATTTGAAAAGGCTCCCTGCATTGTAAATATTTTAGAAATCGGTAGGCAACCAGATCGCAATACAGGGATCCTAAAGGTATTATTAACGATCCTTGTTGTATCATACTAGGCTCACGGATCAAGGAACAAGGTTAGTATTTGGAGTCCAACAAAGTCCAACTAGTCCTGCTATGTCCAGCCTCTCACTCTCGTACAAAACGTAACTTAATTCTCGTACAGGATAGTCTAATTCAAAGTAAGAAAACGTAACTTTTGATTTACGTTGATAGTCTCATTCACCAGGATTAAACGTTACAAAAGGTTACCATTGGTTAGTATGAATTCAAGCTAACATTAGTTAAGTTTTAGGGATCTCTAGGGTACATTAGGTAACATCAGCCTAGGAAAAGTATACATTTGTATACCCTGTTAAGCCTTTTAAAGTCCACATAAGTCCACATTAAATACTTTTTCAAAAGGTTTTTTGTAAGATTTTAGTTACGTTTTTGTGTTTTAGGTGTACTAGGTTTACACTTTTATAGACTAGTCTGGGCTCCCTTAATTCATATCAAGGAATGCTAGAGAAACTATACTAACTAGGCTACTAGGCTCAACAGAAAAACTAATCTCTTATCTTTTAACAATTAGACAGAAGTTAGACGGAAGTTTTATTCAAGGTTAGTAGGTTAGTTATCTTCTAGTAAATTAAAAAAGTGTTCCATATCAATAATAACTAAAGGTTTTTTCCTATTCATTTTAACAACTAGTAACGGCTCTAGTGGTCCGTGGTTTTTGGTTTGTTTAAAATGTTTATATATGGTCCTGTATTCTTCTCTGTTCTTACATTCAACATTATAGGGAAACAACTTTCTAGCAATCAAAGTTAAGAGCTTAATATCAGCTCCATTCTCATTAGCTCCAGGGCACTTAATATCTTCCTTGGTCAATGTAGGAAACATCTTGATTATCCGATCACGGACCAGGTTCTGTAAGTATCTTGCTTTTTGTAGTCTAGATTTATTGTTCATTTTTGATCTGGGTATAATGGAACATAAAACTCATTAGCCAGGTCTTGTGCTGATCTATTGTGATATTGTTCCTGTTTTCTGATTAAATACAACGTAGGTCTAATTAATTGTTGTTCCTTGTTGTTAGATACGTGGATCTTAACTTGTCCTAATCCACGTCCACCTATGCTGATTAATGCGTCTTTAACCTCATTTAATCTTCCTGGTGTTTTAGGTTTATTTTTCTCTAACCATTCGTGTAACTCTCTTGATCCAATAACAATACGATCTTCTGTAAATGGAAACTCACATTCCTCGTATAATGTTCTGATCTGTGCTGTAAGTGGGTGTTCCCCTGCCTCTGACATTGATTGTAGAAATGGAGTCTTTGGAGCTATACCTTTTGGATTAAAACTTTCAGAGATCTCTCTATTTTCTAATTCATAAAGTATTTCATTTGCTCCCTGGTTATCTAACCATTGGTGGTACTCATCATAAAAACTCTGCTCCATTCTAGGACGTTCAGATATGTAAACCCAATATCTCACATCATTAGCAGGAAGAGATAATGCGTCTTTGTTATTTGAGAAAATAATATAGTTCGTGCAGGTCTCAACTTCTCTGTATTCTTTGTAAAGCTCTCTAACGTTAATTACATCTTCGGTTATTATTCTTTTCAAATCATTTAATAATTTTTTCTTTTCATCAAAGTTTCCTTTTGATTGTGTTTCATCAATTAAACAAAGCTGACTATCTATTAAGAAAGTTTTAGATCTATCAACAGCCTGGTTAATATCTATCTCTCTGGTGTTGTTCTTACCAATAGTTAACTTCATAGCTCTAAAGATTGATCCTTTTCCTACTTGGTAATGTGGAGTAACTAATATCAATCCATATCTAATTTTAATTCCTGGGTGTTGAACCATATAAGCCCAGTAATCTAGAAAGTGGTCTATGTATTCTTTTTGTTTGTTAAAGATATGATCTAATAATTTATGTAATAAACTTGTATCACCTTTCGTTGCCTCAATGTTATTTGGTTTCCAACTATTAAGATATTTTAAGTTACCTCTGTAAAATATTGGATCACCTGGATTATATTCTGTTGGTTTACATACCCAGGTCTCAACTATCTTTCTATTTGGAATAGTCTTTAGCCAATTAGTACAGGCAACTCTTTGATTGAAATGTATTGCGTTCTCATAATTGATAGCCTCTTTTGAATATTCTTTTCCTTTTTCAATATCATAAAACTTATCTACGTCTTTGATATAGACCAGGTTCTCAACTATCTTTTTTCTAGCATAACGAGGCTCTTCAATATCAAATTTAGATCTAGCTCTTTGGACCTTTTTAAGAAAGTAATCATCTTCGTAAGCCTCACCTAAATACTCTCTAATCTTTTCAAGTATTACGTCATTGTCTAACTTTCCAACAACCATTTTACCAACTGATAACGTAACTAAATCATCATAGTAACTATCATCATCAAGACTCATTTTCTCATCTCTAATCTTTTTGAGTATAGCCGTGTATGTCATATCTTGGATTTCAGGATCATTCATAGATCCCTCATCAAATTCTGGTGTATGTCCGAGTGGTTTAGTGGGATCTTCTTTTACATCTTCATAGTCGTATTCGTTTAATTCTTCTTTGGTTAGTAAGTTATTTTCAACATTCCTAATAAATTGTTCTACATCTAACTCAAAGATTTCTGTTTTCTTGTGTGGGTTAACTACAATTCCTATTCCTGTTTGTCCCTTTTGTGAATGTAAGTTCCAGGCTCTATAAGGTATCTTTATTCCATTCCCTATCTCATCACCCTCAACTCTGTCTTGTTTAGGAAATATTTCTGTCTTTGGACTTAAACCTAAATACTTACAAATCTTTCGTAAGAAATTTCTCATTGTGTTACAGGACACATAAGAATTCTCACCTATAAATGCGTAGATATGCAATCCTCTACTCTCTGAATAACAAGGGTGTAATTTATATTGTCTACACTTATCAATTATCGTGAGCTTTGTTTCTCGGTCCATATCGTAAGTGTCAACGTCTATTGCACCAAAACAACATTGATCCTCGTCTACAATAGGACTAGGGACTAATCCGTGTTCAGTTCTATAATGGTTTGAGTAATGTTGTTCTTGTAATGGCTCTCTTATTCTTTGGTAATCAAAAAGTTTCTTTCCGTCTTTTCTAGTTCTTTTTAGATCAACTGCTTTGTAGCCGTTCTTTGCAAAAAATATGTTATGAAGTTTTTCTATTATCTCTTGCGAGTTCAATATTTCTGTCATTGTTAATAATTCCTTTTTGTGCTGACGTGGTTAATATCTCTATTGTTTTAGGTATTGAGATTTTGATACCTGGAATGATCTTGCCTGACAGATCATCTAATCTTGCTAATACAGATTTCTTTAATGCAACTGATGTAAATTTACTTCTCATAGTGTTTAATTATCTACTCTTTCTGGGTTCCAAAACTCTGCGAAATCCTTTGTCCTTTGTGATTTAATTACGTCCTGGAGCTCATAAATCTTATTAGTTAGTTTTGTTATTCTCTCGTTTTTGAGTCCTATCTCGGTCCATAGTTCCTGGATATGTGTTGATTGTTTTCCTAGTGTATCTGTAAGTCTATCTGTAATAGATCCTTGTTGTTCAATCATATATTTTAATTCGTACTTATTCATCTATACCCAACAGATAAGCTAATCCCCCTTGCCTCTCTGCCTTTGCTCTTCGTTGATCTTCCAACATCTCTTGAAATTGTTGTTCTCTAATTTTATCTTCTATTGTTTGTTCAATAGGTTTAAAGTTTTGTGTGAGTATTGTTGTGTCTACTTTTGGAATTGTAACTTCTGGTGGTTTATAAGCTGAAATAAATCTTTTTTCTTTTTCAGTAAAATATTTTCTTTGGTTTGGATCTTTGTATTTATCTCGTAAGTATTTCCTCATTTCTTTTTTTTCCCTCGCTGTGCCAGATTTGATTGTTGTATCTAATATTAAATCCCAACTAGATATTCTTTGTCTTTGGTCCCTGTCGCTAGGATAACTAGAGGGATCATTATTATTGAACGGCTTTGGTCTCTTTCCGTAATTCTCTTCGTCTATAATATTTGGATTGTTGTAGTGTAGTGGTGGTTTGTCGTTTGGCTTTCCGTCATATTGGTAAACCATTCTTTGTATTCTCTCATCTAGGTTTTCTTTTCTAACTATTGGTTTAGATCCGTCTTTAAACTTTTTAATTGTTTGTGTCTTTGGTGGTACGGCTCCAGGCTTACGTACAGGGACATCTTTTTTCTTTTCAGAAAAATCAAACTCTAATTGTTTGTATTCTTTTTTCTTACCCAGGTTATCTGCAATCTTTGTGAAAGGTTTCTCATCATCAATTAAAGTGTTATTTATGGGATCTACAATATAAGCCATTATTATTTGTCCTTTAGCTTTTCTAGTAGTTCGGCTTTTCTAACTCGTTCTATGTATTTAGTTAGATCTTCACCAGGCATTACATCTATTCCCTTTTCAAATGCGTCTAGTAACTCTTCGTATTTCTCACCAACAGATCCACCATTATTCAATTCAATTCTTTTGAGTTCGTCTAGTGGTTTACTCTTTAGCCAATCAGAGAAACTTTGTCCTTTGGACTTCTCTTTCTCATACATTTCTTTCAGAGAATTAAGTAGGTCCTGTTGAACATCAAATTCAATCTTTTCTAGATCTGCCATTAATCCTTTTCCGTCTTTGCTCTCTAGTGGTTTGTCTATGTTGTTAAGTGGTTTCATTGTTTTATTTTCTTTAGTGTTTGGATTGCTATTACTTTGTCCTGGAGTTCGTAATCGTATTTAACTTTTTTATTTGCTTTGTGTTCCTGTAACCAATTCACAAAGATAACAGGATCCCACACTACTAATCGTGGACCGAGGATCACCTTACCCATTAAAGCAGGATCATTCCCTTGGCTTATCCATTCATTTTGAAATCTATAAAATGTTGCTTTTGATATGCTAAACAACTTTAAGATCTGCCAGGACTTGCAATATTTTTGTTTAAATTCCATATCACCTGGATATGAAAAAATATTATAAAATAATACGTAGAGTTATTTAGTTTTATTAAGTCTACTTTTTTTCAAATAGGTCTTAATTGTAGGGTACTTTTTAAGATAACTTCTAGATTTAAAATCCTTTAGCCAACGTTCAACGTGCTTATAGTAGAATGCTTTGAGTCTATCTTGACTAGATTTAAAATGTTTTATTTGTTGTGGTGTCTTTCTGTGAAACAACATTAGATCATCAAAAGCCTCGTGCTTTGATAATTGATACCAGGCTTTCAAGGGTGATATATTTTCTTTTGTAACTATTTCTATGATCTTTAGAGTAACTAAAACTCTAACATTAATATTGATCCGAGGTTGACCTCGTTTCTTCTTCCTGGTTGCCATTCAAGGTTATAGCATTAGCCTTGAAACATTTCACACAAATATTTCCTTTCTGTTTCCCATATTGAACAACACCTATGATCTTTCCCATTCTGTTACAATTAAAACAAAGATCTTTTTCGTTACTTAAATTTAAGCACTTTGCTAACTTGTTCTGCATATTCCCTCACTTGTTCTGGTGTATGTTTATCATAATAAGTCTCTAGTGTGCTTTCCTGGTTATGTCCTGTTAACTGAATAGCTTTACTACTTGTACCAAGAGTAAGTTTAGCAATAGAGCTATAAGTCTTTCTCAACATCTTCGGAGCACCATTAATATTAGTTAGATCTTTTAATGCTTTCCAACACCCTCGTAATTCTCTGGTCCTGCATTGATCTGAACGGACATATTTATCTGAATGTAACTTCTTTGAATTAATTCTTGTTGTAGGAAATAACCAATCAACAAATCTATATTTCTGATAAGTGGTTTCTAGTTTCTTGTCTAACATATCAAGGACCACGGATATAGGATCAGTAATATAAATAATCTCTTCTTTTCTAGCTTTAGTTATTCCTGCAGGAAGTATTATTCTAGTTTTATCTTTTGTTATATGGGATCTTCTTATCTTCAAAGTCTCTTCGGCTCTTCGTCCTGTTACCAACATAAAGAGTAGAGCCTCGCTTTGAAATGGATATTTGTCAGCTAGATTAATTAATGTTGTGTAAATTGTTTTTAATTCGTCATCAGTAAATCTCTGATTATTATATCTAGTTCCAGGTGATTGTTTTAATGTAGGTTTAATTAGTCTTAATTTGTTTACAGGGTTATCAGGAATATCTTTAGAAAATAAATCTCTAGTATTAGCAAAAGCCCAGAGAGTTCTAAAAGCCTCTTTTAGTTTGTCCTGTTGTCCCCAACTCTTTTCTGTTGAGTTAAAAAATATCTTTAATTTTCTTGTAGTTAAGTCATCAATCTTTGTTTGTCCTATTGCACTATCATAAACAGATCTCTCATCATTCTTATTCAAATAGTGTGGAGCTTTAATTATTCCGTGTCCTGCAGGAAACTTTTTAAATAAATCGTCCCAATCTTCTGGTCTCTTTGTTCTTTTCTTTTCGTGGTGTGTGAATGCTATTACCCCTGATCCTGTATGATCTTCTGAATAAACCAGGTGTTGTGATCGCCAATTATAACCAATTAAAAATTTAATATGATCTCTGATTGATGTTGCTGATAATCTTCTGTCAGATCTAGCACTAGGGAAATTAGCCTTACACAATCTTTCTATAACTTGATTAATGGTTAATGTTTCCTGGTCCCTAATATTATCTTCTTTGATCTTGCTCTCTTCTTGTTGGATCGTGGAACGAGGATCTTTGATCCATAATCCTTTGTCGTTAGTGTGAGCTTTATAGATCTCAAATACTTTATCCTCACATTGTCTTACACCAAATTTATCAGGAACGAATTGACCAATAGTTATATAATCAGCTTTGCTCTGATACCAAAACTGCAACACAAAAAACTTATTATTTGATTTTCTTGCCTGTCTTAACTTAATCCCTTTGAGATAAGAATTCTTTGTTACATCAAAAGGGGTAATTGTATGATTTCTAATTCCTATGATGTTTCCGTCTTTGTCTAGCTTATGATAACTGCTTTGATAATTGTTTATCGCAAAGTCTGTAAATTTTAATTTAAACTTGTTTCTAGTTTTCAGGATCTCTCTAGTTTCTAGTTTAAGATCTAGTTTGCTATCGGTTTCTTTCTGGCTCATAGTCTACTTTCTAATCGTTCAAATAATCTTATCAATTCTTTTCAAGATCTTTGAAACTCTATGAGACTACCAGAGACTAACTAAATTGTGAATCCTCTGCCTTTTAAGTCCTTTGTGTCTACCAATTTCACCACGAGGGCATGAGTTATTTTCATTAATGTTTATGCTAATATTTATAATTGAACAAGATGAATATGTAAATTTTTTTTATTTTTTTAAAATACAAATATTAAAAACCAATACGATGCAAGACCTGATGCAATAGTAAGAATTACGTTTCTTGAAAAAAATCCAACAATTATTGCAGTAAGAGCACCATAAATTTTGGGATCTGTAATAGCTACTAATGTTCCATAATCATCTAAAAGTACACCTGGGAAGATTATTGATGGAAAAACAACTGAGGGCACATAATTTAAAATTTTTCTAAAATTTTCATCAAAAATATCTTTATCTATTAATACAATCATTCCCATTCTTGTGAGATAAGTAATAAATCCAGCAAAGAGTATAGAAGTCCAGGTCATTTTTTAAATTTTGAAATTAAATAAGCTGCAGACAAGCCAATTAGTGGTGAGATCAAAATATATGATTTAAATGGTGCGTTATAAAAAAATGTTGCAGCTAAACCTGAAACAATCATTACAATTAAATGGTCTAGTTTTCTTAGTTCATTAATAATAATTGCTATAAATGTTAAAGGGATTGCAAATTTTAATCCTAATGCCTCTGGAACAATTGATCCTAAATAAATTCCTAATATTGTAGATATTTGCCAACAAAGCCAAAGGGTAATTCCAGAGCCAAGCAAATGGTAGTAATTAAAGTTTTGCTTTTTATTTTTTTTAAAATACATATTTGAAACTGCAAAGCCTTGATCTACTATAAAATAAGAAATAAATAATTTTTTTATTAATGATAATTTATTTAAGTATTCAGATAAAACTGCTCCATAAAGTAAATGCCTTGAGTTTATTATACCAACTGAAGTAATGGCAATAAGGGACGATGCTCCACCTGATAATAATTGTAAAAAAACAATTTGTGAAGCACCTCCAAATATTATTAATGATGTGGCATAAGTCATAATTGGATCAAAACCTAATTCAATACCAATTGCTCCAAATATTATTCCAAAAGGAATAACCGAGAGCAAATGTGGGGCAAGATCAAAAAAGCCCACCTTAAAGATTTGAAATTTTGATGACATACTAACCTTTTAAAGCTTCAATTAAAAAATTAGTGTCTAATCCACAATCTTTATAACCTTGTTTAATAATATTTAAATATCTTGTGCTTGGATATTTGAAAGGAGTTTTTTTTTCCATTGAGTATGCCATTACATCCCTTCCCTCATGTTTAAAGAATATTTTTTTATAAAGAATAGGAAAGTCTTCATATTTATCTAGACAAGTTTCATCTTTATCTGTGATTTCATATAATGCTCCTTGAACACTTGATCCTTTTTTAAGCTCAATGTCAGCAACACGCAACATGCTTCTAAAGGTTAATCGATAATCTTGAAGAATATATTTTTTTAAATATTTGCAGCCAGGGCATCTTCTTTTCATCTGTTCATGATGAAGATTACTACCATAGGCAAAATATAACATTATATCTCTTTTACTATTTGAATTTTTTGCTCTTCAACAAATTTTAAAATTTCGTTATTACAAGTATCAATTTTAGCTTTATCAGTAGATCGCACAACTATAGAAACACCTAGTTTTCCTGCACGAAAAAATGGATAGCTCCCTATTTCAACATCCTGATTATTATTTTGAACTTGGGTTAAAGATTTTGCAATTTCACTCTCTACAGTTCTTAAATTTATTGTGTGACTTAAAATTGGAGCACCACCTGTAATCAAATGTTCTAAGCCCCCAAGCATTGACTTTAAAATAGAGGGAACTCCTGGAAGAGAAAAAACATTCTCAACATAAAATCCTGGTGCACCACTGGTAGGATTTAATATAAGTTTTGCAGTCATTGGCATCATTGCCATCTTTTTTCTACCTTCGCTAAATTCACTTTGTTTATAATATTTTTCTAGTATTGAAAGAGCTTCTTTGTGATAACCATATTCTATATTAAATGCTTTTGAAACTGACTCTGCAGTTATATCGTCGTGCGTTGGGCCAATTCCACCTGTCGTAAAAACATATGAGAATTTTTTTTTAAAAGTGTTTATTGTTTCGATAATATCTTTTTCAATATCTGGGATTATTCTTACTTCCTTTACTTGTACACCTAAGGAATTCAACCATAATGATAATGTACTTGTGTTGATATCTTTAGTTCTTCCAGAAAGAACTTCATTTCCAATTATGATTATGCCTGCATTTATTTCTTTTTTATTTTTCATTTACAAATATAAATTAATAAATATGAAATTTACCAATACTTTGATCAAAGGCAAATTAATCAAGCGGTATAAAAGATTTTTTGCCGATATCAAAGTAAATAATTCAAAGATTACTGCACACTGTCCAAACACTGGCTCAATGATGGGTCTTTTAGAACCAGGAAATACAGTCTATGTATCTAAAAACAACGATCCAAAAAGGAAACTTAAATTTACATTAGAAATGATCGAGTCCAACAAACGAATGGTCGGTGTTAATACTCATAGAGCAAACAAAATTGTGTTTGATGGTTTAAATAAAAATTTAATAAAAGAGTTTAAAAATATTAAAAAAATTAAACCAGAATTTAAATACTCAGATGATACTAGATTTGATTTTTTATGTGATAAAAACTTACTCGAAGTAAAAAATGTAACCTTGTTAAGAAATCAAGACATTGCAGAATTTCCAGATGCTGTAACCTCCAGAGGTTCAAAACATTTAATTAAATTAGCTGAATCAGTTAAAAAAGGCTATAAACCATTTGTCTTATTTTTAACTCAAATTGAAGGTATAAATAAATTCAAAATAGCTAAAGATATCGATATTGAATACTATAAGAATTACTTAAAAGTTAAAAAAGATGGTGTTAGATTTTTAGCTTATAGATGTAAATTAAACGATAAAGAAATCAAAATAGAAAAAAAGATAAATATTATTGATGAGTAACTATTTGGAAAAATTTGAAAAAATGAGAGTTGCCGGTTCTTTGGCATCTAAAACTTTAGACATGATTACAGATTATGTAAAAGAAGGAACAGCAACAAATCACATTGATAAACTTTGTTATGAATTTATAAGAGATAACGGTGGATATTCTGCCCCTCAATTCTATAGGGGATTTGAAAAATCAATTTGCACTTCACTTAACCATGTTGTTTGTCACGGTATACCTGGTGACAGAACACTTCAAGATGGAGATATTGTTAATATAGATGTAACCGCTATAATTAATGATCACTACGGGGACACGAGTCGAATGTATACTGTTGGTGATATCTCTGTAAAATCAAAAAAACTTATTAACGTTACTTACGAGTCTCTTAACAGAGCAATTAAAATATTAAAGCCTGGAAAAAGAATAGGTGATATTGGTCATGAAATACAATCTTTTGTAGAAAAAAATGGTTTTTCAGTTGTAAGAGATTTTTGTGGTCACGGAATAGGTACAAACTTTCATCAGGAACCAAACATACTTCATTATGGATCAAAGGATACTGGGGATGAATTAAAACCAGGTATGACTTTTACTATTGAGCCTATGATAAATTCAGGAAAATATCATACTAAAGTTTTAAATGATGGTTGGACAGCAGTTACAAAAGATAAAACATTATCTGCGCAATTTGAACATACTGTAGGAATTACTGAAAATGGTTATGAAATTTTTACAGAATCTGCTAAAGGTTATAAGGAGCCTCCTTACAATTAATGATATCGAGATATTCAAGGAAAGAACTTACAGAGATTTGGTCAGAGGAAAATAAATATAAAATTTGGCTTGATGTTGAAATTGCTGCAGCTCAAGCAATGGAAAAATTAAGAATTATTCCTAAGGGCGTGGCATCTGTAGTAAGGCGAAGAGGAAAAATAAACGTCAAAAGAATTCATCAAATTGAAGGTAAAGTAAAACATGACATTATTGCTTTTCTAACTTCAATAACTGAAAAAACAGGGATTAAAGCAAGATACCTTCATCAAGGAATGACATCATCAGATGTACTTGATACTAGCTTCAATATTCAATTAGTCCAGTCAGGTAAAATTTTAATGAAAGATATAGAAAAATTATTATCGGTAATTAAAAAAAAAGCCCTAAAATACAAAATGACACCTTGTATTGGAAGAAGTCATGGAATCCATGCTGAGCCAATAACATTTGGTTTAAAGTTAGCAACTTATTATGAAGAATTTAAAAGAAATAAAAAAAGATTAGAAAATGCTATTAATGAAGTTTCAACATGTGCTATTTCTGGAGCAGTTGGAACTTTTGCCAATATAGATCCAAGAGTTGAGATTTTTGTATCAAAAAAATTAAAACTTAAGGCTGAACCAATATCAACACAAATTATTCCAAGAGATAGACATGCTTATTATTTTTCTGTTTTAGGAATTATAGCTGGATCAATTGAAAGATTTGCAACAGAGATTAGGCATTTACAAAGATCTGAAGTTTATGAGTTACAAGAATTTTTTTCAAAAGGCCAAAAAGGATCTTCTGCAATGCCTCACAAAAAAAATCCAATACTTAGCGAAAATTTAACAGGCCTTGCGAGACTTGTGAGAAGTAGTGTTATTCCAGCGCTAGAAAATATTGCTCTTTGGCACGAGAGAGATATATCTCACTCTAGCGTAGAGAGAAATATAGGTCCTGATGCTAATATTACTTTAGATTTTGCTTTATTTAGACTTACAAATCTTGTGGATAATATGATTATTTATCCAAAAAATATGATGAAAAATCTTAATATAACTAAAGGAGTAATTTTTTCACAAGAGATGATGTTAGAACTTACAAAAGTTGGTCTTTCAAGAGAAAAGGCTTATAAAAAAATTCAAATGCATGCAATTAATAGCTTTAATAAGAATACAAATTTGATTGAACTGATTAAAAAGGATAAATCAATCACATCTCTAATTTCAGAGAAAAAAATTGATAAAGTGTTTACATATTCAAAGCATTTAAAAAATGTAAATTATATTTTTAGAAGAGTTTTCAAGTAATGAAAAAAGGGAAAAAATTATACGAGGGTAAAGCAAAAGTTATTTTTGCTACTGACAATAAAGACTTTGTAATTCAACACTTCAAGGATGATGCTACTGCTTTTAATAACCAAAAAAAAGCAAAAATTGAGGGTAAAGGTGTTTTAAATAATAGAATTTCAGAACATATTTTAATGAATTTAGATCAAGTTGGAATAAAAAATCATTTAGTAAAAAGACTAAATATGAGGGAGCAACTTATAAAACATGTGGAAATTATTCCGATTGAATTTATTGTGAGAAATATTGCGACTGGCTCTCTTACAAAAAGACTTGGCATAGAAGACGGTACTATTTTAGAAGACCCATTAATTGAATACTGTTTAAAAAATGATGAATTAGGAGATCCTCTTATATCTAAAGAACATATCTATACTTTTAAATGGGCAACTAAAAAAGAAATAGAAAAAATTGACAGACAATTACTTAGGATAAATGATTTTATGGTAGGAATGTTTAGAGGTGTAAGCATTAAACTGGTAGATTTTAAAGTTGAATTTGGAAGAATAAAAAACAATGGTAAAACAGATGTGTTACTAGCAGATGAGATAAGTCCTGATACATGTAGATTATGGGATAACAAAACTGATAAGAAATTAGATAAAGATAGATTTAGAAATAATCTTGGAAATTTAATTGATGCATATCAAGAAGTCGCAAAGAGATTAGGTATTCTTCATGAGCAATCCAATATACGAGCTGTAAACTTTGAAAAACCAAAAGCAGTTAAAAACAAAAAATAAATGAAAATTAAGGTAATTGTTACTCTTAAATCTGGAGTTCTTGATCCTCAAGGTAAAGCAATACAGCAAACTTTAAATGGAATGGGTTTTGCAAACGTTAAAGATGTAAGACAAGGAAAATATTTTGATTTAGATATCAACGAAAATAATGAACAAAAAGCTAAACACTCTGCAGAGGAAATTTGTAAAAAACTTCTTGCCAATCAAGTCATTGAGGATTTTAAAATTATTTAATGAATTCATCGGTAATTATATTCCCAGGATCTAATTGTGATAGGGATATGGATGTTGCATTAAAAAAGTTTGGTTTTAAAAATAAAATGGTCTGGCATGACGATGATAAGTTGCCCAAAAGTGACTTAATAGTCTTGCCAGGTGGATTTTCTTATGGGGACTATCTTAGATGCGGAAGTATAGCTGGAAAGTCTAAAATTATTCAATCAGTTATAGATTTTGCAAATTCTGGAGGTATGGTTTTAGGAATTTGTAATGGATTTCAAATCTTAACGGAAACTGGTCTGTTAAAAGGAGTTCTCCAACAAAATAAAAATATTGAATTTATTTGTAAAAATATATTTGTTAAAATTAACAATAGTGAAAACAAATTTTTTGAAAATATAGATAAAGATGTTTTAGAACTTCATATAGCTCATAATGAAGGTAACTATTTTTGTAGTGAAGACGAATTAAAGTCATTAGAGGATAACAATCAAATTGCAGCTTACTATTGTAGCTCTGATGGAAAAGTAGATGATAAGTCAAATCCAAACGGTGCAATAAAAAATATTGCTGGAATATTCAATGAAAAGAAAAATATTTTAGGAATGATGCCTCATCCTGAGAGAATGATAGATAAATATTTGTCCGGTGAAGATGGTTCAAAATTTTTTGAAAATTTAATTAGAAATTTGAAATAATGGAAGTAAATGAAAAAATAGCCGTAGAACATGGTCTTAAACCTGATGAATATCAGAAAATTTGTGATTTATTAAAACGTGTTCCAAATTTAACTGAACTTGGAATTTTTTCAGCAATGTGGAATGAACATTGTTCTTATAAATCTTCAAGATTACATTTAAAGAAATTAAATACCAAAGGTAAAAAAGTAATTCAAGGCCCAGGTGAAAATGCTGGCGTGATTGATATTGGAGATGATGATGCAATAGTTTTTAAAATTGAAAGTCATAACCACCCATCTTTTATAGAACCCTACCAAGGTGCTGCAACAGGTGTTGGAGGGATAATGAGAGACGTTTTTACAATGGGCGCAAGACCTATTGCAAACTTGAACTCAATTCATTTTGGCTCAACACAACATAAAAAAACTAAAAATTTGTTAAGAGGGGTTGTTAAAGGAATTGGAGGCTATGGGAATTGTATTGGAGTTCCAACTATAGCTGGCCAAACTTGCTTTGATCAATCCTATAATGGAAATATCTTAGTCAACGCAATGACATTGGGTTTGGTAAATAAAAATAAAATTTTCTACTCAAAAGCTGCAGGGATAAACAAACCAGTAATATATGTTGGTTCAAAGACTGGAAGAGATGGTATTCATGGAGCAAGTATGGCGTCAGCAATATTTGATGACAAAATAGAGGAAAAAAAACCTACTGTCCAAGTTGGAGATCCTTTTACTGAAAAACTTCTTTTAGAGGCTTGTTTGGAATTAATGTCCGATAAATCGATTATTGCAATTCAAGATATGGGTGCAGCAGGATTGACTTCATCAAGTATTGAAATGGCATCAAAAGGAAATTTAGGAATTGAATTACATTTAGATAAAGTTCCTTGCAGAGAAGAGAAAATGACACCTTATGAAATTATGTTGTCTGAAAGCCAAGAAAGAATGTTGATAGTTTTAGAAAATGGAAAGGAAGATAGTGCAAAAAAAATATTTGATAAATGGAACCTAGATTTTGCAGTAATAGGAAAAACAACTGACTCCAAAAATATTGAGCTTTATTTTGAAAAAGAAAAAGTAGCAAATGTACCAATTAAATTTTTAGCAAATGAAGCTCCAATGTATGATAGACCTTGGAAAAAAACCAAACTTCCTCAAAAGATTAAATTTTCAAATAATGAATTAAAAAAATTAAAGTTTGATGATGTTATTAAAAAAATGATTTCTCATCCAAATATTTGTTCCAAACAATGGATATGGGAACAATACGATCATACTGTAATGGGTGATACAATCCAAAAACCTGGTGGTGATGCAGGTGTTGTCAGAGTACATGGCACTAAAAAAGCAGTGGCCTCCTCTGTTGATTCATCCGCTTCCTATTGTAATGCACATCCATTTACAGGAGGAAAGCAAGTTGTTTGTGAAGCGTGGAGAAATCTAGTTTCAGTTGGTGCAGAACCTATAGCAATAACGAATTGTTTAAATTTTGGAAACCCAGAAAAAAAAGAAAATATGGGTGAATTCGTTGAATGCATTGATGGAATTAATGAAGCAAGTAAATATTTGAATTTTCCCGTAGTTTCAGGAAACGTATCGTTTTACAATGAGACAAAAGATAAAGGAATAAAACCTACACCCACAATTGGAGGTGTTGGTTTAATAAAAGACTATAAAAATTTAATGACCATGAAGTTTAAATCAAAAGAAAACTTAGTTTTAGTTATTGGAAAAACAGAAGGAAATTTAGATCAAAGTATCTTTGCAAATGTAATTTTAGATGAAAAAAAAGGACCACCGCCTGAAATAAATTTATTTAATGAAAAAAACAATGGGGAAACAGTTCTTAAAATTATTAAAGAAAAATTAGTGTTATCAGTCCACGACGTATCTCTGGGTGGAATAATGATTGGTGCTTTAAAGATGTGTATAGCAGGAAGTAAGGGAATTAAATTTTATAAATTCAAGAATTTAACAAATGTTTATCAATATTTTTTTTCTGAGGATCAAGGAAGATACATTATTGAAGTAGAGAAAAATAATCTAAAAAAAGTAGAGAGTATTTTAAAAAAAAACTCAGTGCATTTTGATTTATTAGGAGAAACAACAGATAAAGAGATTATCATAAATGATGAGCCAACTTTTACAGTAGACAAGGTGACAGAATTTTATAAAGGTTGGTTATATAAATATATGAGTTAATTATGGCGATGGATTTAAAACAAATTGAAAGAATGATTAAAGAGGCTTTGCCAGATGCTGTTATTGATATTCAAGACTTAGCTGGTGACGGGAATCACTATTCCGCCACAGTGACTTCTTCCCAATTTAAAGGTAAAAATAAAGTTCAACAACATAAAATGGTGTATGATGCTTTAAAAGGAAAAATGGGAAACGAGCTTCATGCTCTAGCACTAAAGACAAAGGAAAATTAATGGATCAACAAGTTAAAGAACAGATAGAAAATTCAATAAATAATAGCGATGTTTGTTTATTCATGAAAGGAAGTCCAGAAGCTCCACAGTGTGGTTTCTCAATGGCTGTATCTAACATCTTAAAAATTTTGGAGGTTAAATATCAAAGCGTTGACGTATTAAAAGATCAAAAAATTCGTGAAGGTATTAAAATATATAGTGAGTGGCCAACGATCCCTCAACTTTATATAAAAAAAGAATTCATCGGTGGATGTGATATCATTAAAGAAATGTTTGAGAACGGTGAACTTAAAAAAGTTTTTGACGAAAAAGGTATAGGATATAAAAAGTAATATTATCTAGAGTAATATTCGATTACTAGGTTTGGCTCCATAACAACAGGATAAGGAACTTCTTCAAACTTTGGTGTTCTCACAAATTTAATTGTTCTTTTCTTTTCATCTACTTGCAAATATTCAGGAATATCTCTTTCTTTGTTAGCTAACGCTATATCAATGATAGCTAATTGTTTTGATTTATCTTTAATCTCGATAGTGTCTTCTTCACTTAAAAGGTAACTTGATATATTTACTTTTTTACCATTCACTTTTACATGTCCATGATTAATAAACTGTCTTGATGAAAAAATCGTACTAGAAAATTTTGCTCTATAAATAACTGAGTCTAATCTTCTTTCTAATAAACCTATTAAATTTTCCGCAGTATCTCCTTTTTTCATAATGGCTTTTCTGTAAACATTTCTGAATTGTCGTTCATTTATATTTCCATAATATGATTTTAACTTTTGTTTAGCTTGAAGTTGAGTTCCGTAGTCTGACAGTTTTGCATTTTTAGATTGTCCGTGTTGTCCTGGAGGATATGCTCTTTTATTAAAAGGACTTTTTGGTCTTCCCCAAAGGTTTACTTTTAATCTCCTGTCAATTTTATGTTTAGAATTTAATCTTTTTGTCATTTAGTGAAATGGTTTATAAACTTAACATCTTATTTGTCAATCAACGTTTTTTTCCTAAACTTGCAAATACACTTGATAAAATACGTGTTTCTTTATCTGAAAGTTCCATTCTATAAAAAATGTTTCTTAAATTTTCAAGCATTATAGGTTTTTTTTCTTTGTGTTTAAAAAAATTAATTTCATTTAGGTTGTTTAAGCACAAATTTATCATCGCTTGAATTTCCTTTTTAGATGCTTTCTTTACTTTTTTTGACTTTTTAAATTGACTAGATTTGGAATTTAATAAACTTGAGATGAATTGTGCAATAATTATAAGGCTATGGGATAGATTTAAAGATTTAAAATTTATGTTTGTAGGTATTTGTAAAGTGTAATTTGCATAACTAACTTCTTTATTTGAAAGCCCTGATGCCTCTGAGCCAAATAAAAATCCAATTTTTTTTCTAAAATCTATTTTTTTTAGACCCTCAAGATTAATATGTTTCACATTTTTGTTTCTAAATCTTGCAGATGTAGCGATTAATATATCAATATCTCCTAATGAACTTTCTAAATTATTAAATACTTTGCTTTTTTTTATGATGTCTTTTGCTCCGACAGATGTTGCTAATATTTTATCGTTAGGAAAAATAGGTTTTGGATCGATCAAGTATAACTTTTGAAAATTAAAATTTTTTATTGCTCTTGCACACGCGCCAATATTTTCTGATAGCTGTGGTTTATGTAAAATAAATGTAACTTTATTCTTGTTCATTTATTTGATGCCATGATTTCTATTGTAGTTAGACAATGTTGAGGGATTAATTCCTTTAAGATATTTTTGATCAACATCCCATATAGAAACCTTTAAAGGGTAACACTTTGCAACATCAGATGAATGTTCTGATCCGCAGTCTCCACCTGGGCAGGCAGATAAAACCCCTAATAGATCTGTTTCTGCAAAAAATTCTAAATAATCGCCAGGTCTTACAGGACTTGATTTCATAAAGTATTGTTTAGTGTCATTAGTAAAACCAGTAAGCATAAATACATTTAATACATCGTGCACAATTTTTTCTGCATCATCTAATTTGACATTTTTTTCTTTAACCAAAGCTCTAGTTAAGTTTGAATGACAACAATAATGATAATCGTTGTTTGATGTTAATTTATATGTGTAAGGATCACATCTGGTACCAATAACATCGTGGACCGAGCCCCCATCTTTGTCATAACCATACCAATCTAATGTATCCCACGTAATTGTAGCTAATGATCTTAAATAAGGAAAACTACTAAACATTTTATCTCCAACTGAAATATGTGTTCCGTAGAGAGCTCTAGTTTTTCCAGAATAAAACTTTTCCTCTAAATTATTAGCTTGAAATAAATTTAAATCTCCAACTTGTGGTCCTTCAACACTTTCTATTCTAAAAAAATTACCTGACTTAACATTAAAAGTTTTAGCATCTCTTGGAGGTACAATGACTTCATCAACTTGTTTGATGTGTTTTCTAGCTTCATGTAATATTTCAAGATTATTATTTATTGTATCATTTGGATAACAAACAACAGGATCTGCTCCTACCCTGCTATCTATATCAGTAGGTTTCTTAGAGAATTTTCTGATTTTCATTTTAATCTTGTAAAAATTTATACATTAAGTAAGAAATTTCTAATATTATTAGTATTTCAATTATTGTCATAAAAAATTAAAAAAATAATTGATTATCAATACTGGAATTCCATAAGTTAACATGTTGACTAATCCTACAAAAGGTAAAGCAACAAAAGTGTCATTTTTACCCTTAATATATTTAAATTTTTTAGTTGGTTTAATGTTATGTGCTGAGTAATGCCCAACTAATAAACAAGCAACATACCAATAGATAAATGTAAATAAATTAAATTGAATACCAATCTTTTTTGAAACAGTGATAAAAAATATTGTTAATAATATATGTGATATATGATTTATTAATCCAATTTTTTTTAAATCTTTAATTATTTCATTCATTATTTACTTGCAGGAGCTTTATCTTTAAATAATTTGAAATCTAAACTATCGATAAGAGCTTTAAATGATGCATCAATTATGTTTGGTGAAACACCAATAGTAAACCAATTTTTTCCTTGGGAGTCTGTACTTTCAATCGACACTCTTGTGGTAGCCTCAGTTCCTGTGTTTAAAATTCTGACCTTATAGTCAACTAGTTTTAAATCTTTCAAATATTCAGAATATTTTTCTAACTTTGTAACATTTTTTCTTATAGCGTTATCTAAAGCGTGAACTGGTCCATTACCCTCACCTTCACAGACTATTTGTTCACCATCAACTTCTAATTTTGCTTTTGCTCTAGAAACAATTTTATCTTGATCATTTTTTGAAACTGAAACGTCATATTCTTTAATTGAGATATATCTTGGAATTTCTCCCATTACTCTTCTAGCAAGTAATTCAAAAGAAGCATCAGCTCCATCGTAACTGTAACCAATAAATTCTCTGTCTTTTACTTCTTCCAAAAGTTTTTTAACTTTTGGATCGTTTTCTTCAATTTCTATTCCAATTGTTTTAAGTCTGGATAAAATATTTGATTTACCAGACTGATCAGAAACAACTATATTTCTATTATTACCAACATCTTCTGGATTTATATGCTCATAAGTTTTAGGATCTTTTTGAACAGCAGATACATGTAAACCGCCTTTGTGTGAAAATGCTGCAGCACCTACATATGGCAAATGTTTATTTGGTTTTCTATTAAGTATTTCGTCAAGTAACCTTGAACATTGTGTAATGTGTTTGATATTTTTTTCTTTAATACTTATTTCAAATTTATCTGATAATTCTTTTTTAAGATGAAAAGTTGGGATAATTGACATTAAGTTAGCGTTTCCACATCTCTCACCTAAGCCATTTATTGTTCCTTGTATTTGTCTTGCTCCTGATAAAACGGCAGCGATTGAATTTGCAACAGCATTACCAGTATCATTATGTGCATGAATACCTAAGTTTTCACCAGGAATATGTTCTGAAACTTCTTTAACTATTTTTGTAACTTCGTGAGGAAGTGTTCCACCATTAGTATCACAAAGAACTATCCATTTAGCACCGTTATCGAATGCAGCTTTAATGCATGCTAAAGCATATTTCGGATTTGCTTTGTAACCATCAAAGAAATGTTCTGCATCAAACATGAATTCTTTATTATTTTTTACAAAATGTTTTGTTGTCTCTTTAATATTTTCTAAATTTTCTTCTTTGGTTATTCCTAATGCAACATCAACATGGAAATCCCATGACTTTCCAACTAGACAAACAGATTTGGTATTTGAATTTAAAATTGCTGACAAACCTGGATCATTTTCAGCACTTCGTCCAGCTTTCTTTGTCATTCCAAAAGCAGTGAAAGTAGAGTTTTTTAAATCTAAACCTTTCTGAAAAAATTCTGTATCAGATGGATTGGCACCTGGCCAGCCTCCTTCTATATAATCTACACCAAGATTATCTAAGGCATGCGCAATCTTTGTTTTTTCATCAATTGAAAAATGCACACCTTGAGTTTGAGCCCCATCTCTCAATGTAGTATCAAATATGTATAATCGTTCTTTACTCATTTTATTTTCCAAGTTGTTTTATCATCTTTGTCTTCAATTAAAATACCTTTGTCTAAAAGTTCGTTTCTAATTTCATCAGCTAATTGGTAATTTTTATTGTCTCTAGCTGTGTTTCTATCTTTTATCTTTTGTAAAATCTCTTCCTCTGAAATTTCTAGAATATTCTTTTTAAACTCTTGCCATTTTGATTTTGGCTCAGTTAACAGACCAATAAAATTACATGCTGTTGTAAAAATTTCTTTGTCTTTATCAGATCCTTTGGCAGCTTTATCATATAATTTATGAATGTTGCTAATATATCCAGGTGTATTTAAATCATCATAAAGGGGAATTAAATCATCATCTGGGATTAATACTTTACCCTCTGGTTTTTTTTGGCACTCGTACCATTTATCTAAAGTTTTTTTTGATTGTGTTAATAAATCATCACTCCAATCCATTGCTTGTTTGTAGTGAGTTGAAATTAAAGCTAGTCTTAAAACTTGACCATTATATCTCTGATAGAAATCTTTAATTTTAAAAATATTTCCTTGTGACTTTGCCATTTTTTCATTAGCTATTGTAATAAAGCCATTATGTATCCAATAGTTTGAAAAAAATTTATTATTAGCACATCTTGATTGGGCAATTTCATTTTCGTGATGAGGAAAAATCAAATCTCTTCCTCCGCCATGAATATCGAAAGTATCACCGAGATATTTTTTTGACATTGCAGAACACTCTAAATGCCAACCAGGTCTCCCTTTGCCCCAGGGTGAGTCCCAACTTGGCTCATCTTTATTAGATGGCTTCCACAATACAAAATCTTCTGGATTCTTTTTATTTTCCGATACCTCAACTCTAGCTCCTGCTTTTAATTCATCTATATTCTTATTTGATAATTTTCCGTAATCTTTAAAACTAGAAACATCGAAATAAACATGAGAATTTTTTTCATAAGCATTTTTATTTTTAAGAAGAACATTGATCATTTCGACCATTAAAGAAATATTCTCTGTCGCTTTGGGCTCAAAAGATGGTTTTTCACAATTTAAATAATCACAATCATTGTGAAAACTATTGGTAATATTTTTAGTTAAAACACCTATTGATATTTTTTTTTGTTTTGCGCTTTCAATAATTTTATCGTCTATATCAGTTATGTTTCGAACATAAGTAACTGATTTATTTCCATACTTACATTTTAAAACCTTGAACAGAATATCAAAAACTACTAAAGGTCTTGCGTTACCTATATGGGGATCATCATAAACTGTTGGTCCGCATACATACATTTTCACTTTATTTGGATCTATCGGTTTAAATATTTCTTTTTTACCGCCAAGACTATTAGTTAAATATATATTTTTATTCATTATATTAGGAATATACCTTTAATTTAGATTTGTGAATCTATTTGATTAATTAGGAATCTTGCATATTGGAATTGGCTCCATTTTATGCAAATTTGCTTTTCTGATTTGAATATATTTATCTCGATTTTTTGAATTCTCGTTATCCATGGCCTCTTCTATTTCTTTGTATGATAATCCTAACTGTCCTTCATCAGTTCTACCATCATCCCAAAGACCATCTGTTGGAGCTGCATTAATAATGTCATCAAGTATTTTTAGTTCTCTTCCAAGCTCCCATACCTCAGTTTTATTACAATCAGCTATTGGAGATATATCAACACCGCCATCACCATATTTTGTATAAAAACCAACTCCAAAGTCTTCAACTTTATTTCCAGTTCCAACAACTATTCCGTTGTTAGCTGCTGCAACTTGATAAAGTGTTGACATTCTCAATCTTGCTCTTGAATTTGCCATGCCATGTTCGCTACTAAAATCTTTTAATGTACTTTCGAATGTTTTAAATAAACTGTCTAGTTCAACTGTATGCCCTTCAACATTTTTAAAATTTTTCTTTAACCATTCTTGATGCCTTAAACTTAAATCGTGTTGTGAACCATTTTGCTTTATTGGCATCGATAGGACAATTGTCCTTAGTCCTGTCATGGCACTTAGTGTACTTGAAACTGATGAGTCTATCCCCCCTGATATACCAATAACTAATGATTTAGCTTTATTTGGCATTGAATTTACGTAATTTAAAATCCAATCTTTAATAAATATTACTTTTTTAGAAGGTTCCATGATTCAAATATAAGACAAAATTTTAATTTTTAAATGTCTAAGATGCCGCTTTAATTGCATTTCTTGCATAGTTGGAATTCTTTTTGATCTCATCTGAGATTAAGAAAGCCAATTCTAAAGCTTGATCTGCATTCAATCTAGGGTCACAATGAGTGTGGTATCTACTTGATAAATCTTGTTCAGATATATTTTTTGCACCACCTGTACATTCTGTCACATTCTGACCAGTCATTTCTATATGTAATCCACCAGCATAAGAACTTTCACTTTGATGTACTGCAAAAACATTCTTAACTTCATTTAATACTTTATTAAACGGTCTTGTTTTAAAACCTGTTGTTGATTTAATTGTATTTCCATGCATTGGATCACATGACCAAATTACATTTAAACCTTCTTTTTTAATTCTTCTTATCAACTTAGGTAAGAATTTTTCAACTTGGTCGTGACCAAACCTAGATATTAAAGTAATTTTACCTTTTTCATTTTTTGGGTTAATTACTTCACAAATTTTTGCAATCTCTTCTGGTTTAGATGTCGGTCCACATTTAATACCAATTGGGTTTTCAATACCTTTGCAAAATTCAACATGTCCTCCATCTAATTGTCTTGTTCTATCACCAATCCAGACAAAGTGTGCTGACGTTGCATGGTATTCCCCTGTAGTTGAGTCAACTCTAGCCATACTTTCTTCAAATGGTAAATGCAAAGCCTCATGGGATGTCCAGAAATTTACTGTTTTTAATCTTCTATTGAAATCTGAATTTATTCCACAAGCATCCATAAATGCCAAAGCATCTGCAATTTTATCTTCAAGGTCTTTAAATTTTTTAGCTTGAGGACTTTTCTTAATGTAACCTAAATTCCATAAGTGTACATTTTTTAAATCAGCAAAACCCCCATTAGAAAATGCTCTTAAAAGATTTAACGTTGAAGCAGATTGAGAGTATGCCTTAAATAATCTTTTTGGATCATGCCTTCTAGATTTTTCAGTAAAATCAATTCCATTTACGTTGTCACCTAAATAACTTGGTAATTCTTTATCACCTTGTTTTTCAGTTGGTGCACTTCTAGGTTTTGCAAACTGTCCTGCTATCCTTCCAAGTTTTATAATTGGAAGTGAAGCTGAGTATGTAAGAACTAATGACATCTGAAGAATGACTTTAAATGTGTCTCTTATATTGTCCGGATTAAACTCAGCAAAACTTTCTGCACAGTCTCCACCTTGTAAAAGAAAAGCTTTTCCATCAACAACTTGTGAAAGTTGATCTTTTAGATGTCTTGTCTCACCAGCGAAAACTAGTGGAGGAAAAGATTTAATTTTACTCAATACCTGGTTTAGTTCCTTTTCACTTTCATAAGAAGGAACATGTTTGACAGGATATTTTCTCCAACTATTTGGTTTCCAATTTTTCATAATTCAACCTTAAGATGAATATATAACTAAATTATGACAAAAGAGAATAGTTATTTTTATTATTCTACTGTTACTGATTTAGCTAAATTTCTTGGTTTATCAATGTCATAACCTTTTTTTAGTGCAGAATAATATGCAAGCTTTTGTAAAGGAATTGTTACTAAAAACGGGAAGAGGTCATCATCAGTATTTTCAACTTCAATAGTCTCCCAAATATTTTCAGAATAAACTTCATCTTTACTTTTATTTGTGACAAGCAAAACTTTCGCTCCTCTTGCTATAACTTCCTGCATGTTTGAAATAGTTTTTTTATAATGTTGATCTCTTGGAGCAATCACTACCACTGGCATTCCATCTTCTATAAGAGCTAGTGGTCCATGTTTCATTTCGCCTGCAGGATAACCTTCTGCATGTACATAAGCTAATTCTTTCAATTTTAAAGCTCCTTCTAATGCTATTGGAAATGAATATCCTCTACCTAAAAACATTGAACCTTTTGCATCAACAAATGAACTACATATTGATTGAATTTTATTTTCAGTTTCTAATGAATGTTTAACTAATTTTGCGAGATTAAATAAATTTTTGATCTTCTTTAAATAATCTTTTTTACTAATATCTTTCCTTTTTTGAGCTAATTTTAAGCAAAGTATATATAAAACAAGCATTTGTCCTAAGAAAGCTTTAGTTGATGCAACGCCAATTTCTGGACCACAATGAATAGGTAAAACGAATTTGGAATCTCTTGCTATTGAGCTTTCAATAACATTTACAACTGAGCACGTTTTCATTTTATTTTTGTTACAAAGATCTAAAGCTGCATAAGTATCAGCAGTTTCACCCGACTGAGAAACAAAAATATAAAGACAATCTTTCTTAAATTTATTTTTTCTATAACGAAACTCTGAAGCAATATCAATACTTACATCGAATGATGTTAATTGCTCAAACCAATATTTTGCAATAAGACAAGAGTGGTAAGCAGTACCACATCCGATTAATGTAATAGAATTAATCTCCTTTTCTTTAAATGGAAAATTAAAAATGTTTATATCATTATTGATTTTGTCGATGTATTCATTGACACAATTTTTGATAGTATTTGGCTGTTCATCAATTTCTTTAGCCATGAAATGTTTGTAGTCACCCTTTTCATAATTTTGTTCGTTTGATGATAAATGTAATATTTTTTTATTTATCTTTTTTCCGCTTTGATTAAAAAATTCGACACTATCTTTTTTAATAATACAAAACTCCCCATCGTTAAGATATGAAATTTTATTTGTCATAGATTTTAGAGCATAAGAGTCTGATCCTAAATAATTTTCTCCAGGACCGTAGCCAACAGCTAAAGGTGAACCTCTTCTTGCACCAATTATTAAATTCGGATTATCTTTAAAAATTATACCTAAAGCAAAACTTCCATGAAGTTTTTTTAAAACTTTAATAATTGCATCTTTAAGATTATCTTTTTTTAAATATTCAGTAATAAGATGAACAATAACTTCAGTATCTGTTTGGGACTTAAACTTATGTCCTTTATTAACTAAAAACTTTTTTAACAATGTAGAGTTTTCAATTATACCATTATGAACTACAGATACATTTTCTGATGAATGTGGATGAGCGTTAATTGTGTTTGGAATACCATGAGTTGCCCATCTTACATGTCCAATTCCAACATTTCCTGTTAACTTTGATTTTGAAACAGCTTCCTCCAAACTTTCAACCCTACCCTCACATTTAACTTCCTTAATAAAGCCAGAGTCAATCGTAGCAATTCCTGCTGAGTCATAACCTCTGTATTCTAATTTTTTTAGCGAATTTATAATTGGTGATGAAACCAATTTGTTGCTTGTTATTCCAATAATTCCACACATATTTTATTTTTTTCTTTTATAGTTTTTTACTTCAGTTTGCTTTGCCCTAGTAAGTGCTAAAGAGCCACTTTTAACATTTTGAGTTATTACAGAACTAGCACCAATAATCGCTTTTTTTCCAATTTTAACAGGGGCAACTAATGATGTGTTTGATCCTATAAAAGCACCATCTTCAATTATTGTTTTGCTTTTTTTAACTCCATCGTAATTGCAAGTAATTGTACCTGCGCCTATATTAGATTTTTTTCCTATTGTTGCATCACCAATATAAGTAAGGTGATTTGCTTTTGAATTTTTTTTTAATCGAGATTTTTTAATTTCAACAAAGTTTCCGACTTTTGATCCTTCTTCTAAGACAGTTCCTGGTCTTAAACGTGCGTATGGACCAATTGAAACATTATTATCAACACTTACACCTTCAAGGTGTGAAAAGGCTAATATCTTAACATTGTTTTTGATTTTTACTTTTGAACCAATAACAACGTATGGTTCGATTGTTACATTTTTTCCAATTTTGGTATCATTTGAAAAAAAAACAGTCTCAGGCGCAGTCATTTTTACACCCTGACTTAAAAATTTTTTTCTAAATTTATTTTGAATATCAGATTGTTTCATTGATTTTTTCTTATAGATAAGTATTTATGATAAAGAATTCACAAAATATTTCTTAATAATACTTTTTAAAATGAGTCAAAAATTCACAGTTTTAGTAGATTTAGATGGAACCATAGTAGATACAGCTCCAGATCTAATGAATGCTCATAATTATGTGATGAAAAAGTTTGGGTACGAAACAAAGACAACAGAAGAAATTAGAAACCTTGTTGGTAAAGGTGCTGGTGCTTTGATTGGAAGATCTATTTGGGGAACGGCCAAAAAAGAATTTGGAAAAATATCAGATAAAAAAATTAAAGATCAAATGGTAAAAGATTTTATAGATTATTATGGAAAGAATATTGTTAATGAAAGTAAGATTATAGATGGTGTTTTAGTATTTTTGGAGTGGTCAAAACAAAATGATATTTCACTAGCAGTTTGTACTAACAAACAAGAACATTTAGCAATTGATTTATTAAAAAAAATTAAAATTTTCGATTATTTTGAGTATGTTGCTGGTAGTAATACTTTTGATTATTGCAAACCAGATCCTAGACATTTGACTTCTGTAATTGAAATTCTTCAAGGGGATATAAAAAAATCCTTAATGATTGGTGATAGTGAAACAGATTCTGCTGCTGCTAAATCTGCAAACTTACCATTTATATTGCTCGAGGACGGATATACTGATAAAAAAGTAAGTGAAATACCTCATGATCACTTGGTAACCAACTTTCAGGGTATTGAAAAAATAGTTTCAAAATATTTGAATACTTCAAATAAATGAAGTACTAAACTCAAGAAGGAACAAATTGAAAATACATAAAGTAAAAGTTTTCGCATCAAAAGATAAACTAAGTAAAAAAAATCAACTTGCATGGAAAATTGCAGAAATTGCTAGTGATAATGCTAAATTAAATAAAGATGCAGTTGACATGGTGATAAACAGGATGATTGATAATGCATCTGTAGCTATCGCTTCATTAAACAGAAAAGCTGTAATTACCTCAAGAGAGATGGCAATGAAACATTCAAGGCGTAATGGTGCTACTTTATTTGGAATTAATTCAAAAAAGAAATTTGATTGTGAATGGGCTGCATGGTCCAATGGAACTGCTGTAAGAGAATTAGATTTTCACGATACTTTTTTGGCAGCAGACTATAGTCATCCGGGAGATAATATTCCTGCATTAATGGCTGTTGCGCAACAAAAGAAAGTTTCAGGTTTAAATCTTATTAAAGGAATTATTACTGCATATGAGGTGCAAGTAAATCTTGTAAAAGGTATCTGTCTCCATAAACATAAAGTAGATCATATAGCTCATTTAGGTCCAAGTGTTGCAGCAGGTTTAGGAACAATGCTAAATTTAAAAACAGAAACAATCTACCAAGCTGTTCAACAAGCATTGCATGTTACTGTTTCTACAAGACAATCTAGAAAAGGAGAAATTTCTAGTTGGAAAGCTTTTGCTCCTGCGCATGCTGGAAAACTTGGTATAGAAGCAGTCGATAGAGCAATGAGAGGTGAAGGAGCGCCAAGTCCAATTTATGAGGGAGAAGATAGTGTGATTGCAAGAATACTTGATGGAAAAAAAGCATTATATAAAGTTCCACTTCCAAAAAAAAATCAGGAAAAAAAAGCTATTCTTGAAACTTATACAAAAGAATATTCAGCAGAATATCAAGCACAAGCTCTTATAGACCTTGCAAAAAAATTAAATAAAAAAATAGACAATTTAAATGAAATTAAAAAAATAGATATATACACTAGTCATCATACTCATTATGTAATTGGAACAGGAGCAAACGATCCACAAAAAATGGATCCTAATGCAAGTAGAGAAACTTTAGATCATTCTATAATGTATATTTTTGCAGTTGCTTTAGAGGATGCTGATTGGCACCACGTTAAATCATATAGCAAATCGAGAGCAAGAAAGAAAAGTACTATAAAAATATGGAGAACAATTAAAACTCATGAGGATAAAAAATGGACTAAACGTTACCATGATCCAAACCCAAAAAATAAAGCTTTTGGGGCTAAGGTTATAGTCACATTAAAAAATAATAAAAAAATTGTTGAAGAACAAGGTGTAGCAGACGCTCATCCTTATGGTTTAAGGCCATTTAAAAGGGCTAATTATATTAAAAAGTTTTTTACACTTACAAAAGATATTATACCCAAAAAGGAGTCAGATAGATTTCTTAGAGATATTCAAAACTTAAGAAACTTAAAGTCAAATCAGTTACACAAATTAAATATTGAAATTAATAGTAGAAATATTAAAAAAATAAAAAAATTGGGATTTTTTAATGCACTTTATTAAAAAAAAAATAAAAGAAAAAAGAAAAGATTTTGTTGATAAATTAAAAAGTGGAAAAATTTTAAGAGTTCCTGGTGCATACAATCCATTAACCGCTAAAATAATTGAAGAAATTGGCTATGATGCTGTTTATGTTTCGGGCGGTGTTATGTCTAATGACCTTGGTTACCCTGATATAGGTCTTACTACACTTGAAGATGTAAGTAATAGATCAAAACAAATAGCAAGAGTTACAAACCTTCCTACAATTGTTGATATAGATACTGGTTTTAAGTCTTGCAAAAAAACAATTAAAACTTTTGAAAAATTTGGTGTGACAGCGGTGCACATAGAAGACCAAGTTGAAAGAAAAAGATGTGGTCACCTTGATAACAAAGAACTTATTTCTGTTAAAAAAATGGTAAAAAAGATTGAAGAATGTGTCAAAGCTAGGAAAGATAAAAATTTTAAGATAATTGCTAGATCAGATGCAAAAAGTGTTGAGGGAATAGATAAAATGATTGATAGATGTAAAGCATATATCGACGCAGGAGCGGAAATAGTTTTCCCTGAAGCATTAAAAGATAAAGGTGAATTTGAAAAAGTTAGGAAAAGTCTTAGTTCATATTTACTTGCAAACATGACAGAATTTGGAAAAACAGATCTTTTAGATTATAAAGAGCTAGAAAATATGGGTTACAATATTGTTATATATCCTGTTACAACTCAAAGATTGGCAATGAAAAGTGTGGAAGAAGGTCTGAGGAAAATTTTTGAAGAAGGGCATCAAAAAAACCTTATTGATAAAATGCAAACTAGAAGTAGATTATACGACTTAGTAGATTATGAAAAATACAATGCTCTCGACAAAAAAATATATAATTTTAGTACAGATGGACATGATTAATGGCTGAAGATATTAAAAAAGGTTTACTTGGAATTGTGGTTGATGAGACGGAAGTTTCAAAAGTAATGCCAGAAATTAACTCTCTTACATATAGGGGGTATGCTGCACAAGACCTTTGTGCGAAATGTAAGTTTGAAGAAGTTGCATATCTCATTCTAAATGGAGAATTACCTTCTGAGAAACAATTAAAAGATTTTGAAAAAGTTGAGAGAAAAGAGCGAAACCTATCAAAGACATTATTAGAAAGTATTAAGAATTTTCCTAAAAAATCACATCCTATGGATGTGGCTAGAACAGCTGTAAGTATAATGGGGCTAGAAGACAAAGAAACTAAAGATAATTCACCTGAAGCAAACTTAAGAAAGGTAATGAGAATTTTTGCAAAAACACCTGTTGCTTTAGCAGCTTTCTATAGAATTAGAAAAGGAAAGAAAATCATTAAACCAAAAAGTAATTTGTCATTCTCAGAAAACTTTTTTTATATGTGTTTTGGAAGAGTTCCTGAAAAAGAAATTGTAAAAGCGTTTGATGTATCTCTTATATTATATGCTGAACATAGTTTTAATGTTTCTACGTTTACTGCAAGAACAATTACTAGCAGCTTGTCAGATATTCATGGTGCAATTACTGGCGCTATTGCGAGTTTAAAAGGACCGTTACACGGTGGGGCAAATGAGGAAGTAATGCATATGATGAATAAAATTAAAAAACCTGAAAATGCATTAAATTGGATAAACAATGCTTTAGATCAAAAAGCTGTTGTAATGGGCTTTGGTCATAGAGTTTATAAAAGTGGCGATTCTAGAGTGCCAACTATGAGAGAATATTTTTCTAAAGTTGCAAAAGTTAAAAAAGACAAGAAATTTGAAAAAATTTACGACATAGTTGAAAAGGTTATGATTGAAAGAAAAAACATTCATCCTAATGTAGACTATCCAACAGGTCCTACTTATCATTTGATGGGATTTGACACAGACTTTTTTACACCAATATTTGTAATTTCACGAATTACAGGGTGGTCTGCACATATTCTTGAGCAACACGCTGCAAACAAACTGATAAGACCTCTGGCAAGTTATAAAGGTAATAGCTATAGAAAAGTTATACCTATAAATCAGAGATAATTTGAAAAACATATTTAAAAATATAAAAATTTTCTCAATAAATATTTTGGTTCTTTTTATTTCAATTGTAATAATTGAATGCTTTTTTGGATACTGGTTTAAAAATGAACTCTCAGAAAGACTTTCAAGTGAGAGAAATATTGAGAGAATTTATAAGTTTAATTTTTCCAACCATAAAGGTACATCGTTTTATAAAAGAAATAACCAAGGCTTTAGAGTATCTGAAAAAGAACTAAATGATAACAACCCTGAAATAATTTTTGTTGGTGGCTCTACAACAAATCAAAAATTTTTAAATTATGAGGATACAATTGTTGGAAGATTACAAGAAAATTTTAAAAAGATTAAGATTGTTAATGCTGGTGTAGATGGAATGTCAATTTTAGGTCACATAAATAGTTTTCAGTTGTGGTTTGATAAAATTGATAATTTCAATCCAAAATATTACATTTTTTATATTGGAATTAACGATCAAGCCAACTTGAAAAAAAATGACAAGATTAATAGTATAGATAATCTTATTGAAAGTTCCCCTAAAAATAATTTCATTGAATACGTTGAATCAAACTCCTTTTTTTATAATCAAATTAGAAGAGTGAAAACTATACTTTTCATTAAAACCGGTAATGATTTATTTTCAAATAATGTCAATGATGGTGAAATGGTTTATGGCGAAAGAACAACTAAAGACTTTAAATACTATTCTAGTTTTGAAAGTAATGATCAGCAAACTACATTAAATGAATATTATAACAGTTTGTTAATTGATTTGACTAGTAAAGTAAAAGAAAGAAATTCAGAAATAATTTACATAACACAAATTTCAGGCACTGGTATGAATAAAAATCTATATATAATTGCAAATACTATTATATCACATTGCAGAGATTATAAACTCAACTGTATTAATTTAGCAAAAAATGCCAACCTTAATTATGAAGACTTTTATGATTGGACTCATTTAAATCCAAAAGGTTCGAAAAAGGTATCAAACTTTTTAACTAAAGAGTTTCAAAAACTTTCTATTAACTAAAAGCTTCTACCCAATTACCTCTTGTGGATGCTTTTGAATACTCAGTTGCTCTTCCTTCAAAAAAGTTCATATGTTCAACAGCATTTAACATAGTGTCAAGCCAAGTGAGTGGATTTTTTTCTATATCATAAATTGGCTCAAGACCTAACTGAACTAATCTTCTGTTTCCAATAAATCTAATGTAGTCTTTAACTTCTTGAGCTGTAAGACCTTTCATCGGTCCCATTTCAAAAGCTAAATCTATAAATGCATCCTCATGCTCTACAATTGTTCTACATGCATCATAAATTTCTTTTTTAAGCTTTGGAGTCCAGATCTCAGGATTTTCTTTTATAAACTCTTTGAAAATTCTGATCATTGAGTTGCAATGGAGAGTTTCATCTCTTACTGACCAAGTAACTATCTGTCCCATACCTTTAAGTTTATTGTGTCTTGGAAAGTTTAACAAAATTGCAAAACTTGCAAATAATTGTAGTCCTTCAGTAAAAGCACTAAATACTGCAACAGTCTTAGCAATATCTTCTTTTGAGTTTACGTTAAACCCTTGCATATAATCGTACTTATCTTTCATTTCTTTATACTTCATGAAAGCTGAATACTCAGACTCGGGCATACCAATTGTATCTAATAAATGCGAGTAAGCAGCCACGTGTACTGTTTCCATTGCAGCAAAAGCTGTCATCATCATTAAAACTTCTGTGGGTTTAAATACTGTTGTGTAATGTCTCAAGTAACAGTTATTAACTTCAACATCTGCTTGAGTAAAAAATCTAAAGATTTGAGTTACTAAATTTTTTTCTGGTTCTGACAAATTTTTTTGCCAATCTCTAACGTCATCTCCTAATGGCACTTCCTCTGGTAACCAGTGTATTCTTTGTTGAGTTAACCAAGCATCATAACACCATGGATATCTGAATGGTTTGTAAACAGGATTTTCTACTAATAGTCCCATTTTTTTTGGTTGAATAATTTTTCCTTTTTCCTCTTTTTTTACTACTGACATGATAGACACTCCTCGTATTTGTTTTCGTCGGTTTCTTGTTGATTTGATTTATATACATTTGCAGTAACATCGGTCGATTTTGCATCATTAACATTTTCTGCTCTTTGTATTGATTTAGACCTGCAATAATAAAGGCTCTTCAATCCTTTCTTCCAAGCTTGGAAATGAATTTGATGAAGATCTCTTTTATGAACATCTGCAGGTAAAAATAAGTTAATAGATTGTGCTTGCGAAATATGTGGAGTTCTGTCCGCACTTAAATCAACAAGCCATCTTTGATCTAATTCAAAAGCTGTTTTGAAAACATCCTTTTCTTCTTGTGTTAAAAAATCTAAATGTGATACAGAACCTTGGTTAGTCGTAATTGTTGACCAGGTTTCATCTGTATCTTTCCCATGTTTTTCTAATAACTTTCTCAAGTATTTATTTCTGACATTGAAAGATCCAGAGAGAGTTTTGTGAGTATAACTATTTGCTGCAATCGGCTCAACTCCAGGAGAAGTTCCACCGCAAATAATTGAAATGGAAGCAGTTGGAGCAATCGCAGTTTTATTTGAAAATCTCTCTTTAAAACCATATTCAGCAGCGTCTGGACATGCTCCTCTTTCCTCAGCTAAATCTTTTGATGATTTATCAACTTTCTTTTGGATATTTTCAAAAATCTTTTTGTTCCAAACTTTGCTCATGACTGACTCTAGGGGTATCATTTTTTTCTGATAATATGAGTGAAGCCCCATAACACCTAAGCCTACACTTCGCTCCTTTGCAGCTGAATATGTTGCATCTCTAAACTCTTCTGGAGCATTATTAATAAAGTCAGTTAAGACATTATCTAAAAATCTCATTACATCATCGACAAAATTTTCATCATCTTTCCACTCATCATATTTTTCAATATTTAATGAAGATAAACAACAAACAGCAGTTCTGTCTCTACCCTCTTTATCAATACCTGTTGGAAGAGTGATCTCACTACATAAGTTAGATGTTTTAACCGTCAAACCAGCCAACTTATGATGTTGAGGTATTTGTCTATTAACTGTATCAATAAAAATTATGTAAGGCTCACCGGTTTCAACTCTTGCAGTTAATAATCTGATCCATAAATTTCTAGCTGAAACAGTTGATTGCACAGCTCCATTTTTTGGACTCTTAAGAGCCCATTGTTCATCAAGTTCAACTGCTCTCATGAAAGCATCTGAAACAAGAACACCATGATGAAGGTTAAGAGCTTTTCTATTTGGGTCTCCACCAGTAGGTCTTCTCATTTCAATAAATTCTTCAATCTCTGGATGGTCAATAGGTAAATAACAAGCAGCAGATCCTCTTCTTAAGGAACCTTGGCTGATTGCCATTGTTAAAGAGTCCATAACTTTTATAAAAGGAATTATTCCAGAAGTTTTTCCAACTCTTCCAATTTTTTCACCAATTGATCTTAGATTTCCCCAATAACTTCCAATACCGCCGCCTCTTGCAGCTAACCAAACATTCTCACTCCAAAGACCCAAGATGCCATTTAAACTGTCACTCGCCTCATTTAAGAAACATGATATTGGTAAACCTCTTGTAGTTCCTCCATTAGATAGAACTGGTGTTGCAGGCATGAACCAAAGATTACTAATATAATTATATAATCTTTGTGCGTGTAAATTATCATCAGCATAATGACTTGCTACTCTTGCAAATAAGTCTTGGAAAGATTCATTCTCTCCTAAATATCTATCGCTAAGTGTTGCTTTTCCAAAATCTGTTAGATTTTCATCTCTACTTCTATCAATCTTTATTGTAATACCTCTAGAGTTTTGAAATAGCTCTGTATTGTTGTTTAAAGAGAATAAATCTGGACCTTTAGTCTTAGTCTTCTGATCAACCTGAGGTTTAAATTCAGAGACAGCTTTCTTTATTGCCTGAGACAAGACTTTGTTCATTGTACTCCCTTTTTAACACTATTTATTAGTAAAACAACTATATGTTGTGTGCAGATTTCTTAAATACACTATATAAATTAAAAATCAACAGAACATTTATAGAACATAAAAAAAATAGTTCAATAAAAAAATCAAAAAAATGTACATATATCAACATGGAAGTGGAAAAAAAAATCGACCCGTTAGGATTTAGAGAATATGACGCTAGGTGGTTATACCCAAAAAGCATCAACTCGAAGGGAATCGAGGCCGTAGGAAAAGGATTCGGGACACAGGTTATTAACTCTGAAAAGAATCCTATTGTAATTGTAGGAAATGACTACAGATCTTATAGCGAAGAAGTTAAAAATAATTTTATAAGAGGACTATTATCAACTGGCTGTAATGTAAAAGATATAGGTTTATGTTTATCACCCACAGTTTATTTTTCTCAATTTAAAATAAAATCAAATGCTGTTGCAATGATAACAGCGAGCCACAATGAAAATGGTTGGACGGGAATAAAGATGGGAATTGAAAAAGGTTTAACTCATTGTAAAGAAGAAATGTCTGAACTTAAATCAATAGTAATGAATGAAACATTTAAACAAGGTTCAGGTAAATATGAAAAAGTAAAAGATTTTAATAAAGTATATATTGATGAATTATCAAAAAATAAGATTAAGAAAAAATTAAAAGTTGTGGCTGCTTGTGGTAATGGCACTGCTGGAATATTCGCACCTGAAATCCTTAGGAATATTGGGTGTGAAGTAATAGAGCTTGATTGTAACTTAGACTATAGTTTCCCTAGATATAACCCAAATCCAGAAGATATGAAAATGTTACATGAAATTTCAAAATGCGTAAAAGAAAACAATGCAGACGCAGGTTTTGGGTTTGATGGCGATGGAGACAGAGTTGGAGTGATAGATAATAAAGGAAATGAAATATTTGCAGACAAAATCGGTTTATTAATTGCTAGAAATATTTCAGAGTTGCATCCAAATAATAAATTTATTGTAGATGTAAAATCTACAGGATTGTTTAGCAAAGATGAAATTTTAAAAAAAAATAATTGTAAAACTCTGTATTGGAAAACAGGACATTCGTATATTAAGAGAAAAGTAAAAGAAGACAATGCAATTGCTGGATTTGAAAAAAGTGGCCACTTTTTTTTTAATAAACCCTTGGGATTTGGCTTTGACGATGGAATTAATTCTGCAATTCAAATTTGTCATTTAATTGATAATCAAAATAAAAAGTTAGATGTTTTAATAAGTGATTTGCCAAAAACTTTTCAAAGCCCAACTATGGGACCATTTTGTAAAGATGAAGAAAAATATAAAGTTATAGACGAAATTATCTCTAATATAAAAAAACTTCAGACTGATAAACAAAAAATATGTAATCAGGAAATAACTGACATACTTACAGTGAATGGTGTGAGATTTACTCTTGCTGATGGATCTTGGGGTCTTGTAAGAGCATCTTCAAACAAACCATCACTTGTTGTTGTTACAGAGAGTCCAGTATCAGATAAAATAAAAACCGATATCTTTAGATTTATTGATGATCTACTTCAAAAAACTGGAAAGATAGGTGAATACGATCAAAAGATATAGTTTTAAACTTTATTTCCTTTAATCAAAAAATAAAAGCCGCCAATAAAAAGAAAAATTTGCTCACTAGTAAATAATTTTTGGGTTATAAACCAATCTGGGTGAGCAATTATAAATATATTTGTCATGAGTATTACAATTACAAGTCCCGCAAATCTTGTAAGCGTATCTCCTATGGGATTTTTCAAAAAACCACTCACAATTAAAATTATTCCAGATAAAAGTTCACTTAATGCAACAAATGTTGCAAGTGCTGGAGGTAAACCAAAATATTCAACCAGACCTGCTGGTGGCAAAGGAAATTTAGCATAACCGTGAATGATAAAAGCTATTCCGATACCAAATCTTAGTAAAAGAGAAGCCAATGCTTCAAAGTTTAGTAAAAAGTTTTTTAATTTAGAAACCATTAATTAAAATTTAAATAATTTTTATTTAAGTTCAAGATAAGTTTTTAAATTATCACCATTAAATATTAAAATATCTGTAAAGAAATATTGTAGCAACTACATATAAAAAAATTCCAAAAAGTACTTGAACTTTTGACCTCTCAAGTTTGTGAACTGTATTAGCCCCAATTCTAGCCATTATTGTTGTAATAGGGACGAATATTAGAAAGGCAGGAATATTTACAAAACCAATGCTGAGGGGAATATCAACATCCTTAAATAATCCTGACAAGAAAAAACCAACTGCGCCAAACAATGAAATTATAAATCCAATGGCTGCGGCACTCCCTATTGCTCTATTTATTGAGTAACCAAAGTATCTTAAAACAGGTACATTAATCATAGCTCCAGTAATACCCATTGGAGCTGAAATTAAGCCAGAGATAAATCCAAATGAAAGACGAGGCAGCAAATTAAATGAAGGATAAACTTTTTTATTTTTGTTTTTTGCAAGAAGTAGATAAGCGCCTAAAAAATAGACCATGATTGAAAAAAAAAGAACCAATGATTTAGTATTCATCATAGAAGCAATTATAGTCCCGGTTACGACTCCAAAAACAACAAATGTCCCAAAAGTTTTTATTATACTTAAATCAACAGCGCCGTGTTTTCTGTGAGCTAGTACTGATGAGAATGAAGTTAATATCGTTATTGTAAAGGCAGTCCCAACTGTAAGATGCATTAGATAATCTCTATCTATTCCAAAAGTTTCAAAAATAAAGAAAAGAAATGGCACAGAAATTAAACCACCGCCAATACCAAATAGTCCTGCAAAAAAACCAACAGGAATAGCTGCTGCAATCATTAATAAAATGAAAAATATGTATTCGTTGAAAATAATCTGGTCCACAATTTTAATTTAATTGATACTTAGATATTCTAAAAATGATCTAATTGATACCAAAATTAAAAAAGTTCCAAATATTTTGCTAAGTATTTTTTTATCGATTTTGTAGACTGCTTTTGCACCTAACCTAGCCATTATCATGGTAACTGGGACAAATACTATGAAGCCGAGTAAATTTATATATCCCAAACTGAACGGTGTATTAACATTGTCAATAATTTTTCCACCAGTGATCATCGTAATTGTTCCAGTAACAGCAATAAGGAAACCTACTGCTGCGGCTGTTCCAATTGATTTCCTAATATCGTAACCAAATGTTCTCATGAAAGGAACCATCAATGATCCGCCTCCAATCCCTAAAGGAATAGAAATAAATCCAATCAATATACCAGAAATATTTTTAATTAAATTTGATATTTGTTTTGGGTTATCAACTAATTTTTCTCTCAAAAAAATAAAAAAAAGTCCAACCATAAAAGCAAATATAGAAAAAAATAATACAAGTGCAGGAGTTTTCAAATTAACTGCCAAGAAAGTTCCAAAAAAAACTCCAATTAAAATAAAAATTCCAAAAGATTTTACCATTTTAAAATCTACTGCATCATGTTCTCTGTGGGTTAAAGTAGATATAATTGAGGTTGGAATTATTATTGCTAAAGATGTACCAACAGCTAAATGCATCCTTGTTACAATGTCAAAGTCTAAAACTGTAAATGCGTAATAAAGAGCGGGAACCATGATTATGCCCCCACCTACTCCGAGTAAACCAGCCATAAATCCTGCAACTGCTGCAGCAATAGCTAACACGGTTAAAAGATAAAAAATTTCATTGATATTTAAATTTTCCATTAGGAATTTAATTGATTTGCTTTCTCATTGTTTTGCACAATTGTCATTATGTGTTTTGCTTTTTGAAAATCTGAGTCTCTAGCCATCATATTGTCACTTAAATATCTTTTCCAATCTTTAGAGCCAGGTTGACCATGATAAAGACCAACTGTGTGTCTCATAACATGATTTACTTTTGTGCCAAGCTTAACCTCCTCTTCTAAGTAACTAATAATCTGTTTTGCTATTTGTTCTCTTGAGGGCACTTCATTTGTATTAAATATTTCTTTCTCAATATCAGTCAAAAAGTAAGGATTTTGATAAATTGCTCTTCCAATCATCACGCCATCACAATGTTCTAAATGTTTTTTAATTTCTTCAGTCTGTGAGACTCCTCCATTAATTATTATCTCAAGCTCTGGATTTGCTTTCTTAATTTCGTAAACCATTTCATAATTAAGTTTTGGTATATTTAAATTTTGTTTAGGAGTAAGACCTTTTAATAAAGCCTTTCTCGCATGAAGTATAACTGTTTTACATCCAGATTGTTTTATTTTGTTTATGAAACTATTTAAATATTCAAAGTCCTCAATTTCATCAACTCCTATCCTAGTTTTAGCCGTAACAGGAATTTTGCATGAATTGACCATGTTATTAATACATTCTGCAACTAAATCAGGTTCTTTCATTAAACACGCTCCAAAAGAATTTTTTTGCACCTTTTTACTTGGACAACCTAAATTAATATTGATTTCATCATAACCAAATTGTTCTGCTAGTTTAGCAACCTCTGCTAATTCGTTTTTATCTGAGCCTCCTACTTGAAGCGCAACAGGTTTTTCTTGCTCTCTAAAACCAAGTATTCTTTTTCTATCCCCATGAATTGCCGATTTCGTTGCAACCATCTCAGAGTACAACATTACGTTTTTACTAATAAGTCTTAGAAAATATCTATCATGCCTATCAGTGCAATCCATCATTGGTGCAACAGATATTTTTCTATTGATTTTTTTGTTATTAAAATCCAATTGGTTTACCCATTAATTTGTCAGGTAACCAAGTTACTATTTCTGGGAAAATACACAATATTATTATACAAATGACCATCATTGCCATAAAAGGAATAGATCCTTTTAATATTTCAGAAAGACTTACATCGGGAGTAATTCCTTTTATAATATATAAGTTTAATCCAACAGGTGGTGTAATTAATCCTATCTCCATATTGATAGTAAAAACTATTGCAAACCAATAAGGATCAAAGCCGAACTGAGTAATAATTGGCAGTAATATTGCAGATGTCATTACTATAACGGCAACAGGTGGTAAAAAGAAACCAGCAATCAATAAAAATATATTAATGTAGAAAAATAAGACCCATTTATTCAATCCCATCTCTACAATGGTTTGAGCAATTGATTGTGTTACATAAAGCGTAGATAAGCTAAAAGCGAATATATAAGAACCTGCAATGATAAACATTATCATTACGCTTTCTTTCATAGATACTTTAACGATGTCCCATATTTTTTTTGGTTGGTAAATTTTGTAAACAATTGCAATCATGACAAATACAAGAAATGCACCTACCCCGGATGCTTCTGAAGGAGTTGCTACCCCACCGTATAGAACATATAAAACTCCAACTACTATTAATAAAAATGGAAGTACTCTTGGGATAACCTCTAATTTTTCTTTGAGTGTTGGGGGTGTTCTATTTCTTAAAATTTCTGCTGATTGTTTGTCAATAAAGTAAGAATAGATGTAAGCCCATAACATAAATAATCCAGCTAAAAGTAAACCAGGTATGACACCACATAAAAATAATCTTCCAATCGAAGTACCAGTTGCTAACCCATAAACAATTAAAACAATGCTAGGCGGTATTAAAACACCTAGAGTTCCCCCTGCTGCTATACATCCAGTTGCTAACCTCGCTGAGTATCCTCTTTTTCTCATTTCTGGAATTCCCATTGTTCCTATTGCTGCACATGTTGCAGGACTTGATCCACTTAAGGCTGCAAAAATAGAGCAAGCTCCAATATTTGAGACAACAAGACCTCCAGGTAATCTCCAGAGCCATCTGTCTAAACCTGTATACAAATCTTTTCCAGCTGGTGAATTTGCAACAGCCATACCCATCAAAATAAACATTGGGATAGACAACAAGACAAATGAATTTAAACCTGCATAAAATGTTTCAGCAAAAACATTTAAAATTGAAAAACCTTCAGCGATAACTAAAAAAATTACTGAAATAAAACATAAACCAAAAGCTATTGGTATCCCTGAAAACAACATTACAACAGTTGCTATCCCGACTACTAAACCTAATAATAAAGGATCCATTATTCAAACTCCTTTAATTTTCTTACATGTAAAATTAATTCAGATATATATGACATTGTCATAAGAATTGCGCCGATTAGCATTGATGAATAAGGTATCCATAGTGGAGGACCCCATACTGTTCCCGTATTGTAATTCTTTATAAATGCTTCGTAAGTAATTTCATAACTTACGTAAAATAAAATAAGAAAAAAAATTAAACAAAGACTGTCAGTAAAAATTTTAAGTTTAGTGACGTTCTTTTCACTTAAAAAAGTATATAGATACTCCATATTTACGTGGCCTTTTTCACTTAAAACATATGCAGCGCCTATAAATGTAGAAGCAACTAATAACATTGTAACAAGTTCTGTTTGCCATGTAATTGCGTTCTTAAATAAGTATCTCTCGAAAACTAATTCTGTAATAATAACGATGGAAAGAAATAGACAGCCAGCTGCAAAAATTCCACAAGCTTTCGCTAGCCAGTTTGTCAATTTAATAAATTTATCAGTCATGAAAAATACCCCTGCCGAAAAAGCAGGGGTATAATTTTAATTTAATTATTTTACAGCAAGAGCCATATCAATCAATTTTTGACCGTTTGGCACTTTTTCTGCAAAGTTTTTGTATGATGATTTTTTAGCAATAGCTAACCAAGCTTCAAAGTCTGCTTTAGTCATATAAGACAACTCTACTCCAGCTTTTTTGTAAGCTTTTTCCATTGTCGTATCTAAACCAGCAGCTTCTTTAGTCATATACTTCTCTGCTTTTTTTCCAGCTTTCATTAAAGCTTTTTGTTGTTTGCTATCTAGGGCATCAAAAGATTTTTTTGACATTAAAATTGGCTCATACATAAACCATAGACCAAATTTTCCTGGAGGTGTTGCACATTTTACTTGCTCATAAATTCTGTATGAAACAAAACTTCCTGAACTAGTATTAGCACCATCTAAAACACCTGTTTGCAAACCATTATAGATTTCAGAAGATGGCATTGATTGAATACCTGCTCCTGCTGCTTCTAACATTTGGTTAAATGCCTTACCTGCAGCTCTAAACGTTTGACCTTTTACAGACTCTGGACTTGAAATACAATTTTTCTTTGAAACAAATCCACCTGCAAGCCAAGCATCAGACAAAACAACTACTCCAGCATCATTGATGATTTTTTTAATTTCTGTCATCATTGGAGACGCATTAACTCTTAATGCATGTTTATGGTTTTTAACCATTCCAGGCATTAAAGTAATGTCAAACTCTGGATGGAACTTAGCAGCATATGCTAATGGGAAAGCTGAAATATCCAGCTGACCTGTCGTCATTGGTTTCCATTGCTCTTTTGGTTTGTAAAGTGATTTTGCAGGGTAAATTCTTATATCTACTCCTACATTAGCTTTTTTCATTTCATCAGCAATAATTTGAACCATTTCGTGTCTTACGTCGAAAGACCCGTCAGCTCTTGGCGTACCTGGCCATTGGTGACTAGCTTTTAAAGTTACTGCAAAAGCTGATCCAATAGTTGTAGTTACGAAAACTAATGAAAGAAAGTATAAAGATATTTTTTTTAACATTATTATTCCTCTCTATTATTATTTTAATGATGTATTAAATGTAACTTCTTGATAAGAGTCAATATGCTTTAAAATACAATTGACGCTAATTATGAATGGACCCTTAAAAGATATATTAGTTTTAGACCTAACTAGAGTGCTGGTTGGTCCTTATTGCACAATGATTTTGTCAGATCTTGGGGCTAGGGTGATTAAAGTTGAAGCACCTGAAATTGGAGATGACTCTAGAAAATTTGGACCTTTTATTGATGACCAGTCTGCATACTTTATGTCCCTTAATCGAGGAAAAGAAAGTATAGCTCTAAATTTAAAAAATTCAGAAGACAAAAAAATTTTTGAACAAATACTTAAAAAAGCAGATGTACTTGTTGAAAATTTTAAACCTGGAACATTAGAGAAATGGGGATTTGGTTGGAAAGATTTATGTAAAAAATATCCAAAATTAATTTATGCTTCTGCATCAGGTTTTGGTCAAACAGGTCCATTAAGAGAATTACCGGCATATGATATGGTTGTTCAAGGAATGGGTGGATTAATGAGTGTAACAGGTCAACCAAATTCTGAACCTACAAGAGTTGGAACATCAATCGGTGATATTACTGCTGGTTTGTTTACAGCGATAGGTGTTAATGCAGCGCTATATGACAGAAAAAAAACAGGTAAAGGAACTTACTTAGATGTTTCAATGCTTGATTGCCAAATTGCAATTTTAGAAAATGCGATTGCAAGATACTTGGCAAAGAATGAAATACCTAAACCAATGGGATCACGTCATCCATCAATAGCCCCTTTTGAAGCCTTTAAAACAAAAGATAGTCACATTATAATAGCGGCGGGTAACGACAAGCTTTTTGAAAAACTTTGCCAAGTTTTAAATATCAATAATATTTTAAAAGATGAAAAATTTAAAACAAATTCATCTAGAGCTCAAAATATGGATGAACTAAAAAAAATCTTAGAAAAAGAGCTTTCAAGTAAAAATACAAGTGACTGGGTCTCATTAATGGAAAAAGAAAAAATTCCTTGTGGTCCAATCTTTAATATTAAACAAGCTGTTGAAAATCCTCAAATCAAAGCAAGAAATATGATTGTAAATTCATATCATAAAAAAATTGGTGAGTTTAAAACTGCTGGTAACCCAATTAAGATGTCAAACTACAAAGATGAGGAAAAAAGAGGAGATATACCAGATTTAGACGAACATAGAGAAAAAATTATTAAAGAGTTTTGTAATTAATTTTTTCTATCTCCTGAGACATTTTGAGTAATACTTTTTTTTTATTTAGTTTATCTGTTCTAATTAAAATAGCATCTCTCATTTTTTTTAGTGGTGAATGTTTTCTTTTTTTATCAAGTCTAGTTCTTATACTTAAGCTTTTTTGAACCTCTTTTAGAGGAACTTTCTTCTTTAAATCTTTCCATCTTCTAATAGATGCTAAATTAAGATTACAAGTAAAATAAAAAGCTAAGTCATAACGGGGATTTTTTTTAAGGATAGTGCTAGCTATATCTCTACCCTCAACACATATTCTCTTATTTTTTTGAATAATCTTTTTTTGGAATTTTTTCATAATTTCCCTTACGTCTTTATTCTTAGCTAAGTAACCAACATGATTACTAATTTCCTGAGAGTGAAGAGATTGTTTTTTTATTTTATTGTAAGAGATGTTTTTAAATTTCTTCTTTAAAAAAGGAACTACTTTTTTAGGCTTATGCTTTATGATAATTTTACTTGCATATCTGTACAATAATCCAGAATTTATAAGAAAAAGTTTATATTTTTTTGAAATTAATTTTGCACCTGTGCTTTTGCCGCTAGCAGCTTCTCCATCACACGCAATTCTTAAAGACTTATTCATTAAAACTATGTTTAATTAAATAACTTATTTTGATTATGATTGAAATATTATTGTTCTGAATTTTCTGAGTTATCAGCTTCTTGCTGATCGTTTTCAGCTATTTCATCGAGAGAAACTTCGTTACTTTCCTCTACTCCACCCTCTTCAGCTGGAGCATCATTTGATTGAGGGGCATCAGCATTTTGTAGTTCAGCTAAATCTTCTTTTGAAACTTGAATTTTTTCAGGAACTTTTCTAGCTCTTTTAGATGGTAAAATTGGTGTTCCACTTTTTGAGATTTCACCTTTGTATAAATTTTCAAAATCATCTCCAATATCTTCATCTTCTTCACTTAAATCATCAACTTGTTCGATATGTTTTCTAAGTTTGTAAACAGCACTATCCGTCAATTCACTTGTTTTGACATCTTCATTTGCAATTTCTCTAAGTGCGATAACGGTATTCTTATCGTTATCTCTTTCAACATTCGGTTCAATTCCAGAATTTAATTGAGTAGCTCTTTCCTTTGCAACTAAAACTAATTCATAAGGGCTGTCTACTTTATCGATACAATCTTCTACAGTTACTCTAGCCATGCGGAGTATTTATACTCCAAGGTCTATAAAATCAAGAGGTTTTTATAAAATCGTTGGATTAAGTTTGTCCTTAATTAAAAACAGCGATATTAAGGAAATTAAAATATACCCTCCTGAAATCATAGATATCTGCTCTATAGAAAAGTCAAAGTCTATCAATAATCCAAATAAAGCAGTTCCAAATGCTGTTGAAAATACCATTAATGCAGTGGTAAGCGCTTTAATTGATCCTATAAACTTAACACCATATAACTCAGCCCATGTTGATGATCCTAAAACGTTAGCAAAACCATTTGATACTCCAATTAATCCAAGAAAGAAGAATGAGGAAATTGGAGATTGAAAGTAAATTAAAATTAATAAAGAAATCAAAAAAGGTATATTCATATATATAAGTAGTTTTCTACTTGTGAATTTGTCAATCAAATAGCCTGCAACAAACAAAGTTAAAACTGATGCTATTGAATAAACCATAAATGATTGAGCGATAGTATATTCTCCCCAGTTTTTCGCAGACAAAATAAATGATTGATAAACAAATATACCTGTAGCTATCCAGGGCATTGCTAGCATATTTAATGCTATAATTATAAATCTATAATCTTTAATAACTTCAGATCTTTTCCATTGTTTTATATTTTCTTTAATGACTTCATTATCATCCTCTCTTGATGAAAGTTTAACCTCTTTAACTAAAAAGTAAGATACCAAAGGGAGAAATAAAATTATGGCGACTGAGATAATGATCCATATATTTCTCCAATCCATTATTGTCAGAGCATAAATTATTGTAACTGGCATTAAAAATTCTGCAGTAGATAAACCAAACCATCCAGTACTTAGTGCTTTACCCCGAGTGTTAGTAAAGTATCTAGATATTGTTGTAGAGGCAGTGTGAGACATCATTCCTTGACCAGAAAATCTCATTAACAATATTGCAACAAAAAGAAATGCTACTGAATTAATCCTTGAGAAAGTAAATGTTGAAACTGCAAGCAATGATATGACAAAAAAAGAAAATTTTAAGACATCAAAGTCATCAATTTTCTTTCCAACCCAAATTAAAATTATACTACTTAATAAAGTTGCTGATGCATAAATTGAGCCAAATTGTCCATGAGTAATTTCTAATTCATATCTTATACTTTCGTTGAACAATCCTAAAAAAAAACTCTGTCCAAAGCTTGAAAAAAATGTAAATATAAATCCAAAAATAATTACTTTAATACTTAAATTTTTTAACATAAAACTATGTCTTGTAATGTTGCTTTCATTGGTCTTGGTGTAATGGGATACCCCATGGCTGGTTATATATCAAAAGGCGGGCACAATGTAACTGTTTATAATAGAACAGGATCTAAAGCTGATAAATGGCTAAAAGATTTCAAAGGAAAAAAAGCTGATACACCTAAAGATGCTGCAAAAGACGCTGATTACATTTTCACATGTGTAGGAAACGACAACGATCTAAGAGAAGTTACATTTGGAGATAATGGAATATTCAAATCAATTAAAAAAGGAGCAGTATATATTGATAACACAACTGCTTCAGCAACAATAGCAAGAGAAATTTATTCATACGCAAAGAAAAATGGTTTTGGTTTTTTAGATGCACCCGTATCTGGTGGTCAAGCTGGTGCTGAGAATGGTGCGCTAACTGTAATGGTAGGTGGAGATCAAGAAGATTTTGATAAAGCATTAGATAAAATTGATTGTTACAGTAAAAAAGTAAAGTTGTTAGGTAAATCAGGTTCAGGTCAATTAGCAAAGATGGTTAATCAAATTTGTATTGCAGGATTAGTACAAGGATTATCAGAAGCAATTAACTTTGGTCAAAAAGCAGGATTAAACATGGAAGATGTAATCGAGGTTATTTCAAAAGGTGCTGCACAATCTTGGCAAATGGAGAACCGATATAAAACAATGTTAGAAGATAAATTTGATTTTGGATTTGCTGTAGATTGGATGAGAAAAGATTTAAAGATTGCAATGGAAGAAGCAAAGAATAATGGGTCACTATTACCGATCACAGAAATAATAGATAAATATTATGCTGAAGTTCAAGACATGGGTGGTAAAAGATGGGATACTTCAAGCTTAATAAAAAGATTTAGAAAGTAAAAGTATGCAGCCTGCGTACTATGAAGACTTCACTGAGATTAAGAAGAAAATCTGGTCAATGCTAGATGATGCAGTGACTAATAGGAGTTCTCAATTTAGAATTCCAACTTTCATATGTGGTCATAATAACGATATAGACGGAAGAATTGTTGTTTTAAGAAAGTCAGACCAACAAAATAACTTAGTTCAATTTCACAGTGATATTAGATCAGATAAAATAGAATTACTTAAAAACAATCCTAATGCTGCTCTTTTATTTTATGATAAGGATGAAAAAATTCAGGTTCGACTTAAAGTAAACTGTATTGTTAATCACAAAAACGATATTACGAAAAATTCTTGGGAAAAAACTCAACATATAAGCCGGAAATGTTATTTGGTTGATAATGGTCCAGGAACAGAATCTGATGTTCCAACATCAGGTCTAAAACCTGAGTTAGATAATTTTGAATACACAAAGGAGCAAAGTGAAGAAGGTTATAAAAACTTTACTGTTATTCAGTGTAAAATAAAATCTATTGAGTGGTTATATCTTGCTGCTAAAGGCCATCGAAGAGCAAAATTTGATTTGGAAAGCAATAAAGATACTTGGTTAGTTCCTTAGTTTTCAATTTTTCAAAGAAAATTCAACAAATAGCTAGCCAGCAGTAAGGATATAAATAAAAACAAATATGATGCCATTATTTTAATTTATTTTAAAAGTTTAAAATAAATTTAATGGTAATATTAAATTATTATTAAAAAATTGATTTAGAATATTTTTTCCAATTGTCTTGATAATGTTTGGTATTTTCAAAGACTGCTTTTTTTTCTTCTTCAGTTACTTGTCTAATAATTTTTCCTGGAGACCCAACGACTAAAGAGTTATCCGGTATCTCTTTATTTTCTGTAATCAAAGCCTTGGCTCCTATAATACAATTTTTTCCTATCTTTGCTTTGTTGAGGATCACTGCACCAATTCCAATTAAACTATTGTCACCAATTGTGCATCCATGGAGCATTACTAAATGTCCGATGGTTACATTTTTTCCAACTTTTAAAGGACAACCTGGATCAGTGTGTAAGACACAACCATCCTGAACGTTTGAGCCCTCACCTATGTGAATATTTTCAATGTCACCTCTTAAGGTTGCATTAAACCAAACACTTGTATTTTTATCTAAAGTTACATCTCCAATAATAACAGCATTAGGTGCTACCCAATTTTCGCCAGAGTTTTTTGGTTTTTTATTTTCCAAATCGTAAAACATAATTTATATATTCTAACATGGCACTTTTAAAAACTCCAATATGTGATTTCAGTCTGAATGCAATAGATTTTAAGCTTAAATCAATTAATGGGGAATTATTAACATTGAATGATGTCAAAGGCGCTAATGGGACTTTGATAATGTTTATTTGCAATCATTGCCCTTATGTAAAAGCGATAATAAGAGAACTTGCAGATGATTGTGCAAAACTTAAAGAAGATGGCATTAACTCAGTTGCGATAATGTCAAATGATACCAAAAACTATCCTGAAGACTCTTTTGAAAATATGAAAAAGTTTTCTGATAGATATAATTTTTCATTTCCTTATTTAATTGATGAAACTCAAGAAATCGCAAAAAAATATGATGCAGTTTGCACCCCAGACTTCTTTGGCTACAACAAAAACCTTGAGCTCAATTACAGAGGAAGAATAAGAGAACTAAATGATTTAAAGCCTGTGGGTTCGGGTGACAGTGAATTGCTTAGATCAATGAAGTTAATTGCTAAAACTCAACAAGGTCCAAAAGAACAATACCCTAGTATGGGATGTAGTATTAAATGGTTTAAATAATGAATTTAATTATCACAAGAAATTTTCCACCTGATGTTGGAGGTATGCAAAATCTTATGTTTGGCCTTACAAAATCATTGTCGGAACACATGATGGTTAAGGTATTTGCTGATGAACATTATCAGCAGGAAAAATTTGACGAAGATTTATCATTTTCAATTGAAAGGGTCGGGGGGCCAAAAATCTTTAGAAAATTTAGAAAAGCTTCATTAATTAATAATTACTTACAAAAAAATACTAAAGTAAAAAATATCATCTCTGATCATTGGAAAAGTTTAGAAAATATAAATACAAAAATTAGAAAAACATGTCTTATTCATTCTAAAGAGATAAATCATAAAAAAGATTCTTTTCTAAATAAACGAGCTGTTAGAGTGTTAAACGACTGCGATCATGTCATTGCAAATTCAAACTTCACAAAAAACCTTGGTATTGAAATTGGTGTTAATGAAGAAAAAATCAAAGTTATTAACCCAGGTGTATTTCCAAAAGAAGAAGTAAATCCAAAAATTGAGGAAAAAGTATTAAAAAAACTTGAGGGAAAAGAACCAAGACTGATTACTGTTGCTAGATTTGATAAAAGAAAAAATCATGAAAAAATAATTATGTCTTTAAGAAATTTAAAAGAAATTTATCCAAACATAATTTATATTTGTATAGGTCAAGGTGATACTTTGGAGACTCAGAAAAAACTTATCAAGGAATTAAAACTTGAAAGTAACGTTATATTTTTGAAGGATTTAACAAAAGATGAAAAAAACTCTTATTTAAAAAATTCAAATGTTTTTGTTATGCCGTCAATATCTTATAAAAAATCTGTAGAGGGATTTGGAATTGTTTATGTTGAGGCTGCTCAATATGGAGTTCCGTCTATTGGTGGAAAAGTTGGTGGTGCGTCTGACGCAATTGTCAATAATGAAACTGGCCTACTTTGCGATGGGAACAATTTAGATGAAATCTATCAAAGTTTAGTTGATATATTACAGAATAATAAATTTAAGGTTTTGGGAAAAAATGCACAAGAAAATGCAAAGAAATTTCTTTGGCCAGAAATCTTAAAAAAATATTTAGAAATTTTAAAGATCTAATCTTTCAAAAACTTTCTGTGCACTTAGGTTTTTTAAATCACTAACTTGTATTGCTTTAAAGTTTTCTCTTTCAATACTTACTTTATAAGCTGTCGTATGACTTCCAAACAACGACAGACCTTTAACATTCAAATGTGCTGCCATATGTGCAGGACCTGTATCATTAGCAACAACAAATTTACTTCTCTTTATTAAACCTGCAAGTTCCGAAATAGAAATAGCTTTATCTTCTTTTAGAATAGAAACAGCATCTAACTTTTTGGCTTTTTCTATTTCATCAGGACCAGGAGCTATCACTATTTTAAGATTAGGATGATTTTGTTTTATAAGTTTTATCAATTGATCGTAATATGGCCATTTCTTTTGTTGTAAGTGCTCAGAGCAGAATGGAAATAACAATAAATAATCAGATAAATTATATTTAGAAATAAGTTTATCGATATTAGAACAACCCCAAGAAAAATCTGGCTTTAAAGTGTGAAATGTTTTTAAACCAGATATCTTTAATTGGTGATCAAATCTTTCTAATACTGGTTTTTTATCAAATTCTTTTTTTGTTTCGTTAGCTGGAAGAGTAGTTTCTGAAGAAGACCATTTATAAGATCCTAAATTAGGAAATAAAATTCTTTTATAAAATGAAGTCCTTGAGGAATTCTGTAGATCGTAGACCTTTGTAAACTTATATTGTTTAATTTTTTTCATTAAAGAAAAAAGATAGATCAAATTAAACCTGGACAATCTTTTATCGACAATCACTTCTTTTATATTGGGATTTTTTTTGAAAAGATCTGAATATACGTGAGATGTTAATAAATAAATAAAATCATCTTTATGGTTGTCATAAATATCTTGAATTGCCCCACTCGCTTGAGCTATATCTCCTAGTGATCCATGCTTTATGATTAATATATTAGACATATTTTTAACAATTTATCACACTATAAAATTTTATGAATAAAATATTAGTTGAAGTATCTGTTGGTGAGTTATTAGATAAATTGACTATCCTTGAAATCAAAAAAGACAAAATCAAAGACACAGAAAAATTAAAATTCATAAATTTAGAATATGACTCTTTAAGGGAACAATATGATAAAAATGTGAAAGTTGATGAAAAGATTAAGAGTCTATTCTCTGAATTAAAAGAAATAAATGCTAAATTATGGGATATTGAAGACAATAAAAGACAATGTGAAAAAGACTCAAAATTTGATGATCATTTCATTTTATTATCAAGAGAGATCCACTTCTTAAACGATAAACGAGCTAGCATTAAACTAGAAATTAATAATCATACTGGATCTAAGATCAAAGAGATTAAGGAATATACTAAATATTAATTATTTATTCAAAGAGGAAGCAAAATTCCAAGAACAGTCAAAGCTTGGAATATAAACTCTGTCTAAGGATGTGTTGCCAAAACTTTTTTCAAAAAGATTTAACCATTTATCAACTTGCTTAGGTTTTTTATCTTGGCTACCAACTTGTGCAGTTATAGTTCCATTTGGTTTAAGAATTCTTTTTAAAGATTTGATATTTTTTGCTGCTAAATCAATACAATATTGATCATCGTTTAAATCTACATAAATTTTATCATACTTATTGTCTTCAACTGATTTAATACTTTCAAATGCATCTCCCCATACACATTGCACATGATTTTTTGTAGTTGATTTCTTACCTACCTTAGATAAATATTTCTCACACATTGTTACAACTTCAGGATCTAACTCGTACCAATCAATTAATTTAAAACCTTTAGATATGCATTCTCTCGCAACTCCTCCATCGCCTCCACCAATTATTGCAGTTTTATCATTTGATGGATTAAGTTTTAAACCTGAGTTAACAAATGTCGAGCTATACAAATGTTCATCATTTTCTGCTACCTGAAGTTCACCATCGATAAAAAGAGATTTGCCAAATTGTACAAGATCCAAAATTTCAATGTTTTGACCTACTTTTGATGTAAAGTTTTCCAAAACATCTTTGACCATGTAATGCTTTTTTAAACCTGGTGAGCTATAGATATCATCATAATAACTTATTGTGTCTCTATTGAATTCTTTTTTAACAATTCTCTTATGCTTAATTTCTTTCTTTAAAATATCGAATGCAACATTAGGATTTACTTTTCCGCACGTAAAAAAATCAAAACTTATAATTCCTCTCTCAGGGAAAGTATGAAAACTAATATGACTTTCGGCTAATAAAGCCACAAGAGTAAAGCCTTGTGGTTCGAACTTATATTTTGAAATCTCTAAAACAGTTACTCTTGCCTTCTTTGATATCTTGTAGACTAGTTTTTCAAAGAATTTTGGTTCGTACTCTTTTTCTGTACCTATGATATCTAAAGTGACGTGCTCTCCAACCTTCGTCATAAAAAGTTATCCTTTTTTATAGTTTTTAACTTTTTCTAATATTACATCCATCTCACTTGATGAAAGAATCTTAGGTTCTCCTAACTTTATTGCATTTATGTATTGATGGCAAATATTTTCAACTTCTTCTGCAAGTTCGAAAGCTGAGTTCAAGTTATCCCCATAAGCAACTTGACCGTGATTAGACATCAAGCATGCTTTTCTATTTTCTAATGCTTCAATAATATTGTCGGATAGTTCTTGTGTTCCAAAAGTTGCATACTTTGCACACTTTATATTATCTCCTCCAGCTAAAGCTATCATGTAGTGAAAAGCTGGTATATCTTTGTTGTGTGCTGATACAGCTGTTGCGTGTGGTGAATGAGCATGAACGACAGCTTTTGCATCAGTTTTATTTAAGTAAATATCTTTATGAAATCTCCACTCAGATGAAGGTTGCAAACCTTTTTCATCATAATTCCCTTTTAAAGAAACAAAGACTATATCATCAGCTTTGAGACTGTCATACTTCTTACCTGATGGAGTAATTAAAAACCCCTCCTCATTATTATTCTGAGCTTTAAGTGAAATATTTCCTGATCTTAACGGAGATAAATTTGTACTATTTAATTTTTGAGCAAATTTTATTATTTCTTCTCTACTTTTAACGTCCATAATTTTTTAAATATTTTAAAAATAAATACCCAAAAATCACGCCTACGCCTATTAGAATATACTGATAAAGTTTTAATAATAAAAACTGTGGTGGAAGCTCACTTTCATAAGGGTTTTTTAAAAAAAAGTTTTTTGAACCGTCTTCATATAAATCAACAGGTCCAATAACCAAATAAATTCCATAAATTGCTATATAGATACATGGTGCTAGAGAAAGATAAATTAATGTCTTATTATTCTTTACAATACTTAACCAATTAGCTGAAACTCCAACTAATAAAAGACAAACAAGTGATAAAATAAGTGGGTTCATTTAAATAAATTCTTTAATCCTTTTTCTGATGCTTCGCAAACACCTTTTTCTGTTATCAGACCAGTTATATATTTTGCTGGCGTAACATCAAATGCCAAATTCAAAGCACTGCTTTTATTTGGGTATATTTGCACTTTTTTTATATTCCCATCCTCGTCAATACCTTCAACTTTTGACAATTCATCTGAATTTCTCTCTTCAATAGGAATATCTTTAGAATTTTTAGTTTTCCAATCAATCGTTGAACTTGGTAATGCTACGTAAAATGGAACATTGTTATCTTTTGCCGCAAGAGCTTTTAAATAAGTTCCTATCTTATTACAAACATCACCATTCGATAAAGTACGATCTGTTCCAACGATACACAAATCAACTTGTCCTCTTTGCATTAAAATACCGCCTGTGTTATCTGTGATGATTGTATTTTTAATTCCTTCTTCATTTAATTCATAAGAAGTTAGATTTGCACCTTGATTTCTTGGTCTTGTTTCATCTGCCCAGATATGAACGGGAATTCCTTTCTTGTGTGCATGATATATTGGTGAAGTAGCTGTTCCCCAATTAATTGTTGCAAGCCAACCCGCATTACAATGAGTAAGAATGTTTACTGTATCTTTTTTTTTATTGTAAATATCCTCAATTATTTTGAGACCATTTAAACCTATTTTTTCACAAAATTTTATATCCTCTTCACAAATTTTTTGCGCTTCATTAATTGCTATTTCTAAAATTTTTTCAGAGTTTACGCCTGATAGCTTTTTGATCATTCTATCCACAGCCCACTTAAGATTAATTGCTGTAGGCCTTGAACTAATTAAATCTGATGCAGACTTTTGAAGAAATGATTGATCATTATTTTCTATAACTGATAAAACTATTCCATAAGCTGCTGTAGCTCCAATTAATGGAGCACCTCTCACCTCCATAGTTTTAATTGCATTAACTGCCTCTTTAACTGTTTTTAAGTCTTTAATTATGAATTTATGGGGAAGTTTTGTTTGATCAATAATTTTTACAATATTATTTTGAAACCAAATCGTCCTATATTCTTTGCCTTCTATTTTCATATGCTTAATTTATATTGATTCAACTTAATTTATAACGAAGCATCATATTGCTGGCCAGTATCTATATACTGATATAAATTTCAAAAAGTGTGATATTTATACAACAAAAAAAGTATCATTTTATTGGTTTTTTGGACATTTCAACTTTTAAGTCATATTTTTTATGCTTACATTTCTATACTTTTAAAGATTATTTTGTTAAACACACAACTTAATATTAATTAATTAATAATAATTACGAGAGAGTACAACATGAAAAAACTAGTTTTAAGCATTATATTCTTGCTTGGTTTTTCTACAACTTCGTATGCAGCTGGTTCTGCAGGGTTTACTGTGAGTTTAGCTGATGTTAAATCAGACGTTAGAGATGACATAGACAGTAACGGAACTACTGACACTACTAAGAGCTTAAGTAATGATGTTGTTTTTGGTTCAATCTTTTTAGAAAGAGCAATTAACGATAACATGAGTATTGGTGTAGATTTTATACCATTCGAAGCAGAATTTGAGAGTAGATCAACTACACAAAGTACATTAAAAGGTAAGGATGATGGTGCAGCTTCTTCAGGAACTAACAAAGGTACTGCGGATGTAAGTAATCATTTAACTGTTTACATACAGCCACAAAGAGAGATAAATGATGGCCTTAAAGTTTTTGGAACATTAGGATTAGTAAGAGCTGATGTTGAGTCAAAAGTTCAGTCAGTTTCATCAACTGATAAAACTGTTGATAATGACTTGGATGGGTTAAAACTTGGCCTTGGTCTAAAAAAAGAGACAGGTTTTGGATTCATCAAACTTGAGTACAGTCAAACAGATTATGATGACATTTCGACTACGACATCAAATAATACAAAAGTTACTGCAGATATAGATACTGATATTTTAGCATTATCTGTTGCTAAAAACTTTTAATTACTAATCATAGTACAAAATTAAAAACCCCCCAAAATAATAATGGGGGGTTTTTTTTATTTATTTAAAACTCTTCCAGCAACTGTTTTTAGTTTTTCTTTTGTTTTTTGTGTCCTTTTTTCTGGTGATGTAATTATAGCAACATCTAAACAATTATTAGTTGGATCTTTAGGATCTATATGCCTTTCAAAATTTTCTATAAGATTTTTAATCATATTTTTTGCTTTTTTAGCATTTCCTAAAAGAACTTTAATTACTTGTTGAACATCAACATTTTCATGCTCTGGGTGCCAACAATCATAATCTGTTACCATTGAAACAGACGCATATCTTATCTCGGCTTCTCTAGCTAGTTTTGCCTCTGGCATATTAGTCATTCCAATTACATCTGCTTTCCAAGATCTATATAAATTAGATTCTGCTAAAGTAGAAAACTGAGGACCCTCCATTACAACATAAGTACCGCCTCTTTGATAGTTAATTTTCTCTTTTTTAATTGCATCTTCACAAGCGTTCATTAACCCGTTTGAAGTCGGGTGTGCCATTGATACATGGGCTACAATTTCATCATCAAAGAAAGTTTTATTTCTTGCAAAAGTCCTATCAATAAATTGGTCCACAATAACAAATTTCCCTGGTGGTAAATCTTCTTTTAGAGATCCCACAGCTGAAATAGAAATAATATCACTTACACCTAATTGTTTTAGAGCATCAATATTAGCTCTAAAATTTATATTTGATGGATTTATAAAGTGCCCTCTGCCGTGTCTTGGTAGAAAATAAACTTCTTTACCCTTGAAATTGGTTTTTAAAATTTTATCTGAAGGTTTTCCCCAGGGCGTTTTAATATCTAATAACTCTCTATCTTTAAATTCTTCAACGTCATATAATCCACTTCCACCAATAATTGCTAATTTATTGTTTGCCATATTTTCAAGATAGTTTATTTAGATATATAGCATAAATTTAAATGGATTTAAAAAAGTTTATAAGATCAATCCCTGATTATCCAAAGAAGGGTATTTTATTTAGAGACATTACAACTTTAATTAAAGATGAAAAAGCTTTTGAAGAAACAATCAATCAAATAGTAGAAAGATCAAAAAAATTTAAATTTAATAAAATTGCTGCTATAGAATCTAGAGGTTTTGTATTTGCATCTGCCGTTTCTTACATTTTAAAAAAACCTTTTATAATGTTGAGAAAAAAAAATAAATTACCTGCAGAAACTTATTCTGTAGATTTTGAATTAGAGTATGGAACTGCGACAATTGAAGTACATAAAGATTCTATAAATCGCGAAGATACAGTTTTAGTAATTGACGATTTAATTGCAACAGGAGGAACAGCCGAGGCAGCTGCTAAATTAATTGAAATTTCTAAAGGCAAGATTGAGGCGTTTATATTTGTTATTAATTTATTTGATTTAGGTGGGTCTGACAAATTGATAAAAAAGGGGTTTAAAGTTGAAAACCTAATCGATTTTCCTGGCCACTAATTTATATCAGGCCTAAACCAAGACTGTTTTCCTAATAGAGCGTTTAAAAGACCAGACATTCTCATCTTGTAAATATTTTTTTTTTTATTGAAAGTAAGTAAATAAACTAAGTATTTCAAAAGATTTCCTGTTAAACTACTAATACCAAGGACAAATGATATTAAAATCCCTTTATGTTTTTTATTAAAATAAATTTTTGACCACATCCAGTGCCAATTCCTTGAAAGTTCAACTTCTTTACTATAACGATCGTCTACAGCCTTCGCCCCTAAATGGTGAATTTTGGAATTCTTAACAATAATTAATTTTCCACCATTTTTTTTTGCTCTTAAACACAAGTCTACATTTTCTAAATACATAAAAAATTTTTCGTCGAAAAAAATGTTATTAGTAAAAAAACTTTTGTTTATAATCATTGAATATCCATCGATCTCTCCAACATTTATAATGGTATCTTTGCTTAATGTACCACCAATTTTTTTATCTATTTTGTAATTTGGATATTCTAAGTTATCACAGACCGGTGATAAAATTGCAAAATTTTCTAAGTCGGAAATTGAATCGTTGATTTTAGATATAGTATCTTTCTTTAATGTAACATCGGGATTTAATACGTAAGCGTATTGGGTATGAGACCTAAGAATACCAAGATTGTTGCCTGCTCCCATCCCTATATTGTCAGATAAGATTACTCTAGTTTTAACATAATTCTGCTCTAATTCTTTTTTTAATTCTTCATCAGATGAATTTTCAATTATTAATTTATGAAATCCTTCTGGTAGAGAATTTAAACAATCGAAGATTACTTTTCTGCTATTAAACGTGACTATTACAAAAGTTAGATTATTATTTGTAAATTCCATGTAATAATGAAGTATACTTGAATAAACTATTGTTGTAAAAAAAAAAGATGAAAAAAATAATTGTTTCTGGTGGTTTGGGATTTATTGGTAGTAATCTGATAAATTTATTAATCAAAAAAAATTATTTTGTTATTAATATCGATAAAGTCAGTTATGCCTCAAATTTCTATAACACAAGAAGTTTTGCAGATAAAAAAAATTATAAATTCATTAAATTAGATATAAATAAAAGTTCAAAATTTAAAGAGATTCTGAACTCGTACAAGCCAGTTGCTATATTTAATTTGGCAGCAGAAACACATGTAGATAGGTCAATTGATAGTCCATCAGAATTTATAAGAAGTAATATACTTGGTGTATTTAATTTACTAGAAACATTTAGAGAGTTTTCAAAGAAAAATAAAAAAACTAAATTAATTCATATTTCTACTGATGAGGTTTATGGAGACGTATTAAAAGGTCGAAGTAAAGAAACTGATGCTTATAAACCAAGTTCACCTTATGCTGCATCAAAAGCCTCTTCTGATCATTTAGTATATTCTTATGTTAGAACATACAAACTGAATGCGATGATAACAAATTGTTCAAATAATTATGGTCCTCATCAACATCCAGAAAAACTAATCCCAAAACTTATTTATAACATTATTAATAATAAGGTACTTCCATTATACGGTAGAGGAAAAAATTCAAGAGAATGGATATTTGTTGAAGACCACTGTGATGCTTTGTTCAAAGTATTTAAAAACGGGATGAAGGGTGAATTTTACAACATAGGATCAAATATTAATAGTAGTAATTTAGATATTGCAAGACTTTTAATTAATATTGCAAAAAATAAAATTAAAGTTGGTAAAAATGTAAAAATTAAATTTGTCAAAGACAGACCTGGGCATGATATTCGATATGCTCTAGATAGTAAAAAAATTCTAAAAAAACTTAAATGGAAATCAAAAATTAATTTAAAAAAAGGCTTGGAAAGTACCTTTGACTGGTATTTTAGAAATATGAACTACTATACAACTTTAAAAAAAAAGGATATCACAAAAAGATTTGGTATAATAAGATGATTAATAAAGCAATTATTTTAGCTGGTGGTATGGGTACTCGAATGAGTCCATTAACAAAAGCTGTAAACAAACAACTACTACCAATTTATGATAAACCTTTAATTTTTTATCCTCTTTCAATTTTGATGTTAGCAAAAATAAAAGATATTTTAATTATTGTTAACAAGGGGCAATTAAATCAATATAGAAAAATTTTACCAGATGGGAAACGTCTTGGTATTAATATAGTATATAAGGAACAAATGTACCCAAAAGGCCTTCCTGATGCATTCCTTCTTGGGGAAAAATTTATTAATAAAAAAAATGTTGCATTAATTCTTGGAGATAATTTTTTCTATGGACAAAATTTAACTTCAAAACTGATTAATTGCACAAAACTTAAGAGCGGTGCGAAAGTAATTTTACATAAAGTAATTAAACCTGAGCTATTTGGAGTTGCTAAAACTTCTAAAACTGGAAAAATTACAATGTTAAAAGAAAAACCAAAAAAATTTATTTCTGATTTGGCAATTACTGGCTTATATTTTTTTGATAATAAAGTTGTTGAGTATGCAAAAAGACTTAAACCTTCAGCCAGAAATGAATTAGAAATTACCGATTTATTAAAAGTTTATTTAAAAAAGAAAAAACTTACGTCTGATATTTTGGGTAGAGGTGGTGCATGGCTCGATACTGGCTCAATAGAAGACTTTTATAAAACCAGTGCATTTGTATCAGCAATAGAAAATAGACAAGGTTTTAAAATTGCTTGCCTTGAGGAAATTGCTTTTAGCAATAAGTGGATTGGAAAAAAAGAAATTTTGAATGCAATTCAATTTTATGGAAAGTGTGATTACTCAAATTATTTGAAAAAATTAATTTCTTAGATGAAAATAAAAAAAACAAAATTCAAAGGTCTTATGATTTTAATTGGCATAAAACACCAAGATAAAAGAGGATATTTAAGAGAATTATCATTAGAAAAATTAATAAAAAGAAAATTTAAATTTCAAATACTATCTGTTTCAAAAAAAAATGTTTTAAGAGGTTTGCATTTTCAAGTAAGAAAACCCCAAGGAAAATTGATTTCGGTCTTAAAAGGCGAAATATTTGATGTTGCGGTAGACCTGCGAAAAAATTCAAAAACCTACGGAAAATATTTTTCAATAAAATTGAGTGAAAAGAACTGTACTTCAGTATTTATACCACCTGGATTTGCTCATGGTTTTTTAACCTTAAAAAAAGAAAATATAGTTTGTTACAGCTGTACTGAATATAGATCACCAATAGACGAGAGATCACTTAAATATAATGATCCTAAAATAAGAATAAAATGGCCAGTTAAAAAACTAAATCTCAGTGTTAAGGATAAAAATGCAAAAAGCTTTGACTCCTTATTTAAATAATTTTTTTATTTAAATTTGACCTAAAAATTATATCATGTTTCATTCTCTCATAATAAAAATCAAATCTTTTTTCTTTTATAATTTTTATAACTTCTGAAAAAAAATTTTGAAAGCAATTATCTTTTTTAAATTTAATTATCTTTTTCTTTTTTTTTGAGATTTGACTTAAAATTAATTTTTCGTTATGAGGGGGAGAAAAAACTCTTGAGATGTAACTTTTTGTTTTTTTATTAGATACTATAATTTGATTTTTATATTTCCCACCAAATTTAAAAAGCCCATCATAATCTCCTTCCTTGAAACTCATAGAAAATTTAATCGATATAATTAGTTTATCTTTATTTTTTGTGAACTTAATTTTTTTATTTATTAACTTTTTTAATTTAAACAATCTTGGAATTGAAGAAATATATGGACCCATATCCATTAAAACACCCCCTTGAAGATTTTTTGAAATCAAGATACTTTTTTTATCTGGTTTTGGGATAATAAACCTTGCGTTAATTTTTTTATATGGATCATTTTTGTACATTCTGATTATCTTTTTCATTTGTAAGTGGTAGTTAAAAAAAGTTGACTCAACTAAAAGTCTTTTATTTTTTTTTGATAGTTCAACTAACTCATCCAACTGTTTTTCATTTGATGTAATTGGTTTGTCAACTACAGTATTGTATTTATATTTTAAGGATTTTTTGGCCCATTCAAAATGTTTTGAATTAGGTAAAGAAATATAAACAATAGTTGGTTTGCTTTTTTTTAAAGCTTGTTCGTAAGATGCAAATTGTTTTTTTATTCCAGTAATTTTTTTTTTGTAGGATTTTGAAGCAATGTATATTTCTATTTTTTTTTCTTTTAAAACACTTAACACTCTTCTTTTAACTATATTTGAGTAACCTAAAATTAAAACTTTCAATTAAATTGTTTCCTTAAAATTAATGATACCAAAAAGTAATCTTGCTTCTATATCAATTTTTTGTTTATTTATTAAATCAATTATCTGATTTTGAGATAACCAAATATAATAATCTGGTAAATCAATATTCTGATTATCATTTAATTTACAAGCCATATATTTTATTTGAGAGTGATAAAATCTTCCACCCTCATCAGATAAAACGTTATCATAAAGAACATCTTTTGACTTAATAAAATATTTAGAAATTAAATTTTTTTGAAAATTCGTAAGATCTTCATTTTTTTTATAATTCTTGAATTTAGATGTATTAATAGAGCATGTAAATGTTCCGACTTTTGAACCTGGTTTTAAAATATATCTACACAAATAATGGTCTGTATTTTTATATTTTTTGATTAGATATCCTGCAAACGCCATCTTGGATCCCATAATAATTGGTTGATTCCATTCTTTTATTTCTCTTTTATTGGTTTTGACTTTTATTCCAATTACTGAAAAATAATTGCTTGTTTGATGATAAATTTTGTTTTTTTTTAAGTTCCAATTTTTTACCGAACTTAAGTTAATAATTTTATTTTTCAGAAAATACTTTTTTTTTAAATAATTTTTCCAGTTGATTATTTTTTTTTTATTATTTAATGGAAAGTCTATTTTTTTTTTCTTTATAAAAGACGAAAAAACTGACAAGGTGTCCATATTTATTAAATTCTTTTCTTTCAATAAATTAAATATTTCAATTTTAGAAAACCATCTAAATTTCTCATCTATGTCAATTTTTTTAGACACATAGGTAACGATATTTGAATTCTTCTTATTGTAGTATCTGAAAGCTTGTTCGCTTTGGAGTGAGAAATTTTTATTTTTTTTTTTAAAAAATTTTAAAAAGGGAATAGTTTTTCCACCATGAATTCTTGAATAATTACTTTTTGTTGCCTGAACTGTTGGTGAAATTTGTATTTTATTTATGTTACCTGGTTCTACTTTAGCTTGTAAGAGATACTTATTGGTTTTTATATTTTTTATTATACCCAAAATACCAATTTCATTTTGGACTATTATTGGTTGATCCCAATTTTTTTTATTGTAGAAATTTGATTGTATTCTTATACCTGCTATTTTGAAAAATTTTTTACTGATGTGATATATTTCTTTTTTGCCATAAATCCACTTACTTAATTTGGATAAATTTATTTTTTCGACTGTTAGAAGTTGTTTTTTTTTCTGATTGTTAAGCCAATTGGATATACTTTTATTTATCATTTAGAAAGTGTCATTACTTTAGGAACGTGTGTAATAAATTTTCCCCCCTTTTTAAGGAAATTTTTTTCTTTTTTGAAAATTTCTTTTTTAAAGTTCCATGCACCTAAAAAAGCATAATCAACAGTATTATTCATTCCAATTTCGGGAGAGATTATTTTTATATGAGTTCCTGGTGTATACTTTCCTTGTTTATTCAAAGTAGTGTCAGTGACATAGTCAATTAATTTAGAATTAAGATTACAATAATTGAAAACAGTTGTGGATTTATATGTTGCACCATAACTTATTATTCTCTTATTAGTTTTTTTTAACTTTTTCATTAAGGTAAATAAATTTTTTCTCGATAAATTTACTCGTTTAGAAAATTTCAAATAACTTTCAATTTTATGAAGCTTATAGGATTTTTCATTTTTAATTGCTTTTTCTAATCTCAAACTTTTTTTATATTTTCCATTTTTTTTACATATATAATATCTATTTGATCCTCCATGGGTAGATAAATGCTCGATATCAAAAAGTCTTAATCCATATTCTTGAATTATATTGTTTATAGATATAGATGAAAAAACATAAACATGTTCATCATAAAATTGATCATAGCTATTATTTTGAAGAACTTTTAGCAAAGATGGATCTTCTATAACAAGTACACCATCTTTAGATAAGATATTGTGAATCCCTTTAAATGTTTCTTTTAAATTAGGTATGTGAGAGATTGTGTTTGCTGAAAAAATTAAATCTATTTCACCCTTCTTTTTTATTAGTTTATTTGCAAGCTTTAAATTCCAAAATTCATCATACGTTTCAAATAATTTTTTTGTTAATCTTGCAAGATTTTTACATGGCTCAACGGCTATAACAGATTTTTTATCAAAATTTTTTAAAAATACCCCATCATTACTCCCTATTTCCATAATTTTTTTTGGTTTAAATCTTTTAAATAATTTTTGAGCAACCTTTTTAAAAGCAGATCTCATAGTTCTCGACTCTGAGGCTCTATGAGCATATTTATCAGTGTATTGTTTTTTTGGATTAACTGGTTCCGCTATTGAAACTAAATAATTTTTTGTATTAAAGCATATTTTTAGGTTATAGAAAAACTCATTTCGTAACGCTTTTTTTCCAACATTTTTTAAAAATGAATTTGCAAGTGGTTGACGGCCTAAATTTAAAAATACTTTATTCATTGTAGTTTTGGTATAATAATTATATATATAAAAGAATTTAATCTAAATAAAATTGAAAAAAAATAAAAATAAAATTGTTGTAAGTGGAGGTAATGGAAGATTTGCAATGGTTTTAAAAAAGACTATTAGCTTAAAGAATTACTACTTTCCGAGCAAATCACAAATGAATATTCTTAATCCTAACTCACTAGAAAAATACCTAAAATTAAAAAAACCTAAATATTTCATGCACGTTGCTGCCTTATCAAGACCAATGAACATCCATAATAAAGAAATTTCAAAAAGTATTGATATAAATATTATTGGTACGTGTAACGTGGTAAAAGCATGTGAAAAATTAAAGATAAAGCTAATTTATTTCTCAACTGGTTATGTTTATCCAGGCACTAAAGGAAATTATACTGAGAAAGATTCTGTTAATCCTATTAATAAGTATGCTATTTCAAAGCTTGGTGGAGAATGTGCTGTAAGGATGTATGATAACTCATTAATTTTAAGAATTATGATGTGTGAAAAGCCATTCATTCATAAATCAGCCTTTTACGATATTAAAACTAATTTTATTTTTCAAGAAGATGTAGCAAAAATGATACCAAAATTATTAAACAAGAAAGGTATTATTAACATTGGTGGTAAAACACAGTCTGTTTACAATTTTGCTAAAAAGTATAATAAAAAAATAAAAAAAACTTCTGGGAAAAAAATATTTCCACCAAATCCATCGATGAACTTAACTAAACTTAAAAAAATTATAAATTAATTAAGCAAATTTTGTGGTAGCGGGAAGTGGGATCGAACCACTGACCTCGGGCTTATGAGTCCCGCGCTCTAACCAACTGAGCTACCCCGCCAAAAGTTATTTCGCAGTGATTTTGTTTATATTTATATTACCAATATAAAACATTAAAGCAACGTATTGTATCAAAGCATAAATTGCTATCGGTGTAATATATTCAATCTCATGGAATAATTGGGCTCCAACGATAAAACCCATCGCACCATTTTGTAACATTGCTTCTATCATTATAGTTCTTTTTACCTTAACATCCCTTAAAGTATAACTTGTAATTATATAAACAGAAGTCAGTACTGAAATAATTACAACAAATGCTATTGCTCCTGCGTCTGCAAAATAACCACCTAAATTTCCTTGCTCAGTAAATATTGCAACTAATAAAATGATAATAAATAAAGCTAGAGCTGCTCTATCAAACTTTAAATTATTTTGTTCAGAAAATCTTTTAAAATTACCCCTCACAAGAATTCCAACAAATGTTGGTAATGCTATAAATAAAAACATTCTAACTGAAAATTTTAATAAATTAAGATCAAATTCTACTGATGAAAAAAATGCTGCGTATATCTTAAGAAACATTGGAATGCTTATAAATGATACCAATCCACAAATTGAGGTGATGGTTATTGATAAAGCTACATTTCCTTTTACAAGTTTGGTAGCATAATTTGACATTACTGCAGAGGGCAGAATTAATAATAAGAATACTCCAAGTTGAAATTCAGCCTGCATTGGAAAAAAAGAAATAATGATAATTCCAATTAATGGAAGCATTATCATTTGACATATAAGTGCAATAATTAGATTTCTTGGTTTTTTTAATACCTCAAAGAAATCTTTATAAGATAGATTAAGACCCAAAGAAAACATGATAAAGATCATGCCAAGTGGTCCAACGGTTTTTACAAATTCCACAATTCCCTCATTCGCTTTATGAACGAAAAAAAATAAATTTCAAGGCATTTTTGTTCATTTTGGGGTTGCTAAATCAAAAAATTTAGGATTATTTGCGTAAATAATAAAAAATGTCATTAAGAGAGTTAAAATTTTCAAATCAAATCCAAGAAGATCAAATCAAGTCTGTCTATCACAAAAATTTTAATTATATCGTTACAGAAAGATTTTATTTCCAACAACAATGGCTACATGCTGCTTACAATAGATTTAAAGACTTTGATAAGTATTTAATCTTAATTCATTTAGTACACAAAACTTTTAAAGCATATAGGGATTATCAAATCAAAAATTCATTTGATGAGTTTTATGCAAAAGAAACTTACGAAATACCAAAAATAAATGTAATTGATTTATCAAGAGAATTACTAATTTCAAAAGAAACTACTAGAAGAAAAATTTTAGAGATGGAAAGAGATGGAGCTATTAAGAAAGATAAGAAAAAAATAATGATAAATCGTAAAGGGCAAGAATATCAAAAGCCAAAAGACTCGATACGAAACATGGCTAGATTACTTTCAAGATTTACTGAATTTCTAAGTCAAGCAGGTTATTTAGACAAAAAAGTTGATAACTCTATTTTAGATAAAAAAATAAGAGAAAATTTTACACAAATTTGGACTATCTTTTTTGAATTTCAAATACCAACTATCGTAGGCTGGAAAAAATTTTTTGGAGATGTAGAGACTTGGGCTATCTGGGCTCAATGTGCTTATAATCAAAATCTTGTAATGAATAAAGGTTTTAAAGAAAATATAAGTACAGAATTAACAATGGATAATTTCGTTGAAAAAATTAACAATTGGGGAAATCAAGGTTTAAATGCAATGACCATATCTGAGTTATCAGGAATACCAAGACCTACAGCTCTTAGAAAATTAAATACTTTGATTAAAAGAAAATTGCTTAAAAAAGATAAAAATAATCTTTATCTTTTATTTGGTTTACCAAGATTGGATACAAATACTATTGAAAAAGACGTAACTTTAAAAGCAGTTCGTGATATTAATAAAACTAATGAAGAAAGATTTATTAGAATGTTAACGAAAATATTGAATACTATCGTATTTAATTAAAGAGACGCAATAATACCAGTAATTACTATCACTGAACCAATTAAACCTAAGAATAAAAGATTTTCTTTTCTTTCTTTTTTCTTCTCATCTCTTACTCTTGATAGTAAATCGTTGATATCAACTTTTATATTTGGCGTTTTTTTAAGCTCTACTTCTTGATCGTAACTTGACGTTTCCCCACTCATGGCTTGTATTTAACACCACCCGATTCGGTTTTTCAAGAAAAGCGTTGTTCAAAATGAGTTACAAATTTTCAGGCCCCGTTCAAAATGGTCCTACAAAGAGCTAAGCTTTTTATCATTAAGAGGTCGGGTGATCACAGATGCTGGGTATTTCTTTTTCTCAACCTCTATCTCAAAAGCTTCTTTGTCTATCTGGTCGCTAGTTAAGCCAGAATTAATGTAGCCAAATGCTAAATTTTTGTTGTAATTAAAAGAGTAACAGCCAGAAGTTGTACGACCCACAATCTTATCTTTTAAATAGATCGGCTCGTCGTGAAGCAGAAGAGGTGCTCCTTCTTTAGAATGGTTCAAAATGAGCATTTTAAATTTCTTATGGTCCTTTTTGTCACATTTTTTTTCCAATGCGGCTCTTCCAATAAAATTTATATTCTTTTTAAAACTAACAGCAAAGTTTAAACCTGCCTCAAATTGGTTTTCTTCAGGTGAAATATCGTGGCCCCAATGTAAATAACCACTTTCCATCCTCATAATATCCATTGCATGCATTCCACATAGAGAAAGTTTAAAAGATTTACCTTTATCCATTAAAATATCAAAAAGTTTTAATGCGTTTTCTTTTTTTACATAAAGTTCAAAGCCTAATTCTCCCACATATGAAATTCTTTGAGCCCATAATTCTACATCATTTATTTTAACAAATTTTGCTGTACCAAATTTAAAGTTTTCATTAGAGAAATCATCTGAACTAATTGAAGAAATCATTTCTCTGCTTTTTGGTCCAAATAAACCAAGACAACAATAATCTTCTGTTACATCAGTTAATTTCACATCTTTAGAAATATGCTTTAAAATATGAAACTTATCATGTTCCCTATTTGCTGCAGAAGAAACAATTCTAAAATAATTCTTTTCTATACAAATAACAGTTAAATCAGTTTCAATTCCACCATCTGAATTTAACATTTGCGTATATTTAATTTTACCAGGTTCATTTGGAATATTGGCTGTACATAAAATTTGCAATTCTTCATGCACTTTTTCTCCTTTTAAATCAAATTTTGAAAAAGGAGATAATTCAAATAAACCTACATTTGATCTTGCATTTTTTGTTTCAAATTCTGCACTTGGATACCAATTTTGATAATTGTAACTATATTTATAATCTTTATTTTTATCGTCTTTTGAAAACCACATTGGTCTTTCATACCCACCGGAAACGCCAAAGCATGCACCATGTTCTTTTAATCTATCGTGATAAGGAAGTGTAATTACATTTCTTGAAGTTTTATGTTGTTTATATGGCCAATGCATACCATATAAATCACCAAGTGTTTCTGTAACTCTTTCTTTAATAAAATTAATATCAGAATGAAATTTTTGAAATCTTTTGATGTCATAACTAAAGATATCTTCATTAATATGTCCATTCATCATCCATTCAGCAGTAACTTTTCCAACACCTCCAGCACTTGCTATTCCAATACTATTTAAACCACAACAAACAAAAAAGTTTTTAACTTCAGGCACTTCACCTAATAAAGTATTTGTATCTGGTGTAAAAGATTCTGGTCCTGCAAAAAACTTTCTTATTCCTGTTTTTTCTAAAATAGGAAATCTTTTCATGCATGCATTTAAATATGGTTCAAAATGTTCAAGATTTTCTGGAAACTCACCAAAAGAAAAATCTTCTGGAACTTTATTAGTTTTATCAAATGCAGGTATAGATTTTCCTTCAAATATTCCTAAAAGTAATTTACCAGCATCTTCTTTAAAATAAGTTCTACTATCAAAATCTCTAATGACTGGTAAATCTTTTGGTACTTCTTTTATTGGTTCAGTAATTACATAAAAATGTTCAGCAGGATATAATGGAATACTGACGCCTAGTTTTTCTCCGATTTGTCTTGACCACATCCCTGTTGCTAAAACAATATATTCACACTCAATTTTTTCTCCATTAACAACTACACCTTCTATTCTTTTATTTTTAACTAAAATATCTTCAACAGGCGAGTCTTCAAAAATTTTTGCACCCTCTGCTCTTGCAGCTTTAGCAAGTAACTGAGTAATTCCGGATGGATCACCTGAGCCATCTCCTGGCATTAAAATACCACCTAACAAATCATCATTTTTAATTAATGGAACTTTTTCTTTAATTTGATCTTTATTTAAAATTTGAACATCAACATCAAAAAGTTGAGCGGTAGTTGCTTGTCTTTTTAATTCTTGCCACCTACCCTCTTCTTGAGCAATTGACATTGCACCGTTCAAACGAAGTCCAGCAGAGTGATCTACTTTTTTTTCAAGTTCTTTATATAAATCTAAAGAATATTTTCTTATTTTTGTAATTGTTGCAGAGGGCCCTAACTGACTAACTAATCCTGCTGCATGCCATGTAGTACCTGATGTTAATTTATCTCTCTCTAGAAGAATAACATCTTTCCATCCAAATTTTGCTAAATGATAAGCACAAGAACATCCAACTACTCCACCACCTATAACAACAACTTTTGTGCTACTAGGTATTTTTTTACTCATTTATTTAATTTTTGATTGCTTCACCTGCACTAACATATTCATGACCAAAAACATCTGCAACAGCTTTATAAGTCACATGTCCTTTGTGAACATTTAGCCCTGCTAAAAAGTTCTTATCTTCACCTAAAGCTTTTTGATAACCTTTATTAGCTAATTTTACTAAATATGGAAGAGTTGCTTTATTAAGTGCAAATGTAGAAGTTCTAGGAACTCCACCTGGCATATTAGCAACACAATAATGAACAACGTCATTTACTATATATGTTGGATCTCCATGAGTAGTTGGCTTACTTGTTTCAACACATCCACCTTGATCAATTGCAACATCCACTATTACTGAACCTCTTTTCATTAATTTAAGCATGTCCTTAGTAACTAATTTTGGAGCTTCTGCCCCAGGAATTAAAACACCACCAACTAACAAATCAGCTTCAGAAACTAATTTGTTTAAATCAACTTTATCACTTTGTTCTGGAATAATTTTATCACCAAACATTTTAACTAATTGTTTTAATCTTTCTTCTGACTTATCAACTATATGAACTTTAGCTCTCATACCTGTTGCAATAATTGCAGCGTTCTCTCCTACTACTCCACCACCAAGAATTAATACATTTGCTGGCTCACCACCTGGTGCTCCGCCTAATAAAATTCCTCTACCCTTTTGATTTTTTTCTAGACAATGTGCGCCAGCTTGAACTGACATACGACCAGCAACCGCACTCATTGGTGCAAGCAATGGAAGTCTACCATTATCATCTGTTACTGTTTCATAAGCAATATTTACACTTTTAGATTTGATTAATCCTTCAGTAAGTTCTTTTGCAGCAGCTAAATGAAGATAAGTATAGAGAATTTGATTTTCTCTTAACATATCTACCTCAACTTTTTGAGGCTCTTTAACTTTAACTATAATGTCTGCATCATTAAAAATATCACCAGCTGTCTTTGCAATTTTTGCACCCGCTTTAGTATATTGATCATTATCAAAACCAGCTTCAAATCCACCATTGTTCTCAACTAAAACTTCATGACCTTCACCTACTAAAGTTTTTACGCTTTCAGGTGTTAATCCTATTCTATTTTCTTGAGGTTTTATCTCTTTGGGAACACCAATTTTCATAGAGAAAATTAATTCTTTTTACTTTTACTATAGTTAGTAATTCCAGTTCTTAGTTTTTCAATTATTTCATCAATATGTTTTTTCTCACAAATAAACATTGGTGCAATAATTAAACAGTCCCCAGTTGCTTTGAAATTTACACCTGCATCGTAACAATGTTTAAATGTTGCAAGTCCTGCTCTACCTGGTTTTGTATCCATTTTAATGTCGATACCACCCATCATTCCATATCCTCTTATGTTTTCTACAACATCAATATCTTTTAATGAGAATAAACCTTCTTGGAAATAAGGAGCTAATTCTTTTGCTCTTTTAAAAATATCTTCTTTTTCAAATATATCTTGTACTGCTAAAGCTGCTGCAACAGATATTGGAATTCCAGAATAAGTATATCCATGGAAAAGTTCGATAACTCCTTTAGGGGAATTATCCATTACGGCATCATAAATTTCTTCTTTACATGCAACTACGCCAAAAGGAACAATGCCGTTTGTTGTAGCTTTTGCCATTGTCATTATATCTGGAGTAACACCGAACTCCTGGGCACCGAAAGTTGAACCTGTTCTACCCCATCCAGTAATTACTTCGTCAAAAATTAAAAGAATATTATGTTTGTCACATAGTTCTCTTAGTCTTTGTAAATATCCAACTGGCGGAACAAGTGTTCCTGTAGATCCTGCAATTGGTTCTACGATACATGCTGCAATATTTTCAGCACCAAAGTTTGTACAAATTCTCTCTAAGTCATTTGCAATTTCTGCACCTGTTTCAGGTTGACCAGATACAAATTTATGTTCGTCTAAATGAGTATGTCTCATATGAACTACGCCTGGCATCAAAACACTTGCATATGCTTTAACATTATTGATCATACCGCCAACAGAAGTTGCCCCGATATTCATACCATGGTAAGCTCTCTCTCTACCTACAAATCTAAATCTCTGTCCTTCACCTCTTGCTTTGTGATATGCAATACTAATTTTAATTGCAGTTTCAACAGCAGTTGATCCACAAATTGTATAAAAAATTCTATTTAAGTTTCCTGGAGTGTGTTTTGAAATTCTAGTTGCTAATTCAAAAGATCCACCAAAACCTTGTTGAAAAGGTTGTGCATAATCTAATGTTTTTAATTGATTTGTAATTGCATCAATAATTTCCTTTCGACCATGACCAAGTGGATTACAAAAAAGTCCAGAGCTTGCATCTATTTGAGTATTGCCTTCATGATTTTTTAAATAAACACCTTTAGCTTCTGTTATTAATCTTGGTCTTTCTTTAAAATCTTTATTGGATGTAAACGGCATCCAATGTTCGTTGAGTGAATTTGGTATTGATGGTTTTTGACTCATTTTTATTTATTCCTAATCTTTAGACTAATTAATATTAATTAACTATAAAAATCTATTATAGCAGTACAACCAAAAATTGAATAGTCTATTTTGACACCCATTCCTGTTAACAACTTCATTTACATCTGGTCTATTTTCAACTTAAATACCGCTTATAAATTTAAATAAGGAGAGGAATAAATGAGAAAAATACTAAGTTTTATTCTTGGAAGTATATTAGCTCTTAACTTAACTATTTCAGTTGCTAATTCAGCTGCAAAAGAAGTTAGAGTTGCTTACTTTTTAGAATGGCCTAGTCCAAACCTAGAGGACATGCAAAAGAAAAATTTTGCTAAAGCTTTAGGTGTACCAGTTAAGTGGACTAACTTTACAAACGGTGGAGCAATGACTGACGCTATGTTAGCGGGAGACATCGATATTTCTTACTCACAAGGTTTAGTACCTTTCATAAACGCAGTTAAATCTAAAGCACCTATCAAGCTTGTAGATATAGCTATGGAATATGGAATGGGTGGAACAACTTGTGTAACTTCAAATGCTTCAGGTATTACAAAAGCTAATGCTACTGAACTTGAAGGTAAAAAAGTTGCTGTACCATTAGGAACAATGGCTGAATACGTTTTTGATGAAAGTATGAAAGTTGTTGGCGCTGACAGAAAAAAAATGGATATCATTCAAATGGACCCTGAAGAAGGTGCTGCTGCTTTGGTAAGCGGTGATGTTGTAATGGCATGTTTGTTTGGTGGTAATTCAATTAAAGCTGCAACAGCTGTTGGAACAAGATTACTTACAGTTCAAGAAGCAAGAGACGCTGGTATCTTAGGAATAGATATTACTTCAGTAACTACTAAGTTCATGAAGGAAAATCCTGAAATGCTAAGAACTTTTATTGAAGTAACTCATGAAGCTAATGACAGATACAGAGCTGGCAAAAGCGACATGAACGCAATGTCTAAAGCTTCTGAAATGAAAGTTGGTGATATGAAAGAAACTTTAAGTGGTTTCAAATTTTTAACACCGGCAGAGACTAAGCAATCTATGACTAAAGGAAATCTAGATGCATTCTTAAAAGGAATGGGAACACCTAGAGGAAACGTAGACACTAGTTTCTTGCCTTTATAATCATAAGGTTAAATATTTAAATAGGCGCCAATTTTTTTAATTGGTGCCTATTTTTTTTATACAAATTTTAATGTAAGGTCTTGTTATGAGTGATTTAGTTTCTCAAAATCTAAATATGATCTTTAAATCCCCAAAGGGAGAAACTGTTCATGCATTAAAAGATTTAAATTTCACAATAAAAAAAGGGGAACTATTAACAGTTCTTGGTCCATCAGGATGTGGAAAAACAACCTTACTAAACATTGCAGCTGGTTTTATTCGACCTACATCAGGAACAATTACTTTAGGATCGAATGAAATAAATGGTCCTGGAGTTGATAGAGGGATGGTATTTCAACAAGGCGCTTTGTTTGAATGGTTAACTGTTTCTGAAAATGTCAACTTTGGATTAAGAATGAAAAAAAAAGATCCAGGTGAAACTCAAAAAAAAGTTGATGAGTGGTTAGAAATAGTTGGTTTAAAAGGTTTTGGAAATACTCCTACTTACCAACTATCAGGTGGTATGCAACAAAGAGTGGCGCTTGCAAGATGTTTAATTAATGATCCTGATTTAATTTTAATGGATGAACCTTTAGGTGCGTTAGATGCTTTAACTAGAGAAAAGATGCAATCACTTGTTTTAAAAATTTGGAAAGAAACTGGAAAAACAATTATCTTAATTACTCACTCGGTTGAAGAAGCTTTGTTATTGGGTGAAAGATTATATGTGATGGCACCAAGGCCAGGGAGAATTCATAAAGAATATAAACTTCCATTTGCAGAAATGGGTTTAAAAGAAGACTTAAGAGAAATTAAAAAAAATAAAGAATTTTCATCAAAACGAGAAGAAATACTATCCATGATATGGAACATGGAAGAAGAAATAATGGGGAAAGAAAATTAAATGTTTACCCAATTTATTACAATATTAATACTCGTATCGATTGTTGGATGTATTCTTTACGGGAGAAGATTAATTCGAACAGAAAAAGTTGATGCTGTATTTGGTAACCCTGAAAGAGCTAAAGGTGGAACGCATTGGATAATTGTTGGAAGCAGTGCGATACTATTAATTTGGTTATATTATTCTTGGGATATAGCAAAAGGTTTTTATCCTAAATCTGCTAATGAACTATGTCAGGTTGCTAAAGTAAATGAGTCTCTTTTAGGTTTAAAGTACCAGTTTCCGATAGAAGAGAGAGAATTTAAAAGTACATCAATAATTAAAATTGAAAATAAAAACCTTCAAATAATTACTAACGAAATACAAAGCTCCCCAGACTTAAGTAGTCCACAGAAAACAACTTTAGTTGGATTTATCAACGAGACGAGACAGTTAATTCCATTGCTAACAAACGAAAATTTAATGGAAACAGACACAAAAATTCAGATTAAAGAGATGACTGAAGAAATTAAACTCTTAACCTCTAATTTTAAAAAGAATGATTACCCATTTGAAACTGATGAACAAAAAAATGAAAGATTAAAAGCAGTATCTGAAGAAGGTGGTTGGGGTATCACAAAAGTTCAATCTGGTACAGGTTCAATCGAAAATACAATTGAGGTACCTTTAGTTCCAGCAACAAATAAAGGTCTTAAATTTGATGCTGCCGCAAAAGAGCTTGAGATTATAAATGATAAATTCTTTAAATTAAGAAATCATAATCCACAATTTAAAAATTCAATTAAAGCCTTAAAGGATAAAATTAAAGAATATAGAGGTAACTTAGATGATACAGAAGAAGTGGCATCTACTTATGCAAAAAATATTGTTAAGATTGCAAGAAGAATAGAGTTTGCAAGTATTTATCCGCCAAATGCACTCAATGAAATGAAAAATGCAATTGTTGAATTCGATAACGTTCAAAAATCTGAACAAGGTGGATTACGATTTGTAGACATGTTTTTATTCCCTGCGGGAACAATTGTATCAAGTGGAACAAGTTGTTCTGAACAGGGTTCTGGAAGATGGTTACCTAAACCATCAGATACTCTTAATAAATTTATCTTAATGTCAAAACCAAGCGTCGGTTACAAAAATATACCTTTACTTTGGATTGATATGATGGATGTAAGTAAAATAATTGGATTTATTTTACCAGATTGGATTGCTGACATCCTCCCAGGGGAATACCCTATTCATACCAAGGACGGTGTAGTTGAGCAGAACTTTAAAGGTAGAGTTCTTAAAGTTGTTACAGGAGATTTTAAATTATTTAAAATTCCTGTTCCTTATGGACACATTTGGGATTCATTTTTAAGAGTGTTTTTAGGACTTATCTTTGGAATTTTAATTGGAGTTCCACTTGGATTATTTATGGGTTTAAATAGATTTGCTAAAGGGTTCTTTGATCCTTTAATTGAACTTTACAGACCAGTACCACCATTAGCATGGGCTCCTTTAATCATTTCAGTGTTAGGTATCGATAATACTGGAAAAGTATTCTTGTTATTTATGGTCTCATTATCAATCATGATTATTTCTGCGCGAGCTGGTGCATCTGGAACTCAACTATCAAAAATTCATGCAGCTCATTCACTCGGTGCATCCAAAAAACAAATTTTAAGATACGTAATCTTTCCTAATTCTTTACCGGAAATTCTCACAGGAATAAGAGTGGCGGTTGGAATGTGTTGGGGAACACTTGTTGCAGCAGAATTTTTAGCAGGTACTACAGGAATTGGATTTGTTGAAAATGTCGCAAAAAAATATTTCCAATATGAAGTTATTTGGATAACTATTTTCATTATGGGTATGCTGGGACTATTATTCGACGTTACATTAAGAAAAATAATAGATAAAACTATTCCATGGCGTGGAAAAGGTTAATTCTATTTTTATTCATATTTTCAGTATCAGCTGAAGCTTCGGAATTTAGAATAAAAAAAATTACAGATTTAGACTCTCCTTGGGGTTCAACTTTCATATCTGATAAAGAATTATTGATTACTGAAAAGTCAGGAAAAATTAAATTAATAGAATTAAGCGCTGGGAATGTTTCTGAAGTAACTCATAATCTTAAAATATTAGAGGATGGCCAAGGAGGTTTATTAGATATCTTATATAAAGATGATGTTGTTTTTGTTAGCTACTCAGAGGATCACGGAAAATTTAAATCTACTACTTCTATTGCAAGAGCAAATTTAGATAGAGGTGAATTAAAATTTGACAATATATTTGTTGCCCAACCCCCTATTAAATCAGGTTATCATTTTGGTTCTAGACTAGCAGTTAAAGATGAATTTCTTTTTGCATCCGTTGGAGAAAGAGGGCAAGGTATGATAGCACAAGATCCATCTCAACATCCTGGTAGCATTATTAGAATTAAGCTTGATGGGAGTATCCCAAAAGATAATCCTAAATTTATAGATAAAAAAGATTGGTTGCCCGAAATATTTCAAATTGGTGTAAGAAACCCACAAGGTTTAACGGTATCTCCATTTAATAAAAAAGTTTATGCAAGTAATCATGGAGCAAAAGGTGGTGATTGGTTTGGAGAAATCAAGAAGAGTGAAAATTATGGATGGAAAATATTAGGTTGGGGTGGAACAAATTATAGTGGAACTAAGATAGGACCAAAATGGATGCCTGGTTACACAAAAGCTATTAAATATTGGGTTCCTTCAATTGCAACAAGTGCAATAACAATTTATAAAGGTAATGAATTTAAAGAATGGAATGGTCAAGCGTTAGTAACATCTTTGAAAGATATGTCTTTAAGAAAGCTTGATTTTTCTGACACTAAAAATGTGCAAGAAGAAATTGTATTTCAAAATCAAATTGGAAGAATTAGAGATATTCAGGTTCATCCTGTCAATGGAAAGATTTATTTTCTTGGTCAGGACGGTCTATGGTTGATGGAAAAAAACTAAAAAAAATTGTTATCCAAATTTTAAAAAAAAGAGGAATGAGTCTTTCTCATGCATCGATTAGTGCAGATGCATTAGTTAATGCTGAATATGTCGGTGCATATGGTCATGGTATATCAAGACTTAAGATGTACTGTGAAAGAATTAAAAAAAAAGTTATTAATCCAAAACCAAAAATAAAGATTAAGAAAATTTCTAATTCAATATCTTTTATTGATGCAAACAATTCAATTGGATTTGTTGCAGCAGATACAGCTATTAAAACTTTAATAAAGAATACAAAAAAAACAGGTATTGGATTAGTTGGTGTAAAAAATTCAGGACATTATGGTTTGTCTGGTTATTACGTTGAACAAGCGGTTAAAAAAAATTTAATGGTATGGTGTTTTACTAATGCACCGCCTGCAATAGCACCTTATGGAGCAAAAAAAACTTTGTTTGGGACTAATCCAATTTGTTTTGGAACTCCTTCAGGAGGAAAGGTTCCATTTATTTTAGACTCATCTGTTTCAATGATTAATAGAGGTATCATTAGAGTTGCTGCTAGACTTGGTAAAAAAATTCCAGCTGGTGTTGCCTTAGATAAAAGTGGAAATCCCACCACAGATGCTAAAAAAGCTTTAAAGGGAGTTCAGCTTCCGATTGCAGGTTTTAGAGGGTCAGGTCTTGCATGGATGGTTGATATTTTAAGCGGAGTTATTACAGGGGCTGCTCATGGTGGGAAAGTCAGAGATCCATTTGATGATTTTAGGGGACCTCAAAACGTTGGACATTTATTTTTAGCTATTAAGCCTAATATCTTTATTGGGGAAAATTATATCAAAAGAATAAAAGAAAATATAAGGATTATAAAAAAGCTTCCACGAGCAAAAGGATTTTCCTCAATTTCTTACCCTGGAGAAAATAAAGCAAAAAGATTTTCAAAAAATTCTAAAAAAAAAATTAATTTACCAAGAGAGATAGAGAAAGATTTAGAAAAATTAATTAGCGCCTCTTCTTAATAAAAATACAAAAGTAAATCCAGTTATATACATTATGAGTGCATAGGCGCCAGTTGGTATTGCATACAATATATCAGATCCAAATATTTGTGTAGAAACAAACAGTGCTAAAGTTCCATTTTGCAAACCACATTCTAAAGCAATACATTTAAGTTGCTTAACCCCAGATGCAAAAATTTTACCAAGATAATATGCAATGGTCATCATGATAACATTTAATAAAAAGGCAATGAGACCTGCTTGTTTTAATAAATTTATTAAGTTTTCTCTTTCTTCATAAAACGCAGCAAAGAAAAAAACTGCAAATAATATAATGTTAAGTTTATTAAATATTTCTACTTTTGAAGCTACAAAATTTTCTGCAAATTTTCTTATAATCATTCCTAATATAACTGGCACAGTAACAACTAAAAACATCTTAAATGCGATACCAATCATTGATATATTTTCTGCGATATTGGTAATTCCAAACAAATCTGCAGATGTAAAAATTATAAAAGGCACTGTGATAATACTTAATAAACTTATTATCGCTGTTAAAGAAATTGATAATGCAACATCCCCATCAGCAAATTTAGTCATTATATTTGAAGTCACTCCTCCGGGTGCTGCTGCAATAATCATTACGCCAATTGCAATTTCAGGAGGCGTTTTTAAAATTATAATTAATAAATAAGCAACGAGCGGAAGAATTATTAATTGAGAAATAAAACCAACAATAAAATCTTTAGGTGTTTTTAATACTCTTGTAAAATCTTCGAGTTTCAAACCTAATCCTAAACCAAGCATTATTAATGCAAGGATTATCGGTGTTATTTTTGTTACGATTTCCACTCTTTATATTACCACAAATATGCTCAAATTCCTTTATACTCATTATAAAAACAAATATAAGATTTTAAATGATTTCAGATAAGCAAATAGTGTGTCCTAACAATCTTTTAGATGCAGCTAGCAAAAAAAAAGGTGTCAGTGCAGCAATTGTAAACGCTGGAAAGCCTCTACCTATGCTTTCAGTAATGGATGCGGTTAAAGAAAATTTGATTAAGCCTATTTTTATTGGGGATAAACAGGAAATTCAAAAATGTGCTGAAGAAATTAAATTCGATATTTCTGAATATGAAATAATTCATGAGCCAGTGGAAAATAATACTGCAATCGTGGCTGCTAAATTAGCAAAAGCAGGAAAGATAAAAATTATAGTTAAAGGTCACATTCATACAGATATATTAATGAAAGAAGTTTTAAAAAGAGAATATCAGCTTTTGGGAAAAACTAGACTCAGTCATATATGGCATATGACATTAGATAAAGAGGATAAACCACTAATTATAACTGACGGTGCTTTAAATGTTTTACCAAATGTTAAAACCAAGATGCATATTCTAAAAAATGTAATTGGTTTTTCAAAAAGAATAGGAAACAACAGACCTAAAGTTGCGGTATTATCAGCTACAGAAGAGGTTCTAGATAGTATACAAAGTTCAATGGAAGCAAAAGAAATTACTGAATTATCAAAAAAAGAAAAATTAGATGCTGATGTTTTTGGACCTTTGGCGTTTGATAATTGTATTTCTAAAAAATCAGCTAATATAAAAGGAATAAAAAATATTGTTGCAGGTGATGCTGATGTTTTGTTAGTGCCAAGTGTTGAAACTGGAAATGCTTTAGTTAAAATGATGATCTATTTTATGGGAGCGTGTGCAGCAGGAGTTGTGGTTGGTGGAAAGGTTCCAGTAGTAATTACAAGTAGATCAGATGAAGCAACTGCAAGATTAGCTTCGATAGCTGCAGCAGTTGTTGCATTAGATTAAGAATGAAATATAAATTTATATAAATGACAATTAAATATTTAAAGAAAGCAACTAAAACAGCTTCAACAGATGATACTAAAACCAAAGAGATTGTTCAAAATCTTTTAAAAGAACTTGAAAAATCAAAAGAAGAAGGTTGTAAAGAATTAACAAAAAAATTTGATAAATACGATGGTGAAATAATTGTTTCTAAAGAGAAAATTGAGGATATTAAAAAGCAATTAGATCAAAAGACTAAGGATGACATTAAATTTTCTTACGATAGAGTTAAAAAATTTGCTGAAGCTCAATTAAAAAATTATGGGCAAGACTTTGAAGTTGAGCTTTCAAATGGATTATATGCTGGACAAAAACTAGTGCCAGTAAATACGGCTGGGTGTTATATACCTGGAGGAAGATACGCACACATTGCCTCTGCTGTTATGAGTGTAACCACTGCAAAAGTAGCTGGAGTTAAAAACATTATCGCATGCAGTCCACCGAAAGAAAATATAGGTGCCCACCCCTCTATAATTTACACAGCTGACTTATGTGGCGCAGATGTAATTCTAAATTTAGGTGGGGTGCCAGCAATAGCTGCAATGACTTATGGTTTATTTGGTAACGCACCTGCTGATATTCTAGTTGGACCTGGAAATCAATTTGTTGCTGAAGCCAAAAGAATTTTGTTTGGTAAAGTGGGTATAGATTTATTCGCAGGACCAACAGAGATTGGAATTATAGCTGACGAAACCGCAGATCCTGAGATTGTTGCGGTTGACTTAGTGGGGCAAGCTGAACATGGTTATAACTCACCTGCTTGGCTATATACTACAAGTCAAAAGTTAGCTGATGCAGTTATGAAAAGGGTTCCAGAATTAATTGAGGAATTACCTGAGGTACCAAGATTAAGTGCTGAAGCAGCATGGAGAGATTATGGTGAAGTTATTTTGTGTGATACTAATGAAGAAATGATCAAAGTAAGTGATGATTATGCTCCTGAACATTTAGAATTACAGACAAAAGATTTAAAATGGTTCCATGAAAGATTAAAAAATTATGGATCATTATTTATTGGAGAAGAAACTACTGTTGCTTACGGTGATAAATGCTCCGGTACAAACCACATATTGCCAACTAAAGGAGCTGGAAAATATACTGGTGGTTTATTTGTGGGTAAATTTATCAAGACATTAAGTTTTCAAAGAATGACTAAAGAGTCTACAAAAGAAGTTGGTGCTGCAGCAGCTAGAATTTCAAGATACGAAGGTATGGAAGCTCATGCTAGAACGGGCGATGTGAGACTAAAAAAATATGGATACTCACAAAAATAAATTATAAATTTCATGAAAAATATCGATTATTACAACACTTCAGTGGTAGATGGATATTATGATATCGTCTTTAGAAAAAAAAAAGGTATCCAAAGTGCATGGCACCATATTAAGTTTAACTATATTAAAAGTAAAATTTCCAAAAGCTCTTTTCATTTAGATATAGGTTGTGGTCCTGGAACTTTTTTGGGAATTTTAAATAAAAAATCCGTTGGAATTGATATTTCTCAAAATCAGATTAGATATGCCAAAAAAAACTACTCTAATAAAAAAATTAAGTTTATTTCTTATAAAAACAAATTACCTATTAAAACAAACTCAGTAGATAGTATTTCTTTAATCGAATTGATAGAGCATATTGATAATACTGACCTTAATTATTTATTAAAAGAGTGTAAAAGAGTGCTTAAAAAGGAAGGCACTATATGTCTCTCAACTCCAAATTATTTTTCTTTGTGGCCAGTTTTAGAATTAATTTTAAACCAGATGTCTCCTGTTGACTATAAACATGAACACATTAATAAATTTACCAAAAGTAGAATAAAAAATTCAATGAATAGAAATGGTTTTCAAATTGTGGAATTAAATTCCTTCATGTTAATTTCGCCTTTTCTTGCTTTCATATCCTTTAAATTTGCAAAATCTATGATTATTTTAGATAATTTTTTAACCAAGTTTTTTCCTGGATTTTTGATATTCTGTAAACTAAAAAAAAGCTAGTGACAGGCTACATTAAACTTTTTTAATCTCCAATAATTATAAGGCCAAGGGGTTACAAAACCTACAATCAACATTAATGGAACAACCCACCAAGTTAATATTGCACCACCTGTTAAAAGATAATCTGTTAAATTCATTGCAACTTCCATACTGATCATAGATATAAAACTCATCCCTATTGCTGTATTAAATGCTTTTTTAAAATCAAACTTTTGTTTCATAAGTATGATTGTTTCTAAAATTATACTTGTGATTAATCCATTGATAATTGCTAAAGTCATTATTCCAAGAACTGGAAATGGAATTTTAGTTAATTGAAAAAATAAGATTGTTCCAAAATCACCAATAGAGCATCCAAGTAAACACCATGCAGTATTTTTTGCACTTCTTTTCCATGTGTGTTTACACGACCAATTAAAAGATAAACTTTCTGAACTCACCAAAAATTAGTTTAAGTCTACGTTAGCTACCATTCCAATTTGATAATGGCCAGGCACATTGCAAGCAATTTCAATATTCATTGCATTGTCAAACTTCCAAACTAAATCCCCTTTTTCATTTGGAGCTAATAGAACACTATTGCTATGTGAGTGACCCATTGCTTTATCCATCTTTGCCATTTTTTTCATTTTCTCTCTGTCAATAGAGTCAGCTAATAAAATTTCATTCTCTACCATTTTTTCCATTTCAGGCTGATGTTTTTTATGCATCATTGCATTAGCAATGTTAAATTCATGTACAAGATTTCCTGCATTAACTACTTCAAATTTAATTGTCTCACCTTTTTTAATATTGAAAGATTTTGGTTCATAGTAGTTGTCATACATTTTGACTTTAATAGTTCTATCTACTTCATTAAGTTTTCCTTTTGAACCAATCATCATATTTTTATCTGCAAATGAAGCAGACGTAAAAATAAAAAATATAGTTAAAATATATATATAAATTTTAGTCATAATTAATTATTTCCTCCTAAGTTTTCCTTTGTTGTTATTTGTTTATCTTTTGTATTATTTGTTTCTTTTGTTTTTCTTTCGTCTATAACATTTGCGAAACTGTGATTTACATCTCTGTGCCCTGCCTCATCATCTCTAATAACCTTTACAACATCTTTTAATGTTGCGTGTAAAGGTAAGTTCCAATAATTTATTGCAACTTCTGGAGCAGGTTGATCTTTAATTTTGCCAGTTTCTAATTCTTGTAAATATTCTGTGTAACTTCTGACAGCTTCTTCTTCAAAGTAACCAACGATTCTATGTGCAGTTCTTTGAGAAACTAAATAAATAATTGCATAAGTGATTATGAAAATAAACTGTGCAATCATTATTACAATTCTTTCTATAAAAGTTGGTTTTGCAACATGTATGAAAGTCATTAAGTGCATTCTTTCATTTTCAGCTTCATCTAAAAGAGTTTTGATCCATCCTTTGTCATCTTCCATCTTTCTAAGAGATTTTAAATGGATTAACATTCCTGCAACCATACCAGGAACTGCTGCTACAGTTTCTAATACAACAGCTCTATGTCCGTACCTTTTTTTAAAAAAAGTATCTGCAAGAAACCTTAAAAATTTTGTGAAATATAATGCTACCTTATCACTAAAGTTACTTGGTTTATAATGACTATCTAAATTGTTCATAAAGCTTATTTAATCATTATTTGAAAAAAACCAATGGGGCTAAATTGCATTCAAAAAACGTTATTTTTTCTTATTTATTACTAAAGACAATTTTCGAGGAAAACTACCTTCATCAAAATTCTCAATACTTATATTAGTAAATCCATCTAAAAGATTCTTTATTTTGTTTTCTGAAAAATAATGAACAATAAAACCATTCATTTCATACATATCCTCTCCTCTATGCTTTCCTTTCTTAAAATCACCATCCATATGATTTCTCACAGTATAGATATTTAAACCGTCTTTTTTTAAAACTCTCAAAATTTCTTGATTTAAATCTTTTAAATTTTGATTTGTAAGAGCCATACAAAATAACATATGTGAGTAACATGCTTGAAAATTTTCTTTATCACAATTAAGTTTTTTTCTAATATCGTATTTCTCAACTTTTATTAAAGCATCTAAATTGTTTTCTTTAGATCTTTTTTTAATAATATTTGTTGCCGACAAACTGTAATCAATTGCATGTACATAAATTCCATTTTGTGCAAAAAATATTGTATCCCTTCCAAGGCCTGCGCCAAGTTCAATAATATTTGTAATATTTTTTTTTTTAAATAAATCTAGAGATTTCTTTGCTGAGTAGCTCGGTTCAAAACCAAACATCTCAGGCTTACTTGAGAAATTACTTTCCCAATGCTGAGATTGTAGGTTTAAAAGTTTTTTGTCCAATCTACTTAGATGGATCTGGAACTTTTCTTAAATAAGGTTTAATTGCATTCCAACCTTTTGGAAACAATTTTTTAGCTTCATCATCCTTAACAGCAGGTACAATGATAACTTCCTCACCTTTTTTCCAATCAGCTGGGGTTGCTACTTTATGTTTAGCTGTTAGCTGCATTGAGTCTATTGATCTCAATAATTCCATAAAGTTTCTTCCAGTTGCCATTGGGTAAGTTAAAAACAAACCAATTCTTTTATCAGGTCTTATTATGAAAACTGTTCTAACTGTTTGATTGTCTACAGCAGTTCTACCCATTGAAGTAGTTCCTGCATCACCTTCTAACATGTTATAAAGTTTTGCAATTTTAAGATCTTCATCAGCTATAATTGGATAGTCTGGTTTTTTTCCAGTTACATCTTTTATATCTTCTAACCACTTCACGTGATCTGAAACTGGATCAACACTTAGACCTATTACCTTTACATTTCTTTTTTCAAATTCAGGTTTTAATTTTGCAAGAGAACCTAATTCTGTTGTGCAAACAGGTGTAAAGTCTTTCGGGTGCGAAAATAGGACACCCCAACTATCACCTAGCCATTCATGAAATGAAATATCGCCAATTGTTGTTTTAGCTTTAAAGTCAGGCGCTAAACTATTTATTTTTAGAGTCATTTACATCTCCTTTTTAAAAACAAATTATATGCAAGATTGATTTGCTATGCAATTTTTTATAAGATGATAATTAATATGATTTTTGAACAACTATTCGATACTAAGTCTTCAACCTATACGTACATACTGTCAAGCGGTGAAGGTCGTGAAGCTTTGATAATCGATCCGGTAATAGAGCACACTGAAGAATATATAAAACTTTTAGAAAAACTAAAATTAAAGTTAGTAAAAGTGATTGATACTCATATTCATGCTGACCATATTACTGGACTTAATGAGTTAAGTAAAAGAACTAGTTGCACAAAAATTATGGGTGAAAATTCTAAATCTGAAGTAGTTGACTTAAGAGTGAAAGAAAATGAAAAAATTAAACTAGATGGTATTGAATTAAAAGTTTTGTACACCCCTGGACACACAGATTGCTCATATAGTTTTTTAATGAAAGACAGAGTTTTCACTGGGGACACTTTGTTAATTAATGGGACTGGAAGAACTGATTTTCAAAATGGAAATGCAAAACAACAATACGACTCTTTATTTAATAAATTGCTTAAACTTCCAGAAAGCACAATAGTTTTTCCAGCACATGATTATAATGGGAAAAAAAACTCTACAATTGGAAATGAAATAAAAAATAATCCAAGATTACAAGTAAATTCAATAGATCAATATGTGGAGATCATGAATAATTTGAAATTAGCTAATCCAAAAATGATGGATGTGGCTGTGCCTGCAAACGTAAAAGGCCTTACTTTAAATCAAATTTAAAGCGACAATATTTGGGTTGATTATTGAGTTATTAGCTCTATATATCAATTATGGCTTGCGACAATTCAAAATGTATTTGCACAAACTGCACTAACGACACGTGTGCTTGCGATGGGGATATGCAATGTAATTGCAAACCTGAAAGTGTTTGTTGTTGTTGCAATTAGTAAGCTAATTTAATTTCACAAAATTATGAATGAATTTTTAGAGTCTATAATTAAGAGAGATCCGGCTGCCAAATCAAAGTTAAGTATTATCTTAACTTATCCTGGTGCTAAGGCTGTTTTTTTTCACAAAATTGCAAATTTTTTTGCAATTGCAAAATTTCATTTAGTTGCAAGAATAATTTCTCAGTTTTCAAGATTTTTAACTGGAATAGAAATTCATCCAAAAGCAAACATTGGTAAAAATTTATTTATAGATCACGGGATGGGAGTTGTGATTGGTGAAACTTCAGAAATTGGAGATAATGTAACGATCTATCACATGGCAACACTAGGTGGTATCTCACCAAGCGTAAATTCTAATGAACAAAGAAATATTAAAAGACATCCTACACTTAAAGATAATGTTGTAGTAGGATCTGGTGCGCAAATACTTGGGCCAGTAACCGTTGGCAAAAATGCAAAAATTGGTGCTAACGCAGTTGTAACAAAAGATGTTCCAGAAAATGCAGTGATGGTTGGAATACCGGCAAAAAATGTTGGTGAAACTTCAGGTTCAGATGAAAACTTTAAACCTTATGGTATAACTCCTGAAAGTGATAAAAATTAATATGAAAAATGCTCAAAATAATTTTATTGAAGGGATTGGTAATACACCATTAGTTAAATTAAGAGCTGCATCGGAAATTACTGGATGTAACATTTATGGTAAAGCAGAATACTTAAATCCAGGTGGATCTGTAAAAGATAGAGCAGCACTAGCATTAATTAAAGATGCTCAAGAAAAAAAATTAATTTCAAAAGGTGGAACGATTGTTGAAGGTACAGCTGGGAATACTGGTATTGGTCTTTGTTTAATAGGAAATTCTATTGGGTATAAAACAATTATTGTGATGAATGATAATCAAACTCAAGAAAAAAAAGACATGTTAAAGAATATGGGAGCTGATTTAAGGTTGGTCCCACCTAAACCATACAAAGATGACGGAAATTATGTAAAGGTTGCTGGTAGACTTGCAGACGAATTAAAGAGCAGCAACAATCATGGAGTAGTTTGGGCTAATCAATTTGATAACACTGCTAATTCTAAAGGACATTACGAGACTACTGGACCAGAAATATGGATGCAAACTGATGGAAAAGTTGATGGTTTTGTTTGCTCATCAGGCACAGGGGGAACTATTGCTGGTGTAAGTAGTTTTTTGAAAGAAAAAAATAAAAATATCAAAATTTATTTGTCTGATCCTGCTGGATCATCCCTTTATAACTACATTGAAAACGGAGAATTAAAAGGTGAAGGTAACTCTATAACTGAGGGTATAGGATCAAGTAGAGTTACAGCTAATTTTGCTGAAGCAAAAATTGATGGTGCTTTCTCAATTGAGGATAAAGAGTCATTACCAGTGTTATATGACCTAATTCAAAACGAAGGTTTAAGTTTAGGAACGAGTTGTGGTGTAAATATTGCTGGAGCTATAAGACTTGGTAAGAAATTAGGACCTGGTAAGACAATTGTAACTATTCTTTGTGATAGATCAGATAAATACAACTCTAAGCTGTTTAATAAGAAGTTTTTGCAGGAAAAAGGTCTTCCGATTCCCGCTTGGATTTAATTTTTTTTCGCGCACTCTTTAATAAATCTTTTACATAATAAAAATATTGTAGTTAAATAATTTTCATAACTAAGACTATGAACGAACTACTTAAAAAAAATTTCTTCTCACTTTTATTAATTGTGATATTTAGTTTGTTTATTTTTTCATTAGCATTAGCTGATTTATCAAAAAACAATAAAGAAAAAGCGTGGGACTGTGTAGGAATTTATATGGCTAACTACTTTTTACCTTCTGGTGAAAAATTTGAGTATGGAATGAAAGAAAAATCGATTGCATCAGTAAAAGTTTGGAAAAAATATGCTCTCGAAGTAGGAATTAAAGAGGCTGATTGGGATAAAGGTGTAAATAAAGCTGTCGATAAACACTATGGATCAAAATATAGTGAAAAAGCGACAAATCAGTGTCATAGTTTTCTAGAAGCTACTATCCCTAATGGCAAAGATAGAGTAAAGAAAGTTGCTCAAACTCTATATTAGTAAATGAGCGGCTATTTAATTGCTCAACTCAACATGACAGATAAAGAAAATTTTAAGCTTTATGCTGAAACAGTACCTGAATCTGTAAAAAAATTTGGTGGCAAGTACTTAGTTAGAGCTGGAGAGTTTAAATCTATGCAAGGAAAATGGGATTTTACAAGAAATGTAATTATTGAATTTCCAACTTACGAGAAAGCATTAGAATGGTATAATTCTGATTTATATAAACCATTAAAAGAATTGCGCCAAAAAGGATCTGAAGGTAATATAATTATAATTAAAGGAGTTTAAATGAAAAAAGCTTATTTGGTAGCAATGCCTACAATAAAAGATAACGATATGTTTGCAAAAGAGTATGCAAGTAAAGTAGCCGATACTATAAAACCATTTGAAGGTAAATTTCTTGTTAGAACCCCAAATAAACTAATTAAAGAAGGGGATGAAAAATCTCTCACAGTAGTAATTGAATTTCCTAATAAGGAAAAAGCTCTTGGTTGGTATAATTCTCCAGAGCATCAAAAAATAGTGGTTCAAAGAAGAGCTGCAACAGACCCATCAAGTCCAATAGTGATTTGTGAAGAGTCTGATTCATATTAACAAAAAAAAGGAGAAAATATGAAAAACTATATGGTAACACACACTTTCAAGTCTGCTGAAATGAAAAAAAAATTTACAGATACGGTAGCCTCTATGAAGATGGAGGACATTGTTAAAAGTATGAAAAGTGACAATGCTGCTTGTCAAATGACTTGGAATACGCCAGGAGATACAATGGAAATGTATTGTTGGTGGAAGGGTAAAGATGAGGAAGCAATTATTAATCAATTAGGTCAAATGAACGATTTTTTCACTCCACATAAGTTTGTTGAGTGTACAGATCAAGTAATGGACTACAACGCATAGGATATTTATGATCGACAAATTTGGAAATATATTTTACTTAATAATTTACTTAGTTCACTTTATTATTGTTGGAAGCTACGCATTCCAATTAGTTTTCGGTACTCAAAAATTTCTTGAAGGTAGAGGTGTAGATAAAACGGCTACACTATTAACAAGATTTGCAGGTTCATTTATGATTGCAATGGTTTTAATGGCAATATATATCGCTTTCATTAGATCAGGTGGTTTAGATGCTACTTGGGCATTTTTTAATTTAGTTTTTATAATTAATGTCACAATATTATGTGCAAATTTTTATACTTTAAAAATTGATAAAACTGGTCTGACTGAGAAAACTAGAAATGATGGAATATATGCTCCATTAGTTCTAGTTATTATTAGTGCCGTTCTTTGTTACGGATTAGCTGATAAAATTTACGTATAGAATTTAATAAATTATCGAATGTTTCCAAAAAAATATTCTAATTTATTATTTATCTTAATCATGGGCTTTGGAATGAGCCTCATGATGACACTAATCATTACATACATAAACACAGGGATGGATAGTGAATACATAAATAGATTTTTAAAGGCTTGGGTTGTTAGTCTTCCTATTGCAATAGTAGCTGCATTAGTAGTGGGTCCAATAACAAAAAATTTTGTTGATAAAATCACAAAGTAACTAAATCACCAAAAAAGAATTGTGAAACAAAAAATAATTCTGTGATTTATCTGTGAGTTTTGATGAGTCCAATTTTATATCTAAAACTGGTTTAAAATCTTCATCATAAAAAGCATAATCTATTTTTTTAATATACCTAATCAAATGATCTACTGTATATCCCATTTCTTTATACAAATATGGTGCTAATTCAAAATAGATAATTGGTTTATTTTTTTCTAAAGTTTTTTCAGCACTTTTTAAAACTTCTAATTCATAACCATCAACATCTATTTTAATTAATCTGACACGTTTTTTGTTTCTTTTTAAAAGTTTATCTATTGAAATTGATTTATTTGACGTTTTTTTTAATATACCTTTATGTATTCCATGTTTTTTATCACCATTTATCAGTTTCCAAGATGAATGTATAAATTTAATTTTTTTATTTTTATATGATGCAAAATTATTAAACGTTTTAATTCTTTTCTTTAGTTTTAGATTTAAATTTATATTTTGTTTAAGTTTTTTAAATGCATATATTGTAGGTTCAATTGAATATATTTGTGAATTGTTGAAATTTTGGGCTAATGGTAATGATACTGAGCCTATATTTGCACCAATATCTATAATTAAAGATTTTTCATTAATATCAATATATTTTTTAACTTTAAATAGTTTTTTTTCATTTTTAAGATTTAAAAATATTCCTAAATCAATCCCCTCTTCTAAATCAACATTATATTTTATTCCGTTTCTACTTATTAAAAATTTTTTTTTTCGTAAAATAAATATAAGTAATTTACTTAGTATTGTTGCAAAATATACTTTAGCTGAAGTACTAAGTTTTAGCATTGCAACTAATTTGTTTTTCCCAAAAAATTTACTAAAATAACACCAATTATAATTAATATTATTCCAATTATACCGAAGACATTGGGGATTTGGTTATATTTGAATATTCCAAATAATGTCACTGCTGTAATTGTTAGTCCGCCATATGTTGCGTAAGTAAAACCAACGGGGATAATCATCATTGCTTTTGCAAGAAAAAAAATGCAAACAACAATAGTTATAATACACATTATTGTGGGGACTAAATTTGTAAATCCATTTGTAGTTTTAAGAAAACCATTAGAGGAAATTCCAAAAATTATCGCTAACAAAAGGTATAAATATCCAATAATATTCGTCATATCTTATTTATAAATTTTATCTACTTCAACTTGATACGCTTCAACAAGTTTATTGTTTTGATTAGCAATACCAACCACATCTATCATTTCTTTTATCATTTCTTCGGTTGCACCTTTTTTTTTAGCAGCAAAAGTATGTGATCTTGTGCAGTAATTACAACTATTTGTAATTGATACAGCAACATAAATTAATTCTTTAGTAACGCTATCTAAGGCACCATCTTTCATGATTTGTTTAAGATTATTCCATGTTCTTTCTAAAAGTTGCGGGTTATGTGCTATAGATTTCCAAAAATTTGGAATTTTAGTAATTTTCCTCGTTTTCTTGATTTCATTAAAAATTCTTTTAACTCTTGTACTAGCTTTTTTTTCGTTAATTGGTTTGAAAATTTCCATATTCCCCCTCTTTTTAAATACATTGTAATTTAGTTATTTACATAAATAAATATTTAAATTAATAAATAAAAAAGCTAATGAGCTCAAAAAAGATAGTAATCACAGGTGGTGCGGGTTTTGTTGGTACTAATCTAATTAAATTACTTTTAAAAAAAACAAGCTATAAATTAATTTCAATTGATGATTACAGCTCTAGCACGCGAAAAAATCATATTAAAAATTCTCGAGTAATGTATTTAAAAGCTCATACTAAGAATATATCAGCAGTACTAAATCCAAAAAAAGTACATTCAATTTTTCATTTTGGAGAATTTGCTAGGATTTATCAAAGTTTTTTACAAATGGATAAATGTATTGATTCTAATTCTATCGGAACAAATGCTGTATTTAATTTCTGTCTTAAAAATAAGATTAAACTAATCTACAGTGCGACATCTGCATCACTTGGTAACAAGGGAAATGATAAAAATTTATCTCCATATGCATTCACAAAAGCAAAGAATTTAGAGTTATTAGAAAATTTAAAAAAATGGTTTAAGTTTAAATATGAAGTAATTTATTTTTATAATGTATATGGCCCTAATCAAATTAGTAAAGGAAATATGGCTACAGTAATTGGAATATTCGAAGACTGTTACAAAAAAAATAAAGCCTTACCAATTGTCAAACCGGGTTCTCAATCAAGAAGATTTACGCACATAGATGATACAGTTAATGTTTGCTACATTGCTTGGAAAAAAAATCTATGTAGACATTATAGTATTTCTCATAAACAGAGTTTTTCAATTTTAGAAGTTGCAAGGATGTTTAAACAAAGAGTCAGATATTTGTCTAAAAGACCTGGTGAAAGATATGCATCAGCACTTACTACAATGAATTTGTCAAATAAAGTTTATAAACATTTTGGTAAAATCAAACTCAGAGATTATATTAAATCTTTTATTAATAATAACTAATTTAGGGGTCTAAGCATTCTCAGCATCTTAGAGTGCAAGATTTTGTTTGGAGAGACTAAAACATTTCCACTTTTAAAGTTAAATTGATTTTTCCAATTTGTAACTATTCCACCTGAAGCTCTTATTATTGGTATCAATGGAAAAATATCCCAAATTTTATTTCCACATTGAAAAACAACATCAATTTTTCCTTCACAAAAATGAGAATAACTTAATGCATCCATACAAGGAAATTGCATCATTGGAAGAATTTTTTTTACTTTCTTGAGCTTATCTAAAGAAAAGTGACCATGAAAATTTCCAGAAAGTTTTATTTTTTTGAAATTTTTTTCTTTCGAGGATTTTAATTTTGTCTTTTTATTATCCTTAAATAAAAATGCCTCTTTAGTGTTTTTATTTATATAAAATTTATTTAATTCAGGAAAATTTGCTAAACCAAAAATTGGTAGGCCTTTATAACAAACAGCTATAAGATTACTCCATGAGGGATTACCAATTACAAAAGATCTTGTCCCATCAATTGGATCTATTACCCAAGAGTAGTCACTTTTAGTTTCTTTCTTTCCAAATTCTTCGCCAACAATAGAGTGAGACGGGTATTTTTTATTAATCTTTGACCTTATGAATTTCTCAAATTTTTTATCAGCTATAGTGACTGGGTCATAGTTAGAGCCTTTGCCTTTGTTAATGGCCTTAAAAGGTTTGTTCAAATTCTTTTTGTAAAATCTATTTAAGTCTTTAGCTAAAGAGATTAAAAATCTATAAAATTCAATATTTTTCATTTGTTTTGATTTATCTTAAGATCTTATTACTATTTAATTTTGCTTGATTAAAGCTATTTTTTGTTGAAATGTTAATTGTACATATGAAAATACAATTAGAAAAAAATAACAAAATATTTGTGTTTCTTGGATCAGAAAAGAAAGAATTACATCCTATTTGGTTAAGAGAAAGAGTGTCTGAAAAAGAACATCTGGATGCCAATACCGAGCAAAGATTATTTGATCCGTCTTTTTTAAAAGATATAACAATTAAAGATGTTAAAATTGATAATGATCTTTTAAATCTCGAGTTTAGTGATGGAGTAAAGTCTAAATTTGACATAAAAAAAATTGAAAAAGAGTTTTCTTCAGATGAGGAATTAGAAAGATTAATGCAGCCAACACTTTGGAATTCTAATCTAAAGAATAGAAAGAATTTTAAATATAATGATAATTTTTTAGAAAGCGGTGAGATGCTTGAGCTTTTAAAATCATTCTATAAAAATGGTTTTATTATTATTTCAAATGTTCCAACTAAAGATAATTTCATTGTAAATTTTGCTAATTCAATTGGCAGCATTAGAAGAACAAATTTTGGTGAATACTTTAATGTTAAGTCAAAACCAAATCCAAATGATTTAGCTTATACACCTCTTCCTCTTTCGCCTCATACAGACAATCCTTACAGAAAACCAGTTCCCAATATTCAGTTATTACATTGTATTGAAAATGAGGTTAAAGGTGGATTTTCCACTCTTGTCGATGGATTTGCAGTGGCAGAAAATTTCAAAAAAGAATTTCCTGAATTTTTCAAAATACTTACAGAAGTAAAAGTGAAGTTTAGATTTACAGATAAAAATGTTGTTTTAGAAAATTATGGGGAACTTATTGAATTAGATCAAAATAAACGAATTAAACAAGTAAGATTTAGTACCAGATTAGATTTTGTTCCAGCCTTAGAAAAAGATAGGCTAGACTTATATTATAAAGCAAGAAATAAAATTTCAGAAATTTATAACTCAGATAAATTTTTAATAAAATTCAAGTTAAATCCAGGTGACTTGCTGATGATGGATAATTATAGATTGCTTCACGGTAGAACAGAATTTAATCCTAATGAGGGTAATAGATTTTTACAAGGTTGTTATATAGATTACGACTCTTCAGAAGGTAAACTAAGACACTTACTAAGAAAATTTAGTTAATTAGATTTTTTTGAAAGCTAGACTTTTAGAAAGATAAGCATTCTTAGAATAAAAAAGTTCTAGTCCACTTTGTCTAGCAACATTAGTAAGGTCTTCTCTTATATATTTAGGATAATAAGGTTCATGTGTAGAATAAGGAAAAAATTCTAATAATGGATTTAAAATTGGATTATCATCAATTTGTAAAGAATCTGTTAAAATAAAAATTCCCCCCTTTCTTAAAACTCTTGAGATTTCACTAAAAATTTTTTTTCTTATGACAGAAGGAACTTCATGAAAAACATAGGTAGAAGAAACTATATCATAAGATTTCTCATCAAATGGGAGCTCTTCCCCTTTGCAATTTACATATTTTATATCAGAAAATTTCTTTAATTTTTCTTTAGCAACATTTAAATATTCTTCAGATAAATCAGAACAAGTGACCTCTAAATTTTTAGTATTCAATTTATATGTTTCAATTATATCTCCTGTACCAGTACCAATATCCAACAACTTTGTTCTTGGTAAATTTTCATCTTGAATGAATTTAATTAAGGGGATCATCGAAAATCTTCGCATTGTTGCAGCACACCCTGAAAATAAAGTCTCAACTTGAAACTCATACAATCTTGCAGATTTTTCGCTTAAATAACCATCAGTTTGATAATGAAAATTTCTAAGAAAATATTTTGGTAGATCTTTATTTGTTTTTACTTCAGAAAATTTACGTGATGTTCTTCTTTTATCAATTTTCGGTAAATCGAGAAAAAAGTCAAAGCTTCCTTTAGCTGTGTTTATTAGATCTTTCAATTCTGTTTTTGGTATTTTGTAGAATTTTGAATTAATTAGTTTTCTCTCTTCATTTAAAAGCTTCATCATTTCAAAAAATAGTTTTTTACCTGATGGCATCTTTCCATAAAATGAAGGTGGATTAGACTTATCTATTTTTATAGGTGTCGCATACTTAAAAGAAATAATATAATGCGCAGAGTACCAGATAAACTTACTAGATTGATTTATTAAATAACTTAATGACATATTTTGATTATACCAAAAAAGATGATTTTTTTAACCAAGATTTTGTAAAAAAGGTAATGATTTTAACAAATAAAAACCAACTGCCTGAAGTTGGTTTGTAAGTATTAAAATACCCGTTCCCAATAAAATAAATCCACCAGTTTTTGAAATAATATTAATATTTCTTTTGAGGTTTTTTGAAACAAGCATGAATTTTTGTATCAAGAAGCCTGATAAAATAAATGGTATGGCCAGTCCTAATGAATAAAATAACAGTAATAAAACTGCTTTTAATAATGTTTGTTCAACAGCTGCAAGAGCTAGTATGGAACCCAATATAGGTCCAATACATGGAGTCCAGCCAAATCCAAAAGCCATTCCAACTAGAACAGAGCTAAAAATATTAGCGCTTTTTTGTGTTTGAAATCTTTTCTCAAAGTTCAGAAAGTTTAAGTTAATTATTCCAATTATTTGGAGAGAAAAAAAAATAATAACTAAACCAGAAAATATTCTTAACTCTATTGAATTATTTAATAAAATTTTTCCTAAAAGAGAACTGGTTGCACCAAAAGCAATGAAAATTAAAGAGAAACCAACTGTAAAGAGAACTATTGGCAGAATATTAACTCTTTTTTCCTCAAGTAATTCATTTAAAGATTTTCCTGATACATAGGATATATAGCCGGGAATTAAAGGTAAAACACAAGGTGATAAAAAACTTATCAAACCAGCTCCTAATGCAATTATTAATTCAATCATATTTTTATTTTGAAAGGCTGCGAAAAATTTCCTTTCACATTTGTTTTTAAGCTAAATAATGATCCAGAGTGTTTATATTCTTTTAGTTCACTCTTTTTCATAGACTTTGTTGCTGTTGAAACAAAAAGTTCGCTATTTTTTTTTCCACCAAATATACAATTTGTTATGTTTTTTGCTGGGAATAAAATCTTATGTATTCTTTTTCCATTTAAATCGAATACTGAAATAGACGCACCATGATAGTGACATACCCACAAATTTTTTTTGTGATCTAAAGTCATTCCATCTGGTGATCCCTCTTTTGAATTAAATTCAACAAATATTTTTTTTTTTATAATTTCAAAATCTTTATTTATTTTAATTTTAAAAATTTTTTTTCTTCTACTGTCAGTGTAATAAAAGTTATTTGAATCCAAAAAAGCAGGTCCGTTGGTAATCATATAATTTTTATCTACCTTGTGAATCTTTAGTTTTTTATCCAAGCAATATAAAGAGCCTTTTGTAATTGATCTTTCAAGATTATCCATTGTTCCAAACCAAAGTCTTCCTTTAGGGTCAGTTTTGCCGTCATTTATTCTATTATTAGGTAAATTTTTTTCTACAAAAATAGATTTTAAAGTTTTTTTAGATTTTAAATCTACAATTCTTAATTCTCCTTGAAGGCCTAAAATAAAAATATTATTTTTTATGTGAGCTAAAAATCCAATTCTTTTATTTAAATTAATTATTTTTTTTCTTTTATTTTTAATATTCAAAATGAAAATTTTTTGTTTAAATATATCAACAAAGTATAATGAGTTATGCTCTTTTACCCACAAAGTGCCTTCTCCTAGTATATTTTTAGATTTCCAAATACACTTTGGTTTGGAAGATTTAATATTTGTTATCATCTTATATTTCTTTTATAAAATGTAGATGATATTTTTTGAATTTGGTCACTAACATTTAAGAGTATCATTGAATTAACCTTTGATTCCTAAATGAGTATATTTAACATTCAGGTAGTCTTTGATTGCGTTAGACCCACCTTCTCTTCCGTAACCACTTTGCTTAATACCTCCAAAAGGAGCCTCTGCAATTGCTACAACGCCAGTATTAATTGCTACTGATCCTGTTTCTAATTGTTCTGAGGCTAAATGAGCTTTCTCCATAGAATTAGTACAAACGTAGCTGCATAAGCCAAGCTCATGATTATTAGCTCTTTCAATTACCTCGTCAAATGATTTAAAAGAAAGCATGGGAACTAAAGGCCCAAAAGGCTCTTGTTTCATGATAGTATAATTATCTTTGACATTATCAAATATTGTTGGCTCATAGAAAAAACCTTTATTAAAACCTGATGGTCTTTTCCCACCTAGTAAAACTTTTGCGCCTTCTTTTTTTGTTGTTTCAACTAATTCTTCAATTTCGTTTAGTCTTTTTTTAGTTGTTAAAGGTCCAAGTTGAACTGAAGGATCCATACCATCACCAATTTTTAATTTCTTAGTTTTTTCTACAAACAAGTTAACAAACTCATCTTTTTTATTTTCTTGGATGTAAAATCTATTGGGTGAAATACAAACTTGACCATTATTTCTAAACTTTGCAGCAATTGCCATGTCGGTCGCTTTTTTAATATCTGCGTCATCAAAAACTATAAATGGAGAGTGACCACTTAATTCCATTGTAACTCTTTGAACTTTGTCTGCTGCCTGTTTTAAAATTAATTTCCCAACTCTTGATGATCCTGTGATTGAAATCTTTTTTACTATATCAGAGGCAATTAATTGTTGGGCGATACTTGGAGGATCCCCTGATAATAAATTTATAACACCTGGAGGAACTCCACATTCTCTACAAATCTCAACTTGTTCCATAACAACACCAGGAGTTATTACATCAGGTTTAACAATTACAGAGCACCCTGCTGCTAATGCTGTAGAAATTTTCCTTGCAGATAAAACTAAAGGAAAATTCCACGGGACTAAAGCTGCTACTACTCCAACAGGCTGGTAGTAAACATGAACTCTAGTATCTTCAAATCTGCTTTCAACTGTTTGGCCATAAATTCTTTTTGTCTCCTCTGCATTCCACTCATAAATATCTGCTGCACCATTAACTTCACCCTTTGCTTCTGCAAACGGTTTTCCAACTTCAAGGGTCATCCATTTAGCAAGTATGTCTTGCTTTTCTCTCATCTTGTCAGCAATTCTTCTTAAAATATAAGCACGTTGCCATGGTGGTGTTTTTTTCCAAACCTCTAAACCTTTTTGAGCAGACAACAAAGCTTTATCAATATCCTCAGATGAAGCTTTAGATGCTTTACCAATAATTTCCTCGTTAGCTGGATTGATAACTTCATAAGTTTCACCTGAAGAGGATTTGTGCCACTTACCATCTATGAATTGACCGTATTTTTCGTACATAATTTAATCTAACATGAGCTTTTAAAGTGTCTAGTGTGCAAATAAATCATATCAACAAAACCCATAAACTCGATACTATAAACCTTAATATAAGGAGTATAACATGAAAGCATATATAATGGGAAACTACACAGAAAAAGCTTTTCAAGGATTTTTGAAAGATCCAGGAACTGACAGAAAAGCAGTTGTAGAACAATTAACAAAAGCAATGGGTGGTACAATGCATAGTATGGACATTGTAAGAGGATCTTATGATTTTGTTGTTGTTGTAGATCTTACATCGTTTGATGATTTTGCTGCAATTAAACTTGTTGTAGAGGGATCAGGTGCTGTTAAAAATTTAACAATACTTGAGGCGATTGATTTTTCAAAAGCCACAGCTAAAGCAGGAAAAATTGGCTACAAAGCACCTGGACAGTAAAAGATTAATTAATTTTTTTTGTCGTTATCAACGACTAAGCAGATTTCTGATTTAGTCAGAAATCTGCGACCTGTTCCGTTATCCAAGGAGAACATTCCTCCAATACCATTTACAGCATCGATAGTTAAATCAGTATGTTTCCACTTTTCATATTGGTCATCATTCATATAAAAAGGAACTCCACCAATCTCACCAAGTTTTACATCGCTGTTACCAACCATGTATTCTTTTCTAGGATAGCACATTGGAGCACTTCCATCGCAACATCCACCCGATTGATGAAATAAAAGCTCCTCCCCGTGTTGAGCTTTAATATCTTCAATTAGTTTTAATGCTGATTCTGTTGCTTTTACTTTCATAACAATATGGCCCGTGATTCCTCACGGGCCATTATATATTAATTATTTTTTAAAAGAAGCCCAATTTCTTTTCACTGTAAGACACGTGTAAGTTCTTCACTTGTCTGTAGTGGTTAAGCATCATTTTATGAGTTTCTCTTCCGATACCAGATTGTTTATATCCGCCGAAAGCAGCGTGAGCAGGATAAGCGTGATAACAGTTTGTCCAAACTCTACCAGCTTGTATCTCTCTACCCATTCTATATGCAAGATTTCCATTTCTAGTCCATACTCCTGCACCTAAACCATAAAGAGTATCATTAGCAATTTCTAATGCTTCTTTCTCGTCTTTAAATTTAGTTACAGAAACAACTGGTCCAAAAATTTCTTCTTGGAATATTCTCATATTGTTTTTACCCTCGAAAATAGTTGGCTCAATGTAGTTTCCTTTTTCTAAACCACTATTGATTTTTGCAACATTTCCTCCACATAGAACTTTGGCACCCTCTTTCTTACCCAAATCAAGATAAGATTTGATTTTTTCCATTTGTTCTAATGAAGCTTGTGCACCAATCATTGTCTCCATTTTTAAAGGATTGTCTTGTTTTACAGCTTTAGTTCTAGCAATAGCTTTTTCCATGAATTTGTCATAGATAGACTCTTGAACTAGTACTCTACTTGGACAAGTACAAACTTCTCCTTGGTTTAATGTAAACATTGCAAAACCTTCTAAACACTTATCGAAGAAGTCATCGTTTTTATCCATGACGTCTTCAAAGAAAATATTAGGAGATTTACCACCTAATTCCAAAGTTATTGGGATTAAGTTTTGTGATGCATATTGCATAATCAATCTACCAGTTGTTGTTTCACCAGTGAAAGCAATTTTCTTAATTCTCTTAGAAGATGCTAAAGGTTTACCAGCTTCTAATCCAAAACCGCTTACAATGTTAACAACACCTTTTGGTAAAAGTTCGCCAATCATTTCCATCATTACCATGATAGACGCTGGAGTTTGCTCTGCAGGTTTTAATACCACACAGTTACCAGCAGCTAATGCTGGAGCAAGTTTCCAAGTTGCCATTAGTAATGGGAAGTTCCAAGGTATAATTTGTCCAACTACACCTAGTGGCTCAGGTATATGATAAGAATATTCATTATTGCTTATTTCAGCAACTGAACCTTCTTCTGCTCTGATTACTCCTGCAAAATATCTCCAGTGATCTATTACAAGAGGTAAGTCAGCAGCCATACATTCTCTGATTGGCTTACCGTTATCTAAACATTCTGCTACTGCTAATGTATTTAGATTTTTTTCTAATACATCTGCAATCTTAATCAAAATGTTAGATCTTTCAGTGATTGATGTCTTTCCCCAAGTTGGGAAAGCTGCGTGAGCTGCATCTAATGCTGCATCCACGTCTTTTTCGTTAGATCGCGCAACTGAACAGATAACTTCATTTGAAATCGGAGAAGTATTATCAAAATACTTTCCAGATTTAGGCTCTACAAATTTTCCATTTATGTAGTTTCCGTATTTTGCTTTGAACGGAAATTTAACCTTCAAATGAGAGGTATCTAGAACAGAAGACACTTTCATCTCTGCACTCATTTTTCCTCCATTTGTTTTACGTATTGTTTTTGACTTTGACTTGATCTTTTTTAGCTTTTTTTTAGATTTAGAAAGTTTCTTTGTCGTTCCGCTTTTAAGTTTTCTTCTTTTTTTAATCGACTTTTTTGTTTTCTTTCTTGTTTTCTTAACAGCTTTTTTTTTCCTAGTCTTAGCCATTTATATAAATCTAATTAAAGACCTTTTTAAACATGATGTAAATGCGCAAAATATATTTCAATTTAAAGTTGAAATGTTTTTATCCAATAAATAGAATAGTTTAAGATCTTCTAGTTGCGATAAATACGCCAAGTGAAGCGACAATGAAGCCAAATATATCAATTAAAGATAATTGTTCATTAAGAAATATCCAGGCTATAATTGCCGAAGTTGCTGGTATTAAAAAAAATACAGTAACTGTTTTACTTGCTGAATTATTTTTGATTAAGAACATTAATATTGTAAACGCCCCAAAAGATACAAGAAAGATTTGATGACTCATTGCTATTAAAAAACTTGGATTAAATTCAATGAAAGGATCGACAAAAAACAAAATAACTATTAAGTGAAAGAAACAACCTCCTGCAGCTTGGTAAGTATTGCTAACTGGTAAAGGGATATTACCGCTGAATTTTTTCTGAAAAAGAGTTGCTGATGTAATTGACATCAAAGCTATGAAGGAGGCTATTATTCCTACGGTTGGAAGTGTTCCACCAATATCTACACCTAATACTAATGCTGACCCTATAAATCCCAAGACAACACCTATCCATTGTTTCCAACCAACATGCTCTTTAAGAAAAGGTCCGGCTAAAGCATTTGTTAAGATCGGCTGCATTGTAACAATAAGCGCAGTAATACCTGTTGGAATACCTTTCGATATAGAAAAAAAAACTCCTCCTAAATAAATTCCATGAAATAAAACTCCACTTGAAAAAGACTGAATAAAATCTCTTATGTTTAATTTAAGTGATAAGTTTTTATAAACGCAATAAATAAAAAAACCTAACGCAACAATAAAAAATCTAAAAGCTAAAGCTGCAAAGGGATCACTATTATCTACTATTGGCTTTGTAGTAACAAAAGCTGAAGACCATAATAAAACAAAGATCAGAGGTAAAAATTTATTCATCAATTAAATAAACCTATAGTATTTTCACGTGAAACCACAGAAAAACCTCAAGTTGAAAATATTGTTAAATTATGAGACGATAACAACATTTGGTATGTTTTTTTAAAATTCTTCCATTATAAATTGAAATACAAAAATTAATTAAATTAAATTTATTGAAAAAAATATAATCTGTTTCAAACTGATGAACAAAATTTACGAGGATATAACTATTGTTACTGTGCTTTATAATTCAAAAAAATCAGCACAAAGTTTTTTTAGTAATTTAGAGAATTTTAGTATTATTGTCGTAGATAATGGAAGAAACGAAAGAGTGCTTGAGAAAATAAAAGGCTACAAAAATATTAAAATAATCTCAAAAAATAAAAATATTGGTTACGGAAGTGCAGTTAATTTTGCTGTTAAGAACGTGACTACAAGGTTTTTTCTAATACTAAATCCAGACTTAAAAATAGATGAAAAATCGATAGTTAACATGTATGATATTTTAAACCAATATAGTGATTGCGCAATTGTGGCGCCTGTAACCCGTTTTAGTAAGGATTTTTATGGAGCCTTTCCTGAGAGAAACATAAAAAACTTAACATTAAAAAACGCCTTAAAATCTAGAAATTTATTATTAAATTCAAAGATTGAAAGCGAGATATGTGTAGATGTAGCTAAGTGGGCGTTATTAATTAAAGTAGATGAATTTAAAAATATTAGTGGATTTAATGAAAAACTCTTTATTTTTTGGGAAGAAATTGACTTGTGTAGAAGGTTTAGATCACAGAAATTAAGTGTCATAGTTACTCCAAAATCAAATGTAGAACACAAACAAGAAAAATCATCAGACTCAGATTTTCAAAATTTTTTGATCAAAACTTACTATCATGAATACTCTCCTCTTGTATATTTCAATGTACAAACATTTTCTTTTTTCTATCTGAAAAGAATGATGAAATATCTATTTAGAGGAGTAAGTTATCTGATGATATTGAATCTTAAAAAATCTTTAATTTATTTTTTAAGATTAAGCGCAAGTATAAGATATTTTGTTAACTTAAAATTTTCTTCGACGAAGTAGATTTTTTAACAAAATATATTCCTATTATAATTGCTATAAGTGCAACCAATACTTTAAAAGTAATTAATTCATCTAAAATTAAATAGCCTAAGATAACCCCAAAAATTGGTATTAGATATGCGACTGTTGACTGAAAAACTAAACCGTTTTCTTTAAGAATTTTGAATCTCAATACCCAAGCTAAACCTGTAGCTATAATTCCCAAATACGTTATTGAAATTATTGATGTGAATGATGGATCATAATTCCATGGTTTTTCAAAATAAAAACATATTGGTAATAAAATTATTGTTGCCCAAATTAAGATAGATGCAGTCACGTTTTCATTTTTTTTATGACTTATTTTCAGAGTTAGTATTCCACCAATAACATATCCTAAGGATCCTAACAAAATACATAGTGCTGAAAATAGATTGTTTTCATTGATCAAGAAGTTGTCAGAAAATAGATATACTATACCTGCAAAACCAATAGAAACTCCAATAACTTTAAGTAAATTTATTTTTTCATTTTTGATAAAAAAGTGTGCAAGTAATGTCGACGTTAAGGGAGAGGTGGACATTAATATTGCGGCCAGATTGCTTTGAACGTTTTTAACACCATAAGCAATCAAGAAAAATGGAAAAACCAAATTGACAAAACCTATTGCTGCAAACCATGGCCAGTCTTTTGAGAAAACTTCAATTTTTATATTTTTATATAGGCATAAAATTATTAAAGGGAGAGATCCCAACAAAACTCTAATAAATGCTATAGTAATAGGTCCAAATGAATCTGTTGCTAATTTAATATTAAAGAAAGCAGAGGCCCAAACTACTCCCAGAAAAACCAATAATGAATAATCTGCTATAGTAGGCTGTCTCATTCGGTAATATCCTCAATTCTTCCTTTTGTTAGGTCTTTTAATTTTAAAAAATCTATTTTGAATATACTATTAGGGTGTCCCGCTGCAGCATATACAATTTGAAATCTTTCAAGTGTTCTATCAATAATTATATTTAAGTCATTTATATGACCTACAGGTGAAACACCACCAATAGTAAAGCCAGTTTGAGCCTTAACATCATCTGAACTTGCCATTGAAACATCTTTTTTTGAAATAACCTTTTTAAGTTTATTTAACGAACATCTTTTGTCGCCAGATACCAAGCAAATTAAAAATCCTGTTTCTGCTCTAAAAACTAAACTTTTAACAATAGCACCCTCTTCACAATTTAATGCGTAAGCTGCATCTTTTGCTGTTCTGGCAGTATCTTTAAGGACCTGGATTTGTAAATTTTTATCAAAATTTTCTAATGCTTTAATTACCCTTTGCACTGGTTCTTTGTTAATAATTTCGTTCATATTCAACTTTTGATTGATTGCAAAAATCTAATATTTCATGTTTAATCCTATGCTTAAATTGCATAGGAGATATTAATTAAAAACGAGATCAAAATATATTTTTTTTTGGTAGTAATCCAGAAAATTAAAGGAGAATTATGAGTTCAAGCAATGTATTAAAAACTATTAAAGACAAAGAAATTGAATACGTTGATTTAAGATTTACAGACCCTAGAGGTAAACTTCAACACGTAACTATGGATGCGAAAATCGTTGATGGAGATATGTTGAATGAGGGTATTTTTTTTGATGGTTCATCAATTGCTGGTTGGAAAGCAATTAATGAGTCAGATATGATATTAAAACCAGACTTAAGCAGAACTGTTGTTGATCCTTTTACTTCTCATAACACTCTAAATATATTTTGTGATATTTTAGATGCGATAAAAAAAGATCCTTACGAGAGAGATCCAAGAGGTACAGCTAAAAAGGCTGAAGCATATTTAAAACAATCAGGTATTGGTGATAAAGCATTTTTTGGACCTGAGGCAGAATTCTTTGTGTTTGACGATGTTAAATACAAAAATGATATGAACGAAACAGGATTTAAAATTGATAGTACAGAGGGCCCTTATAATACAGGTAAAGATTATCCAAATGGAAATATGGGGCATAGACCAGGAATTAAGGGCGGATATTTCCCAGTCCCTCCAGTTGATAGTGCTCAAGATATGAGAGGTGAATATTTAAAAGCCATGAGAGATATGGGTATTAAAGTTGAAAAACATCACCACGAAGTAGCACCTAGTCAGCACGAGTTAGGAATGTATTTTGGTACATTAGTAGATCAAGCGGATAACTTACAACTTTATAAATATGCAGTTCATATGGTTTCTCACTCATTCGGTAAAACAGCTACGTTTATGCCTAAACCAGTTAAAGGTGATAACGGATCTGGTATGCACGTACACCAATCAATTTGGAAAGGTGATAAAGCATTATTTTCAGGAGATAAGTATGCTGGACTTTCAGACTTGGCTTTAAATTATATTGGTGGAATTTTAAAACATGCAAAAGCTATTAATGCGTTTTCTAATGCAACTACTAACAGTTACAAAAGATTAATTCCAGGTTTCGAAGCTCCTGTTTTATTAGCTTACTCAGCTAGAAATAGATCTGCATCTTGCAGAATTCCAATTACATTAAGTAAAAAAGCAGCAAGATGTGAAGTAAGATTTGGTGATGCTGCTGGAAATCCTTATTTAACGTTTGCGGCAATGTTAATGGCTGGACTTGATGGAATTAAAAATAAAATTGATCCAGGTAAATCTTTTGATAAAGATCTTTACGCATTATCTGAGTCTGAAGTTAAAAAAATACCAACAGTTTGCGGCTCTTTAAGAGAAGCAATGGAGAGTTTAGATAAAGATAGAGATTTCTTAAAACAAGGTAACGTATTTACTGATGATCAAATTGATGCTTACATTGCATTAAAATTTGAAGAAATACACAATTTCGAACACACACCACACCCTATAGAGTTCGATATGTATTACAGTTGCTAATTACTGATCAGTAGATGCAATTTTATCTTTGTTGGGACCTTTCTTTACGACATAATCTTGTGTCCCATTTGCACCTGCTTCAACAGATTTAATCAGAGTTCTAAAAAAAGACTTTCTCTTTTCTTTTTTGTCCTCTGAATTAAGCAAGTTTTTAAATTCAAAAAGATTCATTATTAAGAAAATATCAAAGATATGCATTTTATGCAATGCAGATATGCTCAAAATGGGACTTATACTTTAAAGGACTCTCCACATCCACAACGCTCAGTTTCATTAGGATTATTGAAAACAAAAGAGGACGAAAACTCCTCTTCTTTAAAGTCCATTGTTGTACCTAACAAATACATAACAGCACCAGGATCTATAAATACCTTAACACCTTTTTCCTCAATTAATTCGTCATTTGGGTTTTGAGATTTTGCGTACTCCATTACATATGACATCCCAGCACATCCCCCACTCTTTACTCCAATTCTTACTCCCAAAGAAGTTTTATCATTTGATAAAATTGACTTAATTCTATCTGCAGCTTTATCACTAAGTTTAATTATCTGACTCATAGATTTAACTCCAATTTTGCTGCCTCAGACATCATTGATTTATCCCATGGTGGTTCCCAAACTAATTCTAATTTTGCATCCTTAACTTCCTTAATACCTTTAACACTGTCTTCTACTTCTTTTGGTAAACTTTCAGCAACTGGACAATTTGGAGTAGTAAGTGTCATCTTAATTTCCACAACATTTTCTTTATCAACTTTAACATCGTATATTAAACCCAAATCATAAATATTTACTGGTATTTCAGGATCATAGATTTTCTTTATTTCTGCTATAACTTTATCTTTTAATACCATTTAATCTTCCTTTTCGGTATTTACTTCACCTGGTTTATTTGTCATCGCTGAAATTAATGTGTGCCATGGTAACGTAGCACACTTAACTCTCATTGGATATTTTTTAACACCTGATAGAGACATAAGTTTAGTTTTATCATCTTCACTTATCAAATTTGATTTAAGTTCAGGATTATCTTTAATCATTTTTAAAAAATCTTCAATTAATTCATTTACCTCTTTTTGATCTTTATCTTTCATCAATTCTGTCATTATTGAAGCTGAAGCCATCGATATTGCACATCCATGACCTTCAAATTTAATATCAGAAATTTTTTTGTTTTCATCAACTTTAAGGTAAACATGAACTTTATCTCCACACAAAGGATTATGTCCTTTAGCGTCTTTATTAAAATTTTCAAACTTTCCTAAGTTCCTAGGATTTTTTCCATGATCTAGAATTATCTCTTGATATAAATCTTTTAAGTCCATTATGAATTAAATATTTTTATACATTTGTTAATTGAGCTGTTTAATTGATCGAGATCATCTTTAGTATTGTAAACACCTAAAGATGCTCTAGCTGTAGCTGCTAATCCTAATTTTTCATGGAGGATTTGACAACAATGGTGTCCAGCTCTTATTGCAACACCATCTTCATCAAGTATAGTTGCTATATCATGTGGATGAACTCCATCTAAAGTGAATGATAAAACTGACCCTTTGTTTTTTGGGCTCCCAATTAGTTTTACAGAATTATTTTTTCTTAAAATTTCTTCGCCGTATTTTGTTAATCCTCTCTCATGTTCTTCAATTTTTTCTATACCTAGTTTGTTTATGAAATTAATTGACTCACCGAAAGCGATCACTTGTGCAGTTGCCATTGTACCTGCTTCATATTTATTAGGAAGATCTCCAAAAGTAATTCCTTCTTTTTTTACTTCACCAATCATTCCGCCACCACCTTGGTAAGGAGGTAGCTCTTCTAGCCATTTCTTTTTAGCATACAAAACACCAAGACCAGTAGGTCCATACATTTTATGGCAGGATATTGCGTAAAAATCACAATCAAGATCTTGCATATCTAATTTTAAATGTGGAGCTCCCTGACAGCCATCAACAAGAACTGGGATATTCTTTGAATGCGCTAATTGAATAATTTCTTTAATAGGAAGAATTGCACCTGTAACATTAGATAGATGAGTGATAGCCAAAATTTTTGTTTTAGGAGTAATTTTCTTTTCAATACTTTCAATACTAATGTCACCGTTCTCATCTACATCTGCAAAATTAATCTTAACACCTTTTGATTTTCTTAAATAATGCCAAGGAACATAATTTGAATGGTGCTCTAATTCTGTAATTAAAATTTCATCACCTTCTTTTAGATATTTTTGACCAAAAGTATTTGCTACTAAATTTATTGCCTCCGTAGCACCTTTTGTGAAAACTATCTCGTTTGGATCTTTTGCATTAATGTATTTCTGTACTAAAACCCTTGTATTTTCGTATAAATTTGTTGCTGCCACAGCTAAGTAATGAACGCTTCGACCTACATTTGAAAATTCTTTTGTATAAAAATCATAAATTCTATCTACAACTACCTTAGGTTTTTGTGATGAATTAGCGCTATCTAAATAGACTAGGTCATTATTATGGACCTTATTATCAAATATTGGAAATTCTTTTTTAATATCTTTAATATTCATTTTTTAATCCATATAAATTTTTAATAAGTTTTTTAATTGGTTCATCAGTTATTTGATTGATTACCTCCACAAGAAAACCATTGATTAATAATTTTCTTGCTTCTTTGTAACTTAGACCTCTAGACATTAAATAGAATATTGAATTTTCATCTAAACTTCCAGAAGCAGATCCATGTGAACATTTTACATCATCTGCGTAAATTTCTAACTCAGGTTTTGCATTAAATTCAGTTGTTTCATCGACCAATATTGCTTTACTTAATTGATAGCCATCAGTTTTTTGTGCTTTCGAGTCTACGTATATTTTCCCTTGATATACTGATCTTGATTTATTTTCTAAAACACTTTTCACTAATTGGTAGCTTTTTGTGTTTTCAACTAAATGATTTATTTTTGCTTTAATCTCATGGTGTTTATCTTTATCTAATGAAAAAATACCATTTACGAAAGCTGAAGAATACTCTCCTTTTAAATTACACGTAATTTCATTTTTTGAGAAAGTTGATCCCTTAGATAAGTAAAATGTCTCTGAAACACTATTAGAAGATTGTTTGATGTTATTAAACATATATCTAATATTATTATTTTCAAACTGGTCAATTTTGTAGTTTTTTAAAACTGAATTTTTTTCTAAAGAAAAATTATAAAAAATATTTATAAAATTTTTATTACCTTTATCTTTCACGAGGTCAATTAACTTTAAAGAACTATTTTCCTCTAACTCAAAGTTAATTTTCAAATTTATGTTTTGTGATGTAACTTTATTATTGGACACATGATAGATTATAAGTGGATTTTTAATTTGATAATTTTTCTTGACCAATAGTTTATAACTTTTGTTTGCTAAAGCATTATTTAAATTTATTAAAGAATTTTCTACTGATTGATCTATTGTATCATTTTTATTATCTAAAAATTCTATTTTACTTTTTTCTTCAGAACTAAAATCAGTCTTTACTAGTTGGCCATTTACAAAAATCAATTTGTTGTGTTTTATTTCACTAAGTAAGACATCTTCATCTATGTCAGTTCCCTTTGATTGACCGGTGTAAAATTTTAATTCTCCGATTTCTTTTTTTATTATTTGATTTATATCCGAAAATTTCCAATCCTCGTCTTTCCTACTTGGAAAACCTTGTTTTGAAAATTCTTTTGCGTTTAGATTTTTAAAAGCAATTTCCTTTTCAGATAAATTGCTTTCTCTTAATGTTTTTTCAAAGTCTGTTTTAAAATTTTCCATTAGTTTATGTTTTCATAACCTTTCTTTTCTAACTCAAGCGCTAACTCTGGGCCACCTGATTTGACAACTTTACCATTCATTAAAACATGAACAAAATCAGGTTTTATATAATTAAGTAATCTTTGGTAGTGAGTAATGATTAAAAAAGAATTATCTTTTTTTCTTAATGAATTAACTCCATCTGCAACAATTTTTAATGCATCAATATCAAGTCCTGAATCTGTTTCATCCAAAATTGATAATTTTGGTTCTAAGATAGACATTTGCAAAATTTCATTCTTCTTCTTTTCTCCGCCAGAAAAACCAACATTAAGTTGTCTGCTAAGTTTATCTTCATCAAATTTAAGATTTTTAGCTTTTTCTTTTACTAATTTGAGAAAATCTAATGCGTCTAATTCTTTTTCGCCACGCGCTTTTTTTATTGCGTTTAAAGAAGTTTTTAAGAAGATGTTTGTATTTACTCCTGGAATTTCTAAAGGATATTGAAACGCTAAAAATATTCCTTTATGAGCTCTTTCTTCTGTCTCAAGATCAAATAAGTTTTTGTTTTCAAACAAAACATCCCCTGTTACGTCATACCCTTTTTTTCCAGATAAAATGTTAGATAGCGTACTTTTTCCTGATCCATTAGGACCCATTATTGCATGAACTTCTCCAGGTTTAATTTCAAGAGAGAAACCATTTAAAATTGATTTATCCTCAATTTTTGCATTTAGGTTATTGATCTTCAACATTAACCAACACTCCCCTCTAAACTAATACCAACAAGTTTTTGTGCTTCTACTGCAAATTCCATAGGTAATTGCTGAAGAACTTCTTTACAAAAACCATTAACAATCAAACTTACCGCTTCCTCAGAATTAAGCCCTCTTTGTTGGCAGTAATGTAATTGTTCATCGCTTATTTTTGAAGTTGTTGCTTCATGTGCGATATTAGAATTAGCATTTTTATTTTTAATGTAAGGAATTGTATGCGCGCCGCATTTATTTCCCATGAGCAATGAATCACATTGAGTATAGTTACTAGAGTTTGATGATTTAGGTGAAATATCAACTAATCCTCTATATGTCATATCAGAAAAACCTGCGCTAATACCCTTTGATATAATTTTACTTTTTGTATTTTTGCCTAAGTGGATCATTTTAGTCCCTGTATCTGCTTTTTGGTAATTGTTTGTAATTGCTATTGAATAAAACTCACCAACTGAATTATCTCCTTGCAATATACAGCTTGGATACTTCCACGTAATAGCTGATCCAGTTTCAACTTGTGTCCAAGAAATTTTAGAATTTTTACCCTTGCATAAACCTCTTTTAGTTACAAAGTTATATATTCCCCCTTTTCCATCTTTATCTCCAGGATACCAATTTTGAACAGTTGAATATTTTATTTCTGCATCATCTAATGCAATCAACTCAACATTTGCTGCATGTAGTTGATTTTCATCTCTCATAGGAGCAGTGCACCCCTCTAAATAACTTACATAACTCCCTTTGTCTGCGATGATTAGAGTTCTCTCGAACTGACCTGTATCAGAAGCATTTATTCTGAAATATGTAGAAAGCTCCATAGGACATCTCACACCTGGTGGAATATAAACAAATGATCCATCAGTGAATACCGCAGAATTTAATGTTGCAAAGTAATGATCAGTAATGGGTATTACAGAACCTAAATATTTTTTTACTAAATCTGGATGTTTTTGTATCGCTTCAGATATAGAACAAAAAATAATTCCTTTTTCAGTCAGTGTATCTTTAAAAGTTGTAGCTACAGATACTGAGTCAAACACCGCATCAACTGCTATACCATTTAATCTTTTCTGTTCATTTAATGGAATACCAAGCTTGTTATAAGTCTCAATAAGTTTTGGATCCAATTCATCTAAACTTTTTGGTTTTTCTTTAAAACTTTTGGGAGCAGAGTAATAATATAAGTCTTGATAATCAATCTTAGGATATTTTGGTTTCTGCCAATTTGGCTCTTTTAAAACTTTAACCCTATTGTAAGCTTTTAATCTCCAGTCTAACAACCATTTAGGTTCCTTTTTAATATTAGAAATAAATTTAATTACATCTTCATTTAAACCTTTTGGAGCTTTAAAGTTTTCAATATCAGTTGAAAAACCGTATTTATAATCCTTTAATTTTTCGAGTTCTTTTTCTCTCATTAATTTCTACTTTCTTTTTTCTTCACTAGATCACCCAATTTTTTATTTTCAAAAAATGAGTTAATATGTAAATCAAGTTCATCCCACAAATTGTGAGTTATACATTTTGAAGATTTACCGTTACACCCTTTTTTCGACTCTTTTTTACATCCAACTGTTTTTACTTTTTCATCTAACGCATAAAAAATATCTGAAATTTTCAGATCATTTATATTTTTAGATATAATGTAACCACCATTTGTGCCTCTTACACTTTTGACAATATTATTTTTTTTTAATCTTAAAAAAATCTGCTCTAGATAAAGTAAAGATATGCTTTGTCTGAGAGATATATCTCTTAAACTAACTGGGTTTCTCCCATCAAATCTTGCCATATCTGCAAGTGCCATTACAGCATATCGTGATTTAGTATTAAGCTTCATAATCCGCAATTTATGGGACTTATATATATACCCGACTAAAATAGTCAAGATTGCATTAAAGAAAAAGACTCGCAAATTGACACTGCAATATGATAAATAAAGTTTTTTTAGTGAGAATAATAATCATTAACAAACATGGGAAATAAAATTTTAGAAATCTTCATACCTGGGCCTGCGGGTAGATTAGAGGCAAAATATTTTAAGAATCATAAAGTTACCTCGCCTATTGCATTAGTTCTTCAACCTCATCCACAATATGGTGGAACTATGAATAACAAAGTTGTTGTAGATACTTTTCATACTTTTATGGATAATGGTTTTTCTGTTTGTAGAGTAAATTTTAGAGGAGTGGGTAAAAGTGATGGAGAGTTTGATAATGGTCAGGGTGAGTTAGCAGATGCTGCTGCAGCACTTGACTGGTTAGAAAGAGAAAATTTTGATAATTCACAATGCTGGGTAGCTGGTTTCTCCTTTGGCTCTTTAATCTCTATGCAATTATTAATGAGACGTCCAGAAATAAATAGATTTATCTCTATTTCTCCTCAACCTAATGTTTATGATTTTTCTTTTTTATCACCATGTCCTACATCTGGGCTTATGGTTTATGGAAAAAAAGATGAGTTAGTCCCTAAAGAACATATTAATGAACTTGATAAAAGACTTGCCTCTCAAAAAGGGATTAAAGTTGAATTTGAGTCTGTGCCTGATGCAAATCACTTTTTTACAAAATCCGAAGATAATTTAAAAAAGGTTTTGGATAAATATATTAAAAAAGAGTCCGCTTTATATTAATATTAAAAATTTTTTACAACTTCGCCACCTGTAGTAGGACTTTTACATCCTGTAGTATCAGGAAACGATATTGGCAACTTCAAGAAACTTCTAATTGCTAAAAATGCAAATGCCTGAGACTCCACATAATCTCCATCTATTCCATAGTCATCAATGGGTTGGATTACTAAATTTTTCAATGTTCTAGATTTTATACTTTGAATTAAAGTTTTATTTTTTCTTCCACCTCCAGAAACCAAAACTTTGAATAATTTATTTCTTACATCGCTCAATAAAGAAAATAAACCAGCTCCAATTATTCTACCTGATAAGTCTGTTAAAGTTGCAGCTCCGTCTTCAAAACTTACACCTCTTAAAAAATTTATGTCAAAATCTTTGGTATCGAAAGAAAATCTATTCTGGTCAGGTCGATTATCAAAATTATCTAATACCTGATTTAACATCAAATCATTTGTTTTGCCTATTGCTGCATAAGCGCCATTTTGATCAAAATTTCCTTTTTTATTTTTTCTAACCCAGGCATCAATTAAACAGTTTCCTGGACCCAAATCTCTACTTGTAAAATGATTTTGTTCGTAATCACCTATTATAGTTACATTAGAAATTCCGCCAATATTTAGTATGCAAACTGGTAACTCAATTTTAATCTTTTTTACTAATGCTTTGTGAAAAATAGGAGCTAAAGGTGCCCCTTCACCACCGTTCTGAATATCATTTTGTCTAAAATTATAAACAACAGTGGTCTGAGTAAGTTGAGACAAAAGTTTGCCATCTCCTATTTGCTTTGAAATTTTTTTTGATGGATCGTGAAACATTGTTTGACCATGAAAACCGACAAAATCAAATTTCTTATTAGTAATTTTAATTATGTTCATTACTACTTTTGAGTGAAAAATAGTTAGTTCCTTCTCTAAGGCTTTAAGTTCACTGGAATATGTTTCGAGATCAGCAACATTATTAATTTTATCTTTAAGTGAGTGTATTTTTTGACTTAAGTTATTTTCATATTCAAAATACTTGTTGATTTCTACATTATAATTTGTGTCTCCGTCAGAACTTATTAAGGATGCATCAACACCATCACCAGATGTACCACTCATTAACCCAAGGCTATAGTAATTTTTAGACATAATATTTATTTTTTAATTAAGTTAATATAGGTATATTGAAACTGACTTATTTTATAAAAAAATGAAAAATTCATTCCTTAAAGAGTTTAATGAAAGAGAATATTTTAATCAATGTACTAATTTAGAGTCCCTTAATGGGTTAATGGATAAGAAAAAAATAAGAGCTTATATTGGTTTTGACTGTACTGCTCAAAGTTTACACGTTGGAAGCTTACTCCAAATTATGTGCTTAAGGTTGTTGCAAAAACATGGACATCAGCCAATTATATTGCTTGGAGGAGGTACTACAAGAATAGGTGATCCCTCGGGAAAAGAAGAAACAAGAAAAATTCTTACAGAAAAAGAAATCGAAAAAAACATTAAAAATATTAAGAAAGTTTTTTCAATATTTTTAGATAATAAAAATTCTAAAACACGTCCTATTTATGTAAACAACTATAAGTGGCTGGGTAAACTAAATTATATTAAATTTTTAAGAGATATTGGAAAACATTTCACAATTAATAAAATGCTAAGTTTTGATAGTGTTAAACTTAGATTGGAGAGAGAGCAGTCCTTAAGCTATATGGAATTTAACTATATGATACTACAAGCATATGATTTCTTAGAACTTAACAAAACAAAAAATTGTTTAATGCAAATTGGTGGCTCTGATCAATGGGGTAATATCGTGAATGGTGTTGAATTAGTAAAAAGATATTCAAGCAAGCAAGTTTACGGTTTAACAACACCATTAATAACTTTAGCATCTGGTGCTAAAATGGGTAAAACAGAAAAGGGCGCTGTTTGGTTAGATAAAAAACTGTTGTCATCTTATGACTACTGGCAATTTTGGAGGAACACAGATGATAGGGATGTTATAAAATTTTTGAAGATGTTTACCGATAAGGATGTCTCTGAAATTGAAATTATAAAAGATAAAAATATTAATGATTTAAAAACTCTTCTGGCAAATGAGGCAACCACTCTTTTACATGGTAAAGCAGCCGCAATAAAAGCTTCAGATACTGCAAAAAAAACATTTGCAGGTGGCTCAGGAGATGAACTACCAGTTATACAAATCAAAAAAGATCAAGTTAATAACGGACTAAATATAATTGAACTTTCTATTAAAACTAAATTGTTTAATTCAAAAAGTGAAATAAGAAGAACAATAAAAAATTCTGGTTTAAAAATAAATAACTCTACAGTCACAGATGAAAGCTTAATAATTGATGTATCTCACTTTGAAAATGGAGTTTTAAAACTTTCTCATGGTAAGAAAAAACACGTTTTAATAAAAATTATTGGCTAGATTTTTTTATTTTCTCTAATGTTCTCGTTATAAATCTTGGAGTTAAAGTTTTGATAGGATTAACTGTTGTTTTTAAATCATTTGGATAGCCCTTGATCTTAAAACTAACTCCAAAAACACCCTCACCTGCTTTTTTGCCAACAAGCAAATCCCCAATTACTGGAATTGAGCCTATGACCTTATTTACAGTTGTTGCAGGTACAAGAGTACCCCTTAGACTTACCAAATCATCTTTTTGAATATATCCATCCATCAGTATAGAAATTGAAGGCCCTAAAGAATAGATTTCATCAATCGTCATAAGATCGTCTTTATTATTAAAAATCATTTCGAATTCATTAAATCTTATACCTTCCCCAGTCAGTAGATCTGCGATACCTTGCAAAGAAGCAAGAGTAAGTAATTTTGTTAATGCTGGTACTTCTTTTAATTTAAAATCAAAAATTTTCAAATTTGAATTTGAGACTTTATCTTTTTCAATAGAGTCAAACTTTAAATAACCGCCCTCAAAACCTTTTATAAAATCATATTTTTTTACCAAAGGTTTTGCATTACCAGCAAATAAGTCTGTTATCTTTTCATTGTTTGAATTTGTTTTTATTGAAAGTTTCAAATCCTCTTTAGTTGCAAATTGTGAGGATAGAATTAAATCTTTAATTTGATTATTATTAACGATCATATCTGCTTTGAAATTAGTTAAATAATCTTCATTTGTAATATAAATTGTGTCAAAGTTTATTGAAATTTTAGAGTTTAATTTTTCAAAGACATCAAAAAAGTTTCCGTCACTCTTTGAAAATAATATTCTATCAAGGATTATTGTTCCATCAAATATTTTGCTATTAATTAAATAATTACTTTTTTTTCTTTTAATATTCACTTGACTAATTTGATCATTGTTGTTTACGAGGTCAATGTCAATTTGATCAATCCTTTTTAATTTTTTTTTTGGATTTAAATTGATATTTTTAATTTTGATTAAATTTTTAGACTCAGCGAAGTTTATTTTATTTAAAAGGACTGAATTATTCTTATTTACAACTCCTTCTACAATAAGACTACTTTTAACATCTTTTTTTTTTGTATAATTCAAAAGCCCAAGGTTTAATGCATTACTTTTAACCTCAAAATCTGTTTTAAAAAAAATTTTATCTTTTTTCTTCTCAATTGAATAACTAAGGCTATCTATATCTTCATTAATATTTAATTTACTATCTCCTGATATTTTATAATTTCCATTTTGATAATCTAAATTTACAACATTATTTTCAAATTTTACTCCATCTTTGTAACCTGGAAAAAATTCCTTTAAGCTAGAGTTCGGGTATTCCAAGCTTTCTATATTAAATTTTGAATTTGCTTTTATATTTGAAAATTTTAACTTTTTACTTAATTCGAAAGAAAACTTATTATTTGAAGAAAATATAATTTTATCATTTTCAATACTCCCTAAATCAAGTTGGAATGTTTTTGATATCGTTTTAAGATTAAGATCATTTTTTGATGTAGAAATATTACCGTTAAACAAAAAGGTGCTGTCTTTTTCTTTAATTCTAATTTCGTCTGATTTAAATTTTATATTCTGATAAAAGGATGATGCATTGTAAATGACGTAATCATTATTTTTTAAGATGAAACTAAATTTAATATTCTCAATAATATCTTTATTTAGTAACCTTAAATTAACATTTTGAAGATCACCGTCTATTACATAATCTTTTAAGATGCTGCCGTCCTCAGAAAAATTTATCTTAGCTTTTATAGAAACATCTCCAGATTTCACCATCTTTTTCAAAATGAATAATTGAGGAGAATTTTGAAAGCCTCTGCCAAACTCAATTAAATCTTTTAGCTTATTTTTTTTGGTAATAAATTTCAGATTTTCTATTTTTGCTTCTTGAGTAAAAATAGATAACAAAGGTAAAGCTGTGCTTATACTTTGTAACTCTATTTTGTTTTTTTTATAGAATATGATTGGATTTTTTGTTTTAGCCTCTAATTTAAAACTTCCTATATCTAGAAAAATTTTAATCTTATTTAATTTAATATCAAAATCACTATCTCTCTGTGAGATTTTCTCATTGATAATTCCATTAAGCTTATCGGTATTTATTCCGTATATGCTTAAATAAATACAAAACGAAATTATTAAGAAAATTATAATAAGTAATATTTGAGAAAGTTTTTTAAGCATCTAATTTAAATAGTGAGTTTTCTAAAAAGCTATCTATATCTCCGTCTAATATCTTTTGTGGATCACTTGATTCATGACTAGTCCTATTGTCTTTAACTAATCGATATGGGTGTAAGACGTATGATCTTATTTGATGACCCCACCCTATATCTTTTTTAGAGTCCTGTTTATTTTCATTTTCTTTTTCTCTCTTTTCCAATTCAAAATTATATAATCTTGCTTTAAGCATTTGCATACAAGTTTCTTTGTTTTTATGCTGAGATCTCTCATTTTGACACTGAACGACTATTTTTGTTGGAAGATGTGTAATCCTGACAGCGCTGTCAGTAGTATTTACGTGCTGTCCACCAGCTCCACTCGATCTGTATGTATCAATTCTTAGGTCTTTTTCTAAAATTTCAACATCAATATTTTCATCAACTACAGGATAAACCCAAACACTTGCAAAACTTGTGTGTCGTCTAGCACCTGAATCGAAAGGGGAAATTCTCACCAATCTATGAATTCCAGACTCTGTTTTAAGCCATCCAAAAACATAATCGCCAGATATTTTTATAGTTGATGATTTGAGACCTGCTTCATCACCTTTATGTTCGCTAATAATATGGTTTTTAAATTCTTTTGACTGAGCCCATTTCATATACATTCTTCTAAGCATCTCTGCCCAGTCTTGACTTTCTGTTCCTCCGGCACCAGCATGAATTTCTAAGAAACAATCATTACTATCTGTTTCTTTTGAAAGAAAACATTTAATCTCATTTTTCTTTACAGTGTTTTTAAGTATTTTAATATTTTCTAAAGTTTCTTGAATTAAGTTTTTATTATTTTCCTCTAAAGCTAGATTATAAAATTCCTCTAACTCTTTTAAATATTTCGTAGTATCTGTGTAAGAATTTATCAAAGTTTCATGGAATTTTTTTTCTTTAAGAATTTTTTGAGCTTCAAATTTATCTTCCCAGAAATTTTCTGATAAAATTAGTTTATTGTAATTCTCTAATTTTTTTTCAAAGTCGTGTTTTTCAAAGATACTCCTTTATTCTTTGATTAACTTTGTTGATTTCAGTTACATTTTGAAAGAATTCTTCGCTCATTAATAGAATCTTAATATATTATTATTGTTAAATCTATTATTAATTTTTTTTGAAATATTTGTTTTTTCGAGAACTTTATCGCTTTTAAAAGACTCTATTAACGTTTTCTTTGAGGCAAAGCTTACTTTTTTTCCAGTTTTAGAATCAACAACCATCATAGTAATATTTTCAGGTACTTTAAATGGTCTAGTATTTTCTTTTTTTAAAGCTGACTGAATAAAACTTTTAAATATTGGCATTGCTGTTTTAGCTCCAGTTTCAAATTTTCCAAGTGATTTTGGTTCATCATAACCAACATAAACACCTATTACTAAATCTGATGTAAAACCTATAAACCAAGTATCTGTGTTTTTGTTTGTTGTTCCAGTTTTTCCAGCAAGATCCATTTTTAAGTCTCTTAATTTTTTTGCTGTACCGGTTTTAGTTGCTCCCTCTAAAATTGAAGTTATTTGATAAGCGGTCTGGGGTGAGAAGATTTGTTTGGAGTCATCTTTAATTTCAGGAACATCGTTGCTTTGTATAGACACATCCTCACAATTTCTACATTTTCTCACTTCAGTTTTAAATATTGTGTTTCCTTCACTGTCCTGAATTCTATCAATGAGTTTTGGTTCAATTAATTTTCCACCATTTACAAATGAACAATATGCACTTGTTAATTTAAGCAATGTGGTCTCTGCAGACCCCAAAGAAATCGAGAGTAGTTCATTTGGATTTTCGTATATACCTAGCTCTTTGGAAATTTTAGTTATCTTTTTTAAACCCAAATCCTGTGAAATTCTCACTGTCATCAGATTTCTTGATTTTTCAAGACCCATCCTCAATGTGGATGGTCCGTAAAACTTTTTACCATAATTTTCGGGTTTCCACATTTTTAAATCTGTTCCTTGTTCTAACACTAATGGTGCATCTAAAACTAATGTTGATGGCGAGTAGCCATTTTCTAAAGCAGCCGCATAAACAAAAGGTTTGAATGCAGATCCTGGCTGTCTTTTTGCTTGTGTTGCTCTATTAAATTCACTTTGATTAAAACTAAAGCCGCCACTCAGAGCTAAAACTCTTCCGTTGTAAGGGTCCATTACAACGATTGCTCCATTTGCGGTAGGAAGTTGTTTTAAAATGTACTCTCTAGACCCATCTTTTTTTTTTACATAAATAATATCCCCTTCTTTGAAAGAGGTATTTTTTTTTCTTGTCCATTTAATATTTTCATTTGTAATATAACCCGTGTCACCATCTGTAGTTACTATTTCAAAGTTTGAAATACCAATTTTCGTAACTCTTGCAATTTTCCAATTAAGAGTTTTTTCAAGTTTTTTTAATTTTATTTTACTTGGCCAATCTTTTATACTTATTTCTACGTTTTGAATTGGTCCCCTCCATCCTTTTCTTCTGTCGTATTTTTCTATTCCCTCACGTAATGAATTTGTTGCTATTTTTTGAAGTTCCAGATTCAGGGGCGTTTTAATATTTAATCCCTCTTTATAAACTTTATCGTAGCCAAGCTGTTTAATAGTATTTTTTCGTATTTCTTCAACATAATATCTAGAGTCTTCTAAAAAAACTTTTTCTCTTTTTTTAAGTTTAATCTTTGAATTTTTTAAATCTTCATAGTTTTTTTTGTCAATATAGTTATTATCAAGTAAATTCTTTAAAACTAAATCTCTTCTAAACTTAGCAAGTTTTTCGTTTTTATAAGGATTGTATCTACTTGGTGCCTTTGGGAGAGCAGCTAATAAGGCGGCTTCTACATATTTAAGCTCATCTACAGATTTATCAAAATACTCCAGGCTTGCAGATGCAATACCATAAGTTCCTTGACCTAAATAAATTTGATTTAAATAAAGTTCAAGAATTCTCTCTTTACTCAAACTTCTTTCTATTCTAAATGCTAATATAGCTTCTTTTAATTTTCTATTTAAACTTACTTCATTTGATAATAAAAAATTCTTTGCTACTTGTTGGGTTATTGTTGAGGCGCCTTCTAATCTTCTTGAATTTATTATATTTGAAAAATTCTTAATTACAGCTCTTAAAACTCCTTTTGCATCGACACCAGGATGATCGAAGAAATTCTTATCTTCCGCTGATAAAAACGCATTTATAACTTTAGGTGGAATTGAATTATAAGGAATAAAAATCCTTTTCTCTGATGAAAAATCTTGAATTAAATCACCATCCCCTGAGTAGACTTTACTAGAGACAGGTGCTTTATAATTTTTTAAAAACTTATAATCAGGTAAATCATTGGAAAAGCCCCACAATATTGAAATTACTACAATCAAAAATAGTAAAATTGATGATGCAAAAATTATTAATGTTTTTTTAAAATACTTACTCATTTTAGTTTCATTTAATTCATGAATTTGTTAAAGATAAGGCATCAGAATTTAAAAAAAAATGAAAAATTTAACAATAATATTATGGAAAAGAATTTATACATTGATGCTTCGCATCCAGATGAAACACGCGTTGTTCTTAAAGAAAACGGAAATATTGAAGATTATGAATATGAAGGTATAAAAAATACTCTCATAAAAAACAATATTTATTTAGGTAAAGTTAGCAGAATTGAACCATCACTCCAAGCCGCCTTCGTTGATTTTGGAAGAGAGAGACATGGATTTTTGTCTTTTAATGATATCCAATCAGATTATTACCAAATACCCTCTAGTGATTTGGAGAAAATTAAAGAAGAGGAAAAACAAGTTAGAGAAGAATTAGCAAAACAAAGTGAGAAAGAAGAAATTGACAATGAAAAAAATGATAATGACGCTGTTGAAAAAAAGCCAGAAGTAGAAAATCAAAATGAAGGACATTTTAAGCAAAGTAAAGCTCCTTCTAAAAGATACAAAATTCAAGAGGTGATAAAACCAAATCAAGTTATATTAGTTCAGGTATTGAAAGATGAGCGAGGGTTAAAAGGTGCAGCCCTTTCAACCTTTATATCTATCGCGGGTAAATATATAGTCTTAATGCCAAACACACCAAAAGGTGGTGGTATTTCAAGAAAAATTTTTAATTCTGGTGAGAGAAAAAAAATAAGATCAATATTGAACGAAATTACTATTCCAAAAGAAATGGGATTGATAGTAAGAACTGCTGGATCAAATAAAAGTAAAAATGAAATTAATTATGATCTCCAAAGTTTGATTAAGTCTTGGGAAACTATTAAAGAAAATGCAATGAGTTCAATTGCGCCTAAATTAATTCATCAGGAAAGCGACATAATAAAAAGAACTTTAAGAGACATTTACGATGATGAAACTCAAAATATAATTGTAGATGGTAATGATGGGTATCAAAAAGCAAAAAACTTTATGAAAATTTTGATGCCTAGTCATGTCAAAAAAATTAAAAAATATAGAGATAAAATTCCGTTATTTATTAAAGAAAATATTGAGAATAAATTAAATGATATTTATGATACCCAAGTTAAACTATCTTCAGGTGGATACCTAGTTATAAACCCGACAGAGGCTTTAGTCTCAATTGATGTTAACTCTGGAAGATCAATTAAACAAAAAAACGTTGAAAGCACTGCACTAGATACAAACCTTGAAGCAGCAGAGGAAATAGCAAGACAAATAAAAATAAGAGATTTATCTGGTCTCATTATAATAGATTTTATTGATATGATGAGCTTTGGTAACAGAAGGCAAGTAGAAAGACGATTAAAAGAAAGATGCAGAAAAGATAGGGCAAGGATTCAAATTGGAAGAATTAGTAGCTTTGGGTTGCTCGAAATGTCACGTCAAAGACTAAGAGAAAGTAGTGTTCAATGGAATATTTCTTTAACTAACGAGTCGTTCGCCCAGAAAGTAATAAAAACCGTTGAGATTAATGCTATTAAAAATAAGTCAAAATTAGTCCAAATTACTGTGCCTGAAAAAATTAAAAATTTCCTTAATGAAAATTTTAAAGAAGATTTACTTTATATTGAAAAGAAAAATAAAATCAAATTAACTTTTGTGGGGGACTTATCTCTTTTGGTTCCTGAGTATAAAATTGAATTTTTAAATAAAAGTAAAAAAGTTTTGGAGAAACTTGAAAATACAATTGAGCTAAAAAAAATTTCAATTGAAAAGAAAATTGAAAATAATCTTAAAGGTAAGCCAAAATTTAAATCAAAAAATTTCAAAAAGAAAAAATTTTATAGGAAAAATAAAAGAAAAGGACCTAGATAATACCTTTGTTCGTTGTTGAACGGGATCCATGTAATATTTTCGAAATTCTTCCAGAAATATAGGACTTCCTTCCAGCAATAACTGCAAACTTCATAGCTTCAGCCATTTCAAATGGTTTCTTTGCTTTTGCAATTGCAGTATTGATTAAAACACCATCACATCCTAATTCCATAGCGATAGCAGCATCTGAGGCTTGACCAATACCTGCATCGATTATAACGGGTAGTTTAGTTTGATGTCTAATTATTTTAATATTTGTATAATTTTGAATTCCTAATCCAGATCCAATTGGAGCTGCTAATGGCATAATTGCAACTGCGCCTGAGTCTTCTAAACGTTTTGCCATCAATGGATCGTCACTACAGTAAACCATAACTTTAAACCCCTCTTTTGTTAAAATTTCTGTTGATCTCAAAGTTTCAATCATGTCTGGAAATAGATTCTTTTTATCTCCTAGAACTTCAAGTTTAACTAATTTCCAACCCCCTATTTCTCTTGCTAGTCGCAAAGTTCTAAGTGCATCTTCCGAGGTGAAACATCCAGCTGTGTTTGGAAGATAAGTTATTTTTTTTGGATCGATATAATCCATAAGCAAAGGTTTCTTTTTATCAACTATATTTACCCTTCTTACTGCTACAGTAACTATTTCAGCACCTGAATATTTAATTGCTTTAGCACATTCTGAAAAACTTTTATATTTTCCAGTACCTACAATTAATCTAGACTTAAATTTTTTATTAGCTATTTTAAAAAAATCTTTCATTACCCTCCTCCAATAAAATGTACAATTTCAATTTTATCGTTATCTTTTAAATACAAATTTTTTACTGCTTTCTTATTTATTATTTCTTTATTCAATTCAATGGCCACTTTGTCTGTTGATAATTTTAAAGACCTTATTAGATCGTAAACTGATGTTATCTTTTGCAAAGATCTAGACTTTCCGTTCAAAATAATTTTGATTTTTTTGGTTTTTTTCATTATGTATAACTTATGAGTTCAAATATACTTTTTCTAAACGGTCCAAATCTTAATCTATTAGGCCAAAGAGAACAATCACAATATGGTTCTATAACTTATGAAGATTTAAAAAAAAAATGTGAAGAGAAATGTAAAGAACTTGATCTTAAAGTTGAATTTACACAATCGAATGTTGAGGGTGAAATAGTATCTATAATACAATCAGCAAATGAAAAATTTGATGGAATTATCATCAATGCTGCGGCATTCACTCATACATCTGTAGCTATTAGAGATGCATTAGAAATATTTAAAAAAAAGAAAATAGAGGTCCATATATCAAATATTTTTAAAAGAGAGGAATTTAGACGAAAATCCCTAATAAGCGATGTAGTAAACGGTGGAATTTTCGGTCTAGGAAGTGAAGGATATATTTTAGCCATAATAGCAATGCATAAACTCTTAAAAAATGAAAATTAATAAAAAACTTATTAAAGAACTGGTTGATAATCTAGAAGAATTTAGACTGACTGAACTTGAGTATTCTGAAAAAGATATTAAGATTAAAGTGTCTAGACAAACTAAAGTGAGTCAAAATATATCACCGGAAATTATAGTAGAAAAAAATAATAAAAAAACAGAGATTGTATCCGGAACTGAAATCAAATCCCCAATTATAGGGACAGCTTATTTGGCGCCTGAACCTGGAGCAAAAAAGTTTGTTGAAAATGGAAAAAAAATTAAAAAAGGTGACACCGTGATGATTGTTGAAGCTATGAAAACAATGAATCATGTACCTTCCCCTAAAGATGGTGTTGTAAAAAGTGTAAATGTAGAAGATGGTCAACCTGTTGAATATGGTCAGACTCTTGTTGTAATCGATTAAAAAATGTTCAAAAAAATTTTAATAGCTAATAGAGGTGAAATAGCTGTTAGAATTATTAGAGCATGTAAAGAATGGGGAATTCAGACAGTTGCAATACATTCAGATGTGGATAAAGAAAGTATGCATGTTAAATTGGCTGATGAAAGTGTTTGCGTTGGTTCACATCAACCTGCAAATAGTTATTTAAATATTCCAGCAATTTTATCAGCAATAGAAATAACCAATTCTGAGGCAGTTCATCCAGGATATGGATTTTTATCAGAAAATTTTAATTTTGCCAGTATGCTTGAGGAAAATAACATAAAATTTATTGGGCCATCTTCAAAACTAATTAAAATGATGGGTGATAAAATTGAGGCAAAAAAAATTGCAAAGAAATATGGTTTACCTGTTATTGAAGGTTCTGAAGGTGGTATTTCAAATTTAGAAAGTGGTAAAAAGTTAGCTAAAGAAATTGGTTTTCCTATCCTTATTAAAGCTGCTGGTGGAGGTGGTGGTAAAGGTATGAAAATTGTAAGATCTGAAAGAGAATTTGATAATTTATTTTTAACTGCAAAATCAGAAGCTAAAAAGTTTTTTGCCAATGACGAAGTATATATTGAAAAATTTTTTCAAAATCCACGTCACATTGAAGTTCAGGTGCTCTCAGGAAAAAATCATACTGTTCACTTGCATGAGAGAGATTGTTCTGTTCAAAGACGTCATCAAAAGTTGATTGAAGAAACTCCTAGTCCAGTTTTAACTGATGAGGTTCGTCAAGATCTTTTTGATAAGACCGTAAATATGGTTTCTAAGATTGGTTACGAAGGAGCTGGAACTGTAGAGTTCATCTATGAAGATGGAAAATTTTATTTTTTAGAGATGAATACAAGGGTGCAAGTTGAGCATCCCGTTACCGAAATGGTTACTGGAATAGATATAATTAAAGAGCAAATATGGATTGCGCATACTGGAAACACTGCCTTAGAACAGTCTGACATTAACCCAAGAGGTCATGCTATTGAGTGTAGAATAAACGCAGAAGACCCAAGTAGAAATTTTCAGCCATCCCCAGGATTAATTGGTATGTGTCATCAACCATCTGGGTTTAGAACCAGAGTAGATAGTTCAATTTATCAAGGTTTTAAAGTAACACCTTATTATGATAGCATGGTTTGTAAACTAATTTGCCATGGTAGGAACAGAACAGAGGCGATACAGCGGACATTAAGATCTTTAGATGAATTTGTTATAGAAGGAATTGCAACAACAATAAAGTTACACAAAAAACTTTTAAATCATGAAAAATTTATTGAGTCAAAATTTAATGTAACTTGGCTGGACAACGAAAAAATTGTTTAATAACACTTTAAAATCCACAAATCATAAACTGGATGATCAAAAACTTGGATCGACGGACTAGATGAAAAAGTCCATCCATTAAAAACAAAAACCTCATCATTATTAGAATTTTTACTGTCTTTAACTTGAAGATAAGTAGTTATTTCTGGATTATCGTCAAATTTAGAATTTTTACATTTTAAAACTTTAATTTCTAAATTTTTATATGAAAAACTTTTACCGATATCCAATTTTAATAATTTACTTTTTGAACTAAGTTTATCTAAAATTCTAATATCGATTTTTTTTCCGAAATAATCGAGATCATCGGCTTGAACAATAATTATCATCGAAAGATAAAAGAAAATTGAGATTATTGATATTTTACTCTTTCCAAGATCTATATTTTTTATTTTCATTTTTACTTTTTTTGGGATGGTAGGCTTTATCTGTTCCGGTTAGATTCGGTTTGTGAGATTTTTGCCAGGAAAATTTTTTTTGATCCTGGGCTTTTTCTATTTTATTTTTTGTAAAATGTATCCAAGAAAACCATTCATTTGGTATTTTTGTTGAATCTACTTCTCCGTTATATATAACCCATCTTCTTCCATTTTTACTCTCATAGTATTTGTTACCATTTTGATCTTTACCGACAAATTTTCCTTTGAAAAAAGTGTGAAGTCTTGTGCCTATAGTTTGATGATTCCACCAAGTGAAAATTTGTTTAAATAAAGTCAACATAAAAAATTAGTTTTTTTCAATTTTAAATTGTAAAAAATAAATTAGACTAAAAATTAATTTTGTATATACAATAGATTCTTTAAGACTCAAAACAAATAAGGAAATTACTATGGCAAAATATCTCGTTGAAACCTTTTATACCTGCACTTTTAAAGTCAGTCACTACCTAGATAAAATAGATGAAAAAGAATTAGAAAATCTTGAGAAAAAAGAAGATGGAAAATTTGAAATATTAGATATGAAAATTGATAATCGAAAAACCAAGAATTTGGATAAGAGTCTTAAAACTGTAGATAATCTCAATGATAAAGAAAAACAAATTAAGGAAGTAAATAAAATTGATGATAATAAAAATATGAATAATAATTTTGTTAAAAATCTTAATGAATCAGTAAATAAAAGATTTGGTATGCCCGACAGAAGAAAAGGTTATATTCAAAAAGCTACCATAGGAGATCATAAGGTTTACTTGCATACTGGTGAATATGAAGATGGTAAGATTGGTGAAATTTTTATAGATACAAGCAAAGAAGGCGAGCTTGTTAAAGCTTTAATGAATAATTTCGCAATAGCTATCTCTTTAGGTTTGCAGTATGGCGTTCCGTTAGATGAATTTGTTAGCGCTTATGTAGATACAAAATTTGAACCATCAGGAAAAGTTTACGGAAATGATAGAATTCTTTCTGCCTCATCTATTTTAGATTATATTTTTAGAGAACTTGCTATTTCATATTTAAATAGAGAAGATCTTGCTCACACACCTTCAATTGGAAGATCAGACAAAATGGAAGAAAAAAATGTAGGTGCTATGAGTGATGAGAATAACGAATTAATTAAAATAGTTAAAGACATCACCAGCAAAGGTTTCGTAAGAAATGATTATAAAAGAAAACTTATTGACTTATCTGATATTAGGATAAATCTTAAGGGTAAAAAGTAATTACTTTTTTTTTGTAATAGAAAGCTGAAGTTCTTTTAATTGTTCTGTACTGACTTCTGAAGGCGCCAACATCATCAAATCTTGAGCATTCTGATTCATTGGGAACATTGTTACTTCTCTAATATTTGCCTCATTTGCGAGTAGCATTACTATCCTGTCAATTCCTGGAGCTATTCCGCCGTGGGGAGGTGCACCATAACTTAGTGCATTTATCATTCCACTAAACTTACTATCTACATCTTTTTTTTTGTATCCAGCTATTTCAAAAAGTTTATACATTAATTCTGGAATATGGTTTCTAATCGCTCCAGAAGATAATTCTATTCCATTACAAACAATATCATATTGATATGCTTTCATTTCTAGTGGTTTGGAAAAATCAATATCTTTTATATCTCCTTGGGGCATAGAAAAGGGATTATGACTAAATTTTATTTTTTTTGTCTTTTCATCTATTTCATACATAGGATAATCAATTATCCAACAAAATGAAAATATATCATTGGATATTAAATTTAAATCCTCAGCGATTTTATTTCTTGCTGAAGAAAGAATTTTTTCAACATCTTTTTTTTGTCCACATGACATGAAAATACTGTCACCGATTTTAGAATTAGTTAACTTCAAAATTTTTTCACAAGCTTCAGAAGAAAAAAACTTTCCAACAGGACCTTTGCCTACAATTTTATTATTTTCCTCAATAAAAGTGAAATATGCTAAACCGCCTGAACCTTCTTTCTTAGCCCAATTATCAATATTATCAAAAAAACTTCTTGGTTTATCTTTTGTGTCCTTTGTAATGATTGCTTTTACAACTTTACCTTTTGAAACTTCTCTTTTAAAAATATCAAATTTAACATCTTCTCTGCTAAAAATTTCTGTTATATTCGAAATTACCAGCGGATTTCTAAGATCAGGTTTATCTGTTCCATATTTTTCAATTGCCTCTAAATATTTTATTCTAGGAAACTTTTCACTTGCTAATTTTTTATTCGAAAATTCTTTAAATAATTTTAGAAACAGATTTTCAATTACTGAAAAAACATCTTCTTGTTCAACAAATGACATCTCTATATCCAGTTGGTAAAATTCACCAGGACTTCTATCTGCTCTTGCATCCTCGTCTCTGAAGCAGGGCGCAATTTGAAAATATTTATCAAATCCTGAAATCATTATTAGTTGTTTAAATTGTTGTGGTGCCTGAGGTAAAGCATAAAATTTTCCAGGATTTAATCTGCTCGGAACAAGAAAGTCTCTTGCTCCCTCAGGACTTGATGAAGTTAATATTGGGGTTTGAAACTCTAAAAAATCCATCTTCTCCATTTCTTTTCTAATAAAAGAAATTACTTTAGATCTTAAGATAATATTGTTATGAATTTGTTTTCTTCTTAAATCTAAAAATCTATACTTAAGTCTTATCTCCTCCGAGTATTCCTGGTCACTAAAAACAGGAAGAGGTAATTCTTTTGTTTTTCCAATTATTTCAAATTTTTCAATAACAACTTCAATCTCCCCTGTTAAAAGATCTTTATTAATTGTCTCTTCGGTTCTTTCAATAACTTTTCCATTTACTTTGATAACTGTTTCAAGTTGGAGCTTTTCTAATTCTTTAAAAAATTTATTTTCTTTATCAATTACACATTGTGTTATGCCATAATGATCTCTAAGGTCGACAAAAAGAAGATTTCCATGATCTCTTTTTTTATTTATCCAGCCAGATAATGTTACATTTTTTTTTGTAAATTTTTTTGTAAGTTCACCACAATTATGTGTTCTAAATTTATTCAATTTGATACTCCTAAAATTTCTTTAATTATTTTCAAATTAATAGGTTTTTTTTTTTTTAAACTAATTTCGTCAATTGTACATATAAATTCAGATATTTTATCGTAAGATCTAGCTATTCTTTTACAGATAAAATTTATTAGTTTTTTATCTAAAATTATTTGATTATCTGAAAAATTCTTTACAATAAGTGCGTAAATAAGTTCATCATCTGGCTTGTCGATTTTCGCTGTTAGAATATTTTTAAACCTTGAATTCAAATCTTTAAGCCTTGTCTCCATCTCGTTTACAGCTCTCACAGATGTTATTAATAAATATTTGTTCTCTTTTTCAACCATATCAATTAAAGAATAAGCTGCTTCCTCATCACATCTTTCATTAAAATCTTCAATTACAATATTCTCATACCCCTTAATTCTATCAAATATTTTCTTATTCAAATCTTTTAATTTAAATTTGACACCTTTTTTGTTTTCTAAAAAAATTTCTGATAAATGAGACTTGCCTGATTTCCGCTCACCACAAATATTTAATATTTTTTTTTCCCAATTAGGCCAGCTTTTGATTAAATTAAATGCAAAATAATTACATTCGCTTACAAAAAAATCATTTTTATCAAAATTTGATAATTGCTCAAATTTAAATATTTCTTGCCTTAGGTCTCTTATCTTACTTTCCATATTTCTTGATTAGTATCGATGTCGATATCCTTCTCTTTCATTAAGGTTAAAAACTGATTTGGATTACCATTAAAAATTATTTTATAAATTGTATTTTTATTATTAAAACTTGTAACATAAAAGTTTGAAACCAAATCAAGCTGTGCTAAATAATTTTCAATAATTTGAATTTGTTTAACTTTTTTTGAATTAACAGAAATATTTATTGGAAGTTTGATTGAGGTATTAATTTGGTTATTCTGTTTCCAAATATCTTCAAAAAAAATCTTAGTTTTTTCAATAATATTTAATTGTTGTAAATCATCTGAAATATCTACTTTTTTATAACTTTGATTTGAAATCTTCACTTTACCTTCATAAAACATTTTTGAAAGCACCCTTAAATTATTCTTGTTCTTAAAATATATTACAACTATGTAATCCTCTGTATCATATTTTTTTACAATCTGATCAAATTTAAAATTTTCAATTATATCTTTGTTTTCGTTAATAAACTTTAGATCAAGAATATCTTCTTCATGCAATACATAATCTATTTGGGAAAAATTTTTTGTATCATCATTCCATTTTGTATAGAAGGGATTTCTATCAAATAAAAGAGCATTGTCTTCATCATTATCAATAAGAATAAGCAATGTCAGAAATTCTTTTTTTTTATACATTGATGGAAATATATTTTTCTTTTCAAAAAAATTTAAAATTTTAGGCTTATCAAAATTTACCTCGAAATTTGCTTGATAATTTTTATTTAGGAACTGTTCATTTGTAATAGTGAAAGAATCGATAAGATATTTAATATCTTTTAATTGTATATTTTGAATTTTATTTTTATCATTAGAGGTTATTAAGCTGTTTAAAAGAATATCAAAGGCTTCATCAAATGCTTTGTTGATAACTTTTTCCTTATTAAAATTAGAATTAAAAGGTTCTTCAATTTCTATGTCTTGAATTTTGAAAATTTTGCCAAAAGTATTAGTGTGAATAAAACAAATAAAAAATATTACAAATATAGTAAAAACTATATAAGATGAGAGCTTCAAAAAATTTTTTTTTAAAAACATTTTAAATTATGAAAAAATATAAATTTACATATCAAAAAAGCGGAGTAAACATAAATGCATCTAATCAATTCATTAAATATATATCTAAATTAACAAAAAAAGGAAATTCTAAAAATAAATTTAAAAATATAGGTAGTTTTGGTTCAATAAACGAAATTCCAAAAAAATTTAATAATCCTTTCTTGGTAAGTAGCACTGATGGTGTTGGAACTAAACTTGAAATAGCAAATATTTTAAATAAGTTTAATACAATTGGAATTGATTTGGTTGCAATGTGTGTAAATGATATTCTGGTACTTGGAGCAAAACCACTTTTTTTCTTAGATTACATTTCAATTGACAAAATAAATTTAAAAAAATTAAAAAGTATTATTAGAGGTATACATGAAGGTTGCAAAATGAGTGACTGTCAATTAGTGGGTGGAGAAACAGCTGAAATGCCAGGAACCTACTCGAAAAACAAATTTGATTTGGCTGGATTTTCTGTAGGACTTGTTAACATGAATGATGTGTTAAAGAAGGAAAAGATAAAAGAAAATAATTTGATTTTAGCAATACCTTCTAGCGGACTTCATTCAAATGGATATTCATTATTAAGAGAAGTTTTAAAAAAAAAGAAAATCAATATTAAAAAAAATAAATTTTTACGGAATGAAATATTAAAACCCACTAAAATTTATGTAAAAGAAATTATGAATTTGCTTGATAGAAAACTAATTAATGGATGTGCAAATATAACAGGTGGAGGTATTGGTGACAATATTGAAAGAGTAATACCAAATAATCTTTGTGCAAGAATAGATTTAGATAAAATAAAAACCCATAAGATTTTTAGTTGGATCAACAAAAATGGTGTTTCTCAAAAGGAAATGCTCAAAACTTTTAATTGTGGTGTAGGTTTTTGTTTGATCATAAAAAAAAATAATTTTCATAAAATTTTGAAATTTTTTTCCAAGCAATATCGTCCCTACATAATTGGAGAAATAATTAAAAACAAAAGTAAAGTAAAATTTACTAATAATATACGTTGGTAATGTGATTAAGGGAAAGGCTAATATTGCAGTGTTTATCTCGGGAAGGGGAACAAATCTTAAAGCTTTAATTTTAAGATCAAAGAAGAAAAAATGTAATTATAAAGTTTCATATGTAATTAGCGATAAAAAGAATGCTGCTGGACTAAAAATTGCAAAAAAAAATAAGATTTTTACTAAAATTCTTTCTAAATCATTTTTAAAAACCGAGCAAAAAAAATTAGCAAAAATTCTCATTAATAAAAATATAAAGTTTATTTGTTTAGCGGGGTTTATGAAAATTTTAAGTCCATATTTTCTTAACTTTTTTAAAAATAAAATAATTAATATTCATCCATCTTTATTACCTAAATATAAGGGTCTTAACACTCACCATAGAGCATTAATAGCTAAAGATAAATTTTCAGGATGTACAATACATTATGTAAGTAAAAAATTAGACTCTGGTAAGATCATTGCAAAAAAAAAAGTGAAAATTTTCAAAAAAGATACTTTAAAAAAATTGGAAAGGAGAGTGCTTAAAGAAGAGAATAAACTTTATCCTCACGTTTTAGAAAAACTAATTAGGTCTTAAAAAAAAAATTAATTTCTTTATTTGCGTTTTCAATACTGTCTGAGCCATGAACTGAATTTTTATCGATGGATAATCCGTATTTTTTTCGTATTGTTCCTTCATCTGCTTTGGTAGGATCAGTTGCTCCCATAACTTTTCGATTTTCAGAGACTGCATCAACCTTTTCAAGTATCATTGCAACAATAGGTCCAGACGAAAGATAGTCGCAAAGATCATTATAAAAAGGTTTTGTTTGATGCACTTTGTAAAAAATTTCAGCATCTCTTTTTTCTAATTTTACTTTTTTTTGTTTAGTGATTTTAAAACCAGATTTAATAAAAAATTGTTTTATTTCCTCCTCTAAATTTCTCTCCACTGCATCAGGTTTAATTAATGATAGAGTTTGTTCGACTTTACTCATAGTTATCCTCTACAAACTTATTTAACAATCTAACTCCATAACCTGTTGCTCCACTTGAATTAAGAGCTCCAGCATATTTTGAAAAGGCCATCCCCGCAATATCTAAGTGAGCCCAAGGTGTTTTATTTAAAATAAATCTCTGTAAAAACTGGGCTGCTGTAGTCGAACCTGCTCCACCAACATAATTAATATTCTGCATGTCTGCATTTTTAGAATTCATAAGTTTATCGTAATTAGAATGTAATGGAAGTCTCCAAGCTTTTTCCCCAACCTTTTCACCAGCTTCATGAATTTGTTTTGATAAATTATCGTTATTTGAAAATAATCCAGCGTACTCAGATCCCAACGCAACCACTATTGCACCAGTAAGTGTTGCTAAATCAATAATCAAATTAGGTTTAAATTTTTTTTCTGTAAAAGTTATAGCATCTGCTAAAACTAATCTTCCCTCTGCATCAGTATTTAATACCTCAATTGTTTTTCCACTATACGATTTTACAATATCTCCTGGTCTTTGAGCATTCCCTCCTGGCATATTTTCTACTAATCCAACAACGCCAACTGCATTAACTTTTGATTTTCTAAGAGCTAAATTTTTCATAAGACCAACGACTACAGCTGAACCAGCCATGTCATAAGTCATATCTTCCATAAACCTTGCGGGCTTTAAAGATATTCCTCCAGTGTCAAAGCAAACTCCTTTACCAACAAAAGCCAATGGTTTTGAATTTGATTTTTTTCCTCTCCATTCAAGAGTTACTAAATAGGAGCCCCTAATACTTCCTTGGCCAACTCCAACTAATGCGTTGCAACCCATTTTTTTTAATTGTTTTTCATCATAAACAGAAACTTTAAGGCCAATTTTTTTTAATTGGGTAAGCCTTTTAGCGTATTCATCTGGATGCAATATATTTCCAGGCTCTGACACTAAATCTTTTGTATAGTTTACTCCTAGTTCAATTGCTTTAAATTTATCGTAAATTTTTTTATCAAATTTTTTCAACGAAGCGATATATACTTTTAGGGTATTTGACTCCTTTTTTGATTTATATCTATCAAAAGAATATGACTTTAATCTCATTCCATGTAAAAATTCGTATATAGAGTCTTGTTTTAAATTCTGAGGAATTGTATCAGAAATAATATGTATTACTTCTGTACCTTCGCTTTTCAAAAAATCAGTGAGCATAGCCCCACTTTTTTCTGTTTCATTTGGTTTCTGGTTTTTTTTTAAAGAAATTAAAATTATTTTTTGATTTGGATTTAAATCAAAAGACAACAAACCTTTTTTTTTATTTTTATTTTTATTTTTATTTTTTAAAAGAATAGTTAGATTTTTGTAGTCTGAAGAATTAAGGTATTTTTTCAAATGAGATATTTCTGACTTTTCGTCAGTAAAAAAGGCAATACATCCAGAAAACTTTGAGATATTTGTAAATTTTAAAAAAGTGTCTTTTATAAACATAATTTTTTATTCATTTTTCCACTAAAACGTGTATATGTTTATTTTAAAGAATTTCAATGAAAAAAATTATTTTTAAAAACTTTTTATATGAAACAACAATATTTTTTTTACTTTCTTGTAGTTCTGTCGCACTTATAGTTTGGGTTATCCAAGCTGTAAACTACTTGGGTTTCGTGACTGAGGATGGTCATGGTTTTAAAATTTATTTTCTGTACACATTGTTAAGTTTACCAAAAATTATTAATGAAATTCTACCGTTTATGTTTTTCTTTGCTGTTTTTTTTACACTAGTAAAATATGAAGATCAAAACCAAACGCTTATATTTTGGTCTAATGGAATAAAAAAAAATGAGTTTTTAAATGTAATAATTAAATATTCTCTAATTTTTTTGATTTTACAATTAATTATGAATGTTTTTTTAGTTCCATTTACTCAAGATAAGGCAAGATCTTTTATAAGACAGTCAAATGTTGATTTTTTTCCATCTCTTGTAAAACCTAAAAAATTTATGGACACAGTAAAAAAACTAACAATTTACGTCGATAAAAAAAATGATCTAGATCAATTTGAAAATATAGTTATCAAAGATACATACAACAGCAACGACTCAAGAATTATATATGCAAAAACAGGTTTCTTCTCTCAAATCAATGAACAAAATTTCTTAATATTAAATCAAGGAAAAATTTTGAATATTAATAAAGGTAAAACAACTGTAATAAATTTTAATAGAACCCAACTAAATTTATCTGAATACGACTCAAAAACTACAAAATATCCTAAATTGCAAGAGGTAAACGCTGTCATTTTGATGAAGTGTCTATTTCAAAAGGAGGACCAGAGAAGTTTAATAATGTTAGGTGACAATAATGAATTTAGATTTCAATGCTCACGTGAACAAAAGATATTAGATAACGTATCACAAGAATTTTTCAGCAGAATATTTAAGCCTTTATATATTCCCCTACTAGCAATTATCTCTGCTTTACTTTTAATAAAATCGAAAAATTCTACTGGTTATTCAAAATATAAAATAATTATTTTCCTTACTGGTGTAATCTTAATTTCTTTCTCAGAAATTCTAACAAAATTTTTTTCCTATGACTTTAACAAAAGCTTTTTATTAATGATCATGCCAATTTTATTTTCAATTATATTTTACTTTTTATTTTACAAACAATCTTATACTTCGAAATGATATTTAAAGTTTATCAAAATTATATAAGTAAGCAATTCTTATCAATGTTTATTAAGATAGTTTTTATTTTTTTTTCGTTGGCCTTCATACTAAATATTTTTGAAGAAATTAATTTTTTTAAAGATCTAAATGTTTCAATTGGAGTGCCAATATTCTTAACTTTTCTGAATATTCCTTCAATTTTATTTGAAATATTTCCATTTATATTTTTAATTACTACACAATTTTTTTTTATAAAACTAATTGAACAAAACGAAAATATTTCATTTAAAAATTTTGGCTTGAGTAATTCAAAAATTATTAAATTGTTAGCTATCTTAAGTTTTCTAATAGGTGTAATAATTGTAACGATATTTTACAATTTATCTTCTAATCTCAAACATTCTTATTTAAATATCAAAAATTCGTATGCTAAAGATAATAAATATTTAGCTGTTATTACTGAAAACGGAATTTGGATTAAAGATGCCAAAGATGGAGTAACAAGTATTATAAATGCAGAAGATTTGAAAGGTAATATCTTAAACAATGTAGATATAGTTCAATTTGATCAAGATTTTAATTTTATTCGAAATATATATACTGAAAAAATAAATATAGAGAACAAAATTTGGAGATCAAATAGCGCTTTATTAAATAATGAGCAAGAATCAAATCAAAGAGTAAATGACTTTCAATTGAGTACAAATTTAAATTTTCAAGATATAAATTCATTGTTTTCCAATTTGACGTCCCTTTCTCTTTTTGAACTAAACGACTTAAAAAATAAATATAATTCTATGGACTACTCTTCTGTGGAGGTAGACTCTGCGATACAAAAAATTTTTTCATTTCCGTTTTATTTAATGTTGATGACTATTCTTTCTTCAACAATAATGATGAATATAAAGCAGAATAAAACAAAGATATTCCACCTGATATTTGGGATTCTCATTTCTGTCATAATTTATTATTTAAGTTTCTTTTTTGAGGAACTTGGTAAAAATGAGCAAGTTCCTATAGTAGTATCTATTTGGGTGCCGCTTTTGATGATTAGTATAGTATCGATGATTAATTTGGTAAGGATAAATGATAAATAACCTAATTTCTAAACTAATTTTTTTTTTAATATTTTGTATTAATATTACATACTCTAACTCTGAGGAATTAGAGTTTGAGGCAACATCAATAGAGATTATAGATAAAGATAAAATAATTATTGCAAATGATGGTGTTAAAATTTTATCTGGTGATGAAATAGTTATTAACGCAGATCAAATGAGATATAACAAAGAAGAGAAATTTCTTGAAGCTAGCGGAAATATTTTAATTACAAATCAAATAGAAAATATTGAAATCATAAGCGATAAAATTACCTACGATAAAAATGAAGAGAAAATTATTTCTTCAGGAAATGTTGAGATAAAAATTGAAAATAATTATAGGCTTAAAACAAAAAAAATAATTTATCTTAGAAATTCTGAGGAAATTTTGATAAATGATAGCTCTAAAATAAAAGATAACTTAGGAAATGAGATTGAATTTGATCAATTAAATTATAATGCAATTGATAAATTGATTAAAGGTAAAAACGTAAAATTATTAGATATTGAAAAAAATTTTTACAATTTCGATAACGCAATCGTAGATTTCTCAAAAAATCAAATAATAGCTGACAATGTAAATATCAATTTCAATAAAAATATTTTTGGAAATCAGCTAAATGACCCGAGATTAAAAGGAAATTATTTTTTTAGTGATGGAAAAAATTCAATTATCAAAAAAGGAGTTTTTACTTCTTGTAAAAAAAATGACGATTGTCCTCCATGGCAAATAAAGGCAAAAGAAATCAAACACGATAAGGAAAAGAAAATTATTAATTACAAGGATGCATGGCTTGAAATATATGATCAGCCAATATTATATTTTCCTAAATTTTTTCATCCTGATCCAACTGTTAAAAGACAATCGGGTTTTTTGATGCCTCAAGTTATAGACTCGTCAAGTTTAGGATTATCTTTTAAATTACCTTATTATAAAGTTATAAGCGAAAATAAAGATTTGACATTTTCTCCAAGAATTTTTTCAGAAAATGAAGGATTGTTTCAAAATGAATATAGACAAGTTAACAAAAATTCAAAACATTTAGCAGACTTCAGTTTAAAAAATAAAGACTCAACATCTAAAACCCACTTTTTTTCAAATTCTATAGCTAAGCTTAATATGGATATGTTTGATATAAGCGAAATTGAAATGAATCTTGAAGCAACATCTGATGATAATTATTTGAAAACACATAATATTAAATCTGCAATTAATAACAATCAATCTTTATTGAATTCATTTTTAATTTTTAGGGGGAGTAGTAGAGATATGAACCTAATTACAAAAATTGAGGCTTATGAAGATTTAACAAATGATAAGTCGAGTGATAAGTATGAATATATTTTTCCTAGCTTCGAATTTTCAAAGAGAATTGAATCAAATTACAATGGTGATTATGAAATTGTTTCAAAAGGCAACTATAAAAATTATAATACCAATATCTTTGAAAAAGTTTTAATCAATGATTTAAAATTTTCATCAAATCCTGAAATTTCACCATCAGGTTTTGTTAATAAATTTAGTTTACTTTTAAAAAACGTAACCTCTGAAGGTGAAAATTCATCAAATTATAAAAATAAATTTAGTTCGGAAAATTATGGATCTATTTTCTACGATATTTCTTATCCATTAAAAAATGAAGGAAAGTTTTTTGATAATTTTTTTACCGCTAAAGGATCGTTAATGTATAGCCCAAACGCAAATAAAGATTTAAAAAATCTAGATAGAAAAATTGATATTAATAATATTTTTACTCAAAATAGATTAAGTTTAGATGATGCTGTAGAGGGCGGTCAATCTTTAACTGTTGGAGGAGAATATAGTCTAAAAAGAAAAGAAAATGGAAATGATATTATCAAAGCAGGTATTGCAACTGTTTTGAGAGATGACGAGGAGATTAATCTTCCAACTAAATCTACATTAAATAATAAAGGATCCGACTTTATTGGTTCTCTGATACTTGAGCCCAATAAAAATTTTAAATTCAATTATAATTTTTCATTAGATAATGACTTTGAATCCTCAAATTACAATTTGTTAAAAACTGATGTTTCGGTGAATAAGTTTGTAACATCTTTTGAATTTTTACAAGAGGATGATGAAATTGGAAGTGAAAGTTTTCTCTCAAATGAAACATCTTATAAATTTAACAACGCAAACTCGCTTAAATATAGAACTAGAAGAAATAAAAAAACTGATTTTACTGAGTTTTATAATTTAATATATGAGTATAAAAACGACTGTTTAACTGCTTCAATACAATATAATAAAGATTATTATTCAGACAATGAACTAAAACCAACTGAAGAATTGTTTTTCTCAATTTCCATAGTGCCTTTAGCAACTTTAAACACTCCTAGTGCCAGATAAAAATGAAAAAATTTTTTTTTAAGATTTGTATCATTTTAATTTTAAACATAATTCCTTTAAAAATTGTTTATAGTGAAGTTTTTATAGTTGCTAAAGTAAACTCGGAAATAATAACCAACATAGATGTTGATTTTGAAAAAAAATATTTAGTCTCATTAAACCCAAACTTAAAAAAATTAGATCAAAGTCGTATTATCGAGTACGCTAAAAATTCCTTGATCAATGAAAAAGTTAAAAAAATTGAAATAGAAAAAAAATACAAAATTGTTACCAACGAAACATTATTATCAAAAATTATTGGAGATATATATACTAGTATCGGTATTTCTAGTTTAGCAGAGTTTGAAACCTATTTATCACAAAACGATATAGATATTGAAAGAGTTAAAGAAAAAATATCAATTGAAATTTCATGGAACGACTTAGTTGTTAAAACTTTTAAAAATGAAATAGATATTGATCAGGATCTCTTAAGTAAGGAGGTTGAAAATTTTGATAAAGAAATGATTGATAATCTTCTGCTTTCAGAAATAATTTTTACAGTGAAAAGTAAAAATGATCTTGAGTCTAAATATAACGAAATTAAAGAGAGTATAAATGAAATTGGATTCGATGAAACAGCAAGGATTTATAGCTTGTCTGATAGTAAAAAAAGTGGGGGAAATCTAGGTTGGATTTATAAAAATCAACTTTCAAAAGAAATTAGGGACGAGCTTAATGAGTTAAGTGTTGGAAATTTTACTAAACCTATAATTACTAGTGGTGGTTTTTTAATACTCAAATTAGATGATATTAAAACTGAAAGTATTGAATTTGATAAAGAAGTTCAATTACAAAAAATGATTGAATTTGAAAGGCAAAGACAATTTACAAGATTTTCCACCTTATATTACAAAAGAATTTACAATGACGCTGAGATAAATGAAAAGTAAATATTTAATAATTGTTTGCGGTGATCCAAAAAGCATTTTTAACGAGATTCTTATTAAAACTCTAAAAAATAAAACATTTAAAAGGATAAAATTTCCAATTGTAATAATTGGTTCAAAAAAACTATTTCAAAAAGAGCTTAAGAGACTGAAAGTAAAAATAAATCTCAAAAACTTTGATAATCAAAAAAATTTACATAAAAATAATATTTATAATATTGATATTCCATTTGACTTTAAAAACCTATCTTTGTTTAAAAAAAATTCTTATATTAAAAAGTCTTTCGAAGTTGCTTTAAATTTGCTTAAAAAAAATGATTCATTGGCTTTGATTAACGGTCCTATTTCAAAAACTACTTTTCTTAAAGGAAAATTCAACGGTATTACAGAATTTTTGGCCTTCAAAACTAGATCTATAAATGAAGTCATGTTTCTTTTTAATAAAGAGCTTAGTGTAAGCCCAATTACTACGCATATTCCAATAAATAAAGTTGCTCAAAAAATAAAAAAAAAAATAATCATCAATAAGATAAATAGTATTAACAGCTTTTATAAAAAATTTTTAGGTTTTAAACCAAGGATAGCTGTTACAGGACTTAATCCCCATTGTGAAACGTTTGAAGGCAAAGATATTGAAAAAACTGAGATTTTGCCTGCTATTAGAATTTTAAAAAAAAAAAAAGTAAAAGTCTTAGGTCCTTTTTCTGCAGATACAGTTTTTTTAAAAGAAAATAGAAAAAAATTTAATATAATTGTTGGAATGTATCACGATCAAGTGCTCGGACCAATGAAAACAATTTTTGGTTTCGATGCAATTAATATTACAATCGGTTTACCTTTTATCAGAATTACACCAGATCATGGACCAAATTATCAAATGTTTGGATTAAATAAATCAAATCCAGATAGTCTGATACAGGCTTTCAGTTTTTTAAGTAAATATGCAATTAAAGCCTAAAAAAAGTTTAGGGCAAAATTTTTTACATGACAAAAATATAATCGATAAAATTATTCATGCATCAAATATTGGTCCCAAAGATGAGGTACTTGAAGTTGGTCCTGGGACAGGTAATTTAACGGAACTAATAATTTCTCAAAAACCGAAAAAAGTTGTTGTAATCGAAAAAGACAAAAATCTTACAAGTATTCTTGAAAAAAAATTTTTAAATAAGATCAATATTATTACAAAAGATATTTTAACACTACCAGTCGAATTTTACTCTAAAAGAAATTTTCTAATTTTAGGTAACCTTCCCTACAATATTTCTACCAAAATTTTATCAAATTGGTGTCTCAATAATGAGCTTAGTGTATCAAAAATGATATTGATGTTTCAAAAAGAGGTTGCTGAAAGAATTCTAGCTGACGTAAATTCTAAAAATTACAGCAGAATCACAATTTTATCCAAATGGAAATTTAATATTAGAAAAGTTACCGATGTAAAGCCAAATAGTTTTTTTCCAAAGCCTAAGGTTTATAGTACAGTTTTAGAATTCATTCCAAAGGAAAAAATACATAAGATAAAAGATCCAAGAAATTTGGAAAAAATAACCAAGATTTTTTTTAGCCAAAGAAGAAAAATGATAAAAAAACCTATAAATATTTTATTTAAAAAATTTAAATTTGATTATAAAAAATTTAATATTAACCCTTCAGATAGACCACAGAATCTCGACATTGATAAATATTTAAAGATTGTAAATGAATATGAAAATTTAAGAGGTTAATTTTTTAATATGTTTTTTAATTGAATCTATCTCATAATCACTTTTCTTGTTTCTGAATTCGCAATCTATATGCTCTGATATTTGTCTATAACAAACTTCAAGATCATTATTGATTATCACATAGTTATAATCCTTCCAGTGTAAAACATCTCTATCAAACTGTTTCATTCTTTCCTCTGCTATAAGTTTATCTTTCATGTCTCTATTTGAAAGTCTCTTAAATAGCTCTTCCCTGCTCGGTGGCAAAATAAAAAAAGTCAACAATTTATTTTTTAATTTCTGTGATATAATTTGATTTGTTCCTTGCCAATCAATATCAAAAATAACATTATTTCCTTTACTCAATTCATCAAATATATTTGATTTAGTTGTCCCATAAAAATTATTAAAAACTTTTGCATATTCTAAAAATTCATTATTTTTAATCATCTCTTCGAATTTTTCTTTATTCACAAAATAATAATCTTTCCCATCCACCTCGTTTGATCTTGGTGTTCTTGTTGTATGTGATATCGAAGTAACGAAACCTTTTCTTTCTGAAATAAGTTTAACTAAGGTTGTTTTCCCTGCTCCAGATGGGGATGAAAGAATTACCATTATCCCTTCACTCATTGGGGGCATTAAAAATTAATTACTTTTGTTTTCAATAAATTTAATTGCATCGCCTACTGTAAGAATTTTTTCAGCCTCACTATCTGAAATTTCTGATCCAAATTCTTCCTCGAAAGCCATAACTAATTCAACAGTGTCTAAGCTATCTGCTCCCAAATCATCAATGAAACTAGCTTCTTCAGTAACCTTCGCTTCATCTATGCCAAGGTGGTCTGCAACAATTTTTTTTACTTTACTTGATATATCTTCTGCCATTTTGATCCTTTGTTTGATTTTTTCTTAATAAATAAAAAAGAACTTTTGTCAACCCAAATACATACCTCCATTGACGTGTATTGTTTCCCCTGTGATATAATTTGACATTTCCGATGATAAAAAAGCAGCAACATTAGCTACGTCTGATGGTTCTCCCAATCTATTTGATGGTATTTTTGCTAAAATTAGTTCTTTAAATTTTGGGTCAATTTTCTCGGTCATATTTGTTTTAATAAAGCCAGGAGAGATACAATTTATATTTATATTTTTTTTAGCATATTCTAAGGCTAAGCTTTTACTCATCCCAATAATTCCAGATTTTGATGCTGCGTAATTCGCTTGACCAACATTTCCAGTATGACCAACAACTGATGTAATATTTATTATTTTGCCGGATTTATTTTTAATCATCTTTTTTAAAAAAAACTTACAAAGCAAAAAAGTAGAAGTTAAGTTGACATCTATTACCTGTTGCCATTCTGTTTGTGACATTCTTAAAGATAAATTATCTTTTGTTATCCCTGCATTATTAATTAGTATTTCTGGGCAGCCACCTAATTCGTCACAAACATTATCTACAAATTTTTCTATTTCATTATGTTTTGATATATCAAATTTCTTTAAAACCATTCCATTAAAGTTGTTTTTAAGTTTATCTAATTTATCGTCATTTGTTCCTGTTCCTAATACTTTTGCACCTTGTGAATGAAACTTCTCAATAATTGAGTTCCCAATTCCACCTGTTGCGCCTGTAATGACAGCTTTTTTATTTTTAAGATCAATCATTTGTTAATAATTTAATATCTTCCTCACTGTTTATTGAATTTACAATTACATTTTTATTAATTCTTTTTATTAACCCTGATAACACTTTTCCTGGACCAATTTCTACAAAATTTTTAACTCCACTATTTATCATATATTCAACGCTCTCTAACCAACGAACCTTTTTTTCAATTTGAGATATTAAAAGTGATTTAATTTCCTTGGATGAAATAGTCTCATTTGCTGTAACATTTGAGATTATCGGTTTTTCTAAATCATTCATTTTTAAATCATTTATATAACTAGACATTTTTTCAGATGCTTTTTTCATATATTTGCAATGAAAAGGCGCACTTACATTTAATTTTAAGTTTTTTATTTTTTTATTGTTCAAATCATCTGACAATAAATTAATGTCTTTTTTGAGACCGCTTACAACTACTTGAAGATAAGAATTGTCATTAGCGATAAAACATTCGTATTTTTTTTTATTTGTCTCTAAAATTTTATCTAATTCTTTTGAGGCCATTCCTAAAACAACCAACATAGCTCCCTCTCCACTAGGAACAGCTTCTTGCATGAACTTACCTCTTTTCTGAAGGATTTTAAGCGTGTCTTCAAAACTTATCGAACCTACACAAGCTAAAGCGGAATACTCACCTAGAGAGTGGCCTGCAAAATATTTAAACTTTTTAAAATCATATCCAAATTCTTTCTTGATGATTTCAAAAATACAATAACTTGCTAAAAATATGGCTGGCTGAGTATTCTCTGTTGAGTTTAATTTGTTTTCTGGACCTTCGAATATTATTTTTGTAATTGGAACATTCAAGATTGCATCTGCATCTTTAAATAATCGTTTTGCAAGATCATATTTCTCATAAAATTCTTTAACCATTCCAATTTTTTGTGATCCTTGACCTGGAAAAACTATAGAAAACATCTTTTTTAACTCTTTTTTTTTGTCTTGTAATAAAAGTATTATAATAGTATATCAATTTTTTTTATATAAAATTAGTAATGAATCTATACGAACATACAATCATAGCAAGACAGGACATAAGCCCTAGTCAAATTAAAAGTTTAAAAGAAAAATATTCTAAGCTTATTGAAGAAAACAAAGGAAATTTAGTTCAAACTCAAGATTGGGGTTTATTAAATTTATCATACCTAATTAAAAAGAACAAAAAAGGGAACTATATTCATTTTAAAATTAAAGGTAACGGTGACTTAATTAAAGAGCTAGAGAAAAATGAAAGAATTGATAAAAATCTTCTTCGTTATGTAACAATCAGAGTTAAAAAATTTGATTTAAAAGAAAATTATTTTGGAAAAGAAGAAGTTGAAGAAATAAAAAAAGGTAAAAAAAAACTAGATGAAAAATAGAAGAAATAATTCAAAGAAAGGGAAAAGTAGTAGTTTTTCAAAATTAAGTATTTTTCAGCCCAATAAATATAAATTCAAAAAAAGTTGTCCATTATCTATTAAAAATGCACCAAAGGTAGATTATAAAAATGTAAAACTGTTAAAGAGGTTCATTTCGGAAAATGGAAAAATTCTTCCATCAAGAATTACGAATGTCTCTCAAAAAAAACAAAGGGAGCTCTCCTTGTCAATTAAAAGAGCTAGAAACTTAGCATTAATTTAAATTATGAAAGTTATTTTATTAGAAAATTTATCTAAAATTGGATCCATTGGCGAAGTAATCGATGTAAAAAGAGGGTTTGCAAGAAATTATCTTATTTCAAATAAAAAAGCATTATACGCCTCCAAAGAAAACATAAAGGAAGTTGAAAAAATTAAAATAGAGCTAAACAAAAAGGATCAAGAGAAGAAAAAAAATGCAAAGCAAATATACGAAAATTTGAAAAATAAGATTTATGAGGTAAAAAAATTAACTACAGAAAACAATGATCTTTATGGATCTATAAAACCAACTGAAATATCTAAAATAATTAATCATTCTGATAAAATAGATATAAAGCCCTCGTTAATACAACCTTTGAATGAAATCAAATCTTTAGGGACTTTCAAAGTTAAAATTAATCTTCATTCAGAAGTGCAAGCAGAAATAAAAATTAAAGTTATTTCTGAGGATAGCATTAAATAATTTATACATTTTTTTCCCCATACTGTATTTACGCTTTTTTTTTACGTCCTAAATTTGTACAATTAAGTGTGAATAAAAGTTTAAACCTCATTCAAAATAATTTTAAAGAACTTCCGAATAATATTGAGGCTGAACAATCGGTTATAGGATCTATTTTAACACAAAATGAAATTTTTGATGAAATTACAGGTATAATTACAGATAAAAATTTTTTTGATCCTCTTCACCAAAAAATATTTGGATCTATACAAAGTTTAATTTATAAAGGATTATTAGCAAATCCTATTACTCTTAAAAATTATTTTGAGAATGAAAGCGATGATTTAAATGTTCCAGAGTATTTGATTAAAATAACAAAGTTTTCTACATCAACTAGACAAGCAATAGAATACTCAAAAATTATTTATGATATGTTTGTAAGAAGAGAATTAATTAAAATTTCTGAAAATATAATTGATACTGCAAAGTTAAATGACATAAATATAAATGGAAAATCTATTATAGAAAACTCTGAAAAAATACTTTACGATCTTGCTGAAAAAGGTTCTTTTAATTCTAATATAATTAAATTTGATGAGGCAGTTAGACAAACTATTGATATGGCATCCAATGCTTATAAGAATGAGGAGGGAATCGTTGGTGTCCCAACTGGGTTAAGAGACTTAGATGATAGGCTTGGCGGTTTGCATAAATCTGATTTAGTGATTATAGCCGGAAGACCGGCGATGGGTAAGACTGCTTTAGCTACAAATATCGCTTTTAACGCTGCAACAAATATTCAAAAAACAAATAGAAAATCTTGTATAGCATTTTTTTCTCTTGAAATGTCTTCAGAGCAATTATCAACAAGAATTTTAGCTGAGCAGTCAAGGATAAAATCAAATGATATAAGAAGAGGAAAAATATCTGAAGAACAATTTGAGCAATTTTTAGAAACATCAAAAAATATTTCTGAATTGCCTTTATATATAGATGAAACTCCTGCAATTACTATTGCATCGCTCTCTAATAGGGCTAGACGGATCAAAAGACTTTATGGTTTGGATATGGTTGTGGTCGATTACATTCAATTAATGAGGGCCTCAAATTTTAAAGAAGGTCGCGTACAAGAAATTTCAGAAATTACCCAAGGATTAAAAGCTCTTGCAAAAGAACTTGCCGTGCCTGTTTTGGCACTTTCGCAGTTATCTCGAGCAGTTGAACAAAGAGATGATAAAAAACCACAATTATCTGATCTTAGAGAGTCTGGATCCATTGAGCAGGATGCAGACGTTGTAATGTTTGTTTATAGAGAGTCATACTATCTAAAAGGAAAAGAGCCTAGGCCTGCCACGGTAGAACATGCGGAATGGCAAGCTAAAATGAATGAAATTTCTCACTTAGCAGAGTTAATCATTGGTAAACAAAGACATGGTCCAACTGGCAAAATCACATTAGAATTTGAGGAAATGTTTACTAAATTTAATGATGCTACAAATAATTAAATATAAGATATATATTTAGTAATGTTTTCAAATATATACCAATCATTAATTTTAAAAAATCCGCGTATTGTTTTTTTAATATTAGTTTTAGTTACCTCTTTTTTTTTTATAAATACTAAGGATTTTAGACTAGATGCATCTTCAGAAACTTTACTTATAGAGGGGGATCCAGATTTAGAATACCTTAAGGAGATTAATCAGAGGTACAAATCTAAGGATTTTTTAGTGCTTACCTTTACACCGAAAGAAGCTTTAACTTCTGAGAGCTCAATCAACAATATACTAAGTTTAAAATACAAAATACAAAGTTTAGATTGGGTTCATAGTGTCGTTACAATATTAGATGTACCTTTGCTTGAGAGTTCTGACGAACCCCTCATGGATCGTATTAAAAATTTTAGAACTTTGAAAGATGAAAACATCGATAAAGACAGAGCATTTAATGAAATTTTAAATAGTCCAGTTTTTAAAAACTTGGTGATAAGTGAAGATGCGACTACCACAGGTATTATAGTAAATTTAAAAAGAAAAAAAGTTCTAGAGTCATCAGCATTTGATAATGAAAAGGAATTTGAGAAATACAAAGATAAATTAAAATCTGAAAACCATGAAAATATTAAAGAAATAAGAGAGGTAATTGACTCTTTTAAAGAAATTGGAAGAATTCATTTAGGAGGTATACCGATGATCGCTGATGACATGATGACATTCATCAAGAAGGATATAATTGTCTTTGGTATCGGTGTTTTTGCTTTTATTATAATTACTTTGTGGTTTGTTTTTAGAAAAGTTCTTTGGATTATAATTCCAATCTCTAGTTGTTTTTTTGCAGTAATAATAATGATTGGATTTTTAGGTCTAATGAACTGGAAAGTGACAGTTATATCATCAAATTTTATAGCTATGATGTTGATACTTACAATGGCTATGAATATTCACATAAGCACAAGATATATTCAGCTAGCTAAAACTCATTTAGATCTAAATAATTATGAAGTTTTAAAAATCGCAACATCTAAAATGGTTTGGCCTATACTTTACACTGTGTTAACAACAATTTGTGCTTTTCTTTCCTTAATTTTTAGTGGCATTAAACCAATTATTGACTTTGGATGGATGATGACTTTTGGATTGATAACTTCATTTTTAATAACTTTTACATTACTTCCAGCATTGCTAGGAATTTTTTATTCAAAGGAGATAGATATTCACGAAAAATCTTTATCTTTTTTAACTAATCCACTTTCTAAGCTTTCGATAGAAAAAACAAATTTGGTATTTATTATCTCAATTTTTTTTGTAATTTTTAGTATTTTTGGGATATCAAAATTAAAAGTTGAAAATAGTTTTATTAATTATTTCAGCAAAGATACTGAAATCTATCAAGGTATGAAATTAATTGACGAAAAACTCGGTGGGACAACGCCTTTGGAAATCATTTTAAGGTTTTCTGGAAAAAAAGATGATGAAGCCGCTGGAGACGATGATGAGTTCAAAGACTGGGATGAGGGTGATGGAGATGAAAGTAAATATTGGTTTACAAAAGATAAGATTGATAAAATCAATAAAGTACATAATTATTTAGAAAATATAGAACATGTTGGTAAGGTTCTATCTTTTTCCTCAATCATTCAAGTAGCAACAAAATTAAACAACAATAAGGAATTGGGTACTCTAGAAATGGGAGTTTTATACAGTAAAATTCCTGAAACTGTTAAGAGCGAAATCATAGATCCTTACATTTCAATTAAAGATGATGAGGCAAGAATAAGTTTAAGAATAAAAGATTCTTCCAAAGATTTGAGAAGAAATGATTTAATTGAGAAAATTAATTTTGATATGCAGAATGAAATTGGTTTAAGCAAAGAAGAATTCAAACTCGGTGGTGTTTTAATTTTATTTAATAATCTTTTACAAAGTTTATTTAAATCCCAAATATTAACTTTGGGCCTCGTTATGTGTGGTATAATGGCAATGTTTTTAGTTTTATTTAGAAATTTTAAGATTTCTTTAATCGGTGTTATTCCAAATTTCATTGCTGCATTTTCAATTTTAGGCTTAATAGGTGTCTTGGGTATCCCGCTTGATATGATGACAATAACTATAGCCGCTATAACGATAGGTATCGCTGTTGATAACAGTATTCACTATATCTACCGTTTCCAAGAAGAATATGAAAAAAATAGCAACTATGAGGAGTCAATACGATTATGCCACTCTACTGTGGGTGTAGCAATTTTAAACACATCAATTACTATTATCTTTGGTTTTTCAATACTTGTTCTTTCAAATTTCATTCCTACAATTTATTTTGGTGTTTTTACTGGGATTGCAATGTTCTTAGCAATGATACTAGTACTAACTTTATTGCCTAGTTTAATTTTATACATACAGCCATTTGAAAAAAGATTAAATGCTTGATCAATTTTTGAATTTTTTTGATAAATTTCAATTGTTCGACATTATATATCTTGCCCTGACAATATTATCTTTAATTAAATGTTCTTCTAAAGGATTTGTGTTGAGTGTGTTATCAGCTAGTAAATGGTTATTTTCATACGTTGTTACTCTTTATTTGTTTCCAAAAGCAAAACCTTTTGTTGAAGACATTTTGGATAACGAATACGTTTTAGATATTGTCCTAGGTCTAAGTATTTTTATAATTGTTTTGTTCATTGTTTTAATGATCAACAAAGGAATCAGTAAAGCGGTAAGTTACTCGGGAATTGGTACTTTAGATAAAGTATTTGGTTTCTTCTTTGGATTTTTAAGAGCTTACGTTATTTCAGTATGTATTTTTGCAACAATAGACATCATATATAATCATAATAAGTGGCCAATAAATCTTGACCAATCAATAAGCTTTCCTTATGTTCTCAAGGGAAGCAATTATTTAATAAAAGAATTCCCAAATGAAGAAAATTACCAAGATACTAAAGAAAAGGTTCAAGAACTTTAATCCAAAACTAAAAGAGGAATGTGGTGTTTTTGGTATAAGTGACAATCAAGACGCATCAACACTTTCTACACTTGGTTTACATGCTTTACAACATAGAGGACAGGAGGGTTGTGGAGTCGTAACCTTTGATGGAAAGAAGTATCACTCAGAAAAAAGATTTGGATTAGTCGGTGATAGTTTTAATAAAGAAGAAGTTTTAAAATCTTTACCAGGTAGTTTTGCTATTGCTCACAATAGATATAGTACCACTGGAGGTACAACATTAAGGAACATTCAACCTTTTTACGCAGACACTAACACTGGAGGAATTGGAGTGGCTCATAACGGTAATCTTACAAATGCAATAACTCTTAGAAGAAAACTAGTTGAAGATGGTGCAATTTTTTATACTACGTCTGATACTGAAACAATCGTTCAGTTAATTGCAAGATCAAAAAGAGGAAAAGTTATAGATAAAATTATTGATGCTTTGTTTCAAATACAAGGAGGTTATGCTCTTGTAATGTTAGCAAGAGATTTGCTTATCGGGGTAAGAGACCCTTTTGGAATAAGACCTTTAGTTATAGGAAAACTAAAAGATTCTTATGTTTTTGCTTCCGAAACTTGTGCATTAGATATTATAGGGGCTAAATATATAAGAGATGTAGAAAATGGTGAAGTAGTTTATGTTGAAAATAAAAAACTTATTAGTTTGAAACCGTTTCCATTAAAAAAAATTAGGCCGTGTGTTTTTGAATATATCTATTTTTCAAGACCAGATAGTATTTTAAATGGAAAATGTGCATATGAGTATAGAAAAAATTTTGGTGTAGAGCTTGCAAAAGAAACGAGCATTGATGCTGATTTAGTAGTTCCTGTTCCAGATTCAGGGAATGCTGCAGCTATTGGTTATAGCCAACATGAAAAAATTAATTTTGACCTCGGTTTAATAAGAAATCATTATGTGGGAAGAACTTTCATTGAACCAGCGCAAAAGATAAGAAGCCTTGGGGTCAGATTAAAGTTAAACGCAAATAAATCTACAATTAAAAACAAAAAAATTGTCTTGGTTGATGACTCTTTAGTAAGGGGAACGACCTCACATAAAATAGTAAAAATGTTATATGACTTCGGAGCAAAAGAAGTGCATGTTAGAATTGCGTCACCTGAAATTAGATTTCCAGACTTCTATGGTGTTGATACACCCACAAAAAAAGAGCTTTTGGCGGCTAACAAAACTAATGAAGAGATTTGCAAATATATAGATGCAAAATCTCTTAAATTTTTAAGTGTTGATGGTTTGTATAGAGCAATGGGTTATGAAAAAAGAAACTCAACTTACCCACAATTAACTGATCATTATTTTACAGGTGATTACCCTGTAAAATTAATTGATGACTTAGGTGATAATAAAGTGACACAGTTGTCTTTATTAAGTACAAAGAGTAATAATTAAGTATGAAAAAAGTAAACTTTACTGAAATGAAAAATGGGTCAAAAGAAGACTATCTTTTTTTAGATAAACTAGAAAAAGAATATGTTGGCGAAACAGCTGACAGAATATTAAGTTTTTTGTCTAGAATGACAACTACTTTAGAAGGTTATAAAATCACAAGGTTAGAGCATTCATTGCAGAGTGCTACTAGGGCTTTCAGAAATAATGAAAGTGAGGAGATGGTTGTTGCATGTCTGCTGCATGATATTGGGGATGAATTAGCTCCTTTGAACCACTCAGAGTATGCAGCATCAGTATTAAAGCCTTATGTGTCTGAAAAAACTCATTGGATAATTGAAAAACATGGTGAATTTCAAATGTATTATTACGCTCATCATCTTGGAGCTGACCGATTTAAAAGAGAAAAATATAAAGATCACAAGTACTATCAAGATACAATAAATTTTTGTGAAAAATATGATCAATGTTCGTTTGATCCAGAATATAAAAGCATGAATTTAGAGGAATTTGCACCAATGGTGAAAAGAATATTTGCTAGGAAACCATATTCATCACTTTAAAAAACTTTGTTTTCGAAAAAAATGTTTGTCAAAAAAGAATGGATCATTGAATATTTCAAGTCTGGAATAAAAAATAATAGAAATTTTAAGATTGGTGTAGAGCATGAAAAATTTTTATTCAATAAAAATAACAATAAAAGAATTGACTATTTAAAGATCAAAGAAATGTTTTCAGCTTTAATGGAATTTGGATGGAATCCTGTTTTCGAGAAAGAAAATATTGTTGCTTTAAATAAAGGTGGAAGAAATATTACTTTAGAACCAGGTAATCAAATTGAATTATCTGGCGATAAGTTAAATAATATGCATGAAGCATGCGCAGAGTCACAAAATTATTTATTTGAACTAAAACAAGTAACAAAAAAATTAAATATGAATATAGTTAGCGCAGGATTTGATCCCATATCAAAATTAAAAGAAATTCCCAATAATCCAAAAGAAAGATATAAACTAATGACGCAAGATATGCCTTTAGGTGGTGAGTTAAGTTTAGATATGATGTATCGAACATGTGGAACCCAACTTAATATAGATTTTAGTTCTGAAGAAGATTTTGTTAAGAAGTTTAAGATAGTTAATTCTATAGTCCCTATTGCAATCTCCCTTTTTGCTAATTCCTCAATTGTTGAAAAAAAAAATAGCAACTATTTATCTTATAGATCTAAAGTTTGGCAAAGTACTTCAAGAGCTGGATTACCCAAATTGTTTTTGGAAAATTTAAATTTTGAAAAATATGCTGATTTTGTAATAAATTTTCCAATATTGTTTTTAAAGCATAATGATCAATACATTTCTGGAAGAAAATATATTTTTAAAGATTTTATGGAAGGTAAAATCGATGAGATTGACAATAGACTTCCAACGGAAGAAGATTTAGCAATTCATTTGAGTACAATTTTTACTGAGAATAGACTTAAAAAATATATTGAGATAAGATCTATGGATTCATGTGGCTGGGAATGTTTGTGTGCAGGACCCGCTTTTAATATAGGTATGCTTTACGGAAATTTAGATGAAGCTCATGAGTTAGTTTCTAAATGGGATAAAGATAAAATAATTAATGCTTATTTGGAGGCTCCAAAAAAAGGGTTTAATACACAATTAATGGGTAAAGATCTATATTATTGGTCTTCCGTCCTACTTAACTTGGCTAGAAAAGGTTTAGAAAATAGAGATATTTTAAATAAAAAGGGAATTAACGAAACAGTCTTCTTGAACCACTTACAAAAAGTAATTGATAATAAGATAACAAACGCGGATCATATGATTAGCAAATTTTCAAAAAATGAAAATTTAGATGAATTATATGACAAATAAAATTGTTGCTATTCAAGGAGATATTCCTTCCAAGTTAAATCCTGAAACAGATACTAGTATTTTTTTAGCTAATGAAATTCAAAATAAAAGGTATAAAATTTTCTATTACGAACCAAAAAATCTTTCAATTATTAATTCTAAAGTGGTAGCTCAAGGATATTTCGTAACTATTAATTATAATAAAAAAAAATTCTTTAAAATTTTAAAAAAAAAGACTCTCGAGCTTGTAAAATGTAAGTTTATTCTCATTCGTCAGAATCCACCGTTTAATCTTGAGTATATCTCAACAACTTTTATTTTAGACTTAATAAAAACTAAGGTTAAAATAATAAATGATCCAACATCTATTAGAAGTATTTCTGAAAAATTATACTCATCTAGGTATCAAAAATATATGCCCATCACTATATTTACTCAAAACATTAATGAAATTAAGGCTTTTTTTAAAAAAAACAAAAAGGTAATCGTAAAACCTATTCATGGTTACGGTGGAAATGATATTCATTTATTAACCAGATTTAAATCAAATCTAATCAAAAGATTTATTCAAAAAAATGGTCATATTATGTGTCAAAAATTTCTTCCAAAAATAAGTAACGGAGACAAAAGAGTTTTTGTTATAAACGGGAAATTATGTGGTGTTATTTCAAGAATTCCAAAAAAAGGATCATTTTTAAGCAATATGAGTAAGGGTGCGAAAGTAATTAATGCAAAGTTAACTAAAGTAGAAAAGAAAATTTCAAATTTAATCGCTAAAGATTTAAAAAAAGAAAACATTTTTTTTGCTGGAATTGACTTTATTGATCAAAAGCTTAATGGTGATATAAATGTTACATCCCCTACAGGAATAAAAACTTACTATGATCTATCAGGTAAAAATCTAGCAAAAACTTTTTGGAAAGAACTTGGAGCATGAATAGTTTAACTGACCAAAAAAAAGGGTCTTTGATGGCTTTTGTGGCAGTGATGTTTATAACGCCAGACTCTTTATTTATTAGACTATCTAATGTTGAGACTTGGAGTTTAGTTTTTTATAGAGGTATCATACCTTTTGTTATAGTTTTTATTGGAATGCTTTTGATTTATAGATTAAAATTTTTTAATTTATTAAGATCAAATGGCTATTATGGTTTCGCCTATGTTTTAACATTTTCAGTTACCAACATTGCTTTTGTTGTTTCGATCCAAAATACAAATGTTGCTAATACTTTGATAATGATTGCTACAGCACCAATGTTATCTGCCATTCTTGGGTCATTTTTCCTAAAAGAAAATCCTGATAAAAAAACTTGGGTAGCAATTTTTATAACTTTTTTTGCTGCACTGTATATTTTTTACGACTCAATCAAGTTAGGAAATTTTTTTGGTGATATTTTGGGATTTGTTGCTGCCATGGGTCTAGCAGTGGGTGCTGTCATAATTAGATCAGCAAAAAAATTAAACCTTGTTCCCTCTGCAGTGGTTGGAAAATTGATCATAGCTCTTTTTGCAATGCTTTTTGTAAAAGATTATTCTCTGAATAATAACGATATTTATATTGTTCCTTTAATGTGTGTAATGTGTGTGGCTATACCTTTCGTTCTTGTTACTATAGCACCTAGGTTTATAACAGCAGCAGAGGTAAACTTATTTTTCTTGTTAGAAACTATAATAGGTCCGATTTGGGTCTGGCTAATTATTAAAGAACAGCCTACCCCTGAAACAATCGTAGGAGGTGCTATAATTGTATTAACGATAGCCACCCACTCTTTCTTAAAATTAAAAAAGTCATAAGTTCGTCATAATAATTTCTTGATTTAGTCTCAAATCAGAAATAATAAGCTGCCAGTTTATGAATAAAGTATTTAAAAATTCTTGGGCATTATTTTTGGGTATGGGTGCGATCATGCTAGCCTACGGTTATCAAAATGCTTTATTGGGAGTTAGAGCAGTTATTGAAGAATTTAGTCTTGCTTCGACTGGATTTATGATGTCTGGTTATTTTGTTGGTTACTTTTTAGGTGCCAGAACTGTTCCTTCAGTAATATCAGGTGTTGGTCATATAAGAGTATTTGCAGCTTTTGCTTCTGTAGCTTCACTTGCAATACTAGTTCACTCAGTTTTTGTAAATCCCTTAACCTGGTTCTTTTTAAGAGTAATTACAGGATACTCAATGGTTTCAATCTATACAATTGCTGAGAGTTGGTTGAATGATAGATCAAGTAATAAAAACAGAGGTAAAGTTTTATCTATTTATATGATTATTTTATATGGATCTATGGGGTCAGGTATGTTTTTGTTAAATTTTAGCAGTCCTGAAAATTTTCAGCCTTTTATTTTAATTTCTGTTTTGATGTCATTAGCACTCCTGCCAATTCTGTTGACTAAAAGAAAACCGCCCACTTTCAAGAAAATTAAAAGTATGAGTTTGAAAGAATTATATTCGTCATCACCTCTTGGAATGGTAAGCTCTGTTCTTTACGGAACAATTCAATCAGCATTGTTTACCTTATTAGCAGTTTATGCAGCTGCAATGAATTTTAGTATATTTGATATATCTTTAGTTACTTTTATGTTGGCAATTTCAGGTGCAATCTCTCAGTATCCTGTGGGCTACATTTCAGATAAATTTGATAGAAGGAAAGTTATTATTTATTCAACTTTCGGAGCTGCATTATTTGCTTTCTTTGCAATCTTTTCAGTTGGTACAATGTATTTACCAGAAGGGCTAGGATCTTCAAAGTTATGGTTTTATATTTTTTTAATAGCTTTTTCTGTTTGTAGCTTACCAATGTTTTCTTTAATACTTGCACATACCAATGACTTTATAACTAGAGATAAGTTTGTTGCTGCAGGAGCAGGTTTGCAATTTGCCTTTGGTTTAGGAGCGATTAGTGGACCATTTTTATGTTCTTTGCTTATGGATTTAGTCGGTAATAATGGATTTTTTGTATTTCTTATTATATTCCACTGTTTAATAGGTGTTTTTGCGGTTTATAGAATGAAAATTAGACCATCTGAGGAAAATCCTGACTCACAGTTTGTTGCTGTTCCTACTACGATTACTCCTGTTGGAATGGAGTTAAACCCTACAACGGAGCCCATTGAGGAGCCAGAAAAAATAAAATAATTAATTCTATTGAAAGTTGTAACTCAAATTAAACAATAAAATAAATTTGATCTTGTTGAATTTAATTTTATTTGCTTAAATACGCCCCAAAAAAAATGCCTAAAAGAAAAAAAAGAAAAAAAATTGAACACAGTGCGTTTTCAAAGCTCGCAAGTTTTACTTCAAGTGCAATAAAAGAATACAAAAATAATCAAAAACTTAAGCAACAACAATTAGAAAAAGATTTAAAAAAACAGGAATTTAGTAAACTTAGTTTAGAAAAAAAAGAATTACGAGCTAAAGAAGATAATTTTAGAAAACAAGAAGAAAAATTACAGATAAAATTTGAAAACTTAAAACTTAAAGAAAGAGAATTAGAATTAAAAGACAATGAATTAAAAACTAAAGAAAATTCATTAAAAGAAAAAGAATTAAATCTAAAATTTAAAAGTGAAGAGCAAAAAAATAAAGATTTAGAACTTAAAAAGAAAGAAAAAGAACTTCAAATAAGATCTGATGAACAAAATCGTAAAGATATTGATTTAAAAGTAAGAGAGGACGAGCAAAAAGAAAAAGAATTAAAAGAAACAAGAAGAAAAAGAAGAGAACAAAAAATTAGAGATCAAAAAGAGCAAGAGCAAAGAAATATTGAAGCACTTAGATTAAAAGAATGGGAAGAAAAATTTGATCGTGAACAAAAAGCTAAAGAAGAACAAGAAAAATTAAAAGAACAAAGATTGAGAATGAGAGAAAGTAATAAAAAAAGTAATGATGCAAGCTACTCTGATAACAGTGATGAAGTTACTCAGCAGTTAGAAGCTCTTGATGTTGAAAATTCTTCTAAGAATTAATTATTGTTTCGGAAAATAATCTTTTAAATCACCTTCTCTATATACATCTGCAGTACAACAGTGAAGACCACCGCCAAAGGCGTAAGCATCTCTTAAATCTACTGGCACAACTTCTAAACCTAGTTTATCCAACTGATCAGCTTGGTAAACTTCACTTTTTTCAACACAAACTGTTTTTGGATCCAAAACGAGCACATTCATTGAAAGCCAAACTGAGGAATAGCATAATGGAGGCGGAGTATTATGAGCTGGCTGAGCTGAGTCTAATATTTTCCATCCATTATTCTCAAAAAGTTTCCGCTGTGAAGCTGGTAGCTTTCTTTGAGGATTATTTATAATTATACCTTCTGTAACAGGAGTAAAAGTTGCATCGATGTGAATTGGATATGGATCGCCTGGAAAATTCACGGCATGAACTCTGTGATTTTTAAAATGTCTTCTTAACCAATCAATTCCACTTAAGTTTGTAGTAAAACCATGTTGAACAATTAAATCCTTACCAAATCGTAATATATCTGCAGCGTCAAATAATGGTTCTTCTTCTGTGGTAACAAAAAATTTTTTTTCAGTCCACTCTAGTCTTTTTTTTACACCTATCTTGTCAGATAAATAATCTTTTCTATAATCTGCATCTGTTAGTCGAGGTTTTGGAGCTGACTCATGTCTCATATTTTTATCTTGATCGTAATATTTTTTAAGTAGAGGTCTGTAATTTAAATATTCAAACCATCTACATCTATAACTCATCGTGGCTTCTAACATTTCGTTTCCAACTGTTAAAATTATATCTCTTGCAGGCATACAACCAAACATACTTTCAACTTCCCAATCTGGTGTAGAAATTTTTTGATTATGATTTAAAGGAACAGGTCTATCAACTTTAATTCCTCTTTTTTCTAATAAGGAAGCGAAGTCATTTAAAAGTTGATTAGCTTTATCAACTGTATCTTTTGTCCGTGGTCCGTACTGACCTTTCATATCTGAGTCTTCGGGAACTTTTGCATCTAAAGCTGGTTCTGGCGCTGGTATACAGCAACCGTCTGCTCTTCCAATAATCACATGCTTAAGCGGATCCCACTCATTCCAACTATTAACAATTTTTTTGTTTGTCATTTAGTTTAATGCAATAAATCTTCTATTGTTTTTTATAATTAAACTATAATAAATTATTGAGATAAAAATTAAAAAGCCGCCTATAATTGTGTTATTAGTAGGAACTTCATTAATTCCTAATATTGGTAACCAAACCCAAAAAATTCCACCAATCACTTCAGTTAATGACAACAGTGTAAGTTCAGCAGCTGGTATCATTTTAGAACCTAATGAATAAAGAATTAATCCTATACAAACTAATGTACCATGAACTGAAAACAAACCTTGATTACGACTTGTTGAAAGTAAGTTGCTGTCAGTCTCGACCAATATAACAACGGATACTATCGCACAAATCAAACCTGCGATTGCAACTGTTGTAAATTTTGGAGTTTCAGGTCTCCATCTAAGTGATACTGAAAAAACTGAAAAACCCACTGCTGATAGGATTCCAAACAAAAGACCAAAAAATGAACCTTTGTTAGTATTACCAAACGCTATAATTATTATTCCGATAGCAGCAATAATTATTGATATCCAAACATTAAATGAAATTCTTTCTTTTAAAAATAAGAAACCTAAAAATGCAGTAATGAAGGGCATAGCAGCCAAGCACAATAAAGTGATTGCAGCCGAAGTATTTGTTATTGACCAAATAAATGTGATCATAGCAATGCCCAGCCCAGTACTCCCAATTAAACCTGATATTCCAACTTTTTTATAATTCTTATAAAAAGAAAATCCCTCTTCAAAGAATAAATATAAATTTAGTATTAAAAAAATTGTAACACCTCTCCCAAGAAGATATTGCCACGGAACTAATTCTGGCTGATCAATATGTCTTACAACTAAGGGTCCAAAAGACCACAGAATACCGGCTAACAGTACTACGGGGATAGCTACTTTCTCGTTTCTTAGCTCTAACATTTCAAATTAATATTATTATTCTTAATCTTTAACAACAAAAATCTATATCAATTTTCGTCCGATTTGAGTTGGATAACTTATCAACTAGTAAATTTAAGCCAATTACATATACTAGGAAAATGGACCTTAAAATTTTAAGAATGGCCTCTGATACAAAATCCCAAAAAAAAATATCAGATTTTACACACAACTCTAAAGCTAAAAATCCCTTATGCGGAGATGAGATCCAATTATTTTTTAAGGTAAATAAAGGAAAAATTACCAAAGTTTCATATCAAGGTAAAAATTGTGTTTACTGCCAAGCCTCTGCAAATTTGTTGTCAAGTAATTCAAATGGAAAAAAAGTTGAAGAAATGATTGAAGTTTGTGATTGTGCAAATGAATTTTTTAAAAACAAAGGTGACTTACCCAATAATTTAAAAAAATATAAGGAATTAATAAGCTCAAAAAATATTAGTAGAAAAGAATGTATACTTCTACCTTTCAATGCTTTAAAGAAAGGACTAATTAATGGAAACTAAAAAAATTATCAACAATTCTATAGCTGGTCTTTTTTCAGCTATTACAATCGGTGTATTAACACTGCTTACTTATAAGACTGATTATGGACTCTTTCTAGTAGCTTCATTTGGTTCAACAATGGTATTGTTATACGGTTATCCAGAAAGTCCTTTTGCACTCCCCAAAAACATTTTTTTTGGTCATCTAGTAACTGCCACTGTAGGAGTAATTGCTTTAACGTTTATTCCTCTACCAGAATATATTTTAATTCCCATAGCAGTTGGTCTTGGGGTTTTTTTTATGATCATGTTAAATGTTACTCATCCTCCAGCTGGAGGCAATCCGATAATTGTTATAATAGGATCTGCCTCATTTGATTACTTGTTAAGCCCTGTCATCACTGGCTCTGTGATTATTATAATTTTTGGGGTTGTATTAAACAAATTTATACTCAAAAAAAACTATCCAAAATAAACACTATTTATTTGCTAGACGCTTAATTATTGTGCTACAGTCTGTCTTATAAATTCAAGATAATTGCTTTTATAAATTAACAGGAGAAAAAAATGAAAATTTTATGTGTTTTATATGATGACCCAAAAGGTGGAATGCCAAAATCATATCCATTGAGCGACTTACCAAAACTTGAAAAATATCCTGACGGAATGACATTACCTTCTCCTAAAGGAAGAGACTTTACGCCTGGTCAATTACTTGGATGTGTATCAGGAGAGCTGGGACTTAGAAAATTTTTAGAGAGCAATGGTCATGAATTTGTTGTTACTAATAGTAAAGATGGTGATGGATGTGAAGCAGACAAACATATAATTGATGCGGACATCGTAATTTCTCAACCTTTTTTTCCGTATTACTTAACTAAAGAGAGAATATCTAAAGCAAAAAATTTAAAAATGGCAATTACTGCTGGTATAGGATCTGATCACGTCGACTTGCAAGCTGCAATGGATAATAAAATTGATGTTGTTGAAGTTACTTTTTGTAACTCAAGATCTGTAGCTGAACATATTGTGATGATGATTGTATCAATGGTTAGAGATTACCATAATCAACATAGAATCGTTAATGAAGGTGGATGGAATATAGCTGATGCTGTTCATAGAAGTTATGATGTCGAGGGAATGCATATTGGTACAGTTGCTGCTGGAAGAATAGGTCTTGATGCTTTAAGAAAAATGAAACCTTTTGATGTACATTTACATTACTTTGACAGACATAAATTGCCTGACAGTGTAGAAAAAGAATTAAATTTAACTTTTCATGAGTCTGTAGAGTCAATGGTGAAAGTTTGTGACGTAGTTACTATTAACTGTCCTTTGCACCCTGAAACTGAAAACTTATTTGATAAAAAAATGATAAGTAAAATGAAAAAAGGCGCCTACATAGTTAATACTGCCAGAGGAAAAATTTGTAACAAAAACGATATAGCAGATGCATTAAAATCTGGTCAGTTAAGTGGATATGCTGGAGATGTATGGTTTCCGCAACCCGCTCCAAATGACCATGTATGGAGATCAATGCCTAACCATGGAATGACTCCACACACATCAGGAACTTCGCTTTCTGCCCAAGCAAGATATGCAGATGGTGTAAGAGAAATATTAGAATGCTTCTTCGATAAAAAACCAATAAGAGATCAATACCTTATTGTAAAAGATGGCCAATTGGCTGGAATGGGTGCACACTCTTACAGTAAAGGTTCAGCAACAAGTGGTTCTGAGGAGGCCGCTAAATATAAGAAAAAATAAAATTGAAAATAAAGAAATTTTTAAGACCTTTTATTTTAACTTATCTTTTCTTAAGTGTTGCAATAAGTTTCTACCCCTCATTTAATTTTTATTCTTTTGAAGGACAATCTATAGTTATTGCTGTATCTACCTTTAATGGAATTTTAGGTTTATATATAAAAAAAATTTAATTTTGATATGCAGATAAATTATTCTAATTTTCTTGAATTTATTGTTTCCAATAGATGGAAATCAAAATCACAAATTTCCCAAGATTTGTTTGTTTTATATTTTACTCAACAAAAGAAAGATGGTTATTTTATTGAAATCGGTGCTTGTGATGGGAAACATTTAAGCAATACCTTTGCGCTAGAAAAAAAAGGTTGGACAGGGATAATTTGTGAGCCTTCAAGGTTTTGGCATCAAAAGATGAAAAACAGAAAAAGTATCTTATCTAAAAAAGCTGTTTTTAGTGAAAGTGGAAAAAAATTAATATTTAATGAAGTCCCAAAATATCCGGAATTATCCGGGTATAATGATTACTTGGAAAATGACAATAATAGTAAATTGAGAAAAGATTTTACTAGTTATGAAGTGGAAACAATTTCTTTAAATGATTTAATTAAAAAACATTTAGACAAAAAACAAATTGATTATATATCGATTGACACAGAGGGAAGTGAATTTGAAATTTTAAAAAATTTTGATTTTAAAAAACAGCAGGTTGAAATATTTACAATTGAGCATAATTTTTTAGAAGAAAAAAGAGCCAAAATTTTCAAAATAATGACTGAAAATAATTATAAAAGAGTTTTTGAAACCTTAAGTCATTGGGATGATTGGTATGTTAAAAAAGATAATACAGTTTTAAAATCTATGATAGATTATAAATGAAATATGTCTGACAAAAATAAAATCGGATGGAATTTTGATAATTCATATTCAAATTTACCGAAATCTTTTATCTACCAGATATCACCTGTTCCAGTAAAACAACCAGAGTTAGTAATTTTAAATTATGGTCTAGCTGATAAAATGGGTTTGGATTTTTCGAATATTGATAATAAAGAACTAGCAAAAATATTTTCTGGAAATTCTTTACCTGAGGGAGCCAAATCTATAGCTCAAGCATATGCAGGTCACCAGTTTGGTCATTTTACAATGTTGGGTGATGGTCGAGCAGTTTTACTTGGTGAACATATATCTAAAAGTAATCAAAGACTTGATATTCAGTTTAAGGGATCAGGTCAGACACCTTTTTCAAGAAAAGGAGACGGAAGAGCTGCATTAGGTCCAATGTTAAGAGAATATTTAATTAGTGAAGCTATGCACTCATTAAACATACCGACGACTAGAAGTTTAGCAGTTGTGAAAACTGGAGAAAATGTAATTAGAGAAAAACCATTGCAGGGTGCAATATTAACAAGGGTTGCATCAAGTCATATTAGAGTTGGAACCTTTCAATTTATTAGAACAAGAGAAAATTTAAATGAACTCAATACTTTAGTTAATTACACAATTAAAAGACACTATTCTGAAATATCAAAATCAAAAAATAATGCTTACGACTTACTCAGTAAATTAATTGATAAGCAGATTGAACTAGTAGTCAATTGGATGCGTGTAGGATTTATTCACGGAGTAATGAATACTGATAACATGGCGATTTCAGGTGAAACGATAGATTATGGTCCGTGTGCCTTTATGGATAGTTATAATTTAGACACTTGTTTCAGTTCTATTGATCATATGGGAAGATATGCATATGGAAATCAGCCAGCTATCACTAAATGGAATTTGGCTAGATTTGCTGAATGTTTACTAACTTTGATTAACCCAAATAAAGATGATGCTCTAAAAATGGCAACAGAACTTATCGATAAATTCGATAAAATTTATGAGGAAAAATGGTTTAATATGATGAAAAGTAAGTTAGGTCTAATTGGTGACGATAAGGAAGATAATCTAATTATTTTTGAATTATTAGAAATTATGAAAAAGCAAGAATTAGATTATACAAACACTTTTTTATTTTTAATGGACCATGAAACAAATGATAAAAAAAGTTATCAAAATGAAGAATTTGATAATTGGAAGATGAAATGGCAGAAAAGATTAACTAAAGATAGCAAAAATTTAATGGAACTAAATAATCCTGTAATAATTCCTCGAAATCATAACGTTGAAAATGTTTTAAAATCAGCTGAAAATAATGATCTGACACCATTTAATGATTTGCTTCAAGCTCTGAAAAATCCATACACAAATCAAAAGGTTTTATCTAAATATCAGTCTCCACCACTCGAAAAGGACGAAAAATACCAAACATTTTGTGGCACCTAAATTTTATTATTTGTAAGCAATTACATTTAGGCTTATAGGAACCCCATGAAAAGAAAGTTCGCTTGTATCATTAAATAATGAAAATGACTTTACCCTTTCTATTTTTTTAAAACCTGCATCTTTCAAAAAATATTCCATCAATAGCATATTCCAACCAAAATAATGATAATCAAATTCATCTACTTGTCCACCAAACATCATTCTCATTACTTCATATTTTATTTTTAAAGGTGCTTTGGGATCCAAAAATAACCTGCATAAGATATCCATATCAGGTACAGATACATAAAATTTACCCCCATCTTTAAGTACTCTGTGTATGCCTTTTAGAGTTTTTTGAACATCATTATTGTCAATATGCTCTACAGTATGGCTAGCATAAATCTCCTCTATCGATCCATCATCAAACTGAGATAGATCTGTAATATCGCCAACAAGATCTACGTGCTTTTCTCTACCATCATTTTTTTGGATATTTAAAATTTTCCAACCCTCTTTTTTTTCCATTCCTCCTATATGTAATTTCATAAATTAATTAAAGTACGTATGGTTCTGGTCTAGCTTTTTTACCTAAAACTCTTTCAACTGCCATATTTGAAATATCGATTGATTGGTAAGCTCCAGTAGTAATTAACTCTGTTAAAGCTCTTCCTATCCCGGGAGCTTGCATCAATCCTCTTCCTGTAAATCCAGTGGCCAGATAAACATTTTCAAATTTTGGGTGCTTACCAACCACAGCATTATTATCTAATCTATTGCAATCATAGTATCCAGCCCAACCACCTGTTAGTTTTAATTCTTCAAATATTGGAACTCTTTGAGCAAGAGCTGGCCAAACTAATTCCTCAAAATCATCCCATGCAGGTTCAAGATCTTTTGCATCAAAAACAGATTTGGGAGATCCTGCAAGATACTCTTTTCCCTCTGGTCGCCAATAAACTCCGGTAGTTAAGTCTCCAGTCAAAGGCATCTCGGGAATATGTTTGGGACACTTCACTCTAAAGACAGTGTGTTTTTGTGGCTCGACTGGAATATCTTCCAACAATTCTTTTGTCCAACATCCAGCCGCTGATACAATGGTATTAGCCTTTATCTCTGATAAAGATTTTACTTCACCTTTTATAAATTCAGCGCCTAGCTCGATTGCTTTACTTTTGAGTGCTCCGTGAAACATAAATGGATCAATCCAGCCTTCACTTTTGTTATCTGTAAAAGTTGCTGTTTCAATGCCTTCATTATTTATATAAGGGAAGTATTGTTTTAGATCAGAACCTTTTATATTTTTTGTCCCTGCATCGCATGCCTTGTGATTTTCAAGAGCTTTATATTGTTCTTCAGCATGTTCTGCTCCAAACATAAGCAAATATCCATTAGGCACCATGCTAGCAGTAGGTTTAGGATTTTTTTTTGTTTTTAAAAGTTCTGGTATTTGGAAAATAAATTCTCTAGCAAATTTCCCCAAAAGAATATTTTCTGTTTGAAAAAATTGTCTTCTGAAACCGCCTAATGATAAAGGAAAAGATGCTGTTCTATATGTTGGATCTCTTTCAATAACTTTTACTTTTCTTCCCTCTTTTGACAAGAAATAAGCTGTTGCAGCTCCTATTATACCACCACCAACTATAACAACATCATCCATATTAATTTAATATTAACAAACTAAAATTTAGAACTAATGCATAACAACTCCAAAGTAAATAAGGAATCATTAAATAATAACTTACTTTGTTTATATCTTTATATTTTAAAATTAAAACTATTATGAAAAAAATAATTACTAGTAAATTTATAAGAGCAAAAAGAATATTGTGAAAAACAAAAAAAACTATACTCCAAGTTGTATTAAAGCATAGATGGATAAAATAAATTAAAACAAGATTTATATTTTTATAATTTTTATGCCACGCTGCCCATATTGCTATAGTCATAAACAAATATAATGTAGTCCATACAGGGGCAAAGACCCAATCTGGTGGAGTTAGAAACGATTTATTTAAACTTGAGTACCATGGTTCTTTGTAAGAAATTGTCGCTACACTACCGATAAAAGACGCTGAATATGTTACTATTGCAAATAGAAGAAAAGATATAAATTTATTTTTAAGCATAATCGTACTATACATCAATCTTATATGAATAATAAAACAATTTGGATTACAGGAGCTAGCAGTGGTATAGGAAAATCCTTAGCGCTAAAATTTGCTCAAGAAGGATGGAAAGTTGCTATTTCCGCAAGACGAGAAAATTTATTAGATGAAATATCTAAATCTAATGAAAATATTATTGCTTTTCCTCTTGACGTTACCGACAACGAAAAATGTAAAAGCGTATTCTCGCAAGTAAAAGAAAAGCTTGGAGAAGTTGATATTTCTGTTTTCTGCACAGGGATTCATGATCCAAAATCTGAAAAAACATTAAATCTTGAAAAAGTAAGAAAAATTATGGAAGTAAATTTTTTTGGAACAGTAAATTCAATAAATGCAGTTTATGAGTATTATAAAAGTAAAAAAATGGGTCAAATATCTATAGTTTCTTCTGTAGCAGGTTATAGAGGTCTTCCTGCAGCGGGAGCTTATTGTGCATCTAAATCAGCTTTATCTAGTTTTGCTGAAAGTTTATATTTTGACCTCAAGAGAAGTAACGTAAGAGTATCTCTTGTAAGTCCTGGATTTATCAAAACCCCTATGACAGATCAAAATGATTTTCCAATGCCAATGATTAAATCACCTGAGTTTGCTGCAGAGCAAATGTTTAAGGGACTTACAAAAAGTAAAGGTTTTGAAATTCATTTTCCTAAGTCTTTCACAACAATTATGAAAGTTCTTAAGGTAATTCCAAACGGTTTATATTTTAAGATTCTTGAAAAAGGGATGAAGCGAATTAAAGATTAGTCTCTCATAAAAAATACGGTAAGTTCTCCGACTTTAAATCCAAATTTAGTAAGCGTTGCACGATTAATTGCAACTTTTTCGTCTTGTTTGAATATCCAGTCATCAAATGAAATTTTGATATTTTTATTTTTAAAAGGCACCATTAAATCGTATTTAAATTTAAAGACTGATCCGTATTGAACACCTGTAGCCTCTCCCACTACATCTGGAGCAGTACCAACATAGTTATTGTCATCAATTTTTTTTATTTTCCATGTTCTCTTTTGTTTTTCACCATCAGTCCAGTAAAAATCTTCATCTAAAAGGATAACATTATCTTTAAAGGATCCAACTAAGTCTGCTTTAAATTGTCTTGTAACTTTGCCACTCCGGTCTTGTAAAATTCCCCATGCTTGAACTTTCCCATCAAAATATTCTTCAATTAAAAGGCTTGGTTTTGTATTTTTAAAATCCTCTGGTTTCATATTATTAGAACAGCTTGTAACTAAAGCTAAAGTAATTATCAACAAAATTGAATTTACTATTTTCATTTTTATCATGCTTTATTAGTTAAAGAAAATTGAATTAAATCAATATTTTTAGATTTAAATCCTGCTTCACAATAAGATAAATAGAAATTCCACATTCTTTTAAAAGTATTATCAAAACCTTGATCTGAAATTTCTTCCCATCTTTCTGAAAATTTGTCTCTCCAAATTTTCAGCGTATTGCTGTAGTGCAAACCATAAGAATTGCATTGATCAAAATTTAATCCAGTTTTTTCTACATAATCTAATATTGACTTCTTAGATGGCAAAAAGCCTCCGGGGAAAATATATTTTTGAATGAAATCCTCTTTCCTTTTGTATCTATTATACAAGTTATCGTCTATTGTAATTGCTTGAATTGCAGCTTTGCCGCCAGGTACCAAATTTTTCTTAATCGTTTGAAAGTAATTTTTTAGATAATCTTTGCCTACAGCTTCTATCATCTCTATTGAAGCTATAGAATTATAATTTTGTTTTACATCTCTATAATCTTTCATTTGAATATTAATTTTTTCATTAAGGCCAGCATCATGAATACGTTTTTTAGAAAATTCATATTGTTTTTTTGATATGGTAATACAATCAAGATTAACATCGTGGTTTTTTCCGATATATTCTGCAAATCCTCCCCAGCCACATCCAATTTCTAGTAGTTTATCACCTGACTTTGGCTTAAGAAGATTTGAAAGTTTTTTATATTTATTTATTTGTGCTTCGTATAAATTTGATTTCTCATTTTCAAAAATTGCACTTGAATAAGTTAGTGAATCGTCAAGCCATAAAGAAAAGAATTCATTTCCAAGATCATAGTGTTTTGAAATATGTTCTTTACTTTTTGTTTTAGTGTTTCGATTAATGAATTTTTTAAAATAATTTAAATATGTTAAGTCCAGTATTCCAGAGAATTTGTGAACTAGTTTAATATTTTTAGCACTTAATTCAATTAACTTAGATAAATCATCTGTTTCAAAATCCCCTCTCATATAAGATTCTGCTAAACCAACACTACCTTTTGCAATTATATTTTTTGAAAAATCTGGCTTATTAATTTTAATGCTTGCCTCTAAATTACCATCATCTCCAAACTGCAATTTTTTGTTTTGGAAAGTTGTTACATTTAGCTTACCGTACTTTATTAACTTTAAACCAGAAAAGACGATTTTATCTGAAATTTGATTTATCATTAGTTTTCAAAGGTCGTATTATTTTTAATTTTAATATTTTTTTTAATTAATTTAACGCCTTTGATCCACAATTTTAATGCTTCAAAATGTATAGCTGATATGACTTTAAAACTCATTAGAGGGTGTTTTAGATAGCAAATTAATAAGTTTTTAGAGGTTAAATCACGCCTGTTTCCATCCTGGGATGCAAATAGAAGCTTACCTTCCTTGTCTCTTTGATCAATAATTACAGACAATTTTTCATTGGGTAATAATACTTTAAAGAAATATTCTGATTGAAGATCCATAAAGGGAGATACGAAAAACTTCTTTTTACAATCATTCTTAATTTGTGAGTTTGGATGTTTAATTTCGAATATATATGTGTGTTGTTCTCCAAATGTATTTTTTACTTCATAAAAAATTGCAATTGGTTCACCAATTTTATTATAAATAAAAAAAATACTTAGTGGATTAAAAACATATCCAAAAATTCTAGGGTAACAAAGAATTTTAATCTTAATTTCTTCTGAAGTTATTCCTTTTTCTTTTAATTTTTTTCTTACCCAAACTCCTAAATCAGAACCATCCCTCTCGCCATGATCCTTATCAAAAAAACTTAGAACATTGAATTTATTGTAAGAAAAAAAGGGAATTTTTTTATTTATAAGTCTTATTTCGCTAAGATCAATTAGTAAAGAAAATACACTATATTTAAAAAAATGTTCTTTTGGTTTGAATCTTTTATGAATGACTTCGCCCGTATATATAAATGAATTCTCAATCATTAATGAATTTAAGCATATTTAATGTTGATTTAATACCGTCTTCATGAAAACCATAACCATGATAACTTCCACAGAACAATAAATTTTGTTTATTTTGTAATAAATCCAATTTTTTTTGATTTTTTAAAGTATGATGATCATAATATGGATGACTAAATTGAATTTTATCAATCACAAGTTTTTCATCAATATTGAAATGGGGATTTAAAGTTAAAAAGATATTTTTTTCTATGTTTAAATTCTGTAATAAATTTAACCAGTAGGTTACTGAACTATCATTATTTTCTGATACAAAAGTATTCCATGCACTCCAATTTATTCTTTTTTTAGGCATTACACTTTCATCTGAGTGAATTACAGCTAAGTTGTTCTTATATTTAAAATTGCTTAATATGTCTTTTTCATCATTAGAAGGCTCATCGATTATAGATAAAGCCTCATCTGCGTGGGTTGCAATTACGACTTTATCATACTCAAAATATTCACTTTCCCCTCCATAAAAAACACGTGCAGCATTATCTGATCTTGTAACTTTATTAATTTTATAATTTTTAAAATGTTCCCCACTAATTTTTTTTATTACTTTATTTACATATTCACTACTTCTATTTTTCACAGTGTACCATTGGGGTCTATCTTTAAACTTAAATAGACCATGGTTCTGAAAAAATTTTAAAAAAAACTTAATAGGCATATTTTTTGCATTGTCAGGTGGCATTGACCATATGGCTGATACCATTGGTAAAATATGATAATTGATAAAAAAATCTGACATTTTTTCTTTTTGAAGAAATGATCCAAGATTTAAATTTTCATCTATATCATCTAATTTAGAACTTTTGTTATAAAACTTTATGATCTCATAAAACATTTTTATGAAACTTGTGTTTAATAAATTTTTTTTATAAGAAAATACCCCTCGGACTCCTTTCCCACTGTATTCTAAATTTTTTTCTTTTACTAAAAATGATAAACTCATATTACTTTTTTCTATCTCTACCCCGATTTCATCGAAAAAGTTAATTAAGTTTGGATAAGTTTGTTTGTTAAAAACAATAAATCCAATGTCTGCACGTATTTTTTTTTTACTTTGATTGTCTGTTAAAATATCTAAAGTGTGTGAGTGACCTCCAAAACGATCTTCTTTTTCGAAAAGATCAACTTTGTGTTTTTTTGATAAAAAATATGCTGCACTTAATCCTGAAATTCCTGATCCAATTACAGCAATTTTCATCAAATTTTAAGCTGCGTCTTCTTTGAATTCATCAATGCTTGGACATGTGCAAAAAATATTCTTATCTCCATATACATTATCAACTCTAGCAACTGGAGGCCAAAATTTATCAGTTTTTAAATGTTTAGATGGATAAGCTGCTTCTTCTCTTGAATACTTATGTTTCCATTCATCAGAAGATAGTTCAAGATCAGTATGTGGTGCATTTTTAATTGGGTTATCTACTTTATCAAACTCTCCGGACTTGATCTTTTCTATTTCATTTTTAATCTTAATTAAGGTTTCACAAAATTTATCTATTTCTGTTAAGCTTTCACTTTCAGTTGGCTCTATCATCATTGTACCAGCTACAGGCCAAGACATTGTCGGCGCGTGAAATCCAAAATCAATTAATCTTTTTGCAATGTCTTCTTCTGTTATACCTGTTTCAGCTTTGATAGGTCTTATGTCGATAATACATTCGTGAGCAATATTTCCATTTTTACCCGTATATAAAATTGGGAAATGATTTTTAAGTTTATAGGCTAAATAATTTGCATTAAGGATTGCATTTTGAGTAGCCAATTTAAGACCTTCTGAGCCCATCATTTTAATGTACATCCAAGAAATAGATAAAATACTAGAGCTTCCCCAAGGAGCTGCTGAGACAGATCCAATTCCTGAAACTGGACCACAATCCTTTACAATTGGGTGACTTGGTAAAAAAACTTCTAAATGTTTTTTACAAGCGATTGGTCCCATACCTGGGCCTCCTCCTCCATGAGGTATACAAAAAGTTTTATGTAAATTTATGTGACAGACATCTGGTCCAAAATTACCAGGTTTAGCTATACCAACCAATGCATTTAAATTTGCACCATCCATATAAACTTGGCCACCATTATCATGAATTATTTTACAGATATCAGAAATTTTTTCTTCAAAGACACCATGAGTAGATGGATAAGTTACCATTAATGCTCCAAGATTTTCTGAATTAAGCTCCGCTTTCTTTTTTAGATCTTCGATGTCGACGTTACCCTCTTTATCGCAATTCACGACAACAACTTTCATTCCTACCATTTGTGCGCTAGCAGGATTTGTTCCATGGGCTGAACTTGGGATAAGACATACATTTCTATTACTTTCTCCTCTATCAATGTGATATTTTCTAATTACCATTAAGCCAGCATATTCACCTTGAGCTCCTGCGTTAGGTTGTAATGAAACACCGGAGAAACCTGTAATTGATCTCAACCAATTTTTTAAATCTGTGAATAATTTTCTGTACCCTTCCATTTGTTCTACGGGAGCAAAAGGATGTGGCTCTGCAAATTCTCTCCAACTGATTGGTATCATTTCTGCCACAGCATTAAGTTTCATTGTGCAAGATCCAAGTGCAATCATAGATCTATTAAGAGCAATGTCTTTATCTTCTAATCTCTTCAAATATCTAAGCATTTCAGTTTCTGAATGATAAGAGTTGAAAACAGGGTGTTCTAAATATTTTGATGTCCTTAGAAGATTTTTAGGTAGATTTGGCAAACTTCTGGTAGGATTATCTTTAATTGACTCAGTAGAATTAAATATCTTTAAAAGCTGATTTGCTCTATATACATTTTTTCTCTCATCAAAAGAAACTGCTATCATTTCTGAGTTTACTTTTCTTACATTTATCTTTTGATCAAGAGCGTTTTTGAAAATTTGTTCAGTCTTTTCCTTGGTATAAATTGTAACAGTATCAAAGTATGACTCTGAATATAATTTATATCCAGATTGCTTTATTTTATCAGCAAAGTTCTTTGTAAGTTGGGAAACTCTTTCTGAAATATTTTTTATTCCTTTTGGCCCGTGATACACTGCATAAGCTGCCGAAACTATTGCTAATAAAGCTTGAGCTGTACAAATATTACTTGTAGCTTTATCCCGTCTTATATGTTGCTCTCTTGTTTGCAGAGACAATCTATAAGCTTTATTACCGTGTCTATCGACTGAAACTCCAATTATTCTTCCTGGCATTGATCTTTTAAATTCATCTTTTGTTGCAAAAAAAGCTGCATGCGGACCACCGTAACCCATTGGGATTCCAAATCTTTGTGAGCTTCCCACTGCTATATCAGCACCTAATTCAGCTGGCGTCTTTAATAAGGCTAGAGCTAACAAATCACAAACAAGTATAGCTTTACCGTTTTTTTTGTGAATTTTACTAATATATTCACTTGGATCTTTAATATCACCCAATGTACCTGGATATTGAATAATACCACATACTAAATCAGATGTTTCATCGATTACCTTATCCTCGCTTCCAACAACAACTTTTAAACCTAATGGTTCAGCTCTTGTTTTAACCACTTCGATTGTTTGCGGATGACAGTTTTCTGAAATAAAAACTGTTTTAGAATCTTTTTTATCAAGTCTATAACTTAGACCCATAGCCTCTGCTGCAGCTGTCCCCTCATCAAGTAGGGATGCATTTGCAATATCCATTCCTGTAAAATCAACAATCATCTGTTGAAAATTAAGTAACATTTCTAATCTTCCTTGAGCGACTTCTGGTTGGTAAGGTGTATAAGAAGTGTACCATCCCGGATTTTCTAGAATATTTCTGATAATAACGTTTGGAGTATAGGTACCGTAATAACCCATTCCTATAAAATTAGAAAATATAGTATTTTTTTTTGATAAATTTTTTAGCTTTCTTAATGCTTCATATTCAGAATTTGGTTCACCAATATCTAAATCCTCCGTGAAAAGAATTTTTTCTGGTACAGTTTTAGATATAAGTTCGTCAAGTGAAGTATATCCAAGAACTTTTAACATTTTTCTTTGTTCTTCTTCTGAAGTTCCAATGTGTCTTTTTATAAAATCTTTTTCTGAGTCGTGTAACATTATGATGAGCTCTCCTTAGCAAATTTATCGTACTCTTCTTTGTTCATAAGAGTATCGAGTTCTGATTTATCTTTTAACTTTAATTTAAAAAACCACGCTCCACCCTCTGGATCAGCATTAATTTTTGATGGATCATCAACAATTGATTGATTAATTTCTACAACCTCACCACTTACTGGCGTATAGACATCACTTGCAGCTTTTGTTGACTCTACTACCCCTGCAGTTCCATCTTTTTCAACATTAGATCCCTTCTCAGGTAATTCAGCAAAAACTATGTCACCTAACATTTCAGTTGCATGTTTTGTAATTCCAATAGTTCCAACTTCTCCATCTAGTGTAATCCATTCATGTTCTTTTGAAAACTTTGTATTAGACATTAGCTTCTCCTTTCACATAACTTTTTTTATAAAATGGCAATTCACAAACATTGGCAGGCACTTTTTTTCCTCTTACTTCTAAGTAAACTTTCGTATCTGTTTTAGAATGAGAATTTGAAATGTACCCCATCGCAATTGAAGCATTAACGCTTGGTCCAAATGTTCCGCTAGTGACTTTTCCAATCTCATTATCTTTTTCATCAAAAATTTTCGTTGACTCTCTTGCTATAACTCTAGTCTCTGGTTTGATACCAACTCTTAATTTTGACACACCTTCTTTGATTTGTTTTTTTATTTTTTGTGATCCTATAAAGTTATCATTTATTCTATTTTTTGAAATGGCCCACTTTAAATTTGCTTCAACTGGACTGGTATTTTCGTTTATGTCATGACCGTACAAGCACAAGCCCGCCTCTAATCTTAAGGTATCTCTTGCCCCCAACCCAATTAAAGTTGAACCTTTAGAAATTAATTCTTCTACAAAAGAAATTGCAACTTTATTAGGTAATGATATTTCAAAACCATCTTCACCTGTATATCCAGATCTTGTTATAAAGATTTCATTATTTTTAAAAGAAAAGTTTGCTCCATTCATAAATTTTAATTTTGATACATTTGAAACTACATTTTCAAGAATTGTTTTAGACTCTGGACCTTGTATCGCTACAAGAGATAAATTATTGTTCATGTCTAAATTTTGATCATTCAATTTATTTTTTATAATCTGAAGATCGTTTTGTTTACATGCAGCATTTAAAATAATCATGTACTGATCTTTCATTCTAGTGATGATGAGATCGTCATATATTCCCCCATTCTCTTTCATTAAAAACGAATACTTGCTTTGATTAATTTTTAAATTTTTAAGATCAGTTGGTAAAATTTCTTGGAGTTTGTCTGTTATGTCGTTACTGTATTTAATGAATAACTGCCCCATATGGGAAACATCGAAAATTCCAGACTTATTTCTTGTAATATTATGCTCTTTTACAATTCCCTTAGAGTATTGTATCGGCATACTATAGCCAGCAAACTCAACAAACTTAGCGTTGTGCTTTTTATGTAATTCGTATAGTGCAGTTTTTTTTATATTCATATTAACTCTCTAACCCCCTCTGTCGTGGTGCCTGAGAGATTTTAGCTCCTTCGGCGAGAATTTGTCTCTTTCCAGAGTTAATATGTACGGTCCTTTTGCCTGAGAGTTTCCGGGGTGGTTGCTCCTTCGGCGCTACTCAATGTAGTCTCTCCCGTATATGATTATATTAGCATATTTTTGATAATCGTCATCAAGAAATAGTTTTTTTTTCCAGTTTAATAACATTATAAAACTGTAGTAATACTGCGAATAATACAATTGACCCCCCAATTAAAACAATAAATGGTGGATTTTCACTCACAAATAACCACGCCCAAAGAGGTCCAAGAATAGCTTCTGTGAGCATTATGATACCAACAATTGCCGAGGGCGTAGATCTTGCTCCAATTGTTATAAAAATAAAACCAAAACCTAATTGAAAAAAACCTGCTAGAAAACCTAAAAATATATCATATGAAGAAATATTAATTTTACCTGCAACCAAATAACCGACAGACATTGCAACTATTCCAGCAATTAATTGTAACGGTATCATGTCTACATCTGGATATTTTCTAATAATGATAATTAAGATTGCAAATGACACAGGCATAATAAATGCTGCAATATTTCCAGACATTTGTCCTGGAGACAAAGATCCCCCGACCATTAAAATAATACCAGAGATAGCTAGTATAATTGATATTAAAGTTAATTTTGAAATTTTTTCTTTTAAAAATAAATATCCAAAGATTGCTAGGAAAATTGTTTGAGTTTGAATAATAAAATTAGCATTGGCTACTGTTGTATTATACATTGCAAAAACATAGCCACAAAACCCTGAAGATAAAACTATACCACCAATAAGACCGGGAAAGCCTGATTTCTTAAAAGCAAGAAAAACATTTTTTTTATAAGTAATGAGTAAAAAAATTGATACAACTAAAATAAAAAAAAGAGATCTCCAAAAAAGTATCTGCCATAGTGTAGCGCCCTCAAAAGATTTTACAATCATTCCTCCAAAGCTTAAACTAGTGGCACCAAAAAAAACTAAAAGTGGACCCGGTAATCTTGTTATAAAATTCATCTTATTTTATTAATTATATTCTTAGTTTCCATAGTATAAATTTTATATAAATTTTCTGCTTCTGTAAGATTTACAATTTTAAATTTGATTTTTTCTCCAGGTGGGCATTGAGCTAACTTGTCATAATCTGCACTTATTACAACAGCAATTTTTGGATAACCGCCTATTGTTCCATGGTCAGAAAGCATTACTATAGGGTCACCATCAGCTGGAACTTGTATTACTCCTTTTCCTAATCCTTCAGACTTGATATTTGTTTTCTTTAAATTCTTAATTTTAGGTCCGCTTAATCTCATTCCCATTCTATCAGTTAGTTTTGAAACAATAAAATCTTTACTTGTAAAATCTTTAATTGAGTCTTTTGAGAAGTAATCAAAGTTTGTGCCCCTTATCACTCTTATAAATTCTATTTTTGAGTTTAAGTATTCTAAACTTTTTTTAATTGAGCTATCAACAGCATTTAAGATTATTGTTTGTCCAATCTCTATTTTTTTTCCATCATTAGGACCTACTTCAGCTCTAACAGTTGTCGAATAACTATTACAAAATTTATCAATCTGAAAACCACCTTTGACTGAAAGGTAACCGTAGACTGACTTTTCAGTTGATATAATATCAAGACAATCTTTATTATTTAAATTATAAGTTCTATAACATTCACCTTTTATTTCAGAGGTATCTTTTTTAATTATCTTAAAATTAACATTACCTGTGATTACAATAGAGGTTTGGCTTCCAGAAAATTCGAGCAAGGGTCCTTGGTATGCAAACTCTAATACTGCATCATCTTTCCTATTAGTAATTAGTGAATTAGCGATTAGAAAATTTCTTTTATCTATTGCTCCACTAAATGGAAGACCTACATGATATAAATTATCTCTTCCTAAATCTTGAAAAGTGGTATTTATTCCAGGTCTTAGTACTTTAAAACTATTTTTACTCATTAAATTTTGAATACTCCTTTTTTGAAATTTCGAAGAACTCTACCTCATCACCTGATTCTATTAAGGTTAACTTAGTTGGATCTTTAGTAAAAACTTTTTTAGGTGAGTTACCAATAATATTCCAACCACCCGGACTTTCAAAAGTATAGATATTACAGAATTGTTCTGTAATACCTACTGAGCCCTTGGGAACTTTAACCCTTGGAGTTTCAAGCCTATCTAACCTAATTTTTTCTTTAATATCACCCAGGAACGGCATACCAGCAATAAATCCAGTCATATAACAAAAATATTTTTGAGATATTAATTGATTGACTATCTCTTTTTTTCCTAAGCCCACTTTTTTTTCAATCCTTTCTAGGTCAAGTGCAAACTCATCATCAAAACACACAGGTATCTTTACTAATTTTGCTTTAGCTGCTTCAAAAGTTGAAATATCAAGATTTTCTACAGTATCTTTTATTTTTTTATAATTGGTAAGTTCTAAATCAAAATAAATTATTAATTTATTATATGAAGGTGCAATGTTTTTTATGCCAGTAATATTTTTTTTTCTTATATCATTAAAATAATTTATTACTTTAAGATTAGTTTCTTTGTTTACAGTATCGCCAAAATCACAATATAAAGCTGCGTCGCCAAGATTGTATATATTTTTGATCATGCCATGTTATACTTTAACTCATAAATTATGGAAATTAATATTAATTGTGATTTAGGTGAAAAATCCAAACACCACTCTAATAAATATGATCCTGAACTATTAGGTATAGTTAATTCAGCAAATATTGCTTGTGGTTATCATGCGGGAGATGAAGATACCATGAGAGAAACTATAAGAATATCAAAAAAAAATGGTGTAAGTATTGGAGCGCACCCATCATTTAATGACCCTGAAAATTTTGGAAGAAAAAGGATTAATCTTTCTTCAGCTGAAATTGAGAAACTTATTCAAGATCAATACAATATACTTCAAGCCATTGCACAACAAAACGAAGTCAGTGTATCTCATATTAAGCCTCATGGTGCATTAAATAATATGGCATGCGAGGATATTGAGTTGGCAACTGTTATTGCAAAAACAATTTACAAAATTAATAAAGATTTAATTTATTTAGTGCCAACAGGTTCAAAAATGGAGGTGTCCGCAAAAAAATTGGGAATGAAAGTAGCTTGTGAAATTTTTGCTGACAGAAATTACGAGGATGACGGAAACTTAGTTTCAAGAAAGAAAAATACCGCTTTAATAACAGATCCAGTTAAAGCGCAAGAACACGTTTTAAAGATGGTAAAAAACCAAGCGTTAAATTGTCTCTCTGGTAAACAAATTCCTTGTGAAATTGACTCAGTTTGTATACATGGTGATAATCTTTCATCTTTGGAAACAGCTTTTAAAGTTAGAGAAAATTTAAAAAATAATAACTTTGATTTAATGCCACTAGATGAATTAAGAAAGTTTAAATAATGTTTAAAAAATTTTTAACTGTTTTATTATTTGTTTTAATTACTAGTCCAGCTTTTTCAGCTGGTAGCAGCGGTGGGTCTAGTGGTGGTGAAGAAAAACCAAAAACTCAGTACCAGGTCGCAGAAAAAATGATTAAAAAGGCAAAAAAATTTGAAAAAAAAAATAAGATAGATAAAGCACAAAAACATTACAAAAAAGCTATAGGACATCTATTAAAGCATAATAAAAAATTTCCTGCAGACCCAGATACACTAAATTATTTAGGTTTCGCACATAGAAAAGTTGGTGATTATGAAAATGCAGAAATTTATTATTCAATGGGACTAGCATTAGATCCTAAGCATGTGGGTATAAACGAATACATGGGAGAATTATTCGTAGTCACTAATAGACTGGACAAAGCTAAAGAGAGACTTGCTGTTCTGAAAGATTGTAATTGTAAAGAGTACAAAGAACTCAAACTAGTGATCGAAGGCAAAAAAAAGTCTAAATATTAATTAATATTCTGTATCATTTTCTCAGGAAGCCACAAAGCTATTTCTGGAAATATAATAATTATAACTGTTGCTAAGACCATTAAAAGAAAAAGGGGGAAAGCGCTTCTTGCTATATATCCCATATCTTTTTCTGCCATCCCTTGTAGAACAAATAAATTAAACCCAACGGGTGGAGTTATTTGTGCCATTTCAACTACAACAACCAAGAATATACCAAACCAAATCATATCAAAGCCGGCTTGTCTAATCATAGGTTCAATTATTGCCATAGTTAAAACAACTGCAGATATTCCATCTAAAAACATTCCAAGAATTATGTAAAAAATCATTAAGACAATAATAAGTATGTAAGGTGATAGCTCCATTGTATCTATCCAAATTGCTAAATTTCTGGGTAAACCAGTAAAACCCATGGCTAATGAAAGAAAAGTTGATCCAGCCAGAATAAATCCGATCATACAAGAGGTTTTGGTTGCTCCTAATAAGGACTTCTTAAAAGAGTCAATAGTTAAACTTTTTTGAAAAAAAGATAATATCAATGCTCCAACTACCCCCAGTGAAGCTGCTTCTGTCGCAGTAGCTACACCTGAATAAATAGATCCAATTACAGATACAATTAACAATATTACTGGAATTAGTTTGCCTGATTTTTTTATTTTTTCAATAAAAGGTATTTCTTCCATCAAAACAGGCATTTTATTTTTATTCATCAATGACCAAATAACAACGTAAGTCATAAAAATAATAGCAATCATTATCCCGGGAAAAATTCCAGCAATAAAAAGCTTAGCAATAGACTCTTGAACTGTTACACCATAGATTATCAATATAATAGATGGTGGTATCAACAAACCTAAAGTTCCAGATCCCGCTAAACTTCCTAGTAATATTTTTTCTGGATAGTTTCTTTTACGAAGTTCCGGTATGGACATTTTTCCTACAGTCGCCACTGTTGCTGCAGATGAACCAGAAATGGCTGCAAAAATTGCACAGCCAACAACATTGACATGAATAAGTCCTCCTGGAAGCTTTTGCATCCATGGAGAAAGCCCTTCAAAAAGGTTTTCGGACAATTTAGTTCTAAATAAAATTTCACCCATCCAAACAAATAAGGGAAGTGCGGTAAGTGTCCATGAAGATGACATACCCCAAATTGTTGTTGCCATTGCATCACCAACCGGTCTTGATGTGAACAGTTCCATTGCAATGGCTGAGACACCAATCATACTTAGAGCAACCCATACACCACTACTTAGGAACAATAATAAAACAGTAATAAAAAAAATTGCTAATATAATTTCAGTCATTTTTAAAAGCTTTAAAAAGGTGATGTAAAATACATACAAAGAAGATAAAAGATCCAAAGGCTAAACTTGTCTGGGGTATCCAAATTAAAATTTCATCAGCCCCTTCGCTTCTCTCCTGAAATTTATAAGAAATAAATAACATCTTACTGAAATAGAAAAAAAGGAATCCAGAAAAAATTGAGGAAATGGACAAACACCAAAGCTCAAATATTTTTTTTAGTCTGCTACCCATTTTTTCTAAAAATAAAGTAATCCTTATGTGGCCACCCTCTGAAAATGTGTAAGCAAGTGCAAAAAAGGTTGAGGCAGCCATACAATACCCTGAATACTCTGACAAACCTCTTATGTAGAAATCAAAAATTCGAGAAGATATTCCAATTAAAATAAAAACTGCAACAAGTATGAGAAATATTGCTGCTAATATACCTGAAAATTTATAAACTCGATGAAGGAAGTTTTCTATTTTGATTAACATAATTTAAAAAGGCCATCTTATATAGATGGCCTTTTATTTTAAATTGTTAATATTTTGATAAAACAGTTTGTCCTCTTGAACCAGCTTTGCTAGCCCATTCTTTAGACATTGTTTGACCGACTTTTTCAAAATGAGATTTCAAAGCAGCATTAACTTTACCAACAGTCATGCCAGCATCAGCTAAAGCTTTTTTGTCATTTTTATTTCCCATTTTAGAAAGCTGCCAACCTTTTCTTTCAGCAACTGCTGCTTCTTTCATAATTAAGTCTTGAGTCGCTTTATCTAACTTATTCCACGCCTCTTTGTTTGCTATAATCATGTTTTTTGGAAACCATGCTGCAATGTCATAAAAATATTTTACACCATTTTCCCAAATCTTTTTATTCTTACCAGTTGTTGGAGAGGTAATCATACTTTCGACAGCTCCTGTTGAAAATGCTTGAGATATCTCAGCCGCTTCAATTTTAGTTGGAGCCATTCCAGTTAACTCTGCAATTCTTACAGTTGCACTGTTATAAGCTCTAAATTTTAAACCTTTAAGATCTGCTACACTATTAATTTCTTTTTTAGAGTACAAACCTTGAGCTGGCCATGGAACTGCATATAAAAACACAAGTCCTTTTTTGTCTAAACTTTTTGCAATTTCAGCTTTTGAAGCCTTATAAAGTTTCATAGCATCACCATACGAAGTCGCTAAAAATGGAAGTGAGTCGATTTCTAGTAATGGATCTTCTTTACCTAAAGCTGACATAAATCTTTCTCCAATTGGAGCCTGACCAGTTCTAACAGCTCTAAAAATTTCTCCCCCTTTAAATAGAGAGCCACCCGGATGAGTAACTATAGTGAGTTTGCCTTTACTTTTTTTTGTTACGTTATTTGCAAATTCAGTAGCGTTTGCTGAATGGAAGTTTCCAGCACCATAAGCCAGAGCCATATCCCATTTTTCAGTAGCATTTGAATGTGTAAATACAAGTAGGGCAACAAAAATTGATAAAATATATTTAAATATTTTCATTTCTCCTCCTTAATTTATTAAACGCCTATTTGATTATGTCTAAATCTTTAAATCAATAAAAATTTTCACTACTTTTAATTGAATTATACAAAAAATTTTATATTATCTAGTAATCTTGATTGAACAATCTATCATACTCTTACAAATTATCTTCATAGATATTATTCTTGCAGCGGATAACGCAATTATAATTGGACTAATAGCAGCTAACTTTATTCCTAAACACAGAAAACAAATTATATTGTGGGGTGTTGCAGGCGCCTTAGTTTTTAAAGTTATTTTTGCTGTATTTGCAACATACTTATTTAAATTTTATTTTATTAAAATTTTAGGTGGTTTACTTTTAGTTTGGATCGTTAATGATTTAAGAAAAGATTTGTTTGAGATCAAAAAAATTAAATCTCCAACTAAGGTATCAAAACAGCCCTCATACATACAAAGTGTCTATAAAGTTCTTTTTGCGGATATAACAATCAGCTTCGATAACGTTATTGGGGTAGTTGGTGCTGCAAAAGGAAACTTTGGATTTATGGTTTTTGGTTTGGTTTTATCAGTTGTTTTGACAGGTGCTCTTGCGACTTACCTTGCAAACTACATTCAAAAACATTTATGGATCGCTTATATAGGTTTAGGGTTCATTTTAATAGTTGCTATTCAATTGATAATTGGTGGTCTTGTTGATTTAGAAATACTAAAGGTAGCCGAAGATTTTAAAAAGTATTTCTAGTTTTTTTATCAATAAATTCAGCTCGTAATATTGTAATCAATATAATTGCTATTAGGGGAATACAAATGATATTCATTAACTTCCAATTAGTTAAAACTAATAAGATACCAGCTGATAAACTTCCTATTGCGTGTACTGAATAAACTACAAAATCGTTTAAACCTTGAGCTTTAAACTTTTCGTGTTCTTTGTAAGTTGTTACCAGAAGACTTGTCCCTGATATGAATAAAAAATTCCAGCCAAACCCAAGAAAAATCAGAGCAATTAAATAATTAAAAAAAGTTTGGTCAAGTAAACTTAAGACTATTGTTACACCATAAAGTAACAGGCCAACATACATAATTTTGCTATGTCCGAATTTCTTTATCAAATTTCCAGTTATTAGGGATGGTAAAAACATTGATGCAACATGCATCTGAATAACAAAACTTGTCTTATCTAATGACATATTTTCCATTACATGCATGCTTATTGGAGTAGCAGTCATCAAAAAGGTCATTATTGCATATCCAAATGCACTTGCCACCATTGCTTGTAAAAATCTAGGTTGAGAAATAATTTCAAAATAGCCTCTACCAATAAAACTTATATCTTTTTTTTCGATTGTATTGTTTTTATAAAATAAAAAGAGAATAGCTGGCAGAAACATATACACCGCAAGGGATACATATGAACCAACATATAATTGTTCTGATAAAAAGTTTTTTGTTAAATTTGCTGTGCCTGGACCAATAAATGCAGAAACTATACCTCCTAAAAGAATTATTGAAATTGCTTTTGGTATTTTTTCTTTATCAACACTTTCAGCTGCAGCAAATCGATATTGATGGGTAAAAGCCATTCCAACCCCAATAAAAAAATTTGCAAAACAAAATAAAATAAAATTCTGTGACATAACTGAATATGCGGCCAATAACGAGACCAAAGAATTAGAAATAGCTGCAATAATAAAACCTGTCCTTCTTCCTAATAAACTCATTGTTTTGGTGGCAACAATTGCTCCCAGTGCGATACCAACAACAGATATTGACATTGGTAAAGTTGATAAAGATTTCAAAGGGCTTATTTGTGATCCAATAATACCGCTTAGAAAAACTGTTACTGGTGCAGCTGTAAAACTAAAAATTTGACTAAAAAAAAGTACGAATAAGTTTCTGTTCATTAGTTAGATCCTTATTATAAGAATTAACTTATCAAACGTATTTCATTTGGAAAAGAACTTCAAACTTTTTCGTATTCGAAGTTTTGAGTAGTCTCGTTAATTTGTATTTGAACAGCTCCATTACTTAAATGAAACTTTCGGGCCATTTCTGTGAGTGGTGATAAAGTAATAAGCCGATTTAAATGATGTGTTTTTTTAATTAATTTGAATACCTCTTTTACAATCAATTTACCTCCGCCCCTTTTTTTTGACCACACTGTGTATGCAATCGCTATTTTTCCTACTTGATATTCTCTTCGTATACTTTGAAGAAAAGCATCCTTACTCATCATATCCAATTCTTCAACACTTTTGGGAATTTCATTAGTAAAAGCAAAACACATTACAGCATGAATTTCACCTTTATACTTTACTCCATAAATTTTTCTACCATAACTAGTTCTAAATTTATTATCCAGCTCAGGTCTTACAGGATCCTCGCTAGTATTACATTTTTTAAGCTCGACTATTTCCGCTCCTTTAATCCAATCAAAAAAGTTATCTATATTTTTGACAATTAAACGTTTATTTTTTCTTATTCTAGCTTTTAGCCTTGGTTTAAACTTTTTTGGATTATCACTTTTTGAGTACTTAGAAACCAGTTTTTCTTTAACGTTTTTTAAAATTTCTCTCATTTAATTTATTTTTTTAATCTTTTAAGGATTTCGTTTAAGGTTTTATCAGTGGAAGTATAAAATTTCAATTTTCTTAATGATCGCACAGCTTGTTCATTAAGTCCTCCGGGAGTTTGTGAGTTTTTCACTAAAATTGATAAATCTTTATATGAATGACTATATGCACTCTCAGATAGAGCTGTGAATAATGAAGTAATATAACTTTGTGCGTTATTTTTTTTAACACCTTTTGAGATAAGCCACTTAGATAAAGTGTTTAAAAGTTCGTAGAATGGGGCCATCATTCCTGAAGTTGACCAGAAATTTAGAGATTTTTTTTCATTGTTTATTTCAACAACTGTACCTAAATGAGAAAAAAATTTTTTTACTTTTTTATTTGCTGGAAATATTGGAACTGGACCTTTTCTAAGAGATATCGGCGGCAAAGGAATTGCACGGACAATATTTTTATTTTTGTTAGTTAATTTTTTTAATCTTGTAAGTTGTATTGTTGAAATAAAGCTAATGATAACTTGTTTTTTTTTAAAATTTAGTTTTCCAATGATTTGATTGCCAACCTTTGGTGTAACAGCTAAAAAAACCCAGTCTGATTTATCGATTATTAGCTGGTTGTCTTTTTCAATCTGAACTTTTTTATTTTTTTTTCTTAAAAAAGAGGAAATTTTTTTATTTCGTTTTGATAAATAAATTTTTTTAAACTTTAATTTTGACCCTAAGATGCCAATAACTACAGCTTTTGTAATTTCACCAGTTCCAATAAATCCTAATTTCATAATATTAAGATCATTATTATCACAAAAACTAAAATATTGATGTGGTGCTAAAAATTACACTTAGAGGCTCTTTTGAAGGATAGTCCTAAAAAACCGGGAGCTAAAGATGGCTAGATAGGACTATCTGGTTTCAATATACCACACTCCATAAAAATTGCATTAAGCAAATTTTTAATATTTATTTAAAAATTATGAAAAAAGGTCACAGACCCATCACAAAAGTCAAAAATCCAGAGCCAAATTCTATGAGTCCAGATTGGGTTGTGTGGGCTGCCTGGGCGGACCGCATCACTTTTGAGGAGATAAAAAAAAGATCTGGATATTCTGAAAGTGACGTAATCAAATTAATGAGGAAAAAATTGAAACCCTCTTCTTTTAGACTTTGGAGAAAAAGAGCAAAAAACCAAAGCATCAAACATAGAAAAAAATTTGAATTATCAAGAAAAGAAATAAGAAGAAAAATAAAAAAAAATGACTATATATAAGAAATGAAAAATATTCTCATTTATACAGGTCCTTCTTGTAACTTTTGTGATGCAGCGAAACGGTTGCTTGAAAGAAATAAATTAAAGTTTAGTGAAATAGATGTTTCATCTGGTGAAGGTATAAGAGAAGAGATGATTAAAAAAACTAATGGTCGAAGAACTATTCCCCAAATTTTTTTTGGTGATCATCACGTAGGAGGTTACACTGAATTAAGAGCTTTAGAAAAAGAAAACAAACTAAAAGACTTTCTAAAATAATATAAAGTAAAGAATCAAAAGTATTAAAGTAATTTCAAAAAAGGTTTTAAATTGATGTAATTTTTGTCCATCAAATTTTTCTTTAAGCTTATTTTTTACAAATGAAAAACTTAACTGAACCAACAATACACTAACAAAAATACCAATAAAAGTCAGTTTAACTGAAAAATTTTTAAATCCAAAGTAACAAGCAGCTAAAAAAGAAAACCAAGAAATTTTTGAGATAAATAACTTAAATATTAATCCAACTTTTCTATTAAAAATTGACTGGGTTTTTATAATTGAAAATGACCAAATTAAACCAAATAAAAAAAGGGTATATTGTAAAATCATTTTTTAGGCTTAAAGTTTAGACAGACACCGTTGTTGCAAAATCTTTTTCCAGTTGGTTTAGGTCCGTCATTAAATATATGTCCATGATGACCACCACAATTTTTACAATGATATTCTGTTCTTGCGTAACCAATATGATGATCAGTTTTTGTTTCAAACACGTTGGGTAAAGACTCGTAAAACGAAGGCCAACCGGAACCACTTTCATATTTAGAACTAGAGTCGAATAATTTTACATCACAATTTACACAGTGATAAGATCCTTCCCTTTTTTCTTCATTTAATATACTTGAACCTGGTCTTTCAGTACCTTCCTCAAATAAAATTAACTTTTGTTCTGAAGAAAGTTTTGAATTAATTTTTTTCATAATATTGATGCACAAGATTTATGTAAAATTGCATGAAGCTCAACTAATTTTTTAAAATCTTTATTATATCCACCACCCAATACTCCACATAATGGAATTTTTTTATCAAAAAAATTAGAAATTACTAATTCTTCTCTATTTTTTATACCTTCATCTGTGATTTTTAGTTTGCCTAGTCTATCATTATGATGAATGTCAACTCCAGCAATGTAAAAAATCAAATCGAAGTTTTCTTTGTTTAAAATAAGTAAATTCTTTTTCAAAACATCAATGTATTCCTTGTCTTCGGTATTGTCTTTTAATTCAACATCTAAATCACTATTTGATTTTTTTGCTGGGTAATTTGATTTACAATGCATACTGAAGGTAAAAACTGATCTATCTTTTTTAAAAATTTCAGAATTTCCATTTCCTTGATGAACATCTAAGTCAATTATCAATACTTTTTTAATAGTTTTTTTTGAAAGCACATGCTTAGCTGCAACTGCTACATCGTTGAAAACACAATAACCCGCTCCTTCATCTCGTGTTGCGTGATGACTTCCACCAGCTGTGTTACAAGATAAACGATTTTGTAAAGCCAGTTTACTTGCTAAGACCGTTCCACCTGTAGCTCTAAATGACCTATTAACTACGCTATCATTTAAAGGAAAGCCTATTTTTTTTTGGGATTGGGTATCTAAATTCTTATTTTTAATCTTATTAATATAGTCTACTGAATGCGCTTTACTTAATGTTTCAACAGAACAAAATTCAGGTTGTATAAATTTTTTAGTAACACCTTCGCTTATCAGATATTTTGCAAGCTCACCAAATTTTTTAATAGGAAATTTATTATCATCATTTATTTTTGCAACATAGTCATCGTGATTTATTATTGGCAAGTTCATTTAATTACTTATTCTCTTATTAGATATTAATATCCCGCTTAAAATGAATAAAGCTCCCAATGCATGAAAAAACATAAATCTCTCATCAAAAATAATCATTGCCATTATCGCACTTAATATTGGCATTAAGTGTAAAAATATTCCTGATCTGTTTGGACCAATTAATGAAATTCCTTTTATCCAACAAATGAATGATAATAAGCCTGGGAATAAAACAACATAAGTAAGCGTAAGTGTAAAGGGTAAGTTAATTTCAATACGATAACCCAAAATAAACTCAAAAATATAAACTGGAATTAAAAATAGTAGACCAAAAGAAATAATTATTTGTAATAAACAAAGTTGAGATACATCGTGTTTTTTTACTTTAAGTAAGGCTGAATATGTCGCCCAAGATAGCATTGCAACCACCATAGTTAAATCACCTTTATTAAAATTTAGATTTCTTAAAACATCAAAATTAGCTTTTGTGATAATCGTGATGACACCCAAAAAAGATAATGCTACTCCAATCAACTGAAATTTGTTAGCTTTCTCGATCTTTAATATCGAAGAGATGAACATAATCATTACTGGAATTGTCGAAATCATTAAAACACCACTAATAACTTGAGTAAAGTTCAGTGAATAATAAACTATGGAATTGAAAACTGTTACACTTGTTATTCCTAACAAAATAAAAAATTTATAATTATTTTTTATATAATCTTTGTTAAGAATAACTTCGTTATATGTAAAGGGTATCAAAATAAGCCAGGCAAATAACCATCTATAAAAATTTAAAGAAAAGGGTGGAATTTGATGATAGCTCGCATATTTTCCAACTAAAAAATTTCCAGACCAAAATAAAACTGCTAAAAATAAAAATATATAAGCAAAATTAATTTTTCTTATCAAGTCTAACTAAACCTTACAGAACTGTAGGGTTCCAGATCTAAATTGGTTTTTTCTCCAGAAATCATTTTTGAGACTATTTTCCCCGAAATTGCACCTAAAGTCCATCCTAAATGATGATGACCAAATGAATAATAAACATTTTTATGATTTTTTGAACTTCCAATTATTGGTAAAAAATCTGGAAGTGTTGGTCTAAATCCTAGCCATTCATCTTCATGCTCAGGTAATCCATCAAGCATATATTTTGCATTATCTATTAAATTTTTAATTCTGGATTTTGAAAGTGGATTGTCTAATCCTCCAAATTCTACTGTTCCAACAACTCTTAAACCCTGTTCCATTGGTGTCATACCGAAACCTCTGTTTGCAAAAACAACAGGTCTTGAAATTAAATGTTCACAGTTTTTGAAGTGAACATGATATCCCCTTTCCGTGTCTAAAGGAATTTTTTCATTTAAATTATCAGTTAATTTTTTTGAAAACGCTCCACATGCAACAATTACTTTGTCAAAAATTATTTTTTCATTGGGGGTCTTTATGATTGGTGTGTCGCCATTGAAAATTATATTTTCTACGTTATTTTTTTTAAATTTGCCGCCTTTTTTTAAAAAAAGATCAAATAATTTCAATAATACTTTTCTAGGATTTATAGTGTGTCTAGCATTAGGATAAAAAACTCCACCATGATAAAATTTTTTTAAATTAGGCTCTAAATCACTTATTTCTTCAGGAGTTACTAATTGTTGTTCTACACCAAGTTGATCCCTTATTTTTATTTCTAATTCTCTACTAGCTATATTTTTTTTCGTCCAGACATACATTATGCCATTTTTTTTTACCAAACCATCAAGATCAATTTCGTCAAATAGTTCGTCATAAGCAGGTAATGCTAAATCTAAAATTTGATGCATGTATTTTGCTGTATGCATCATTTTTTTTGTTGTGCAATTTTTAATTAATTTAAAAAACCATGGAATCATTTTTGGAATGTAATTCCATTTTAAGGCTAATGGTCCTGTTGAGCTTATAAGCATAGCAGGAACATCTGTTAATATGTCCGGTCTATTAAGTGGTACAGATGCGTATGGTGAAAAATGACCAGCATTTCCATATGATGCTGCTGAACCAGGTTCCTCTCTATCAAAAAGATGTACTTCATAGTTTTTTTTTTGAAGAAATAAAGCGTTACAAACGCCTTGAATACCAGCGCCTACTATTCCAATTTTAGTATTACTCATTCCTAAAGATACAATATCAAAGTAAAAAATTATTGCGACAAATTAAGCAATAAGTTGCTTTTGATAAATTTTTGTACTCATCACAATACTAAAACCTATCATCGTTGCTAACATTGAAGAACCGCCATAAGACATTATCGGTAAAGGGGAACCAACTATTGGTAATAAACCTAAAACCATAGACATATTTACAGTGATAAATACAAAAATTGATGATGCAAACCCAAAACAAAATAGTTTACCAAAAAAACTTCTAGCGTTTTTTCCTATATCTATCACTCTATAAATAATAACGCCGTAAATAAATAAAAGTGCTAAGGATCCAATAAAACCATGCTCTTCAGAAAATAATGTAAAAATAAAATCTGTATGTTTCTCAGGTAAAAATTCAAGATAACCTTGTGTTCCTTTTAAAAAACCTTTTCCAGTAAGACCACCAGATCCTATTGCTATTTTAGATTGAATAATTTGATAGCCAGCTCCTAACGGATCTTTATCAGGATTGAAAAAAGTTAAAATTCTTAGTTTTTGATAAGGTTTTAAAAATGCAATAACAAAAGGCATTGAAATTAATAAAAACAAACCTGAATATATAAAATATTTTAAGTTAATACCTGCTAGCCACAGCACTATAATTCCGCTTAATGCAATTAAAATTGAGGTACCTAAGTCAGGTTGACTGACAACTAACAATATCGGTAAAATCAATATCATCATTGGAACAAGTAAATTTTTAAAGTGATTAATCTGATTTATCTGGGCTCTGTGATAAAATTTTGCAAAACAAACTATAATAGCAATTTTCATCAATTCTGACGGTTGAAGATTTATAAAATACAAATCGACCCATCTTTGAGAACCAGAGGCAGTAATTCCGTAAAGAGATGCCCATATAAGCAATCCCAAAACTATAATATAAAATAAATAACCAGTTGCATGCCAAAATCTTATATTTAAGAAAGAAAGAACAAACATCATTCCAAAGAAAATTATAAATCTTAAAACATGACTTTTTGTATGGTATAAAAGTTCACCTCCGTCAGTTGCATACATTGCTAAAGAACTTATGACACCTAATATTAAAATGCAGACTAAAAGAATATAATCCATCGATCTTAATTTTTGAAAGAATGTTGTTTGTCCACTTAATGCTGTTTCTTTAAACATTTATATTTCCATTAAACTTTTTTCTCTAATTTTTTCTCTTTCTTCATGTCTATCAACAATAGTTTTAAATAGTTTTTTTGCTAAAGGTGCTGCAGCAGAACTTCCCGCTCCACCATGTTCCACAAAAACACTTAAAGCATATCGTGGATTAACATATGGTCCAAATGCCACAAATAAAGCATGATCTCTCTCTTCATAAGGAATTTGAGAGATATCTAGATCAAGTTCTCTTTGAATCTCTGTAATTTTTTTGACCTGGGAGGTACCAGTTTTTCCTGCAAATTGGTATTTTTTATCGCTTATTCTTGACGAATAGGATGTACCCCTAACTTCATTTGTAGATGCAAACATAGCTTCAAGAACAAATTTTACATTCTCCTGGTTTCTATACAAAGGTTTATAAAGATCGGTATCGCTTTTTTTCTTCTCTAAAGAAAAGTCAACCAATACATCATCTTGCTGGAAGTCACTTAATAGATCAATTCTATTTTTCTCCATTTCAGCCTTTATTTTTTCATAAGAGTCACTTTTTTTATCGTAGATTATTTTTGGTTTAATTTTAAAACCTCCATTTGCAAGTTGAGCAGTCATAAGACATAGTTGAAGTGGAGTTGTCTGCATATATCCTTGGCCTATACCAGTAATTAAAGTTTCTCCTAAAACCCATCCTCTTCCTAGTGCATTCTTTTTCCATTGTGTTGATGGTATTAATCCTTCTTTTTCCTCGTTGTAAGTCCCATTAAATACTTTTTCTCCTAAACCAAATTTTTTTGCTGTAAGATTTAATCTATCCACCCCAAGTCTTCTTGACATTTCATAAAAAAATGTATCACAGGACACTTTAAGAGCATCTCTTAAGTTAACTATTCCATGACCTGTATCTTTCCAACAGTGATATGTTTGCCCGTACATTTCTGTTTTGCCAGTGCAGTTTACTTTAAACTTTGTTGAGATCACGTCATTTTCAAGTGCAGAGAGTGCAACAATCGGCTTAATAGTTGATCCAGGAGGATACAAACCTTGTATAGATCTATTTATTAATGGTTTTTTTGGATTGTTAAGTATTTCATTCCAATTGTCATGGCTTATTCCATACAAAAATAAATTTGGGTCAAAAGATGGGGAAGAATGCATTGCAATCAATTCACCAGTAAAAATATCCATCACACATATTGATCCAGCTTTATCTTTAAGAAGTTCGTTACATTGAGCTTGTATTTCTGTATCGACTGTTAGTTTAATATTTGTTCCTTTTTTTCCTTCAACAAAATCGATTTGGTTAATTCGTTTTCCATATGCATTTACTTCATATCTTTGAATGCCATTTGAGCCAATTAATTGATTTTCATAAGTTTTTTCCAAACCAATTTTACCAACTCTTAGACCAGGAACGTGACTTTTTTTAATAACTTCATTTTCTATTAAATCTTTTTCACTTGCTTGGGCAACGTATCCAAGTAAATGAGTAAATTTTTCATCATAAGGATAATTTCTTGCAACTGAAAGAACAGGTTTAGCGCCTGATAATTCATGTAGGTAAAAATTAATTTTTGCAAACTGATCCCAGCTTAAATTCTCCGATATTATCAACGTCTCCCAAGATTTTTGCTGGCTTCTTTTCTTAAGAATTTTTTTGAAAGTTTTAGAGTCTATATCTAAGATATCTCTAAGTCTTATCATTAAATATCTAAAATCTTCAACTTGCTCAGGTACCACATGTAATTGATAAACTTTGAGATTGCTGGCAATTTTATTTCCGAAAAAATCTTCAAAATCTCCTCTGACAGGCGGTAATCTCCACTCTCTTAATCGATTTTTATCAGATAAAGTTAAATATTTTTTATTCTCATTTATTTGAAGACTGAAAAGTCTTGTTATAATTCCACCAAATACTACTAGTTTAGCAGCAGTCATAATGAACATTCTTCTATTTACTGTGCTAAGTTTTTTGTATCCTGAATCTCCTCCACCGCCAAACATAATTATCTCGTAATATTAAATTTTGAATAATAATCAAAAATATATGAAAAAATATAATAAAACATAAATGTAAAAATAATATTAAAAAATAGGAAATAAAAATTCATATCTATTCCAAAGAATAGAATTAGAACAATATAAAGTATTGAATTCACTAGTGAGATAGTGAACAGAAAAAAAAGCCAATCTTTAATAAGGTTTGGCCTCAAGGTGATATTTCTTAAGTATACCGCAAAACCACATATTAGCAGATATGAAAGACTGCTAATGCCCATAGGTAACCCAACAACAACGTCGTTTATCAATCCTGCTATAAAAACAAGGCCATATCCCAGCTTTTCTCCACCTTTTAAGCTCCAGTAAAAAATTAATATAAATGGAAAATTAAAAGAGAAATATTTAAAGTTAAGATAGTTAAAATCAAATTCATTTAGAACTGAGATAAATAATATAATAATTGGTAAAGAATTAAAAATTTTACTTAAGATTGATATTTTTGATATTTCAATCATTTTGCTTTACCTCTTTAAAAGATACAATTTTCACTAAACGCAACTGAGAAAAATCTGAGTGAAATTTTACTTTTATAGTATCAAGACCAATTTCCTCATTAGCAATCGTTTTCCCAATTGGGATTCCCGAACGAAAAATTCCTCCTGATCCAGACGTAAAAATTTCAGAGTCATTCTCTAATTCATAATCCTCCTTTATGTATTGAATTTCTCCATAGCTAGATCCACTTCCTGAAAGTATTGATTGAATACTATTTGGTTCTATGGAGACAGGAATTTTGCTATTTAAATCAGATAATAATAAGACTCTTGATGTTGAGTAATTTACTTCTACAACTTTTCCTACAAGAAATTTTCCATCTAAAACTGCCATACCCAATATCACATTATCTTTACTTCCCCTGTTTACTATTACAGATCTTAAAAAAGGACTTTTTTTATCTATAATTACTTTCGCTAATAGTTCAGATGATTGTATTGATACATCGTTAATCTTTGATTTGAGTGCCTCATTTTCAGATTTTAAGAAGTCAGTATTTAACTTTGCAGCTTTAAGGCTTTCATAATTTTTTTTTAAATTTTCATAATTTGAATATAAGGAAAAATGATCATGTATTGTTTGATAGCTGCTTATTACAAAATTTTCTGGAACAGATACAATAAAAGTTGTTCTATAGACAATCTCTTTTATTGATAATTTTAAAAAGTTTACCCCTTTAAAATTATATTTACCAAGCACTATTATAAAAATTGAAAAAAGTATAAGAGCTATTAATGAGAATCTCTGTTGGTTACCTCTTTTAAGAAATGCAGATCTGATTGCAATAATGAAATCATCTCTGTTTGTTTGCATCGTTTATTAATATTCAGATAATACAGTAGAGAATATTTCCTCTTGTTCTAATGCCTTCCCAGTTCCGATTGCAACACAAGCTAAAGGATCATCTGCGATATGAACTGGAAGACCAGTTTCTTTTGATAATCTTTTATCAATGTTTTTTAATAATGCACCGCCTCCAGTTAAAGTTAAACCCATATCAACTAAGTCAGCTGATAATTCAGGTGGTGTATTTTCTAAAGCATCTTTAATTCCATTAATCATTTCTCTTAAGATTGGGTTAAGAGCTTCTACTGAATCCTCTTCGGTGATACCTACTTCCTTAGGTGTTCCCGATCTTAAATCTCTACCTTTTACAGCATATGTATTGTTATTAGTTGCAATCGCTGTTCCAA
>CACDEB010000003.1 GCA_902551755.1 uncultured Pelagibacteraceae bacterium
TTAAACGATAAATGGTTAGTTCAGGGAGTATCCTTGCAAGTTGAAAAAGGTAAAATTGTAACTCTAATTGGACCAAATGGATCTGGTAAAAGCACTACCGCAAAAATTGCTTTAGGAATTTATAAAAAAATTGATGGTGAAGTTGAAAAATACACAAATAAGATCGGATACGTTCCACAAAAGATTTCAATAGATTGGACGTTACCTCTAAGAGTTAAAGACTTTATGTCTCTTACTGAAAACCTTGAGGATAAAACTATTAATGAAGCATTGTCGTTAACAGGAGTAATCCATCTTAAAGATAAAAATTTAGGAGATTTATCTGGAGGTGAATTTCAAAGAGTTTTGCTTTCAAGAGCAATATCAAAAAAACCTGAGTTATTAGTCTTAGATGAACCAGTACAAGGAGTTGATTTCACTGGCGAGATTGCTTTATACGAATTAATCAAAAAAATCTCAGAAGATTTAAACTGCGGTATCTTATTAATTTCACATGATCTACATACAGTAATGAGTGCTACCGATCATGTTGTTTGTTTAAATGGTCATGTTTGTTGTTCTGGATCCCCAATTGATGTTGCAAAAAACAGAGAGTACAAAGCTTTGTTCGGTGAGCAGGCATCGCAGACACTATCTATTTATGAACATAAACACGATCACATTCACACCAGTGAAGGAAAGATTAAAAAGAATTAAATGCTAGATGATTTTTTTATAAGAGCTTTATTTGCTGGAATTGGAGTTGCTTTGGTAACCGGTCCTTTAGGATGTTTTGTAGTATGGAGGAGATTATCTTATTTTGGTGATACATTGGCTCATTCTGCTTTACTTGGCGTAACACTTGCTTACTCTTTAGAGTTTAACATTGCATTATCCGTCTTTATAATCTCAGCTTTAATAGCTCTAATTTTAATTAATCTTCAAAAAAGAACTAACCTACCAGGTGATGCCTTACTAGGTCTTTTGGCACATTCGTCATTAGCTGTTGGACTTGTTGTAATTGGTTTTTTATCTTTCATTCGATTTGATGTGATGGGACTTTTATTTGGGGATATCCTAGCGGTTAATGTGAATGATATAATAATTATATGGATAGGTGGAGCTATAATATTATTAGTTCTTAAATTTATTTGGAAATCTTTATTTGCATCTACTGTAAATTATGAACTAGCTGAAGCTGAAGGATTAGATCCAGATAAAGCAAAAGCAATTTTTACAATTTTAATGGCCGCAATAATTGCTATTTCTATCAAAATGGTAGGATTATTATTAATAACTGGAATGCTTATCATCCCAGCAGCAATGGCAAGAAATATTTCAAATAGTCCACAGCAAATGATTCTTTTTTCAGTAATTGGTGGCTTGCTATCTGTTATTATAGGACTTTTTACATCTTTAGAATTCAATACAGCTTCAGGTCCATCTATAATTGCTGCTTCTTTATTTCTATTTATACTTTCTCTACTTAAAATAAAACAATCGATCAAATTGAAAAACTAATGGGTAAATGATAAAATAAATTATGCAAAGACAGCAAAACTTAACAAAAAATCAAAAAATTGTTTTAGATATTATTGAAAAATCTACAGAACCATTAAAAGCATACTCAATATTATCGAATGTTAAGAAGAAAGGGATTAACGCTCCTCCTCAGGTCTACAGGGCTTTAGATAAATTAGTGGATATGGGAAAAATACATAAAATTGAGAGCAAAAATGCTTTCGTTGCCTGTCAAAATTCAAATTGTAAAGTTTCAAAAGCTGCAGCATTTTCAATCTGCGAAAGCTGTGAGGAAGTAACAGAAATTGATAATTCAAAAATATCTAAATACTTGAGTAGTTTTGCAGATAAAATTGGCATGAAATACAAAAAATATAATCTTGAATTTTTTGGTCTCTGCAAAAAGTGTAAATAATCCTTTATTTTAATAAATTCTTAACATAACTGACATAATAATAACGAAAGGAAATTTTATGTTTATAAAAAAATATCTAAAATGGATCAGCACTTTTTTAGTTTTAGTAGGAATACTTCTTACAAATTTAAATATATATCCATTAAATATATATTTTCATGGTTTGGGTGTTGTAGGCTGGACGGTGGCAGGATTTATAAGTAAGGATAAAGCAATCTTAACTAACTTTGGACTGCAAATACCACTATTCGTGATTGGTATTTACAAAATAATATTTTAATGAAAAACAAAAATATTTTATTTGTTTGTACAGGTAATTCAGCAAGAAGTATTATTGCGGAATCTATTATTAAAAACAAATATCATAATCGTTTTAATGCATTTAGTGCTGGTAGTAATCCCACTGGCAAAGTGAATGAAGATGTTAAAAATTATTTAATATCAAAAAATTTTAATTTGTTAAATTGTCGATCTAAAAATTTTGATGAGTTTACTAATAATGAAATCAAAATAGATTATGTAATTACAGTTTGTAATAATGCTAACAATGAAATTTGTCCTGTATGGCCAAAAAAGGATGAAATAATTCATTGGGATATTGAAGATCCAGTAGTTGAATTAAAAAAGGCAAATAATATTGACAAAAAAAAAGAAATACTTGATACAGTATTTAATAAGATTAATAAAAAAATACAAATTTTTGTAAATGAAAAATAGAAATCGATATTTTTTAGCGGAATTTATTGGCAGCAGTTTTTTAGTCATGATTATTGTTGGCTCTGGATTAATGGCTGAGAACTTGACTAATGATGTTGCAGTAATGCTTATAGCCAATACAATCGCCACAGGTGCAGGTTTGTTTGTTTTAATAACTGTTTTTGCAGATGTGTCCGGTGCCCATTTTAATCCATTTGTAAGTATTGCTATGGCAATTACTGGAAAATTAAAAAAACGTTTACTACCCTATTATATATTTGCACAGTTGTTTGGTTGTTTGTTAGGTGTTGGTTTGGCAAATTTCTTTTTTGAACATGAAATTTATGAATTATCTACTAAGTCAAGAGATGGTATTTACATATTCACATCTGAAGTAATAGCAACATTAGGATTAATAATTATAATTTTTGGTTCCATGAAATCAGGTAAAATTGCGGTAGCTGCTTGTGTTGGTCTTTATATTACTGCTGGTTATTGGTTTACGTCATCAACTTCTTTCGCAAATCCTGCGGTGACAATTGCAAGAACTTTTACTGAGTCCTTTACCGGTATAAATTATATGAATACCCCTTATTATATTTTAGCAGAACTTATAGGGATGTTAATTGCGGTATTTATCATTAAAAGTTTATTTTCAAAGAAAAATTGAAAAATTTCAAACTTACAAACAATATCCAGTTAATTAATAAAGGTTTTAGGAAAAATGAGTTTTATCATTATTTGAAAACATCAAATCTTTCAATTATCATCCCTAAAATTCATAACAAATATATAGTAGTTTCTCAAAAAAGAGTTCCGATTAATAAAGTTAATTATGAGTTTCCCTCTGGCATAGTCGAAAAAAAAGAAACAACTTTGCAATCAGCTTATAAGGAATTAACAGAAGAAACAGGATATAAATCAAAATCGAAACTAACTAAATTGATAACTTTTTATAATGAGCCGGGACGTTTAACCACTAAAATAACAGGTTTTTATACAAAAGATTTAGTTAAAATTTCTAAACCAGAAAAAGGTATTAAAGTTCATCTACTTAGTCAAAAAGATATATTTAAATTAATATCAAAACAAAAATTCAATAACGGCTCTCATATAGCAATGTTCTTTTACTTAATTAGAAATCATAAAAATTTTTAAACTTTGGGTTGCATTAAATTTGCTTTTAGATTTTTGAATTTTATGTTTAAATATTCCTGATTTAATTTTTAAGGAGGTTTAAAATGAAAAAAAAGTTAAAAAAAAGTGAAAAGAAAAGACTGAAGATTTTAAAAACAATAGATAGATTGAAAAACAAAATAACTGCTAAAGAAAAAAAGCTATCTAATATAAACGTTAAAATTGCTGATATAGAAAAAAAGGTTGCAGAAAAAAAAGCAAGAAAACTAGCAAAAAAACAAGCTAGTGAAAGCTTATCTTTAAACAATTAACAATTGATATGGGGTCTTTCTTCCCTATCAACTTAGACAAGGAAGAAAGAAGATAGTTAACAAAATTTAAATTTTTACAGAGGAAAAATAAGTTAAATAAAAATTCTGTTAAACTAAGTTAGAAAACTTTTGTTAAAAAAATATTAATATAATATTACAATTTAATTAATATAATTTTATTTTGAATTATTTGAGTAAATAACTCTAGGTTCTAAAAATAATTCTCTAGCAAGAGCCTTAAATCTTTTTGTTACCTGTTTAGAAATAATTTCTTGATGTTCAGTTGGAATTTTTAAAAATATTGAGTTACCCCTTTTATACAATTTAAATTCCTCAAGAAAAATTGTTGATATAGATGTTAAAGATTGTGAGAATCTCAAAGCAGCACCAACCTGTTTACTTGAAAATATTTCGTTATTATTTAAAAAAGTAAGATATTCAAATTTTGGATTGTATTTAATACTACAGTATCTCCAATAACAAGAGAGAGCTAATTGTATCCTTTCTTTATGTGTAAGTCTTAATAGAGGTGTGTTAAGAGTTTCTTGAAACACCAGTTCTGCTTTTTGAAATGCACCAAGACCCCAATCCATATGACTTAAAACGCAAGCTAGATGTAATAATTTTTTGTTATAGTGTTCATTTCCATCAAAAACAGGGAGTATAAATTTAAAATATTTTTGGTATGTAGATCCTAAATCCCCCCTTTTTAATGCAATATATTCAATTGATTTAGTAAAAATTTCTGACTCTTTTATATTTTTAAAATGATCAATTGATAAAGAACCTTCCCTCAAGCCACTAATTGAACAAATTATTTTTTTTGGATTTGTTATACTCATTATCTCATCTAAAATAATAGAACTATACGGTAAAAATTGTGTTCTTGATTTTGAAATATATTCCACAGTTTTAAGTTTTGATTTATTAAATGATGAAACTTTTTCAACAAATTTAGACAATGTTGATTTATCTATAGAATATTGATGAATAATATGAACAGGGTGATTATTTTGGAAAAGATGTAATTTAAATAAAGATCTCCAAGTTCCTCCCACTAAATATAAATTATTAAATTTTTTTTTAGATAACCATTTTTCCTCTCTTAATAATTTTTTTACATACTTTGGTAAATTTCTTTTTTTAACAATTGGATTATTTATTAGTCTAAGTACACCAATTGGCAAAGAGGTTTTGTTTGTAACAACATTATTTTCAACTCTAGCTAATTCTAAACTTCCACCACCAAGATCTGCTACCAAACCATCAACATTATCAAATCCAATTTTTACACCTTCAGCAGAACAATTTGCTTCTTCTTCACCGCTCAGAATATTAATTTTTGTTTTAAAAAGAGTTTCTACTTCGCTGATAAATTGTTTTGCATCTGTAGCCTCTCGCAAAACAGCAGTTGCAATTATTTTCAAATTTGTGATCCTTGATACATTTAAAATTTCTGAAAATCTTTTTAAAACTTTTAATGCATATTCTGATCCAGATTTGTGTAGTTTTCTTGATTTATCTAAATTTTTTCCTAGTTCACATACTGCTTTTTCATTAAATGTCGGAACTCTTGTTGAACTAAAATCATCATAAATCAGCATTCTTATAGAATTTGAGCCAATATCAATAATGGCTAATTTTAAATGTTTTGATGAAGATTGTTGTTTTGTATTAATTACTTCCACTTTTAATCAGTCTTAAATGCAATTTCTTAGGTTGCATAGTTAATTTAGCTTTACCTCTTCCAGATAAGCTCGGGTTATTCATAAAGTATTCATGAGCTGAAAAGGAATCGTTCTTACTATATTTAATTTTTTTATAATTACCATCAGCATTAAGCTCCCAGCTCTGATTAGTATCAAGATAATTTGCTAACATTATTTGATCTAAAATCTGCTCATGAACAGTTTCATTTTCAATTGGCACTAGAAGCTCTACTCTTCTATTTAAATTTCTTGGCATTAGATCGGCTGAGGAAATATATACTTTTGCATTTCTATTAGGCATTTTTTTAGTACCGTTACTAAAACAATAAATTCTAGAATGCTCTAAAAATCTTCCTATAATACTTTTTACAACTATATTTTCAGATCTATTTTTAATACCTGGCCTCAAACAACAAACACCCCTTACAAATAAATGAATTTTAACACCAGCATTCGAAGCTTCATAAAATTTATCAATAATTTCTGGATCTACTAATGAATTCATTTTTGCCCAAATAGCTGCAAATTTTCCATTTTTAGAATTTTCAATTTCAGCATCAATGTTTTTATTTAAAGTTTGTCTCATATTAATTGGCGAAACAGAAATTTTATTTAAATTTTTTGGTTTTGCGTATCCTGTTACATAATTAAAAAATTTTTCAACATCTGATGCCATTTTCCTATCACAGCTGAATAAAGACAAATCAGTATAGATTTTAGCATTTACAGGATGATAATTACCAGTTCCTAAGTGAAAATAAGTTTGTATTTTACCTTGTTCTCTTCTTAAAACTAATGATGATTTTGCATGAGTTTTGTATTTTGCAAAACCATAAACAATTTGAACACCTACCTTTTCTAAACTTCTTGATAATTGAATATTTGCTTCCTCGTCAAATCTTGCTTTAATTTCTATTAAAGCAGTAACTGTTTTTCCATTTTCTGCAGCTGTTATTAAAGCTTTAACAATTGGTGAATCTAAAGTTGTTCTATACAAAGTTTGTTTTATAGCTATTACTTTTTTATCATTTGCTGCTTGGTTCAAAAATTCAATTACTGAGTCAAATGTTTCAAAAGGATGATGAACAACTAAATCTTTCCTTTTGATGGTTTCAAAAAAATTATCATTATATTCTTTTAATCTTTCAACATCTCTAGGTACAAAATTTTTAAATCTTAATTTTGGATTTTTTAACTTACATATTTGATCTATATCTTGAATTCCAACAAGGCCAAATACATTATAAATATAATCAGGATTTACATCTAATTTGTTTGTTATAAATTTTATCAATTCATGATCACTATTTTCAAGGACCTCTAAACGAACAATATCGCCCGTTCTACGTCTTTTTAAGGCTAATTCAAAAGATCTAACTAGATCTTCTGCTTCCTCTTGAATTTCAACATCACTATCTCTTATTACCCTGAAAATCATTTTTTTTTCTAAATCATGATCTGGAAAAATTTCTTTAGCAAAAAAACTTATTACATCGTCTAGAACAACAAATTTTTTATGATTTTTTGAAGACTCTATTTCAATAAATCTAGATAATGCTTTTGGTACTACTATTATTGAGTTTAAAATTCTTTTTTTATTTTTTTTTCTTAACCTCATTACAAGCGCTCTTCCTTGGTTGATTATAAATGGAAATGGATGCGCAGGATCAATAGCAGATGGTGTTAATAAAGGATAAATCTCTTCTTTGAATATTTCTAGAAGTTTTTTTTTATCCTTAGTATTTAAATTAACTGGCTTAACTAAACTGATATTGTTTTTTTTTAATTCTGCGATAAGTTGAATATAAATCCTATTTTGTTTGATTAATAGTTTTTTAGTTTCGGAAATTACCTCTTCCATTTGTTCATCAGGTGTCAGACCATCAGAACTTAATGAATCAACTTCTTGTTTTATTTGACTATATAGACCTGCTACCCGAACCATAAAAAATTCATCAAGATTTGAACCGGCAATTGATAAAAATTTTACTCTTTCATACAAGGGATTTTCAAGATTTTGTGCTTCAAAAAGAACTCTATCATTGAATTTTAACCAGGAAAGTTCCCTATTAATATATTTGTTCTTGAGTTCTTCTTTTTGTTGTTTTTTTAAGGCAGTCATATATTTAGAATTTATGTTTGAATTATATGTCATGAGACATGCAAAATCCAGTTGGGAAGATTTAAATATTGATGATTTTAAGAGACCACTCAATAAAAGAGGTAAAAAAAGTGCGAAAAAAATTTGTGAATTTTTTGTTAAAAAAAAGTACAAATTTGATTTTGCTTTAATATCATCAGCTACAAGAACCCGAAGTACTTTTGAAATTTTATCAAAAGACATTCCGGAGCCAAAAACTATAGAATATTCAAAGAGTTTATACTTGGCTGATGAATATGCAATTATAAATAAAATTAAAAAAATATCGAATAATTACAAATCAATTTTGTTAATAAACCATGAGCCTACGGTTAAAAATTTAGTAAGATATCTAACAAAAAATCATGAAACAAATAATTTCAAATTAATGAATTATAAATTTCCTACAGCAGCATTCGCCAAAATTAAATTTGATATTAAAGGTTGGGAAGAAATAGAAAAAAAAGGAATGTTAAAAGAATTTATAAGACCCAAAGATCTTCAAGACTCTAAAGAATAGCCGGCAGATCTGACCGTTCTAATTAAAGGTTTTGTGTTTTCGATGTTTATAGCTTGTCTTAATCTTCTTATGTGTACATCAACCGTTCGTGACTCAACGTATATATTTTCTCCCCACACATTGTTTAAGAGTTGTTCTCTTGAGTAAACTCTTTTAGGATTTTTGATAAAAAAATCTAAGAGTTTAAATTCTGTTGGACCTAAAGTAATTTCCTTATCTTTTCTATAAACTCTTTTTGTAATCCGATCTATTTTTAAATCAGTAAATTCTACAATATCCGATGATGATTGAGGCTTAGACCTTCTCAATAAAGATTTAATTCTAGCATTTAATTCTTTTTGACTAAAAGGTTTAGTTACATAATCATCTGCACCTGTATCAAATGCTTTTAATTTGTCTTCTTCCTCCCCTTTTGCAGTCAACATAATGACAGGAATATCATTAAACTTATCATCTTTTTTTAAGTTTTTACAAATTTCAACACCAGATAATTCAGGTAACATCCAATCCATTAATATCAAATCTGGCTGTTTAGACTTTATTTGTTTAAGAGCATCTTCTCCATTTTCTGAATGACTGACTTTATAACCTTCTTTTTCAAGATTATATTTTAACAAACTAACAATTGATGCTTCATCTTCAGCTATGAAAACATGAGCTGACATAAATCATTTTTCTCCAGTTACAATTGGCTCTGTGCCCTTAGGTCTTTCACCTTCTAAATATTCACCTTTAACTAAATAATAAATTTGTTCTGCAACATTTGTAGTATGATCACCAATACGCTCAACGTTTTTGGTCACAAACAACAAGTGAGTTCCATCCTCTAAATTTTTTTCATTTTCTTTAAGATATTTTATAACTTCTTGCATACAAAGATTTGTTAGATCATCTATTTGCTCATCACTTTCCCAAACATTTATTGCCATTGGCGCAGATCTTTCTAGATAAGCGTCTAATGTTGATTTTAATTGTTTTTGAACACTAGTAGATACTCTATTTAATGCATCTACCAAATTCTTTGGAAGATTTTCATTAAGCAAAAGTGTTCTCTTGGATATATTTTTTGCTAAATCACCTATTCTCTCTAAATCCGAAGACATTTTCAGAGCCGTTACAGTCTCTCTTAAATCAATTGCCATAGGTTGTCTCAATGCAATTAAATTTACAACTTGCTGTTCAACTAAAGTCTCAAATTTATCTATTTTTTCATCGTCTTGAATTACAGTTTCTGCAATATCGCTATTTCTTGTTGTAATGGCTTGAATAGCTTTACCTAAAGCATCCTCACACGCACTTCCCATTTTAATTATATTCGCATTAAGATTTTTGAGTTCTTCTTCGTAAGATTTAACTGTATGTGGCGCTTCACCCATTATCCAAACCTCCCAGTTATATAATCCTGTGTTTTTGTGTTATCAGGATTCTTAAATATCTTATCAGTTGATCCATGTTCAATCAAATGTCCTAGGTGAAAAAAACCTGTATTTTGAGAGACACGTGCAGCTTGAGCCATAGAATGAGTTACAATTATTATTGTATGCTCCTTTTTTAACTCATCAATCAATTCTTCAATTTGTGCTGTTGCTATTGGATCTAATGCTGAACAAGGCTCATCCATTAATATAACTTCTGGTCTTACAGAAATTGCTCTAGCAATACAAAGTCTTTGTTGTTGTCCTCCAGATAAACCAGTTCCAGGTTCATGTAACCTATCTTTTACCTCTTCCCATAGTGCAGCCTTTTTTAAGCTAGTTTCAACAATTTCATCCATTTCTTGCTTTGATTGAGCCATACCGTGAATTGTTGGGCCGTAAGATATATTTTCATATACAGTTTTTGGGAAAGGATTGGGTTTTTGAAAAACCATACCAATTTTTTCTCTTAGTCTTACGACATCACAACTTTTATCATTGATATTAAAATCATTGATTAAAATTTCTCCTTTAACCCTGCAGATGTCAATTACATCATTCATTCTATTAAGACATCTAAGAAAAGTTGATTTACCACAACCAGATGGACCAATTAATGCAGTTACTTGGTTTTCTTCAATATCTAAACCTATATTATAGAGAGCTTGTTTTTTTCCATAAAAAACATCAACATCTTTTGCTTTAATCTTTATCATTTTAACTCCATTTTTTCTCAAACTTATGTCTTATTATTTGGGCAAATAAATTCATTATTATTAAAAAGCCAAGTAATACCATTATACATGCCGAAACTTTTTCTACAAATCCTCTTTCAGCACTTTCAGCCCAAATATAGATTTGAACTGGTAAACTTGCAGCAGGATCCATTGGTGACCCAGGTATCGTGTTAACAAAAGCAACCATTCCAATTAAAATTAGGGGTGCAGTTTCTCCTAAAGCTTGAGCTAAACCAATTATTGTACCTGATAACGTCCCAGGCATTGAAAGAGGTACTGTATGATGCATTGTGGTTTGCATACGACTTGCTCCCATAGCAAGTGCTGCCTCTCTTATACTTGGTGGAACCGCTTTTAAGGATGCTCTCGCAGCTATAATTATTGTTGGTAAAGTCATCAACGACAAAGTGATACCTCCAACTAAAGGAGTAGATCTGGGAAGATGAAATATAGCCAATAAAACACCTAATCCGAGTAATCCAAAGACAATAGATGGTACTGCGGCCAAGTTATTTATATTTACCTCAATAAAATCAGTAAACCTATTTTTAGGTGCAAACTCTTCAAGATAAATTGCTGCTAGTACCGCTACAGGAAAGGCTATCATTAAACAAACAAGTATAGAAAAAATTGAGCCCATAAATGAACTAGCTATACCAGCAAGTTCTGCTTCTCTTGAGTCTGCATATGTAAAAAAACTGATATTAAATTTACTTTCGACTTTACCCTTTGCAACAAGTTGATCAAAAATTTTTAATTGATAATCACTTACTCTTCTTTGATCTTCCGGTAAATCTCTTGGATAATTTCCTTTAAAGACTTGATCTAAATCATCTGAAGCAGTTAAATAAACTTCTTTTGTTTTTCCTATTAAACTAGGGTTATTTAAAATCTCATTTTTAATTTCTTTTTCAAAAAAATATGACACCATTCTCTTCAACTGATTTTTTTGATCATCATTTGCATTTTGATCTAAATCAGCCATAGATTTTAATGCTATATCGTAATAATCAGCGTCTTGAAGATCTTCTTTAGATGGATTTTGATCTATCATCATCATTTCAGCGTCAAAGTTTACAGGAACAATCAGCCATGTTTTTTGAAAAGCTGAATATCCAGTTGAAAATATTTTGAAAATAAAAATTGTTAAAAATAAAAGTGCCATAAAAATTGCACTTTGACCATATAAGCGAAATCTCCGTTCAGCCCTGTATCTTTTATTTAATAATTGTTCTTTATTTTTATTCATATTTCTCTCTATATTTTTTAACTACTCTTAAGGCTACAATGTTTAAACAAAGCGTTACTAAAAATAATGACATACCTAAAGCAAAAGCGGCTTGTGTTTTTGGATCACCAAAAGCTTGGTCTCCAATTAAAATTACCACAATTTGTGCTGTGATTGTTGAAGTAGATTCTAATGGGTTAAAAGTCAAGTTTGCTGCTAAACCAGAAGCCATAACAACTATCATTGTTTCTCCAATAGCTCTTGAAACACCTAACAAAATAGATCCAACGATGCCAGGTAATGCCGCTGGGAAAATAACTCTCTTGATTGTTTCTGATTTAGTTGCTCCCATAGCGTAACTTCCATCTCTTAAACTTTGAGGAACACTTGTAATAACATCATCACTCAAGCTTGAGATAAATGGTATGATCATAATTCCCATTACTCCTCCTGCCGCTAAAGCACTTTCAGCTGAAACTTCAAGACCCATTGAAGTTCCTAATTCTTTTAAAAAAGGGCCAACAGTTAGAGCAGCAAAAAAACCATAAACAACAGTTGGTATACCAGCTAAAATTTCAATTAAAGGTTTTGCATATTGTCTTACTTTGCTTGATGCATATTCAGCTAAATAAATTCCACTCATTAATCCAATTGGGATGGCTACGCACATAGCTATTAACGCTATAAAAAAAGTACCTGCAAAAATAGGGACTGCCCCAAAAGTATCGGAATACATTGTCGGATCTAAAGCCTCAGAAGAGTCTCTAACAAAAGCTTTTGCTGGATACCAGTGAGTTCCAAATACAAAATCAAATAATGGAATTACTTTAAAAAAATCTATTGTTTGAAATATAAGTGAAAAAACTATCCCAACAGTAGTTAATATTGCGGCTAAAGAAGCTGTAAATAAAACTGCGTTCAAAAATTTTTCAACTGGTTCTCTTGTTCTAGAATTAGATGAAATTCTTTTATAAGCGTAAGCAACTGAAGCAATAATTATAGATAATACTATAACAGCTTTTGAACTTTGAGCTATTGATCGAAGACTTAAATATTTTTCTGCTGAAGCCTCAATAAAAGGTGTAATTTCTCCAGTAAATTGTCCCCGAGACAAGGATTTTGTTTTTTCGTATATTAAATTTAATTCATCATCAAGATAACCTTGATTTGAATAATCGCTTAAGACTAATAGTTTTACAATTGTAGGCTCAAAAATTGCCCATAAAGAAAAAATTATAAAGGCCGGTATTGCACACCAGATTGCAAGATAATAACCATAAAATTGTGGTAATGCAGTTAATCTTTTTTTTGAAGATTGAATTGTATATGCTTTTCTCCGTCCAAAATAGTAACTTGTGAAACCTAAAAGAACTATAAATGTAAATAATATTAAGTTCAAAGAATCTCCTATATTGAGGACTTTACTCTTATTTCAAAAAAAAGGGGTCTAAAAAGACCCCCTTTTAAACATTTGTTAATCAAGAAATAATTAATTACCCATAGCAACTAGCTTTGTAGCATTAGTTCTTGTTGTTTTATACAACTTAGAGTCTAATGGTACTAAACCAATGTCCGCTAGGTAACCACCTTTTCCTATAGCTTTCTTCGTTGTGAATTCTTTCACAAACTCATGTAAGCCTGGAATTACTCCAACGTGAGCTTTTTTCACGTAAAAGAATAAAGGTCTTGCAACAGCATAACTGTAGTCTTGAATAGACTTTAATGACGGTTGTCCACCATCAATACTTGCTGCTTGCAATTTATCTTTTGCAGCTAGGAAATAACTGAAACCAAAGAAACCAAACATTTCTTTATCTTGAGTTAACTTTTGGATGATCAAACTATCGTTTTCTCCAACTTCAATAGCAGCACCATCTTCTCTGTAAAGTTTTTGAGGTTTTTTGTATTTTTTATTTCCAGCTTCAAAACCAGCTTTATAAAGAGCTTTAGCTTCTTTAGTCATACCTTTTTTCATTACTAAAGAATTCCAAGCATCTCTAGTTCCTGATGTTCCTGGTGGAATCATCACTTTAATTTTTTGTTTTGGTAAACTAGGGTCAATTTGGTCCCAAGTTTTATAAATATTTGGAACTAATTTACCATCAACAACTGTATGAGCGGCTAGCGCTAAGTATAATTGTTCTTTTGTAAAGTTTACTGGTTTTGCATCTTTACTGTAAGCTAATGTGATTCCGTCGTTTCCAATTACGATTTCAACGATTTCATTTACACCATTTTTCTTACAAAGAGCTTTTTCTTTATCTTTCATAGCTCTTGATGCGTTTGTTATATCTGGATGTTGTTCACCTACACCAGCACAAAATAGTTTAGCTCCACCACCAGTACCAGTAGACTCAATAACAGGAGTTTTAAATCCTGAACCACCAAATCTTTCAGCAACAACAGTCGCATAAGGGAATACTGTAGAAGAACCAACTATCTTAATTTGATCTCTTGCTTGAGCAACAGTTGCTATTGACAAAGCAACTAATGAAGCAATTATTATAGTTAGTTTTTTCATTATCTTTAATCCTTTCATTATTTATTAATTAAAAGATGATTGACTCATATAAATTCATTGAATCTTTATTATTACAAAATTGTTACACTTTTGTTAAAAAGGTAACTTTATAGTTGTAATCTAATAAAACATTTAGTTGTATTTTTTGGATATAATTATCTTTTCAACATCAGTTTCTAGGCCACCCATACATGACACGGGGTTTACCTGTTCACTGAGAGCAAGTTCTTTGCTTGGACGTAAAGTTATTTCAAGTTTTACCAATTTTACTAATTCCTCTCTAATATCTTCATCATATCTCCAGCTAGGCCATGAACTTGGTGTTGAAAATATAGAGGTTAAATAACTTGTAGCCATAGAATATCTGTAATTACTCAAATTTTCATTTCTCAATAAAAAATCTCTAACAGAACTAAAAATATTTCTACATCTTAAAGAATCTGAAAAATAATTTTCCTTCTTTAGATTTTTATTCATAGGAACAGAAACAATTAAATCGATTGCATTTTTAGAATAAGAGGAAACTACATCTGTATAAAATTCAGTTTCAGTAATTTCTAAATGATTCTTTATAGAAGGAAATGAGTTTTTTAAATCTGCTTCTAATCTAAAGATTCCAATATCAAAAACTGTAAGTTGCTGATTTCTTAATAATGTGGTGATATCTTTAGAAAAAGCACTTGTTGTTATAGAGCTTAATAAAAAAGCAAAAATCAAAATATTTTTGAATATTTTAACCATATAAAAAATTAATTAAAAGATTAACATAAATCAAGTAAAGAATTGTTAAAAAAACCTTCTAAAACTATTACAATATAATATTTTTTAAATTTAAGTTTTCGCTGGTAAATAAATTTGAATTTCAGTTCCTTGGTTTTCCTCACTTAGAATCTCATAGTGTCCACGATGTTGAGTAATTATATGTTTAACAATAGCTAATCCTAAACCAGTTCCACCAACCTTGTTACTTTGTTCAAGGTCTACTCTAAAAAATCTTTCTGTAATTCTAGAAATATATCTTTGAGGAATACCAACACCTTCATCTTTAATACTAATCATAAAATTTTTTTCTAACAATTTGCCATCACTAATTTTGCTTGATATAAAAATAGACTTGTTTTCGTTTGAATACTTTATTGCATTGTCTAAAAGATTTGAAAAAACAGTTTGTAATTTTTTTTCATCTCCAATAACAATTGTTGGATTTGCGAGTGATAAATTAATATTTAATTTATTTTTTTTTAAAATAATTTCAAAATTACTAATAATTGTTTTGAAAAGGTCATTTATGTTAACTAAAGAGTTTGGCCTTATATGTTCTTCTAATTCAATTCTTGTGAGTATTAAAAGATCATTAATTAAATTTTCCATTCTATTTGATTGTTCAGTTATTATTTTCATAAATTTTTTTTTAGCTTTATCGTCCGCTGCCGCCGGACCTTCAATAGTTTCTAAAGATCCTTTGATAGCCATCAAGGGTGTTCTTAATTCGTGACTTACATTGGCTACAAAATCAGTTTTAAATTTTTGTGCTTTTGTAATTTCAGTAAAATCTTTTAAAAATAACACAACAGAATCTGGTTCAGTAAATAAATGAGTTGGGCCAGGAATAATATAAATTTTATAAAATTGATATGATGGCAAGTCTATTTCTATATCAATGTTTTTGGTTTTATTTTCAACTATAGCTTTTTCAATATTTTCTATTAATTCTGGCTTTCGAATTACAGAAGATATGTTTTTATCAACTAAACTACTTCCAAATCTTTTTAATGCACTTGGATTAGCATACTTAATTATGTTAAATTTATTTAATGCAAAAAACTGATCTTCAAGCTCATCAATAATTACTCTTTTTGTTTTTTCCTCTCTTTTATTGATTATTGTAGCTGTATTTATTGACTTATTTTTTTTTTGATTAAGTAAATAGAGAAGATAAATTATAACAACTATAAGTAGAATGATAAAATATTCCATAAATTTAGATTGGTTAATTTTGCATCATTACGCTTTTTAATGCAAACAAATTAAAAATAATTAACTAATGATTTGGTGAAATATTATTAAAAAATATTTTTGCTGTTTCTTCCCAAGTGAATTTTTTTGCAAATTCAAGACAATCATTTCTATCAACTTTTAAAGCTTTATGGGCTGAAACTTTAAGATCATTATCTAAACAATTTATTTTAGATCCTTCAAATATATCTTTGGGACCTGGGACAGGATACGCGGCAACAGGTGTTCCGCAATTTAAAGCCTCTGTAACTACAATTCCAAATGTATCTGTTTTACTAGGGAATACAAATACATCGGAAGATGCAAAATGTGATGCTAATTCGCCATTTGTTTTTTCTCCTAAAAAAATATCTTTAGGAAATTCTTTTTTTAATTTTTTTAAATCAGGTCCTTTTCCTATTATTATTTTTGTACCTTCTAAATTACATTCTAAAAAAGCTCTTATATTTTTCTCAACTGCAACTCTTCCAACATAAATCCAAATTGGTCTTTTGTGAGGTAAATCAATTTTTTTAGGGTTCTTAAAAGCTCCATGATTTCCTCCTCTAGTCCAAGTAATCATTTTATTATTGTCTATACCTATATCTATTAATTCTTTTCTCATAGACTCTGTTGTTACTAAAATTCTCTCAGCTTTGTTATGAAAGTTTGCTAGAAATTTTTCAGCCCATTTTGCAGGTATAATAGGAAAGTATAGTTTGATATATTTATCAAATCTCGTATGAAAACTGGTAGTAAACTTTAGATTATTTTTTAAACAATATCTTCTCGTCATAGTCCCAATAGGACCTTCGGTAGCGATATGAATTGCATCAGGTTTTATTTTTTTTATTAAACTACCGACTCTAGGCCAAACATTAATTGATAGTCTAATTTCATTATATTTTGGCATCGGGAAAGTTAAAAATAAGTCTGGTGTAAGATATTCTATAATGTGACCTTGTTTTTTTAAGATCTCACCTGTTTCATGAAGGGTTCTAACAACGCCATTTACTTGTGGAAAGTATGCATCTGTAGCAATTAAAATTTTCATTAACTATGAGGCTTTTTTTAATTCGTCAGTTTTAATTGGTTTAATTGCTTTCTCAGCGTCTATAAATTTTTCTCTTATTTTGTCCCAATATAATATTTCAAAACTACCGTCATAATTTTCAGCTAATGCAGTGCAAGATTCAACCCAATCTCCACAATTCAAATAATTTATGCCATTAAAATCTCTATCCTCAGGGTGATGAATGTGACCGCAAATTATTCCATCAAATTTTTTTGTTTTTGCATAATCTGAGACAGTCTTTTCATATTCACCGATATATTTGACTGCATTTTTGACTTTATACTTTAAAAATTTTGCAAGAGACCAATATTCTTTTCCTCTTAACCTTCTAAAAAAGTTAATTATTACATTAAATTGTAACAATAAATTATATGCTATTGATCCAAGTTTAGACAACCATTTAGCATGTTTCATTACTCCATCCCAAGCATCACCATGAACAACTAAATATTTTTTCCCAGTGTTTGTTTCATGAATAACTCTATTAACCATATGAATGTCGCCAAAATGCAGTGGAATAAATTTTCTAAACATTTCATCATGATTACCCATTACATAGAAAACTCTGGTACCATGTCTTGCTTTTCTTAAAATTTTTTGAATTACATCATTATGTTCTTGGGGCCAAAAAAAACTTTTTTGCATTGCCCATACATCGATAATGTCTCCTACTAGATAAAGATTTTCGGATCTTGAGTTTTTAAAAAACTCTAAAATTTTATTTGCCTGACAGCCTTTAGTTCCTAAGTGTAAATCAGAAATAAATATACTTTTGTATTTAAGTATTTTAGGCATATAAAAAACTTTTATTTAATACAACTGTAACACGAATCATGTATTTCTTATTTCATTTAAATGTTACAGATTTGTTAAAAATTTTTTAAGGAATAATTATGTTATGTTGTTTAATTTATAATCTAAACTCTTCTTCTGGGAAAAAATCAAAATTCATAAAAAGGGTTTTATTTAAGTTAAAAAAAAAAAATTCTGTAGACTATTTTGAGACAAAAACAATAAATCAGGCTAGAGAAATTTTTAGAGATTTTAATCAAAAAAATTACGATCGATTAATTGTAGCAGGTGGAGATGGGTCTGTGTCTTTTGCAATTAATGAACTAATTAAAAATAATTTTAATTTTAAAGACGATTTTGCTATAGGTTATATACCTGCTGGTACCGCAAATTTACTTCAGGCTGAATTATCAATGAATAAAAAAGTTGATGATATAGTTAATGTATTAGTTTCTAGCAATTATAAAACCTCTAATCTTCTAAAAATTAATGAAAGTTTTTTCTTTTTAATGGCTGGTATAGGATGGGATGCAAAAATTGTCCATTCAATTAATTCAAAAATTAAAAAGTTGCTTGGTAAAATTATATTTGTTATTAAAGGTTTTCAATATTTCTTGTTTATGAATAATAAAAAATTAAGTGTTACTTTTGACGGACAATTTTATAAAGCAGATTGGATACTGTCCTCAAATACCAAATATTATGCTGGGCATTATAAAATAAATAAAACAAATATTTTTGAAGATAAATTAGTAACCTATATATTTAGGGATTTGACAAGGATTAATTTATTATATTCCATATTTTTAATAATCTTTAATGGCGATTTAAGTAAAAACAAAAATGTTATTACTACTTATTCTCAAAATATCACCATTGAGGGAAATGATTTAATACCTGTTCAAATTGATGGAGATAATTTTGGTTCATATAAAAAAATTCATTTAAGTAAATCAAATAAAAAAATAAATTTTCTTGTAAAATAATTATTTTACTCTTCCATATACATCCTGATATCTAACAATATCTGTTTCTTTAAGGATTGAGCCTATTTGTGCTTCTATAATTTTTACCGGTTTTTTAAATGGATTTTCAATTCTATGAACAGCTCCTAATGGAATATAAATAGTTTCACCAGGTTTCTTTAAGAATTTACTTTTATTTAGAGTAATTCTTGGAATTCCATGAGTAACTACCCAGTGTTCTGCTCTATGGAAATGTTTTTGAAGACTTAAAATACCTTTAGATTTCACATACAATTCTTTAATTAAGAATTCTTTGCCTTTAAATAAGTTTGTGTAGCTGCCCCATGGTCTATGAAATACGTTTTTCTTTTTAAAATATCTATTTTTAATCTTTCCGTACATTTTGCAGATTTCTTTCCAGCTCCCTAGATCTGACCATGGAATATCAAGTTTGATCGCATTGATATTTTTAGTTTTCTCTAGTATCGCATAATCAAAAGATTTTGCTGTAGCTTTAGAAAATGATTGTTTGTTTAAATAATACACATTGCTTTTATATTTAGCTTTTATTACAGCTTTGTTGCAGTTTCGAAAAATATTAGGCTGATATTTCATAAAATTATTAATAATTGAGTCCTTTCTCAAAAAAAACATCCCAGAATTCCAATATCCCCTTTGTTTAATTACTTGCTTTGCCTTAGATACTTTTGGTTTTTCAATAAATCTAGTGACTTTATTAATGTTCTTTTTTTTCTTGGTAATAAAATATCCATACTCACTAGAAGGGTTTGTGGGTTTTATTCCAAATATAAATACATTTTTTTCGTCTAAATTTGACTTATTTTTATTAATAGCTGTGATTAGTTTATTTGGTTTATCAATTAGATGATCTGCAGCAAAGTACATTAAAGGCTGGTTATACGGCACATCTTTAATCAGTGCTGATGCTAAAATTGCAGGTGCTGTATTCTTTTTTGCAGGCTCTAAAATAATCTTATATTTTTTAATTTTACTTTTCTTTAAAGCCTTTTTTACATCCCTAAGATATTTTGAATTAGTGCTAATAATTGGATAGTCAAAAACCTTACTTTTAACCCTTTCAAAAGTTTTGTTAATTAAAGTCCAACCACCAAAATCTATGAACTGTTTTGCTTGATGTTTAGATTTTTTAGGCCACAGTCTAGTACCTGCTCCTCCGCATAGAATAACTGGTCTAATTTTCATTAAATATCAGCGTATGTTCTAACCTCTTCTTTTGCTCCAGGGTGCGTAGGGGCACCTAGATAAGCTGGACCAACTGTTTGAGCATACTTCCAAAGTGTTCCATTACCAAAATTAATTTTCTTTGGTTTCCATTTCTTTCTTCTTTTGGCTAATTCTTTTCTAGATAAACGAACATTAATTGTTCCCTTCTTAGCATCTAAATCTATGATGTCTCCGTTCTTAAGTAAAGCTATTGGTCCTCCAACTGATGCTTCAGGTCCAACATGGCCTACACAAAATCCTCTCGTTGCACCTGAAAATCTTCCATCAGTTATAAGTGCAACTTTTTCACCTTTACCTTGTCCGTAAATTGCTCCAGTTGTTTGAAGCATTTCTCTCATGCCTGGCCCACCTTTTGGCCCTTCATATCTTATAATTATAATGTCACCGTCTTTATATTTTTTATTTTTAACTGCTTTATAAGCAGCTTCTTCTGTATCAAAGCATCTTGCTTTGCCTGTGAATTGTAATTTCTTTAATCCAGCAACTTTAACAATTGCTCCATCAGGTGCTAAATTTCCTTTTAAACCGACAACACCACCATCAGGAGATAATGGTTGGTTATGTGTTCTCATAACTTTTTGATTTTTATTAAACTTAACATTTTTTAAATTTTGTCTCATTGTTTTACCTGTAACTGTCATACAATCACCGTGTATATAACCACCATCTAATAAAGTTTTTAAAAGCATTGGAACTCCACCTGCTTTCCACATATCTTTTGCAACATATTTTCCACCAGGTTTTAAGTCTGCAAGATAAGGTGTTTTCTTAAATATTCTTGCAACATCCATTAAATCAAATTTAATTCCTGCTTCATTAGCAAGTGCAGGTAAATGTAAAGCAGCATTAGTTGATCCACCTGTTGCAGCAACAATTGTTGCAGCGTTTTCTAAAGATTTTTTTGTAACGATGTCTCTTGGTCTGATATTTTTTGCCAATAAATTCATTACTGCCTTACCACTTTTTAAAGCATAAGAATCTCTTTGTGTGTATGGCGCTGGTGTTCCAGCTGAATATGGTAATGCTAATCCTATTGCCTCAGATACACATGCCATAGTATTTGCTGTAAATTGTCCTCCACAAGCTCCAGCACTTGGACAAGCCTTAAGTTCTAATTTCCTCAGTGCATGTGCTGACATTTTTCCTGAAGAAAATTTTCCAACTCCTTCAAATACATCAACAACTGTTACATCTTTTCCGTTAAATCTACCGGGTAATATTGAACCACCATAAATAAAGACACTTGGTACATTTAATCTTACCATTGCCATCATTAAGCCTGGTAAAGATTTATCACATCCTGCAACGCCAACTAAAGCGTCATAACAATGTCCTCTAACAGTTAATTCAGTTGAATCTGCAATTACATCTCGTGAAATCAATGAAGATTTCATTCCTTCATGACCCATTGCTATTCCATCTGTAACCGTAATCGTACAAAATTCTCGCGGTGTACCCCCTGCTTGATGAACTCCTTTTTTTACTGATTGTGCTTGTCTCATTAAAGCAATATTACAAGGAGCTGCCTCGTTCCATGTTGAAACCACACCCACAAAAGGTTTTGCTACATCTTTTTCGGTCAAATCCATTGCATAATAAAAAGATCTTTGTGGAGCCTTATCGGGCCCTAAAGATGTGTGTCTACTTGGTAATTTCTTCTTATTAAATTTCTTCATTATAAACCTTTTATAGTGATTGATATTTTATCAATATCTTTTTTAAGATTACTATAGTTATTTTTTTCCTGATCAACAATATTTTTTGGCGCTCTTTCTACAAAACTTTTGTTAGAAAGTCTTTTTAATATCCCATCCAACTCACTTTGGTATTTTTGCTGCCTTTTTAGAAGATTTTCTTTGATCAAAGAGAGATCTATTGATTGATCAAAATATATCTTAAAAATATCCCCTTTGATGACTAAGTTTGCTGATGCCTTATCTTTATCAGTATCTAGAAAGCTATTTATCCTACCAAGTTTTTTTAAAACGGTTTGATTTTTTTTGATAAATAACTGATCGTTTTTAGATAGAGTCGAAATAGACATATCTACAAAAGAACCTGGGCTCACATTTAATTCATTTTTAAATGCTCTAAGTTGGCTTATTAAATTGATTATATTTTCAACTTCCTTAATTTGTTTATCTTTCTTTGCTTTTTTATTAGACCAATTAGCAAACATTAGATAATTTTTTGGTTTATCTAGCTTATTTTTTAACCATAATTCCTCTGTAATAAATGGAATGAATGGATGTAAAAGAATTAAAATTTGTTTAAAAACATAACTTAATGTCTGTTTTACTTCTGAAATTGACGACTTTTCTTTAGAATTCAAGATAGTTTTAGATAGCTCTACGTACCAATCACAATATGAATGCCAAACAAATTGGTAAATGTTTCTTGCTGCTTCATCAAACCTATAATCATTTATATTCTTTTCAATAAGCTTACTCACTGAGTTTAACTCTGAAATAATCCATTTATTTATATTTAATTTTACTTTTGGCTCCTTTTTAGACTTTGAAAAATCACACTTATTCATGGCCAAAAAGTTGTTTGCATTCCACAGTTTATTAAGAAAATTTCTATAACCTTTAACTCTATCTTCAGACAATTTTACATCTCTTCCAGGTGATGCCATTGATAACAAAGTAAATCTTAATGCATCTGCACTATATTTATCTATCAAGATTAAAGGATCAATTACATTACCTTTTGACTTAGACATTTTTTGTCCTTTTTCATCTCTTACCAATGCATGTACATAAATTTCTTTAAATGGTTGTTTATTTAAAAACTCCATTCCAAACATCATCATCCTAGCTACCCAAAAAAAGATAATGTCAAAACCTGTTACTAAAACTGATGTTGGGTAAAACTTTTTTAGATATTCATTTTTGTTTGGCCAACCAAGAGTTGCAAAAGCCCATAATCCTGATGAGAACCATGTGTCTAAAACATCTTCATCTCTAACCAATTCTACATCTTTTTTATATTTTTTTTTTGCTAGTTTTTTTGCTTCACTATAATTTGATGCTACAAAGATTTTCTTATCAGGTCCATACCAAGCTGGTATTTGATGTCCCCACCAAAGTTGTCTTGATATACACCAAGGTTCAATATTATTCATCCATTGGAAATAAGTCTTTGACCAATTAGGAGGAAAAAATTTTGTTTTTTTATTCTTTACAATCTTCTTTGCTTTTACTGATAGTTTTTTTGCATCTGCAAACCATTGCTCTGTGAGATATGGTTCAATTACAGAGTTAGATCTATCCCCATAAGGAACTTTATTTATAATGTTTTCTTCTTTAATAAGCTTGTCACCAAGTTCATTTAAGATTTTTTTTCTTGCTTCAAACCGATCTAAACCTACATAATGACTAGGTGCATTTTCGTTAATCTTCCCGTCCTCTGTGAATATATTTATTATTTCTAATTTATTTCTTTTACCCACATCATAGTCATTAAAATCATGTGCCGGAGTAATTTTAACTGCACCAGAACCTTGCTCTGGATCAGCGTAATCATCTTGAATAATTTTTATTTTTCTACCTGTTATAGGTAAAACTGCATTTTTACCTACTAAATTAGTATACCTTTCATCTTTAGGATTAACAGCAACTGCTGTGTCTCCTAGCATTGTTTCTGGTCTTGTTGTTGCAATAGTTATAAATTCTGAACTATTTTCAATTTGATAATTGATATAATAAAGTTTTGAATTTACTTCTCTTTGATCGACCTCAAGATCAGATATAGCTGTTTTTAATACTGTATCCCAGTTAACTAATTTTTTAGATTTATAAATAAGACCTTTGTTATAAAGATCTATGAAAACTTTAATAACTGATGCAGACAAATTCTTATCCATTGTGAAGGCATTCCTTGACCAATCACATGAACATCCTAATTTTTTAAGCTGATTGATGATGATATCGCCATACTCCTTTTTCCAATCCCAAACTTTTTTAATAAAAGCCTCTCTACCAATTGATTGTTTATCAATATTTTCACTTTCAAGTTTTCTTTCGACTAAAGCTTGCGTTGCAATTCCAGCATGATCTGTTCCCGGTTGCCATAAAGTTTCAAAATTGTTCATTCTATGAAATCTTATGAGTAAATCCTGAATTGTATTGTTTAATGCATGACCCATATGAAGACTTCCAGTGACATTTGGAGGTGGAATTACAATAGAATACTTTTTTTTATTTTTTTTGGGTTTAAAGAGACCTTTTTTTTCCCAGTAAGAGTAAATCTTATTTTCTACTTTAGAATGTGTATATTTTTCTGAACTCATTGGTGTTTATAGTTTATAATTCAATAAACGTATTTAACAATAAACAAATTCTGATTGAATTTGATAGAATATTTCATATATAAACATCTAATAAATTGTTTTATAATCAGATTTATCGGTAACGTGGCGGAATGGTTACGCAGAGGATTGCAAATCCTTGTATCCCGGTTCGATTCCGGGCGTTACCTCCAAAAAAAAGAGTTGTTTTCAAGTAAAAAAAAAGTAAGTTTTGATTTTTACATTCCTCGGTAGCTCAGTTGGTAGAGCAGTTGACTGTTAATCAATTGGTCGCAGGTTCGAGTCCTGCCCGAGGAGCCAAATTAACCAGTCTTTTGAATTCCAACGTTAAGTGATTGTAAATTTTTGCTAAATTTTATTTTTTGATCGTTAGTTAGCTCAGAATATACCTTAACTAAAAAATTATAGTTCACGTTCATATGACCTTCTTTAATTTTATCAGCGTTTATTAGGTATTCTGAAAAATCTTCAAAAAAATAATTAATTGGAACTTTTAAATAGTTCGACAATTGAAGTAATCTTATAGAACTTACTCCATTTGTGCCTTTTTCATATTTTTGAATTTGTTGAAATGTTACATTGATTGCTTTTGCTACTTTTGTTTGTGTTAGACCTAGCGCTAGTCTTCTTAACTTAAGTTTGTTACCTAAGTGTTTATTAAAATTATCTTCCATTAAGACCCCTCTTAAAAACCAAGATTGAACTCTATCCTAGGGGTTTATGCAAGCGGAAAAAAAATTTTTTTTGAGTGATTTTGAGGCTTGACAATATTAGAAAAGCTCTAAATTGCTTTTTAGAAATATACGAAAATACAACATTTTTTGCATGTTAGGCATGCAAATTTTATAATATTTGACTTAAGAAAAGTTTTGTTCTGTCACTTTTTGGGTTAGCAAAAAATTCTTTTGTAGTATTTTTTTCAACTATCATACCTTCGTCCATAAAAATAACCTCATCAGCTACCTCTTTTGCAAATCCCATTTCATGAGTTACAACAATCATCGTCATACCACCCTTAGCAAGGTTAACCATTGCATCTAAAACCTCTTTAATCATCTCAGGATCAAGCGCAGAGGTTGGTTCATCAAATAACATTATCTTAGGCTGCATACATAATGCTCTAGCGATAGCTGATCTTTGTTGTTGACCTCCAGATAATTGACCTGGAAACTTATGTGCTTGGTCAGCTATTTGAACTTGTTCTAATTGTTGCATTGCAAGTTCTTCTGCTTGCCTTTTTGGCATCTTTTTTACCCAAATAGGTGCTAAAGTGCAGTTATCTAAAATAGATAAGTGCGGAAATAAATTAAATTGTTGGAAAACCATACCAACTTCAGCTCTAATTTGTTCAATATTTTTTGTATTTTCACTAAGTTCTGTTCCATCAACAATAATTTTACCTTCTTGATGCTCTTCTAATCTATTGATACATCTTATTAAGGTTGATTTGCCAGAGCCTGATGGACCGCAAACTACAATCTTTTGTTTTGGATGCACTTCTAAGTTAATATCTTTTAAAACTTGGAAATCACCAAACCATTTATTAACGTTTTCAATATTTATTATAGAACTAGACATTATCTTTCAGTTTTATATTTTTCCTCAAGGTTATAACTATATTTGCTCATTGCATAGCAAATTATCCAGAAAATTATTGCTGCAAAAATATATCCTTCCATAGCAAAACCAAGCCATTTTGGATTTGTTTTAGCTAAGGCAAGCATTCCTGCAATTTCAGCTAAGCCAACTACAAATATTAACGGTGTATCTTTAACCAATGCTAAAAATGTATTTGCAATTCCAGGGATTACTAATTTCAAAGCTTGTGGCAATATTACAAAAATATGCATTTTCCAATATCCCATTCCTAAAGATTTAGCTGCATCGTATTGACCTCTAGGTAGAGCTTGTAAACCACCTCTAATAACCTCGGCACAATATGCTGCCTCAAACAAAGTTATAGCTATAATCACTCTAACTAATTTATCCATGAAGAAATCTTGAGGTAAAAACATTGGAAACATTACTGATGACATAAATAACACTGTTATTAATGGAACCCCTCTCCAAAATTCAATGTAACCAACTGAAATATATCTTATAGCTGGTAAATTAGATCTTCTTCCTAATGCCAAGATCATTCCAAGCGGAAAACAGAAAATTAAACAAAAAAATGAGACAATAAACGTTAAAGATAAACCACCCCAAGCTCCAGTTTCTACCCAAACTAAACCAAATGCTCCCCCTGAAATCAAATAATAGATTATTAAGAAAGCAATTATCGGATAGATCACTACATAATACAAAGCTAAGTATTTTTTTAAATTTTCTTTAAAAAAGTAACCAACAAATCCAAGTCCTATAACTAATAAAAATGCAGAATTTATTCTCCAATGAAGTTCATTAGGGTACATTCCATACATAAATCTCTTAAACCAAACTTTTATGTAGGTCCAACAAGCGCCTGTGCCTGTACATGCCTCTTTTGTGTCGCCAGAAATATTAGCATCTAATACCATCCAACTAAGTGCTGGTGGAAAAGCTTTTAAAATAGCAAAAGTTATAAATAGTGTAAGAAATGCATTGAAGTTAGTTGTATTAATATTCTTATTAAGAGAATCTAAAAATTTATATCCACTGTATTCTGTTCTTAAATAAGACAAACCTAAAAAACCGAGAATTAGAGGGAAAAAAATACTCAAATTTCCTGGTAAAAAACCACTAATATTAATTCTAAAAAAAGAATTTAAAAACACATCAAGAATACTTAAGATTAATAAAGCGCTACCAATGTAAATATTGGTCATTTGGTTTTGACTTTTAATTCTATTTAAACTCAAATTCATTTTTATTTTTCCTTAATTTCTATTCGTTTATTGTACCAATTCATTAGTGCAGCAATTGCTAAACTAATTGATAAATAAGTTAACATCGTAATACCAACAATCTCAATTGCTTTACCTGTTTGCATCAAAGCTGTTCCTGCAAAAACTAAAACTAAATCTGGATATGCAATAGCGGCAGCTAGTGATGAATTTTTTGTTAAGTTTAAATATTGATTTGTTGTTGGTGGAATAATAATTCTTAAAGCTTGTGGCATAATCACTAATTTTAAAATTTGATTAGGTGTTAGACCAACCGATGCAGCAGCTTCTTTTTGACCTTTGCTTATTCCTTGAATTCCAGCTCGCACACATTCAGCTACGAAAGTTGAAGTATAAAGTGAAAGTGCTAAAACTAAAGCTATCAGCTCAGGTGGTAGTGCAATTCCACCCTCAAAAATAAATGATGTTTGTGCCAATTGTTTTAAAACTGGCATCTCAAAATCAAGGGTTACTCCTCCAATTAAAAATGAAAGTAATGGCAAAATAGTAATTAAAGCTAAAGATATATATAAAACAGGTAATTGTTTACCCTCTCTTTCTTGAATTTTTCTTGCATAAACTCTAATAAAGATAATAGCTACAATCGCAGCTATCAAACATGACATAAATACATTTAAATTTTCCCAAATCATAGAGGGAATGTAATAACCTTTAATAGTCATATAAGTTACACCGAACCAAGGCTGAGCATTTTCAGGAAGAGGTAATGCTCTTAATGCAGCATAATACCAAAAGAATATTTGTAATAATAACGGTATATTTCTAAAGAACTCTACATACCAAGCTGCTGAATTCTTAATTAAAAAATTTTGCGATAGTCTGGCAACACCAATTATAACTCCTAAAATAGTACAAAATATTATACCCAAAAAAGATACTAAAAGTGTATTAAGTAAAGCCACTACATAAGCCCAAAGGTAAGAGTCTTGACCATCATAATCTAGCAAAGTGAATTGCATATCAAATGAGGCCTCTTGTGATAGAAACCCAAATCCGAAATCAATACCTCTATTATCCATATTGACTTGTGCATTAATTGTAAAAAAACCAAAAACTAAAACTACGAATAGGATGGTTAAAAGTTGGGGAAGAATTCTTTTTATTTTATTATTCATTTGAGCGTATAATAAAAAAAAGGGCTAGATAAATCTAGCCCTTTTTAAGTATTTTAAGATGAATTATCTTGCTGGTGGAACGTATAAAATTCCGCCTTTTGTCCATAATTGGTTTGGACCTCTATCTGGTAAAATACCTGTATCAGCTATATTTCTTTTGTAGCTTTCACCGTAGTTACCAACTTGCTTAATAATTCTTAGGTTCCACTCATTATCTAAACCAAAAGCAGCACCCATTTCACCTTCTGCGCCAACAAGTCTTTTGATTTGTGGATTATCAGAAGTTTTCATTGAATCTGCGTTAGCTGAAGTAATACCGTATTCTTCTGCTTCGATCATAGTATTTAATGACCATCTTACGATATCTTCCCAAACAGCATCACCTTGTCTTACAACTGGTCCTAAAGGCTCTTTAGAAATAGTTTCTGGAAGAACAATATGCTCATCTGGATTCTTCATTTTAGTTCTTTGAGCAGCTAATCCTGATTTATCAGTTGTGTAAGTATCACATCTACCTGCATCATAAGCAGCTACGACTTCGTCCGCTTTTTCGAATGCTACTGGCTCATAAGAAATTCCTCTTGAATTAAAGAAGTCTCTCATATTTAGCTCAGTTGTTGTACCAATATTTGTACAAGCTGAGATACCATTTTTAAACTGATCTACTGACGTTATTCCAGAGCTTTTTCTTACCATGAAACCTTGACCATCGTAAAAGTTTACACCTACGAAAGTAAGACCAATGTCAGCGTCTCTAGAAAGTGTCCAAGTAGTATTTCTTGCTAATACATCAATTTCACCTGAAGTAAGTGCAGTAAATCTTTCTTTTGCACTTAGTGGAGTGAACTTAACTTTGTTAGCATCACCTAGTACAGCAGCTGCTACTGCTCTACACACATCAACGTCGATACCTGTCCAATTTCCAGATGCATCAGCATTTGAAAATCCAGGAAGACCTTGAGAAACACCACATCTAACAAAACCCTTCTTTTGAGTGTTTTTTAGAGTTTTTGACTTTTTAGCCATTGCTTCTGTTGTAAATGCAAACAGAACAGCAATCATAGCGAATAAAGAAGTCAATTGTTTTAAATGTTTAAACATATATTTCCTCTTAGTTGTTTATTTGTTAACAAATTAATTCAAAATTAATTTTTGAATTAATTAATTTAAGCACTTAAACAAAAATTGATCAACTATCTTTCGTGTGAAATTGACTTAATTAATCAGATAAATAAAATCTATTATCAACCATAGGTAGAATATTGGCGCGCCCTGAAGGATTCGAACCTCCGACCCACGGTTTAGAAAACCGTTGCTCTATCCAGCTGAGCTAAGGGCGCAGAATTATTACTATATATTACTAAATCAACTTTTAAAAAAGAATTTTTTCAAGATAATTAAGATAGATAATAATTCAACTCTACCGATCATCATAAAAAGGATTAGAGAAAACTTTGAAAAGACACCAAGATCAAAGAAATTAAAATTTTCTAAGTTAGTTAATGGAGAATTAACAGTATTCATAAGAGTTAAAATAGACAATTTAAAAGATATTTCACTACTAATGCCTGAAATTGTTAGAAATAAAGACAAGATACTTAAGGAAATTATAAATATTACAACTGATAAAAAATATTTATGTAAATCTTCTGTTTTAAAATAAATATTGAAAAAAGGAATTTTATTTGAGTAAACATTTTTTGGCTTGGCATGTGATACAAGTTCATTTATAGAAAACTTAAACAATAAAAAGAGTTTTGAAAATCGTAGTCCAGAGCTGGTTGAAAAAAAAGACCCTCCTATAATTATTAAAATTATAAAAATAAACATAAGATTTTGAGGTACTTCTAGAGAAAAACCAATATTAGAGATGGAGCTGCAAAGCGCTAAAAATAACAAAGAAAAATTATTATTAGAGTTAAAGAAAATAAAAAAAATTATAACTAAAAAAACCAAATAAAATAGAAGGTACAAATCCTCAAACAGAAAGTTAATATTTTTTCTTTTAAAAAAAAATAAGTTGTATAATAGAAAGAGACTAAAAAAAGATAAAAGCATTGAAATTGATAGGACTAATTGTTGAAATTTATTTTCAATAATTAAATTAAGATTATTATCTGGTAAAAAACCTCCAGACGAAATTAACGTAAGAGATAGATTAAATGAGTCAAATATTCTTATCCCTGTAAGTGATAAAATCAAAAATATAATAATAGTTAATATTAGGTAAATAAAACTTATCTTAAAAGATTGTTTCAAAGTTTCACTGCTATTAAATGATATAAAATTTGTAAGTGATTTTTTTAAATTTGTATCAAAAATATCTATTAATAATATTAATGAAATCAAAAAATACAAACCTCCAATCCACTGGGTTGATGACCTCCACAAAATTAAGCTTTGGTCTAAATGTTTTAAATTTTCAAATACTGTAAAACCGGTTGATGTAAAACCTGAGACAGATTCAAAGTATGCATCAAATAAACTTAAATTATTTAGTATTAAATAATAAGGTATTGCCAGAAGTATTGGTATTATTAAATAACCAGTTATAACTGTTAGAATTTTTTCAAATATAGATGTCTTTTTAAAATTTTTTTTTTTAAAAAAGATTAAAGAACCAAAAAAAAGAGTAATGAGAAAGACGAAAAAAAAACTTCCTATATCTAGAAACAAATCAAAATAGTAACAATAAATAATATTTAAAAAAGATAAAAAAGATATAAATAAGGAAAATATACCAAGATATAGCTGTGAAAAATTTAACATCTAAATCGAACTAATTCTAAATAAGTTCTCTACAACTGGTAACTGATCCCTTTTTGCCAAAAAAACAACTATATCTTTTTTCTTGAAAATAAATTTTGAGGATGGAATTATTATATCATTTTTTCTCAATATTGCTCCAATTCTAATTTCTTCAGGTAGATTTGAGTTTTTAAGTTCTTTGCCAATTAGTTCAGATGAATCGATTATTTCTGCTTCAATTACTTCATAATCCCCATTTGAAATACTATATGCTGTTTCAATTGTCCCTTTGTGAACATGTTTAAGTATACTTGAAACTGTATTCATTCGTGGATCGATTAGGTCGTCTATTTTTAGTGAAGATTGAAGAATTGAATAATTTGGCTTATTTATAAGTGCCATGGTCCTTTTATCTTTTGAAAATTTTTCAACCAAAACACTCACCATTAAGTTATCCTCGTCGTCATTTGTTAAAGCTAAAACGGTTTCAGAGTCATCTATATTTGCTTCTTTTAAAACATCTTCTTCAAGTCCATTGCCATTAATAACTAAAGAATTGTTTAATTCATTAGCTATGTATTCTGCTCTTTCTTTATTTTTTTCAATTATTTTTATCCTTGCGGACTCATGAGAGCTTTCAAGATTTTTTGCTAAATTGAAACCTATATTTCCGCCACCAATAATTAAAAACTTATTAGAAATTTTTTCATTATGTCCAAAAGCATCCAAAGTTAACTGCATTTGAGATGAGTTAATTATTACATAAGCCTGGTCGTTTAGTTTTAAAACATCATTTTTTTTTAAAATTATAAATTTCTCTTCACGGACAACACCAAGAATATTAGCCTCAAGTTTGGGAAATTTTTTAGTAATTTTATTTAACTCAATATTAATTAATGGGCATTTTTCATTAACATCTATTTCAAGTAAACGTATCTTATTATCGGCAAAAGGTACGTTATCGATTGCTCCTGGTGCCTCTAGCTTTCTTTGGATAGATTTAGCAATTTCAACCTCTGGTGAAATTATCACATCAATGGGTAAATTTTCTTTATTATAAACCAGAGAGAATTTTGGATTTAAGTAATCTTGAGATCTTATTCTTGCAATCTTTTTTCCAATTTTAAAGATTGAAAAAGCGATTTGACATATTAGCATATTAATTTCATCATTTCTTGTGACTGCGATTATCATATCTGCGTCTTCTGCGTTTGCTTTTTCAAGTACAGATGGATACGTAGCTTTGCCTACTATAGATTTTACGTCTAAATCATCATTAATTTTTTGAATATCTTCACTAGATTGATCTATAACTGTAATAGAATGGTCTTGCTCACTAAGAAGTTTAGCAATCGTATAACCCACTCTTCCTGCCCCACAAATTATTATATTCATTAATTTAAGTCCTTAACCCCTAAACCTTTAAGTTTTCTATGGAGAGCAGATCTTTCCATTCCAACAAACTTTGCTGTTTTTGAGATATTTCCTCCAAATTTTTTTAATTGGGTAGTTAAATACTCTTTTTCAAAATTTTCTCTCGCTTCCTTCAACGGAACAGATAAATTGTTGCTTTTTAATGTTTCTATGCCACCTTGTTTGATAGACTCTTTTATAATTGTCTTGATTTTGTTCTGGTCATTATTAGATAATATAGCAATTCTTTCTATCAAATTTCTTAATTCCCTAACATTGCCGGGCCAAAAATGATTAATAAGGTATGAATCCTCCTTATCAATATTGAGTTCCTTAAGATTGTATGCTTTTGAGATGGTTTTGGAAAAATACTCAATTAAAAGCGGGATATCACTTATCCTATTACTTAATGGTTCAATACTTATTTGAAAAACATTTAATCTATGAAATAAATCTTCTCTAAAATTTCCAAGATGAGTTTCGTTGTTAATATTTTTACTAGACGTACAAATTATTCTGACGTTCACTTTAATATCATGATTACTATTGATCCTTTTAAATTTTTGATCAATCAGAACTCTTAATATTTTTGATTGAGTTTCAAGGGGTATTTCAGAAATTTCATCAATTAACAATGTCCCCCCAGAAGCCTTTTCCAGAGAACCGTATGTAATTGAACCATTTTCTTTTTCTTCTCCAAAAAGTTCTAGCTCATATTTTTTTACATCTAGCAATGCTCCGTTTATAATGACAAATGGACCTTTATTTCTTTTTGAAAGTTTATGAATTTTTCTAGCAATTAACTCCTTACCAGACCCTGTTGGTCCATATATAAAAATTCTACTCTCTGAGTTCGAGAGTTTTTCGATTTGCTCCCTTATTTTTTCAATATTTTGACTATTTCCAATCAGATCAAATGAGTGAAATAATTTAGTTTCAAGAACTTTATTTTCATTTTTTAAATTAAAATTTTCTACAGCTCTTTTAACAAAATTCATTAATCTTTCTTCATCAAAAGGTTTTTCCAAAAACTCAAAGGCTCCAGATTTTAGAGATTTAATAGCCATCTCGATATTAGCGTGACCTGAAATAATTATAACCGGAATGTCCTTATTTTTATTTTTAATATGATTTAAAAGTTCAATTCCATCATTATCACCTTTATCTAGTTTTACATCTATAATGGCAACATCAGGTAATTTTTTATCAATTTCATTTAATGCTTGATTATAATTTGCTGCAACTCTGGTTTCATATCCTGCATCAGAAATTAAATCCTTAAGAATATTTCTGATATCAGGATTGTCATCAATTATTAAAATTTCAGTTGACATATTTAGGTAACAAAATTTTTATTTTAGCTCCTTCTTTTTGTGGGATAAATTCAATAAATCCATTATGGTCATTCAAAATTTTTTCTACTATAGATAGACCTAATCCACTACCCTTTTTTTTGGTAGTAAAATAAGGTTTTGAAAATATTTTAAGATCACTGTTTGTAAAACCCGTTCCATTATCTTTTACTGTGATGTTTATATAGTCATTTATTAATTCAATTTCTACATTGATTTTCTTTTGAAAATTGCCCATTTTTTCACTTTTCTCTTTTAGGCTCTCTATCGAATTTTTAAACAGATTGATAAAAACTCTATTTAATTGTTCAATATCGCTGTCGACATAAAAAACTTCTTTAGAGTCAAAATTAATCGCTATATCTTTGTCATTAGTTTTCATTAAATTGATAGAGTCTTTGATAATTTTAGTAAGCTCATTCTTTTTAAAAATAGGTTTTGGCATTCTTGCAAAGTCAGAAAATTCATTAACAAGTTTTTCAATGAGTTTAATTTGTTTATTAATTGTTTTAATTTTCTCTAAAAATGATTCTTTATTTTTCTCATCAAATAATTCCGAATATTTTTTTTTAAGACCGTCTATTATAAGTTGAATAGGTGTTAAAGGGTTCTTTATTTCATGAGCAATTTTTCTGGCAACACTTTCCCATGCTTCATGTCTTTCATTTGCTATGAGTTTGCTTTGCTGATACTTCAATCTATCAATCATCTGATTAAAATTTTTATTAAGAACTTCTAGCTCTTTATCAGTTTTAATTTCTGGAACTTTTGAATTTAAATTACCTTTTCCAATATTAGTTGATGCAGAAATTAGGTTATTTATGGACAAAAAGAATCTTGATGAAAATCTTATTGCTATAGAAATCGACAAAAATAAAAGGAGGGTAACTATTATTATATAAATAATAGCAAATGAAAATTTAATGCCAGTTCTTTTATCCTGTACAGTGTAATAAAAATCTAGGGCCTCACTTGATTCAGTTAAGTATTGGGAAATTTTTGGATCTAAATATTTTATTATATAAATATAAGTATTATCAAAGTTGGTTAACCTCATTAATGCGGCAGAAGTATTTTTATATGCATTTAAAATTTTGAGTGGTCTTTCATCATTAAGGACCATCTTTAACTGTTCAGTGGACGGTGGCATGTATTGAATTTGATTTCTATCAGTCGACATTAGTAACTTACCAGAATTATCAATAAGAAAAATTGCGTCCAATTTTCTAACTATTTTTTGTGAATTCAAATAATTTTCAAACCTTTGTTTATTTTCATTGTAGATAGAAACGTTTTTATTCAAATCAAAGGCAGCCAAAACAATATCGGACTCAACTTTATTTCTAACTGTATCAACATAATTAACAGCTAATTGATAAGAGTTACTTACTGCAGTGGTAATTTTTTTATCAAAATACTTTTCAAGCGCAAAAGAAAATAAAAATAAAGAAAAAATAGATATCAAAATAGATGGTATTAATGTGAATAAAGAAAAAAAGGTTATATATTTCCTGTTTGCCCTTGATCCCTCTATAACAATTTCGTTTTTGATAGAATTTTTTATCTCAAAAAAAATCATAGAGAAAAAAACTATTAATAAAAAAATATTTGATATAAGCAAATATTGTAAGTTTTCATCTGTCAGTTTGATAAAACTCTTATCTATAAAAGTTAGAAATGTTAAAAAACCAAGAAATAGTGTTATTATAAATATAATTGTAATAAAAATATTTTTTCTTATAAATTTAAGCATAATAATGTAGTACTTTAAAATTCATCATAATATATGAGTAATTGTTTTATAATATTAGCTGCTGGAAAAAGTAATAGATTTATTTCCAAAATACCAAAACCATACATTAGATATAAGGGTGATATACTAATTAATCATTCTATAAATAAGGCAATTTTATCAAAAAAATTCTCAAAAATCGTTGTTGCAATCAACAAAGGTCACAAAAAATACATAAAAAAATTGAATAAAAACAAAGTTCATTTTATAGAGGGAGGAAAATCTAGAGCTGATTCTTCTAGGTTATCTTTAAAGTATCTGTCCAAATTTAAGCCCAAATATGTGTTGATACATGATGCTGCAAGACCAAACTTTTCAATAAAATTGATAAATGAACTCTTCAAAAATCTTAAAAAATTTGATGGCGTTGTCCCAGTTTTGAAGACTACAAGCTCTATAAAATTAATTGAAAATAAAAAAATTTTAAACTTAGATCGCAACAAGATTTTTTTATCACAAACACCACAAGCTTTTAATTTTAAAAAAATATTCAACCTTCAAAAAAAAAGAAATTCAAAAATAACTGATGATGCTTCATTATTTATAAATAATTCAAGAAAAATTAAAATGGTAAAAGGTGAAGAGAAAAATATTAAAATTACAACTAAAAATGACATCAAAGAAAACTTAAAATATTATTTTGGTATAGGTTTTGATGTACATAGATTGGTAAAAAATAAAAGAATGTGCTTAGGTGGTCTCAAAATTAATTCGAAATTAGGAACATTAGGACACTCTGATGGTGATCCTGTTCTTCACGCAATTACCGACTCAATTCTTGGTGCTTGCAGAAAGGGTGATATAGGGCAAAAATTTTCAGATAAAGATAAAAGATTTAAAAATATAAGATCAACAATTTTATTAAGGAAAGTTATCAAAGAAATGGAGAAAAGTGGATTTTTTATTAATAATTTAGATATAAATATAATAACTCAAACTCCAAAAATTAGTAAATATAAAAAAAGGATGATTTCGATGGTGTCTAAATTATGTAAAATTAAAAAGAATCAAATCAATATCAAAGGTAAAACAGCAGAGAAACTTGGTGTGATAGGAAAAGAAAAAGCTATTGCTTGTGAAGTGATATCTTCAGTTTTCAAATATGAATAAAAAAATTGGAAAAATGATTGTTACGATGTTTGGTGTAGGTCATATAAAGTATTTTCCAGGTACTTTTGCTTCTTTAATAACAGCTTCGATGTACTATATTTTCTATACGATTAAAATAAATTATTTTTTGTTAATATTTATTAACTTATTTTTATTTATTTACTCGGTTTGGATGATTAATAATTTGGAAGGTGAATTTGAAGAAATAGACTCAAAAGAAATCGTAATTGATGAATTTTTGGGTCAATCTATACCAATTATCTTCTTTTATATAATTTTTTATGAAGGATTTGTATCAACAAAATTTTTTTTTATAATTGTTTTTTTATCTTTCATTGGATTTCGTTTTTTTGATATTTTAAAACCTTTCCCAATTAATTATGTAGATAAGAACATGAAAAATGGTTTTGGTGTTATTTTAGATGATCTTATAGCAGGTTTCTTCACGCTAATAGTGTTATATATCTGTATAATTTTTTATGGTCAAATTTAGTAAATTAATAAAGAAATTAAAAAAGAAAAAATTAAAGATTAGTTTTGCTGAATCTTGTACTGGTGGATTACTCGCTCAATCTATAACCTCGATAAGTGGAGCTTCAAAGGTATTTAATTTAAGTGTTGTCACTTATTCAAATAACTCGAAAAGTTCTATTCTTAATGTGCCAAAAAAAATAATTAATAAATTTGGAGCTGTAAGTGAAGAATGCTGCCTTAGTATGGTAAAAAATTTAGCAAAAATAAGCAAAAGTCAAATTAATGTGTCTATTACTGGAATAGCTGGACCTAAGGGTGGTTCTAAGTTTAAACCGGTGGGGCTTGTTTTCATTGGAATTAAATATAAAGGTAGAAACAATATTTATAAATATTTGTTTGCAAATAAAACAAGAAGATCTATTCAAAATGCAAGTGCAAAAGCCGTGGTAGATAATTTACTAAACCTTATTAAATAATTTCTCTGCCCTACTTTGGAACGCGTCAGCAATTTTATCGAGACCGTATTTAAATGATTTATTCATGAAAATATTTAAGAATTTATTTTTTAATTCAAAATCCAGATCAAAAGTTACCTCTGTAAAATTCTCTTTTTGATCAAATTTCCACTTATTTTCTAAATATTTTAAAGGTCCTTCAATATTTTTTACGTAAATAATACTCTCCTTTTTGTCAAATTTAACATCACTCTTATAAGTGTCTTTAAAAGGACCTTTGCCGATTGTTAAGTCAGCCTCGATATATTGGAAATTACCCACAGACTCATCTTTATATATGTGGGCATTTAAACAATATGGAATAAATTTTGGGTATTCTTCAATATTGAGAACAAGATCGATTAAATCTTTTTTGGAACAATTAATGTTTCTCTTTATTGATGCTTTTGGCATTAGAAGTTATTCTATTTTTTTTCAATTTAGCAAAGTCTTCGTCTGCATGATAAGACGATCTTGTTAGTGGAGACGAAGATACTAATAGAAAACCTTTTGCTTTGGCGATAACTTCTAAATCTTTAAATTCACTTGGATCATAGTATCGTTGAAGTGGAAAGTGCTTAACAGATGGTTGTAAATATTGTCCGATTGTTAAGAAATCAACATTAGCAGATCTTAAATCGTCCATAACTTGTAAAATTTCATCCTTTGTTTCACCCATACCAACCATTATTCCAGACTTGGTAAAAGTTTCCTGATTTATTTGTTTAGCGTTTTTTAATAGTTCAAGAGATGAAAAATATCTAGATCCAGGTCTTACCTTTAAGTATAAACTTGGAACTGTTTCGATATTATGATTAAAAACATCTGGCATTGCATCCAAAACTCTTTTGTAAGCATCACCTTTTCTCAAAAAATCAGGAGTTAAAACTTCAATTGTTGTTTCTGGATTAGCTTCTCTGGTAGACTTAATAGTTTCATAAAAATGATTTGAGCCACCATCTTTGAGATCATCTCTATCAACAGAGGTAATTACTACATGACGTAAGTTTAATCTTTTCACCGCCAAGGCTATTTTTTTTGGTTCGAAAGGATCCAATTTTTCTGGTCTTCCAGTTTTGACATCGCAAAATGCACAGGCCCTTGTACAAGTGTCTCCCATAATCATAAAAGTTGCATGTCTTTTGCTCCAACATTCGGTAATGTTCGGACAATTTGCTTCCTCACAAACTGTGACTAATTTTTGTTGGTTGACTATACTTTTTGTAAGAAAAAATTCTTTACTGTTTAAAAGTTTTGACTTAATCCAAGCTGGTTTTTTTTTGATTGGATTAATTTGATTTTTTTGTTTTTCTGGATGTCTTACTTTATTCATTTTCAATAATATAGGTTTTCTCACCCTTTTTTCCAACGACAAATTTGTCCCTTATTAAAATTTCAAGGTAATCTTTGTCCAAATTCTCACCAATAAGACTATTAATTTTTTTCACTTTTGTTATTTCAATAGTAAAAAAATTTTTTTTCTCTAGAAGATTTTTAAATTGATCTTTCTTATCTAGATACGCAAATAGACCTCTATTACCCCCAAGTAAATTTAAAGAAAAATAAATAATAAGTATTATTGGAAATATGAGTATAAAATTTTTTTTAAAAGTATTTATCATTTCAATTTAGCCATATTTTTGCTTTTTATAAGGTCATTTTCTATTCTCAACAACTGATTAAATTTTGCAACCCTTTCTGATCTACATAATGAGCCGGTTTTTATTTGATTTGAATTAGTTCCAACTGCTAAATCAGATATAAACGTATCTTCTGAGTCGCCTGATCTATGAGAAATGATAGTCGTATAACCTATATTTTGGGCAAATTTTATAACCTCTAAAGTTTCAGAAACTGTACCTATTTGATTCAACTTAATCAAAATAGAATTCGATGATTGATATAAAAAACCCTTTTTTAATCTTTGCAGATTTGTTACATAAAGATCATCACCTACTATCTGTATTTTTTTTTCTTTTTTATGTAAATCAGACCACGATTTCCAATCGTTTTCTGCGAAAGGATCCTCAATAGATTTTATTTTAAATCTTTTAATAATTTTTGAGTAGAATGATATTGTATCTTTGTATGAGATATATTTTTTTGAGTCTATTGCATATTTGTTATTTTTAAAAAGTTCATTTGCAGCAACATCTAGACATATTGATACATCTTTTCCGTTAACAAAACCTGCATTTTTTATAGCGTTTGAGATTAATTTTAATGCCTCCTCATTTTTTGATATCATTGGAGCAAAACCACCTTCATCTCCAACAGATGTAGATAAATTTTTACTGATAAGTAATTTTTTCAAGTTTTGTATTACTAAAAAACAAATATTCATTGCCTCGCTAAAATTCTTAGCTTTATCGGGTCTAATCATAAATTCTTGAATTTTTAAACCATTGTTAGCATGAGCACCCCCATTGATGATATTCATAAGGGGAAAGGGTAATTTAAAATTTTTTTTAATCAAAAAGTTCTTATACAATGGTATTTTTTTCAATTTTGCCGATAATTTTTTCACCGCAATAGATACAGACAAAATTGCATTTGCACCTAGTTTATTTTTTTGCTTTGTTCCATCTAATCTTATAAGAATTGAGTCAATTAATTCTTGATTGTGAACATTTTTATTTAGAATTTTTTTTGAAATTATCTTATTAACTTTTGATACAGCAGAAAAAACACTTTTTCCTAAATATTTTTTATTTTTGACATCTCTTTTTTCAAATGCCTCATATGAACCAGTCGACGCGCCTGAAGGGCAAATAGCTTTTGAAGAAACTTTCCCACAAAAGATTTCTGTTTCGATTGTCGGTATACCCCTACTATCAAATACTTGCCTTGAAACTACTTTTGTAATTTTTGACATTAAATTATAATTTAGTTTTTAATTAGTTTATCAATCTCAAGCAATTTATTTACCAAACTGTCCATTTCATTTAATGGAACCATATTTGGACCATCAGAAGGAGCATTATCTGGATCTTGATGTGTTTCAATAAAAACAGCAGCTATTCCAACAGCGACTGCAGCCCTAGATAAGTGTGAAACAAATTTTCTTTCACCCCCACTTTTATCACCCATTCCTCCTGGTTGTTGGACTGAGTGGGTTGCATCGAAAACTATAGGATATCCTGTTTGTGCCATTATTGGTATTGATCTCATGTCAGACACCAATGTATTATAACCAAAACTCGCTCCTCTTTCCGTAATTAAGATATTGCTATTTCCAGTATCTGATATTTTCTTTACTACATTTGACATATCCCATGGGGCAAGAAATTGACCTTTTTTTACATTAATAACCTTGCTTGTTTTAGCGGCAGCTACTAACAAGTCAGTTTGTCTGCATAAAAAAGCTGGAATTTGAAGGACATCAACATGATCCGCAACAATAGAACATTGTTCTGTATTATGAATGTCAGTAAGAACTGGAACATTTATTTGTTTTTTAATTTTATCAAATATTGGTAAAGATTTTTCTAAACCAACACCTCTTTTACCTTTAAGACTAGTTCTGTTAGCTTTGTCAAAAGATGTTTTGTAAATAAAACCTATATTATATTTTTTAGAAATTTCTGATATTTTTCCCGCCATATCAAGAGCATGCTGCTCGTTCTCAAGTTGACAAGGTCCTGCAATTAAACATATCTTTTCTTGATTTGAAATTTTTACTCCATCACAATTTACTGTAATATTTTTCATTATTTTTTTTTTGCAGCCCCGATAAATGATGAGAATAATGGATGAGGTTGTAAAGGTCTAGATTTAAATTCTGGGTGAAATTGAACCCCAATAAACCAAGGGTGACTTTTAATTTCAACGATTTCAGGTAAGTTGTTATCAGGGGACATTCCTGAAAAATTTAAACCGTGTGTTTCAAATTTTTTTTTCAAATTGACATTAACCTCGTACCTGTGTCTATGTCTTTCTTTAATTTGACCAGACTTATAAATTTCTTTTATTAAGGAATTGTGTTGTAATTTAGCTGGATAAAGACCTAATCGCATAGTTCCACCTAAATTTTTCACAGTTCCTTTAATTTTTCTACCGTTTTTGTTCCATTCTTCAATAAGACCAATTACCGGGTAGCAATTTTTATCAAACTCACTTGAGCCAGCATTTTTAATTTTTAGTACATTTCTAGCAAATTCAATTACTGCCATTTGCATACCAAAACAAATCCCTAAAAAAGGAATTTTTTTAGTCCTTGCATAATTTATACATGCTATCTTACCCTCGGTACCTCTTTTTCCAAAACCTCCAGGTATTATTATTCCAGAAACATTATCCAATTTTTTTTGAACATCTGAAACTTTCAATAAATCTGACTCTATTCTTATTAAATTAACTTTTACATTATTATGAATACCTCCGTGAACTAGTGCTTCATCTAATGATTTATATGCATCTTTTAAATCCACATATTTTCCAACAATTGCAATATTTACAGTCCTAATATTTTTATTTGTCACAATTTTAGTTACATCTTTCCACGGTTTCAAATTAATCTTTTTTCTTGGCTTAATATTGAAATATTCGAAGACTTGTTTATCTAAGCCCTCATTAAAAAAACTTATTGGTGCTTCATAAATAGTCTTAACGTCTACTGTTTCTATGACCCTTTTGATTGGTATGTTGCAAAATAATGAAATTTTCTTTCTTTGATCAAGAGGTATAGATTGTTGTGATCTGCAAATAACCATGTCTGGTTGAATTCCAATGCTTCTTAATTCTTTAACAGAATGTTGTGTTGGTTTAGTTTTAATTTCATCAGAAGATTTTAAAAATGGAACTAATGTTAAGTGTATAAATAAAGTTTTTTCTTTACCTATATCGTTAGCAAATTGTCTTATGGCCTCTAAAAAAGGCAGACTCTCAATGTCACCAACTGTTCCTCCAATTTCACAGATAACAAAATCTTCATTTTTGATTCCATTTTTAATAAACTCCTTAATTCTATTGGTAACATGTGGAATTACTTGAACAGTTTTTCCAAGATAATCACCCTTTCGTTCTTTAGTTATGATATCGCTATAAATTCTTCCAGTAGTAATATTATCATTTTTTGTAGATGATATATCAGTAAATCTTTCATAATGACCTAAGTCTAAATCAGTTTCAGCTCCATCGTCTGTTACAAAAACCTCACCATGTTGAAATGGACTCATTGTTCCTGGATCAACATTTAAATAAGGATCCATTTTTCTTACTCTTACTTTAAAGCCTTGTGACTTGAGTAGATAGGCTAGTGATGCTGATGATAAACCTTTTCCAAGTGATGATACCACGCCGCCAGTGACAAAAATATATCGCGCCATGGAAGTATGTTATAAGCTTTTTTTCGTAAAAATAAAAGAACTAATTATTGTTATCTGGTATTTTTGGTGCGTCTTTATCTGAATTTTCGTCCACTGTATCAATTAATGATTTTTCAGGACTTAATTTTTGATTCGATAAAATAGTCAGGCCTAAACTACAAATTATAAATAATGTTGCTACAATAGCTGTACTTTTGGTCAAAAAATTGCCTGCAGTTTTAGAAAACATATAACTTTCTTGTGATACACCAATTCCTAATGCGCCACCCTCTGATTTTTGAAATAAAACAAGAATTACTAAAATAATAGCAAGTACAATGTTTATTGTTAGCAAAATATTTTCCATGGGGACTAATTATACGTTTTTTTTACTATATCAATAAATTTTTTGGAGTTTTGTGAAGCTCCACCGATTAAAAAACCATCAAGGTTAGTTATTTTTTTTAAATTTGTTATATTTTCAGGATTTACAGATCCACCGTATAAAATTTTTGGTAATTTATCCTTAAATTTTTTTTTAATGAATTCAACTGTTTGCTCAAGTTCATCTATTTTGGGAATTTTTCCAGTACCAATTGACCAAACTGGCTCATAAGCAACAAATATATTAGATTTTTTTTTTATCTGTTTTAAACCAAGTTTAATTTGTTTTGATAAAATTGATTTTGTTTTTTTTCTCTTTTTTTCAGCCAAAGTTTCGCCAATACAAAAAATAACTTTTAATTTTGATTTAATAGCGCTTTTAATTTTGAGATTTATAAGTTTGTCTGTTTCGCCTTTTTGCCTGTTTTCAGAATGACCTAAAATTACATAATTGGCGCCAGAGCTTTTAAGCATTTTTGAATTTACAAAACCTGTATGTGAACCATAATCTTTACTCTCATGACAATTTTGACCTCCGATATCTATTAAACAATTTTCGAACTTTTTCAAAAAGGAAGAAATTAAAGTATATGGAGGACAATAAATTAATCTTCCTTTCTTAATTTCTTTAGATTTTGAAAATTTAATAACTTTATCCAATGTATTTAATGATTTTAAATTTCCATACATCTTCCAATTAGCAATGAAATACATAATTTTGTTTGTCATAATTCCTTTTTTAATCTATAGATTTGTTTTTATAGATCAATAAATAATCATATATAATGTTAAATAAGTTAAAAAATTTCTCGAAAAGTAAACTTGGAGCAGTCGTGGTATTTATCGTTGCCTTGCCTTTTGTATTTTTTGGGATGGGTAGTGTTTTTCAAAATAAGGACACAAATAACATTGCTAAAATTGACAATTATAACATTTCAACTAAAAATTTTACTAATCATATAAGTTCTTTAGGTATTAGTTCTGAGGTGATAAGAAATAATTTAGATCAAAATATTTTAGAAGAAATATTAAGTGATTTACTAGCTAAAAAATTTATTGAATTAGAAATAGATTATTATGATTTATCAATTTCAGATAAGCAATTAGTTAGAATTATCAAGAAAAATAAAAATTTTTTAGATGAAAAATCCAAATTTGATAGAATTAAATATGAAAAGTTTCTAATCGAAAATAATATTAATTCCTCAGATTTTGAAAAAAGGTTAAAAAATAGAGAATTAGAAAAAAAACTTTTTTTTCTCTTAAATGGAGGTATCAATACTCCAGAATTTATCGTGAAAAAATACTACGAATATGAAAATAGTAAAATTGATTTAAGGTTTATTAACCTTGATAATTTTTATAAAAAAAAGAGTCAATTTTCTGAATCAGAAATCGCAAATTATATTGAAAATAATAATGTCAGTTTACAACGAGATTTTATAGATTTTGATTATGTAAAAATAACACCTAAAAACTTAATTGGTGCAAATGAATATAGCGAAACATTTTTCTCAGAAGTTGATAAAATTGAAAATAATATCTCCAATTTTTCAGATCTCAAAAATCTTTTAAATAATTATGAAAATATAAATATTGAAAAAAAAATAAATTATACACTTGTTAATAATGACGATCCTTTTAAAGAGGTGTATGACAATAGATTTGATAATGATATTCAGATTATGGATAAAAATGACTATATTCTTCTATTTCAAATCAAGAATATTGAAAATAAAATTCCAGAAATAACAGATAAAAATTTTAAAAACTTTATTTTAACATCATTGGTTGAGAAAGAAAAGTTTGATTATAACAAAAAAATTTTTGATAAAATAAGTGCCAATAAATTTTCAGATACTGATTTTGAAAATATTAGTAGTGATAAATCCTTATTCAAAAATATTCAGTTAAACTCCGTAAAGGATAATAATTTTTTTGAAATCAATTCAATTGAATATATTTATTCACTTCCTGAAAAAAGTTTCCTATTAGCCTCTGACGAAAAAGGCAAAATATACTTAGCTAAAATAGATAAGATTAAAACACAAAATGATGATAATAAAAAAAAAGATTTTGATACTTATTACAGTAAAACCTATGAAAAATTAAAGAGTGATGTTTTTTCTACTTATGATTTATACTTAAATAAAAAATATAATGTAAAAATTTATTCAAGGACAATCGAAAGATTAAGAAACTATTTTAAATGAAACTAAATGTAAGTCTAAAAGAATTTAAAAAAAAACATAACCAAAAAAAAAATCAAGTTATATACTATAAAATTAAATCCAAAAGTTCTTTTGAGATTGAAAATTTAATCAATAACTTTCTAGTAGATAAGAATAGTTTTATTTTTGAGTCTGTAGAAAAAGGTAAAATAAAAGGTAGATACACAATTTTTGGTAAAGATCCAGATAAAATATGGGAGTTCAATCAAAAAAAAATTTCTTCAATTATATCTGGAAGGAAAAAAATAATTAAAGGTGATCCAAAGATTATATTAAGTAAAATAATAGATGATTTTAAATTTAATATCCCATCTTCATTACCGCCTATGTGTAGTATGATAGCTGGATACTTTTCTTATGATGCAATTAGATATATAGAAAAAATTAAAAATTCTTGTAAGAACGATCTTAAACTACCAGATATTAGATTGATTAGACCTACCACTCTAATAATACATGACAATGTTAAAAAGGAAATTTTTTTCGTCAAAAATATTTTTTCTGATATTAAAATAAATAACGCAAAAAAAAAATATTTTGAAATACAAGATGAAATCAATAGCTTATTGATAGGTTCAAAAATTTCTAAATTTCAAAAGGATAACTCAAACAAAAAGTTTAGCGTTAAATCAAACATTTCTAAAAAAAAATTTTTCCAAATTGTAAACAAAGCCAAACAATATATAAAGAAAGGTGATATATTCCAGGTTGTTTTAAGCCAAAGATTTGAGTCAAAACTTACAAAAAAACCAATTGAAGTTTATAAGAAATTAAGAGTTACTAATCCTTCACCGTTTATGTTTTTCTTTAATTTTAATGACTTTCAAATTATTGGAGCAAGTCCAGAAATATTGGTTAGATTAAGAAATAATGTAATTACTGTAAGACCGATTGCAGGAACAAGACCTAGGGGAAGAAATAATAAAGAGGATAATTTATTAAAAAAAGATTTAATCAATGATAAAAAAGAATTGTCTGAACATCTTATGCTTCTCGACTTAGGCAGAAATGACGCTGGAAAAGTTTCGAAGATAAATACCATAAAAGTTACTGAAAAATTTAAAATTGAGAAATATTCACACGTTATGCATATCGTATCAAATGTGACAGGTCTCTATGATAAAAAATTTTCAAAATTTGAGACCTTAATGGCTGGATTTCCAGCAGGCACAGTTTCGGGAGCACCTAAAATAAGAGCGATGGAAATAATTGATGAACTTGAAAAGAATAGTAGAAAAATTTACGCAGGAGGGATTGGTTACTTTTCTGCGAATGGAGATTTTGATACCTGTATAGCCCTTAGGACAGCAATAACAAAAAATAACAAATTTTATGTTCAGGCAGGGGCTGGAATTGTTGCCGATAGCAAGCCAATAAATGAATATAATGAAACAATTAATAAAGCAAAAGCTTTAATAAAGTCTCTAGAAAAATGAAAATACTTCTAATCGATAACTACGATAGTTTTACATATAATTTGTATCACTACTTGTCTTCTCTAAAAACTAAAGTAGAAGTTTACAGAAATGATAAAATAAATTCTTCAGAAATTATCAAGAAAAGATTTGATAGAATTGTTATTTCTCCAGGACCAGGGAACCCAAATCAATCTGGAAATTGTTTGAAAATTGTAAAAGATATTCATAACAAAATACCTATTCTTGGAGTTTGCCTCGGACATCAAATAATAGGTCAAGTTTTCGGATCTAAAATAATTCAAGCAAAAAAATTGATGCACGGAAAAACAAGTAGAATAATATCTAAAAAAACCGGAATACTAAAAAATTTACCTAAAAACTTTGAAGCAACTAGATATCACAGTTTGATAATTGACAAAAAAACACTGTCAAAAGACCTCGAAATCACTGCAGAAACAAAGGACGGTTTAATAATGGGAGTTAAACATAAAAAACATAATGTACATGGGGTGCAATTCCATCCTGAAAGTATTAAAACAAAACTTGGAATAAAAATTTTAAAAAACTTTATTAGATTTAAAAACAAATGAAACAGTTCATAGACAAAATAGGAGCAAAACAAGATTTAACTTTTTCAGAAAGTAAAGAAGCTTTTAAAATATTAATGGAAGGAAAAGCTAATGATCAAGAGATATTTGACTTTTTAACACTGTTATCCAAAAAGGGCGAGTCCTCAGATGAAATAGCTGGAGGTGTTTATATTCTGAGAGAAAAATCAAAACGTGTTAATGTAAATGATTGTGTTGATACATGTGGTACAGGTGGAGACGGTATGAATACTTTAAATATTTCTACTGCATCAGCTTTATTATTGGCTAGTATGGACATTAAAGTGGCAAAACACGGTAATAAGGCTGTTTCATCAAAATGTGGATCAGGTGATGTATTGGAGGCTCTTAATATAAATATTAATTTAGAGCCAAATGAAATTGAACAACAAATTGATAAAAACAATTTTGGTTTCATGTTTGCACCTAATTACCATAGTGCAATGAAATTTGTTGGGCCAACAAGAAAAAAAATTGGAAAAAGAACAATTTTCAATATGATTGGACCTCTAAGTAGCCCTGCATTAGTTGAAAAACAAGTCATCGGTGTATTTGACAAAAAACTTTTGAAGGTATTCGCAAATGCTTTAAAAAGTTTAGATATCAAATTTGCATGGATTGTAAATAGTGATGATGGATTAGATGAAATATCGCCATATGCAAAGACTAATGTTATACAATTGAAAAATAATAAGATTACAGAAATCATAATAGATCCAAAAAAATTAAAAGTAAATGCAGATAAATTTGATAATCTTGTAGGACAAGATGCAAAATTTAATGCTGAAAAAATACTGAATATCTTTAAAGGAGAAGATAATGATTTTTCGAAGGCAGTATGTTTGAATGCTGCTGCAGGATTAGTTGTGTCTGAAAAATATGAAAATTTTGAGTTAGCTTACAATTACGCAAGGGGTTTCATTAAAACAGGAGCTCCTTATAAACACCTACTAAAAATACAAAATGTCCAGTAACACTCTCGAAAAGATAATTACAAAAAAAACTGAAAAAATAGAAAAACTCAAAAAAACTATTTCATCAGGTTCCTTAAATGATTTAATCAAAGCAAATAGTACTTTTGTAGATTTTAAAGAAAAAATTGAAGAAAATATTAAAAATAATAAATTTTCTATTATAGCTGAAATCAAAAAGGCTAGTCCGTCAGCAGGTATAATAATCAAAAACTATGACCCTGTGGAAATAGCCTCTACATACAATAAAAATAAAGCAACATGCTTATCGGTTTTAACTGAAGAAGATTTTTTTTATGGAAATTTAGTTCACATAAGCAAAATCAAGCAGAAAATAAAATTACCAATTCTTTGTAAAGATTTTTTTATCGATAAATTTCAAGTATCTTTAGCCAAAAGTTATGGAGCAGACGCAATATTAATTATATTAGCTGGGGTTTCTGATAGTGTAGCAAATGAATTGTATGAAGAGGCGCTGAGATTAAATATGTCAATTATTGTTGAAGTTCATACTGTTGAAGAAGCCAGACGAGCATTAAAATTTAAAGATTGTTTGATTGGAATAAACAATAGAAATCTTAAAACTCTCAAAACTGAAATAAATACAACTTACGATATTCATGACGTTTTGGTTCCTCATCCCGGACCTTTAATTTCTGAAAGCGGAATAAAAACAAAAGACGAGCTATTAGAAATCTCAAACAAAACCTCCATCAAAACTTTTCTTATTGGTGAATCACTATTAAAAGATTTGGACAATAATTCTATTTTTTCAGTATTATAGTGATAAAAGACCCCATATTTCCTCTATTTTTTTCTATTGTGAATTGATAAGAACTTTTGTAGAACATAAATGTACGTAATTTGTTCTATGCTAACTAAAAAACAAAAAAATTTATTAATGTTCATCAATAAGAAGTTGAGAAGCAGTGGTGTTTCTCCATCTTATGAAGAAATGAAAAGCTCTTTAAATCTTAAATCTAAGTCAGGAATACATAGATTAATAAGTGCGTTGGAAGAGAGAGGTTTTATTAAAAGATTGGCTCATAAAGCAAGAGCTTTAGAGGTTGTAAAATTACCTGAAACAGCTTCTGCAAATGATATTTATAATTCATTTTCGCCAAGTGTAATAAAGGGAGGACTTGATGAAACAACAGGCAATGAAAACGAAATTCCAGTTTTAGGAAAAATTGCAGCCGGTACGCCGGTTGAAGCTATTCAAAATGAAGTGAGTAGAATCCCCCTTCCAGCAAATATTGAGAAAAATGGAGAATTTTTTGGCCTTAAAGTTCAAGGTGACTCTATGATAGAAGCTGGAATAAATAATGGTGATACAGTTATTGTAAAAAAAGCTGATACTGCTGAAAATGGAAAAATTGTGGTTGCGTTAATTGATGATCATGAAGCAATGCTTAAAAGGATTAGAAGAAAAGGTAAAACTATAGCGCTTGAGAGTGCAAATAGAAATTACGAAACTAAAATTTTTGGTCCTGATAGAGTAAAAGTTCAAGGTGTTCTAGTATCTTTATATAGAAACTTCTAAAAAAATAGTCTAAACATTATTAATGTCAAAAGTAGCAACAAGATTTGCTCCATCACCCACGGGGCCGCTTCACATAGGTGGGGTAAGAACTGCTTTATTCAATTGGTTATTTGCAAAAAATAAGGGTGGAAATTTTCTTCTAAGAATAGAAGATACAGATAAAGAAAGATCAAAAAAAGAATATCAAAATCAAATTATTCAATCCTTGAAATGGATTGGTATAGATTATGATAGCGATGAGTACATACAATCAACCAAAATAAGTGGTCATGTCAAAATTGTAGAGGAACTTTTAAAAAAAGGAAATGCTTATAAATGTTATTGCTCAAATGAGGAAATTGAAGAACAAAAGACAAGAGCTAAACAAAAAAAGATGCCATATATTTATAATAGAAAATGGAGAGATAAAAACGAAAGTGAGGCTCCAAAAAATATAAAACCAGTAATAAGATTTAAAAGCAAGATAGATGGTAAATCCAAACTGAAAGATTTAGTGCAAGGTGATGTTGAAATAGATAATAATACAATTGAAGATTTTGTAATTTTGAGAAATGATGGTACCCCGACATATAATTTATCAGTAACCGTAGACGACCATGATATGAAAGTGACACATATCATTAGAGGAGATGATCATAAAATAAATACTTTTAAACAAATTCAGATATATGAGGCTATGAATTGGGATCTCCCTGAATTTGCCCACATCCCTTTAATTCATACAAAAGAAGGTAAAAAGTTATCAAAAAGAGATAAAGATTCTACACTAGATGATTATTCTAAAATTGGAATAATGCCAGAGGCTTTAAGAAATTATTTGTTAAGATTAGGGTGGTCTTTTAAAGATAAAGAAATTTTTGATTTGGAAGAAAGTATCAAACACTTTAATTTAGAAGGTGTTGGAAAATCTCCCTCTAAATTAGATTTAAACCGTATTTTATCTATGAATGAGTATTATATTAAGAATATGAAAGAGGATAATTTATTTGATCAATTAAAAGAATTTTGTGAAAATTATAAAGAAAAAATACTTCCTGAAAAAGAAGATCAAATAAAAAAATCTCTTATATTTCTCAAAAATAAAGCAAAAACATTAGAAGATATTTTTAATAATTCAAAATACTTACTTTCTGATAAAGTTCAGTTCAATAATGAAGATTTAAAATTAATAGATAATACATCAAAAAAAATAATAGCTGAATTTACTAGTAGAATAAAAAATCTATCTAAATTTGACCGAGAGAATTTAGAACCATTGGTAAATGAATTGATTAAGTCTAATAATACAAATTTTAAAGGTGTTGGCCAACCATTAAGAATTGCATTAACAGGATCAAAATATGGACCAGGTATTTATGATATAATTGTTTCTTTAGGTAAAGACGAGGTTCTCAAAAGATTAGGAAATAAGATATTCCTTTAAGACTTTTGCAGCCTCCTCACTAGAGGAACTAAGAGGTCTTATCTGATCAAGGGTTTTTGAGCATTCTTCAACTTGATTTTGTGCAAATTTTGGATTTTTTAAGAAGTATACAGTTGATTTATAAATTTCTTTAGCATTACACTCATTTTGTAAGAGTTCTGGAATAACTTCTCTTTTATTTATTATATTTATAATATTAGCGAATTTAACTTTTACGAGAGACTTCATTATTAGGTAATTAACGTAATTTATCTTATAAATAATAATTGAAGGTACTTTTGCATTACAAATTTCCAAAGAAACAGTGCCTGATTTTGATACAGCAAAAATTGAATTGAAAAGTACTTCAGACTTGATATCTTTATCTACTACAATATCACAATTATCTAAATTTGATTTTTCTAATTTTTCAGTAATAAAATTTATATTTTCTAATGTTGAATGAAACACGAAAACAAAATCTTTATATTTTTTGTTCATTAGCTTTATGAATTCAATTAAAATTGGTAAAAGTACTTTTAGCTCTGACATTCTACTTCCTGGGAATATAGAAATTATTTTCTTTCCTCTAGAAATATGAGATATATCAACTTTAGAATTATTTTTTTCTAATAAAGGATGCCCTACAAATGTGTTTGGGACATTTTCTTTATCAAAATATTTTCTTTCAAAATCAAACAATAATAGAAAATGATCAATAAATTTTTTGAATTTTTTTACTCTACCTTCTCTCCAAATCCATACTTGAGGAGCAACATAATGAATAGTTTTAATATTAGGATTAATTTTTTTTACTCTTTCAGCAACTCGTAAAGTAAAATCTGGGCTATCGACACTGAATAATATATCAGGGTCAAATTTAATAATTTCTTTAACAGTGAAATCAATTTTTTTTTTTATTTTAAAAATATTAAATAAAACACTTGTAAATCCCATATAAGTAATTTGTTCAATATTGAAAATTGAATTTATGCCCAAACTTGCTAAATTTGATCCACCAACAGATAAAAACTTAAGATCATTATTTCCTTTTTGAATTTTTTCAATTACTGTCGATGCTAATTTATCTCCTGAAGCTTCTCCTGTTAAAATAAAGATTTTTTTCATTTTACTAATATAAACATCTTATTTTTAATGGCAAAGTTAACACATTTATTTTTTTCTAAAAAAATATTTTGTTTATCTTTAAGTACTATTCCTTTTAGACCTGCCCTTTTACAGTCTTTTAAAGTATTTAAACCTATTGTGGGTAAATCAACTCTCATATCTTGTTTTTTCTTTGGATATTTAATCAAAACCCCTCTTTTAATTTTTATTTTATTTATCTTTTTAATTAAATTTTTAGTTCCCTTTGAGGTTTCTTTAAAAATTGAATTTCCCCTAACAATAATTGCTTGAATGTGGTCTAAAGGATTTGTTTTTTTAAGAATATATTCGCCTTTTTTGATATCAGATAAATCATCTTTTGTGGGTTTGTCTTTAGTATAATTACCTTTTTTTAATGATAGTTCAGGAGTAAAAAATGTAGATTTAATTACCTTTATTTTTTCAAAAGCTAAAATATTTATTAATTCTTTTAATATAGCAGCGTCCCCTTTTTTATAGGCTTTGATAATTCTCGGAAGATAGTAAATCCCAGTCATATCAAGTTTTAATTTTGACAAATTTGGTTTATCTATTTTGCCTGCAAATATTACTTTGTTGCATTTATTCTCTCTCAATAATTTCAAAATTGATCCAAACTGTCCTATATTTAACCTGAATGACTTTGGATCTTTCTTGAAAATATTTTTTTTTGATAAATCTAAGATAAGATATTTTTTTTTGGTCTTTTTTAATGTTTTTAAAATTAATTTTGGAAAATCAGTGTCTCCAAAGAATAAACCTATCATTTTATTTGCTTAATGGCGTACAAATTGGCCTTTTTTTATCATGATTAATAAAATCTATAACTTCTTTAACATAGATATTTTTTTTAAGTTCTTCGCTAAGTTTTATTAAATTTTCAAATAAAGAATTTGTGTTAAAAATTTCCTTATAAGCTTCTGAAAGAGCTAAAATTTCTTTATTTGAAACTTTTTTTCTTCTTAATCCAACAAGATTAATTCCTTCAAGATAATTTCTGTTGCCAAACGATAATCCATATGGAATTACATCCCTAGAGACAGCAGTCATACCACCTATCATTGCCATTTTACCTATTCTTGTGAACTGTTGAACTCCACAATTGCCTCCTATGATTACTTCATCAGAAATTTGAGCATGTCCAGCAATTGCCGCACTATTTGCAATCACAACATTATTACCCACAACACAATCGTGTGCAATATGAGCACCTATCATAATGAGATTACCATCGCCTATTTTTGTTACACCGCCTCCGCCAACTGTTCCTTTATTGATTGTTACATGTTCCCTAATTATATTATTGTTACCAATTTCTAATTTTGTTTGTTCCCCTTTATATTTTAAATCTTGTGGATCTGTGCCAATTGAAGCGAAAGTAAAAATTTTTGTATTATTACCAATGATTGTGTCGCCTGAAATATTTACATGAGATTGTATCTCTGCACCTTCACCTATTTGAACATCTGGTCCTATAATACTATATGGTCCTACTATAACATTTTTTGATATCTTTGCCTTTTTGTCAACAATTGCTGTTTTATGAATCATTAATTTTCAATTTCCTTTTTATTTGTTTTCTTTGATAAATTCTTTTAAATCTTTTGCTGGGTACCCCATAACTCTAGTGTTATCAGGTATATCTTTTATAACACCACTGCCCCCACCAATTTTTATATTATTTCCAATCTTTAGGTGTCCTGAAATCCCCGCCTGACCACCTATCATGACGTTATCTCCTAATATTGAAGATCCTGCAAAACCAACTTGACCTGCGATTATACAATTGTTTCCAATCTTTACATTGTGAGCAATATGTATTTGATTATCAAGATATGTATTTTTACCAATTATAGTGTTTGAAATTGAACCTCTATCTATTGTTGAACCACATCCAATTTCTGAATAATCATCAATTATGACAATTCCTATTTGTGGAAATCTATAATTATTTCCATTTTTTGGAAAGAAACCAAAGCCTTTTTTACCTATTACACAACCATCTAATACTTTAATATGATTTTTTAAAATTGTATTTCTTAAAATAGTATTTGATCCTATTGAACAATTATCACCAATTGAAACATTTTTTTCAATTATAGTGTTATGACCTATTGAACAATTTTTTCCAATTTTTACATTTGAACCAATAAGCACATTTTTTCCAAACTTTACTTTTTTTTTAAATTTAGTTTTAGAAATTTCTTTAACTGAATTATCGAAATCATCATTAACAGACTCTGGATACAATATCTCTGTGATTTTAGCAGTACTTATTAAGACATTTTCAACAATAATTTTTTCGCATTTATCTGGCAAATTATGTTGTAAATTTTTTGTTGTAATACAGGCTGCAGCCTTTGTAATAGATGCCTGAGACTTATATTTATTTGAATGAAAAAAAGAAATATCTTTACTTGACGCAGAATTTAAGTCGGTAATATCAAAAATTTTTTTTTTTTTATTACTAGAATTCTTTATTTCTAAAACCTCATAAACATCTTTTATGTTTATAGGTCCAAAGTTTTTAAAAAAAGGATTTGTCATTAAACAGTTAATAACAAATACTTCTGGTTATTACTTATCAAGTTTTATTGCTAATTATTTCCTATCAACAATAGTTGCGGACCACATAGCATCAGCCATTTTAATATTTTTAACGAATGCTTCACCTTTATATTTCCACACTCTGCCATGAGATCTGATTGCCTCAATTTTAAGTTCAAGTTTGCAATTTGGTACAACAGGATTCCTGAATCTTGCTTTTTCTACACTCATCAAAAAAACTAACTTATTCTCATAGGTAGATTTATCCAAACCATGAGCAGTTAATGCTGCTGCAGCTTGACCAAAAGCTTCAACAATTAGAACACCAGGCATAACTGGTTGTCCTGGAAAATGTCCTTGAACAAAAAAACTTTCATTAGTTACATTGACAATAGCTGTTGCCGAATGAAGTTTTTTAATGTCAATTAATTCATCTAACAACAACATTGGCTCTCTGTGTGGTAAAAGTTCCATTATTTGTTTTTTGGACAAATTATAAGACATAATAATTAATCTATCTTAATGCTCTTAACCTTCTGATTTACCAACTCTAATATATCTTTTGTTATATCATCTTCTTTTTTACCAATGACAATGTGTTTCTTTTGCATAATCATTTTGATAGAATTTTTTTTAGAATAATCTTCTAAAATAGGATTAAGCTTTTTTATTAATTTCGCAGATGCTTTTACTCTTGATTTTGTAATTTCATTAAAAACTCTATTTCTCTCTTTCTGATAATTAGAAATTTCACTTCTTAAATCCTTTATTTTTTTTCCAAATTCTTCTTTACTAAGTACATTTTTTTGAGATATTAGTTTTTTTTCCTTTTCAATAATATCTTTTTCTTTTTTTTTGAATTTAGTTACAGATGACTCTTGTTTAGATTTTAGCTGAGCGATAATTGACTTACCAGCAACTGAACTCTGCATTATTTTTTCTACATCAAGATAAACAACTTTTTCGCTAGAGTATGAAGGTATTGAGAAAAGAAAAAATACAAAAATAATAATTAGTTTAATTTTCATAATATTTAAAAAGTTGTACCAATATTAAATTGAAAAGTCTGTGTCTCATCAGTATCTATTTTTGATATTGGTTGAGCTAATGTGAAAGTAAAAGGTCCTATAGGCGAGAACCATTCAAGACCAACACCTGTTGAACTTCTTATATGACTTGAGTCACCGACAGCACTTGAATAATCAACTCCCCATACATTAGCAGCATCTATGAAATAATTAAAATCTACACTTTGGAAACTTGGAAATAAAAACGGCAAATTTGATTGAAAATTTAAGGAAGCAGCATAATTTCCACCTACATGGTCGTTAGCATCAACTGGACCGATTTTACCAGACCTAAAACCCCTTAATCTTTTTCTTGGTAAATTTATACGTTCAGATATTCTTACATCATCTGATAAACCTGTGACTGATCTTAAATACAAACCTATGCTAGTGTTGATCTCATTAAATGAATTGTAGCTATCAATTTGATATCCATTAAGAAGTGTATTACTTTCAGATATTAATGGTATGTTTTGAGTAAATTTAGATTGAAAACCATCAGTTGTTTGAAACCTTTGATTTCTTTTATCTAAATCTAAAACATAGCCAATATTAGTTGTAAAGTAAGTTCCCTCTTGTTTTTTTAGATTAGCACTTGCGCCTGAATTTGTTGTTAATTGTTCGTAGGACGTTCTAAAGGTAGGTCTAAAATAAAAATCATCATACTGTTCAAATGCTGTTCCAATACTAAAGCCAGCATCAGTCGACTTATAACCAAAATCTGTGAGTTTATCTGTATCTGTAATAAATATATCCGTACTAAGAGCTTTATCTGAGTAATTAAAGTTTGGATTAGTTACTGTAAAATTTCCCCTTATACGTTCTTCGCTTATTCTTAAGCCAGTTGATAATTTTACGCCTTTTCCAAGAAAATTGTTTTCTGAAACTGAAAATGCTGCCGTACCACCATCAGAACCAACTCCTGCACCAACAAGAATTTCACCCGTTGCTTTTTCTTCAACAGTAATATTTATATTTTTCAAATTACCATCTTGTGTGTCGACTATCTCACTTTTAACATTTTGAAATATGTTTCTGGATCTTAAATTATTTAAAGATTTTGCATGAAGTAGTTTATTAAAAGGGTCGCCTTCGTCTACTTCCAACATATCTCTTATAACTCTTTCCTCAGTAATATTATTACCTAATACATTAATCTTTTTGACATAAAATTTTTCACTTTCTTTAACTATAAAAGATATATCTAATTCATTGTCCCCAATTATTTCAGTTTCAATACTTGCATCAATAAAATCATATAACCTTGAAACTGAAATTTGATCTATTTGCTTTACTACTTTATTAAGTTTATTTAATGAGTATCTCTCTTCTTTTAAATCTATTAAAATATTTTCTACTTCTTCAAAATCTTTTTCATCGAAATCGTCTGGTAGAACAAGTTTTGTATTTCTAATTGTATAAATATTTCCAGAATTTATATTGTAAATTAAGTTAAAATAATTGTCATTAAAGATTGCAGACGAATTTTTAATCTTAACGTTATAAAAACCTTTGTTAAGGTAAAATTTTTCTAGTAGTCTTAAATCAAGGTTAATTTGTTCAGGATTTAGATATTTTTTGTTTGAAATAAATTTCCAAAATTTGCTCTCTTCACTGACTATTATATTCTTCAATTTTCTATCTTTATAAAATTTTTCACCGGTAAAAATTATATTTTTGATTAACGTTTTTTCACCTAAATCTATATTATAAATTAAATCCACTGTTTCATTGTCATTGTCTTTCATTGAAACATCAACTTTATTAAAGTAATAACCTGCACTATTTAAAGCATTTTTAATTTTTTTTATGTCTTGTTGAGCTAAAAAATTCACATAAGGACTTTTTTCTTTAATACTTAAATTTTTTAAAATTGATTTTTTTGTTTTTTCAGCCTTAACACCGTTCAATATAATTTTTTGAACAACTTTTCTTTCTTCAACAGTTACAATTAAAGTATCGCCTTGTAGATTAAATTTTATATCTGAAAAAAAATTGGTACTATATAAATCCAATAGAATATCATTTAATTGTTCTTGAGAATAATCTTTACCTAACTCTATTCCACCGAAAGTAACAATAGTTTCTTTTGTAATACGATTGTTATTTTTTACTTGAATTTTGTTTATTATATCTGCGTATGCAGATGCTAATGCAATTTTAAATATAAATAAAATTATTAATATGTATTTCATTTTTTTTTGGATCTTACACTTAAAGTTCTCGTTTTCAATCTAACAAACTCATTTAATTTTTCAATTTGAGCTAAATAATTTGGCTTTTGATGCTTGAATTTTGAAAAAAACGGTGAATTTATTAAAAGCTGAATTTTTGATGAAATATCCAAAAAATTAATTTTGTTTTTTAAAAAAAGACTCACGAGTTCATCATTTATTGAAACTAATATAGTATCAAATAAACTGTTTTTTTCTGTTATTTTTTTTAAAATTTTAATAACTGGAAACTTTTTTGAATCAACTTTTTGAAAGTTTAATGAATTTAGATTGATTATATTAATATCATTTGATTTTATAAATCTTTGGTTAGGTTCTCCTATGTAAATAGAATTTGAAATTGGAATCTTCATATTTGTGTCATGGGCAATTATTTTTATCAATCCATTTTTTAATTTTATAATTGCATGAACGTAAGATTTAGGGTGAATTAAAATATCAAATTTTTTTAACTCTATATCAAATATTTTTTTTGCTTCTATAACCTCAAAAACTTTGTTCATGAGTGTTGCTGAATCAACAGAAATTTTTTTTCCCATTTTCCAATTTGGATGCTTGATTGCATCAATTGGGTTCATATTTTTTGTATTTTTTTTATTTAAAAAAGGACCTCCAGAGGCTGTTAAAATAATCTTTTCTATATCCGTTTTGTGATAATTTTTAATTACTGACCATATCGAAAAATGTTCTGAGTCAACGGGTATAAATTCAGTTTTATGTCTCTTTAGCTCTTTTTGAATCAATTCCCATCCACAAATTATTGATTCCTTGTTTGCAATAGCAATTCGTTTTGTTTTTTTAATAATATTAATTGTCGGTCTTAAACCCTCAATTCCTGATATTGCAGACATGGTATAATCAGCTTTAACTTTTAGCTCTTTATCAATTTTATTAAAATCTGAAAATATTTTAATTTTTCTAAATCTTTTTTTTAATATTTCATATTTTTTTTTGTTGGTGACTACAATGTGTTTTACTTTAAAAGTTTTAATTTGTTTCGATATAAGATTAATGTTTTTATCTGTAGATAATAAAAGAATTTTAAATTTATTCTTATCTTTCCTAATTATTTCTAAAGTTTGTTTTCCAATTGATCCGGTTGACCCTAATATTATAATTTTTTTCATTATTTAAAAGAGAGATATTATTATAAAACCTATTGGAAGAGCAAATATTGAACCATCAATCCTGTCCAATAGTCCTCCATGACCAGGTATTAAATTTCCAGTATTTTTTATTTTAGCTCTTCTTTTGAAATAAGAGATAAATAAATCTCCTAGCTGACAAATTAAAGAGATAAAAAAAGGTATGAAGACTAAAGCTTCAATTTGTAATCTAACAAAGAGTAGATCGCCAAAATATAAATATATTACAAAAAAACCAACGTAGGATAAAATAAAAGAACCTATTGATCCAGATATAGTCTTATTGGGACTAATCTTAGTCAGTTTTTTTCCACCGAAAGTTTTTCCAAACACATATCCTCCAATGTCTGAAAAAACACAAATCATTAGTATTGTTAAAAAGAAGTATTTATCAATAACGAAAACATTAAAACAAATGATAAACGCCATTAAAAGATACATTAAAAAAAGTACAATATGGATTATACGGTAAACTTTCTTAAATCTTATTTTTTCAATAACTTTAATCCATTCAATCCAACTCAATATTACCACAATGAATAATATACTCAAAAAAATATAATCATAAATTAAAGCACTTAGAAATACTAAGCTAATTAAAAAAAGTGATGAGATAGATCTTTTAAGTAATTCTGACCTCATTATATTTTTCCGAAATTTCTTTTGATACTGCTAAATTTTTTCACTATCTTGTTTAAATCTTTATCCTTGAAATCTGGCCATAGTTTTTTTTCAAAAAATATCTCAGTATATGCGGCTTGCCATAAAAGAAAATTACTAAGTCTTTGAGTATTCCCTGTTCGAATAAGAATTTCAGGATCTGGGATATTTTTTGTATATAAATTTTTATTAATATCATTTTCTGAGATCTTGCTTCTTTTCCCCAACTTATTAAAAGCATATACTATTTCTTTTTTAGATCCATAATTTAGGGCTAGGTTGATCTGAAGTTTTGTATTTCTTACCGTTTTTTTTTCAGCAAAATCTAATAGTTTATTCAGTTTATTATAAAATCTTTTCTCCCCTAAAATTTTTATCTTTATTTTTTCGTTATTTAATTTTTCTAATTTTTCAGTCAAGTAAATTTCCAAAAGTCTAAACAAATAGCTTCGTTCTTTTAAAGGTCTTTTCCAGTTCTCAGTTGAAAATGCATATAAAGTAAGAAACTTTATCTTTTTTTTTACACAATATTTTATGACCATTTCAACAGTTTTTAGTCCCTCTTTATGACCCAAATTTCTTGAGTTTTTATGTTTTAAACCCCATCGACCATTTCCATCCATTATTATGGCCATATGTTTTATAGGGTTCATATAGTCATTATTTCTTTTTCTTTAGTTGTAACTTTTTCATCAACTTTTTTAACAAAGTTGTCGGTATATGTTTGAATTATTTTTTCAAATTTTTTTTCGTCATCTTCACTTATTTCTTTTGATTTTAGTTTCTTCTTTAATTCATCATTTCCCTCTCTTCTAATATTTCTTATTGAAACTTTACATTTTTCACCCATGGTTTTAATTACCTTTTTAATCTCAACTCTTCTTTCCTCACTTAAATCTGGTATAGGCAATCTTACTAACTGACCATCTATTTGAGGATTTAAACCTAGGTCTGATTTTTTTATTGCTGAGTCTAATAAAGTGACATTATTTGCATCCCAGACTTGAATATTTATTGTTCTTGGTTCAGGCGTTGTGATTGTCGCTAATTGATTAATTGGCATTTTTTGTCCATATACATCTACTTTAATTAAATCAAGCATACTTGCATTTGCTCGACCAGTTCTTAAAGATGCTAACTCTTTTACAAAAACATCAAACGTTTTGGTCATTTTTTGGTTATACAAGTCTTCTTTAAACATTATTCACCAATTTTAATTCTAATAAAATCCTTTATCTTTAAACTTTTTGAATCAACTTTTGATAAAACATCTTTTACTTTTAATTTAGGATCCATAACCCAGTCTTGAGTTAATAGACTATTATCTTCTTTAAATTTATTAATTTTGCCAAGACTTATTTTTTCAGCAATTTCTTTAGGTTTGCCAAGATTCTTAAGTTCTTCTTCAACAATTTTTTTTTCTTTTTCAATAACATCATCTTTGATATCTTTTTTATCTACTACCATTGGGTTTGATGCAGCAATATGCATTGAGAGTTGTTTTCCAAATTGCTCAATATCTTTTGAGATCTTTTCAAATTCTAAACTTACAACAACACCGAGTTTAGATAGATTACCTTTAACTATTGAATGATTATAGGTAAAAATTTTTGATTTAGAGTTTTCTAATGTTTTTGATCTTCCAATAGTAATTTTTTCACCAATTTTTGCTATTAAATCGACCAAATTTTGAGATACAGTTGATCCATTTTTCATTTTACTATTATTGAGTTTTTCTATATCAGAATTTACAAAGTTATTTATCTCTCCAATTTCTTTAGTAAAATTTAAAAAATCATCATTTTTAGCAACAAAATCTGTCTCACAATTGATTTCAATTATAGATGTTTTTTTTTCATCACCACAAATAAATACAAGACCTTCATTGGCCTCTCTGGACATTTTTTTTGAAGCTTTTGAAATACCTTTTATTCTTAAAATTTCAATTGCTTTATCTAAATCTCCTGAAGCCTCCTTCAACGCGTTATTGCAATCCTTAAAACCTGCACCAGTGGTACTTCTTAACTTTTTTACACTTTCAAGATCACTCATTTATTAATTAATTTTTTTTTTTGGTGAAATAGAGGGGGATTTAGGTGTTGTCACTTTTTGTTCGCCATTTTTTTTTGTATCTTCAGGAATATTTTTCCTAGCATTACTAATTGTCTCTTTTACCAAAGAACAATAGAGATCAATTGATCTTCTGGCATCGTCGTTTCCTGGTATTGGAAAATCAATACCTTCTGGATCTGAATTCGTATCAAGTATAGCAATTATCGGAATATTTAATTTTATAGACTCTTTTATCGCAAGTGACTCATAGTTTGTATCAATTATGAAAACCAAATCAGGAACTTTTTTCATGTCAGATATACCCCCTAAAGATCTTTGGAGTTTATCTCTTTGAATGCTCATTTTTAAAAGTTCCTTTTTTGTGAATCCTCTATTTTCTGATTTTAAGTCAGTATTTATTTTTTGGAGTTTTTTAATAGAATTTGATATAGTGCCCCAATTAGTTAACATTCCTCCCAGCCATCGATAATTTACAAAATATTGATCAGTGGATTTCGCCAACTCAGCAATAGCCTCTGAAGCTTGTTTTTTTGTTGAGATGAACAAAATCTTCCCATTGTTTGTAATAGTTTCATAGATTTTTTCTAAAGCTTTATTGGTAAGTTCAAGAGTTTGAGTTAAATCAATAATATGAACAGAGTCTCTTTTGCCAAAAATATATTTCTTCATTTTTGGATTCCATCTCAATGTTTTATGACCTAGATGTACTCCTGCTTCTAAAAGTTGTTGTATTGATAAGTTAGGTATCTTCATAATTTTTCCCGGTTGTACCACCAAAGCTATTTCCATTTAAGGACCGGAGGTTATTAACCAAAAGCCTTGTGCGTATTTTCAAAGCGTTTTATAAATTTATTAAGGTAAAGGCAAGAGATAAATCAATGAATTGTTGTTGAAATTCCTTGATTCTTTATGAGATTCACAGTTTTTCTATCAATTAAACGCTTATCTTTAAGTTTTATTTTATACGCCTTGTCGCTTGATACAACATTGATATTTACCTCAACATCTCCGCCCTTTTTCAGCATTTTAGATAGTGTATCAATCTCGTCAACATTTTTTACTTTAAAACTTATTGAATTAATCGGTTTATTAATAAGATCATCTAATGAAATTATTTTTTTGACATTTAACCTTTTAGATTGAGGATCATTTTGCTTAGTAATTTTCTGTATAGTCAAAATTACCGAACTACCCTCTTTAATCTTACTTCTATTTAATTCAAATGTGTCAGAAAAAACAAATAATTCAAATATGCTTGATTGATCAGAAAATTTAATTATTGCGTATGACGTTCCCTTTTGTGTTTTCTTTTCTTGAATTTTAAGTATGGTTGCTGCAACCAATCCCTCGCTAATTTCTTTATCTTCATTAACATTTTTATAAGAAAGAATATTAAAATCCTTAAATATATCTTGATATTGATTAAGCGGATGATCTGATATAAAAAAACCGACAGTTTCAAATTCTTTTGCCATTTTTTCTTGAAAGCTCCATTCGCCAAGATTATCTACTGCATTACTAATATCTGACTCCTCACTATTGGCAAATAAATCGATTTGATTTAAGGACTTGTTTTCAAAAATATTTTTTGATTTAGATATTAAATTAGGTATTGACTCGAAAATTGACTTTCTATCTTTAAAAATGTTATCAAACGCCCCAGCTTTTGTAAGAGCCTCCATTTGAAGTTTGTTTATGTCTTTCGGATTTACTCTATTAATAAAGTCATTTAAGGATTTAAATTTACCATTTTTTTTTCTTTCCTTAACTATGTTTGAAATTGCCTCGTATCCTACATTTTTTAATGCCCCTAAAGCATAGTAAAAATTTTTGGTATCTGAATAAAAATCACTATTACATAAATTTATATTGGGAGATACTATATTTATATTTAATCTTTTAAGTTCTTCATAGAATTCACCTAATTTTTTTTGATTAGACATTTCCATAGACATTGATGCAGAAAAAAATTCATTAGTAAAATGGGTTTTTAAATATGCTGTCTGATAAGCAATAATAGCGTAGGCTGCTGCATGACTTTTATTGAAACCATATTCTGCAAATGGTTCAATCTTTAAAAAAATACCTGCTGCAACATCTTTTTGTATTCCGTTTTGATATGCACCATCTATAAATCTTGTCTTCTGTTTTTCTAATTCTGCTCTTTTCTTTTTTCCCATAGCACGTCTAAGAATATCTGCTTCACCTGCGGTAAAACCTGACAAGACTTGGGCGATTTGCATAACTTGTTCTTGGTAAATAATTACACCATATGTTGATTTCAAAATGTTTTCCAATTTTGGGTGCAAATAGTCTGGTGTTCTTTTTCCATGTTTGCAATCATTGTAAATAGGAATATTGCTCATAGGACCTGGTCTGTATAAAGCGACTAATGCTATAATATCTTCTAATCTATTTGGTTTCATTTGTGTGAGAGCATCTCTCATTCCAGAACTTTCTAGTTGAAACAAACCAACAGTTTTACCTGAAGACAATAGGTCAAAAACTGTTTGATCTTCATAATTAATTTTCTCTATATTAAAATCAATTTTTTTCTTATTTAAGAGTTTAATAGTGTTGTTGATCACAGTAAGTGTTTTTAAACCCAAGAAATCAAATTTAATGAGACCGGAGTTTTCAGCTGAATACATATCAAACTGAGTGGAAGGCAAAAGTAAATTGGATGAGCTATCTTTATATAACGGAACAGTATCAATTAATTTTTTGTCTGCAATTACTACACCAGCCGCATGTGTTGCAAAATTTCTATTTAAACCTTCAAGTTTAAGGGACAGTTTAATAAGCTTATCTACTCTCCTATCCTCATTTATGATTTTTTGTAGTCTAGGTTCTGAATTTATACATTCAGTTAAACTCATTGGTCTTGAAGGATCGAATGGAATCATTTTACAAATACTATCTACAAAACCATAAGGAAGGCCCATTACCCTGCCAACATCTCTAATAACCATTCTAGCTTTTAATTTACCAAATGTAATGATGTGAGCTACTGAGTCTTTATATTTTTCGTTAAGATATTCAAAAACTAAATCACGTTTTTCCTCACAAAAGTCAATATCAAAGTCAGGCATAGAAATACGATCTGGATTTAAAAATCGCTCAAAAATTAAGTTAAAATAAATTGGGTCTACGTCAGTAATTTGTAGACACCATGCTACTAATGAACCAGCACCAGACCCTCTGCCTGGTCCAACTGGAATATTGTTGCTTTTAGCCCATATGATGTAATCAGATACAATTAAAAAATAACTAGAGTAATTCATCTGACAAATGATATTAATTTCGTGATCTAATCTTTTCTTATATTTCAAAAATTTTTCACCTTTTAAATCCTCGCCCTCAAATCTTTCCTTAAACTTTTGAATTAGTCCCTCATTTGCATCTTTTTTTAATTGATCATTAGATGAGATATCACTATTAGTGTTTATATCAGGTAATAGTGGTTTAGAATATTCAGGTCTAAAACTACATCTTAAAGGTAAGTTATAATTGTTTTCTAAAGCTTCAGGAAGGTCATGGAATATTTTTTTCATTTCATCATCACTTTTAAGATAATGATTGTCTGTTAATTTTAGTCTTTGTTTATCATTAATATAGTTTTTTGAACCTATACAAAGTAATGCATCGTGAGCTTCACTCATATCCTTGTGTAAATAATAAACCTCATTTGTCGCAATGATTGGAGCATTAATTTTTTTTGACATAGAAAGATTAAAACTTTCAAAATTTTTTTCATATAGGTCGCCATGTCTTTGAATTTCAATATAAAAGTTGTTACCTGAATTTTTGTTCAAAGAAAAGTAAAGTTTTTCAAGTTCATCTAATCTATCTTTTTGAAAGAGAGAACCTGATAAATTATTAATACCTCCTGAGAGAATTATAAGATTTTCTGAACATTTAAATAATAATTCAATATTGCAATGTGGTTCTTCTAAATTTGTGTTCTCAAGAAAAGATTTAGAAGATAAATTTATAAGTTCTTTATAACCCTCACTATTTTTGGCAATAATAGGTAATGATCCAATTATATCGTTGAATTTAAACTTAATCTGGGATCCGATTATAGGCTGAGTTTTAGACTTTGAAATTTGTTCTGAGAATTCTAGAGATCCACACAAATTTGATGTATCTGACATTCCAATCGCTTTAATCTTATTTTCTTTGCAATATTTACTAAGTTCATCGATTTTTATGGCACCTTCACAAATAGAATATTGGGTATGTATTTTTAAGTGATTAAATGTTTTTTTAGATTTTTCCATTAATGGTTTTGATTTTACCATTACTTAAGGAAATTTTATAGTCTGCTTTATTAGCAAAAAATCTATTATGAGTTGCAAATATTATAACACGATCATTGTTTTTTAGTTTAAAGAGTAAGTTAAATATTTGATTTGCATTTTCATGATCTAAACTTCCTGTCGGTTCATCAGCTAGTATTATTCTAGGTTTATTTACTATTGCTCTCGATATAGCAATTCTTTGCATTTCTCCTCCTGATAATTCTGATGGATAATGATTAGCCCTATCTTTTAAGCCTACTTTTTGAATTATCTTTAATGATTCTTGTTCTGCTATTTTGTGATTATTATTTGTAGCTAAGCTGGCTATGCAAACATTTTCAATAGCCGTAAAATCAGGCAATAAGTTTTTCTCTTGATAAACAATCCCAATATTACTAGATCTAATTTTGTCGTTAATCTCAATTTCATTATGATTTATATTTCTATTATTAATTTTAATATTTCCTGATGATGGCCTATCTATTAAAGATAACAAATTTAGTAAGGTTGATTTTCCAGATCCAGAAGGTCCAGATAGTGAATAAATTTTTCCTTTTTTAAATTTAAAATTTAAATTTTTAAGAACAGTGATCTTTTTTTTATTATCAAATGTTTTTGAAATATTGTTTAATTCTATAATATTACTCATATTTTAAGGATTTAATTGTATCTAATTTTGCTGCTTTATTTGCAGGGTATATTGAGACTAAACAAGTCATTATAATTGAACAACTTGAAATTAAAAATATTGACCAAAAATCTATTTGATATGGAATAGTGCTTAAAAAATATATCTCCTCTGGAAATAAACTTATATTAAAGACATTGCTAATTAGTATTCTTATTTCCTCAATATAAAGAGAAAAAGTAATACCAATTACAGCTCCCATAATTGTTGCTAAAAACCCTATTAAAAATCCAATAAAAAAAAATATTTTTCGTATAGAAAAGTTAGAAACACCAATTGATTTTAATATTGCGATTTCCCTAGTCTTATTCTTTACTAAAATAGTAAGTCCCGAAATGATGTTAAAAGCAGCAACTATAATTATTAAAGATAATATTATGAACATAACATTTCTTTCTACTTTTAAGGCGGAAAATAATGGTTTGTTTAAATCAGACCAGGTAAATATATATTCGTCAGTAAAAATCGACATTAGTTTTTCACGATAAATCTCAATTTTGTCAGGTTTATATAAATAAACCTCTAAGAAATTATTTTCTTTTTTTAAATCAAATAAGCCTTGTAGATCTTTAAGATGAATAAACACAACAGAATTATTAAACTCAGCAAACCTACTATCAAATATAGAACTTATTTTAAAAGTTTTTTGTCGAGGTATGGATCCAATGAGTGTGTTTTCACCAGATGGTGAAATTATTGAAATTCGGTCACCAATTTTTAATTCGAGGTCATAACTTAAATCGCTCCCTATCGATATATTATTCTCTAAGATCTTTTTATCGCCTCTAAAATATTTATTATTTACAACATTCAGTTTTTGAAAGTCATTTTCAGAATAGCCTCTTACTAAAATACCTTTAGTAATTTCATCATTTAAAAGTATTCCCTCTCCATTATTGCTTAATATCAAATTTGAAGATATATTTTGTAAAAACTCATTATCTATTTTTTTTTGCTCTATTTTCTTATCATAGGGTTTTACGATTACATGCGCGTTGAAATTCGTTATTTTGTTTATTAACTCTGACCTAAACCCGTTCATTACAGACATAACTATAATTAAAACTGCCACACCTAAACTTATGCCTAAGAAAGAAAATAAAGTGATAATATTTAAAAAACCATCTTTTTTTCTAGTTTTAAGATATCTAAAAATTATTTTTTTTTCTAAAGTTGAGATCAATTTATTTTTTTGGATTTAATGAAATTAAGGGCTTCTTCAAGATCTAACATCTTGCTATCGTTCCCCACTTCTTTAAACTCAACTTTGTTTTTATCAGGATTTTTTCCAATTAGAATTTGAAAAGGTATTCCAATTAAATTAAATTTTTTTAACTTTCCTGAAAAATTTTCGTCTGAATCATCTAAAACTGTTTCAATATTATTCTGTTCCAAAAAATTTTTAACTTTAATACCCATTTCGATACTTGTGGCATCATTTTTAGATACAAAACAAATAATTGCACATTCAAAAGGAGAAACTGATACTGGCCATTTCATAACTTCATTTTTCTCATCAAAATTTGCCTCAATTAAGGCACCAACTAATCTTGAAACTCCAATTCCATAAGAGCCCATTTTTACAAAAATTTTTTTACCATCTTTATCAACAGCAGCATTCATTGGTTTTGAATACTTATCACCAAAGTAAAAAATATGACCGACTTCAATACCTTTAGTCTCTAACTGATTTTTTTTATCGACCTTGTTGTTGAACTCTTTGTTGTCAATTTTCTCATCTGTGGCAGCGTAAAATTTGTCATATTCAAGTCTAAGTTTTTTTAGAGACTCTTTTTCTAATTTATAATTATCGTGATTTACCTCAAAAATCCTTTTATCAGTATAAATTTTACTTTCACCTGTCTCAGCTAAGATAATAAATTCATGTGACAAACTCCCACCAATTGGTCCAGTTTCAGCTGTCATCGGTATTGCTGATAGTTCTAATCTCTTAAAAGTTTTTAAATAGGATAGAAAAAATTTGTTATATGAAAATTCCGCATCATCATCACTTAGGTCAAATGAATACGCGTCTTTCATAAAAAATTCTCTACATCTCATTATCCCAAATCTTGGTCTTAGCTCATCCCTAAATTTCCATTGAATATGATACAATAATTGAGGAAGTGATTTATAAGATTTTATACTGTTTCTAAAAATATCTGTGACTAACTCTTCATTAGTTGGGCCATATAAAATTTCTCTATTCTGCCTATCTTTAATTCTAAGCATCTCTTCTCCATAATCTTCATATCTTCCACTTTCTTTCCAAATTTCAGAGGATTGTATAGTTGGCATTAATATTTCTTGAGCACCTATCTTATTTTGTTCCTCCCTGACAATTTGTTCAATTTTTTTCATCACTTTAAAGCCAAGAGGAAGCCAAGAGTAAATACCTGCTGATGATTGTTTAATCATTCCTAATCGCAACATTAGTTTATGTGATTTAATTTTTGCCTCGGAAGGATAGTTTTTTAATAATGGAATAAATGATTTTGATAAAAACATTATGTAATTAGATTCCTTAAATTAAGATAATCATACTTTACTAATAGAAATATACCTATAAAAATTATTGATGTAATCAAAGTTGTATATATTAGTTTTTTTATTAATTTAGGGTTTTCGGGAGCTCCAGGATCAACACCCTCAACAAAATTTTTTTTATTTCGATCTACATCTACTGGCAGCAACGAAAAGAAAACTATCCACCATACAAGAACATATATAATAATCGAACCAGTTAAACTCATCAAATTTGTACTATATTAATATTTGTAAAAGGTCTTTTGCCTACTTTATTTTTTGTATATTTTTTACAAACACTTTTAAAAGCATCGATAGCATTTTCTTGTTGTCTGCTATTAGTTAAAGAAAATGTTCTGGCTGTTTTTTCAATTTCATTTTCTAGTCCAAATCTAAAATCCTCAAAATCATTTATTGGAAGCCCCTTAACTGTAACAATTGGTCTATCATGAATATTTCCTTTTGGTGTGACTAAAATGGTTACTTCCATCATTCCATTTATTGAGAGGTTTTTACGCTCTTTAATAGAATTTGAGTCCTCTTCAACACTGATGTTCCCGTCTAAATATACTTTTCCTGCAGGTGCTTTATCATAAACAAAAGGTTTTTCAGCTGGAGCTAATTTAACAATATCCCCATTTATAACTTTAACTGGATTTGGTATTTTCATTTCTTTAGCAAAATTAATGTGCTCCTGCATATGTCTGTATTCTCCATGAACTGGTATTACTGATTTTGGTCTTATCCAATTATACATATCTTTTAGTTCTTCTCTATTAGGGTGACCGGATACATGTATAAATTCATCTTCTTCCGTAATTACTTCAATACCTTCAATAACTAATTGATTGTGTAATTTAGAAAGTTTTTTTTCATTTCCAGGTATTATTTTAGATGAAAAAATTGCAGTGTCGCCATTTTCAATTGCTACATCTGGATGGGTAAAATTCGATATTCTGCTCATTGCTCCCATAGGTTCTCCTTGAGTTCCAGTGCATAAATAGACAATTTTATCTCTTGAAATTTTTTTGGCATCCCTTGGATCAATAGGTTCAATTACATCTTTAAGATACCCACATTGTCTTGCAGCTTTAAAAATTCTGTGCATAGACCTTCCTACTAAAGAAATCTGTCTTCCTGTTTTATGGGCACAAAAGAAAATAGATTCCATTCTAGCAACATTTGATGCAAAACATGTAACTATTATTTTTTTTTTCAACCTTTCAAATATTTTAAGTAAATTTTTTCTTACATCCATTTCCGAACCTGATCTACCGATACTGAATACGTTTGTTGAGTCACATATCATCGCTAAAACTCCTTCATCACCAATTGACTTAAGTTTTTTTGAGTCTATTACGTCTCCAATTAACGGGTTTGGATCACACTTCCAATCACCAGTATGTAATACACAGCCAAGTGGAGTATTAATTTTTAGTCCGTTGGGTTCTAGAATGGAGTGAGTCATAGTTATCAGCTCTATATCAAATGGTCCAAGTTTTATGTTACCTCTTAAATTTACTATCTTTAAAAAAGGATGAATGTCTATTTTCTTTTCCCTAAACTTTTCGGTTACTAAAGCCGCAGTAAATGGAGTAGCATATATATTGCATTTAAGATCAGGCCAGATATGTGAAATCGCTCCGATATGATCTTCGTGAGCGTGGGTAAGAACTATACCAAGCAATGACTCTTTTTTATCAACGATAAAACCAGGGTCTGGATAAATTAAGTCAATTCCAGGAACTGTATCGTCAGCAAAAGTAACACCAATATCTACAATGATCCACTTATGATTTTCTGGTTTACCATAAGCAAACAGATTTAAGTTCATGCCAATTTCACCTGATCCACCTAGTGGACAAAATAATAATTCATCTTTCATTTATTTAATATTTTATGAGCTTTTATTAATCCTTTTATTGTAAGATTTTTGTCAACCAAAACTTTAAAACTTATATTTGTTTTAAATAAATGCGCAAGACCTCCAGTTAAAATAATCTTAAAATTTTTTTTAGTAATTTTCGAAATTTTAAAAATTATTTTTTCTATAAGACCGCTATATCCCCAATAAAAACCAGACACCACTGCCTGTTTGGTGTTTTTTCCAATTACTATATTAGTTTTATTTAAATTGATTTTTGGGATTAATTCTGCCTTTGATATTAAATTTTTTAACGAAAGATTTACTCCTGGGGCGATTATGCCACCCCAATAGACATCTCTTATGACAACATCAAAAGTAGTAGCTGTTCCAAAATCTACAACTATAAAATTGTTTTTTTTATTAAAAACACTGATTGCATTTGCCAGTCTATCTGATCCAATTTGTTTTTTATCAACTTTCAATTTAATTATTTTGTTTTTATAAATATTCTTTAATTCAATTGTCTTAATTTTTAACTCTCGTTCAAATACTTTCTTAATGATTTTAAAATTAGATGGAACTACACTACAAAAAACGGCTTTATCCTTAATATTAAACTTTTTTAAAAATAAAACTTTTGATTTAATCTTACTATAAATCATTTCAGTACTTTTTAAGACAATTTTTTTTTCAATTTTATTATTTCTAAAAAAAATTTTAGTTTCAGTATTACCAATATCACCAACTAAAATATTATTTTTCTCAGATTGACTCATAGTTTAATTTAATTTCATTTAGGATACTAACTCTATTAACTTTTTTATTAGTAATCTCATACACACTTGTTGTTTTATAATTCTTTAATTTTGGACTCTTTAATAAGTTCAAGCCTACCCCGACTAATAAATATTTAAAATTCTTGTAAAAAATTGTTTCCTGTAAAATTCCACAAATTTTATGCTGTTTAAACAAGATGTCGTTTGGTTTTTTTATTTTTAGATCGCGTTTTATATATCTTGATAAAATCTTTTTTATTATAAGGCAATTTTTATAATTAAACTTATTTAAATTTAGATTATTTGAAATTGAAAAGAAAATAGTTACAAACAGATTGCCCTTATAGGAAACCCATTTATTTCCGTGCCTGCCTCTGCCAGAGGTTTGGAGATCACTAGTAACTATTCCATTTTTAATACCTGACCTAATTTTTCTAATAGCTATATCGTTAGTGCTTTTTACTTTTTTGTATTTAAAAATTTTTAATTTCATTAAATTATAGTGATATTTGAGACAAAATTATTAATTATGTTTGGGTTTATGAAATAAATAAGAATAATTGTAGATGAGACCACAAGTATCATTTTAAGACTAATGCTATGATTTAAGTCATATTTTTCTCTCTCCTCGTCGAAGTACATTACCTTTATTAATCTTATATAATAAAAGGCTGCTATTACCGTTGAGAGCAAACCTACAATTGCTAAAAAATACATAGACTGTTCAATTACAGCCGTAAAAATATAAAACTTTGCAAAAAAACCTGCTAATGGAGGTATCCCTGCTAATGAGAATAAAATGACCATCAAAGAAAGTGATAATAAAGGATGATTCTTTGATAAACCTGAAAGATCTTCAACTTTATCGAAATATTGATTTTCTCTTTTAAGCATAAATAGACAACAGAAGAATGCTATATTCATTATTAAATATATAATTAAATATATTATTGAATTTTGAATACCTTCGTTTGTTCCAACACTCAAACCAGCGAGTGCAAACCCCATGTGGCTTATTGAGCTATAAGCAATTAGTCTTTTCAATTTTTTTTGTCCAATCGCAGCTACGGCTCCAAACACCATTGAACCAATTGATAAAAAAATTATAACTGCTTGCCATTGGTCAAACATTTCAAGGAAAGGTCCGTATAAAAAATTAATAAACACTGTTAATGCAGCGATCTTTGGAAGAATTGCAAATATTACTGTGACAGATGTAGGTGATCCATCATAAACATCTGGGGCCCACATGTGAAAAGGTACTGCAGTTATCTTAAATGCTAATCCAACTAAAACAAACACTATTCCAAAAATTATACCGTATTCAATTGAATCGCTGTTTTGATAAATTAAATCAAAGTTTGTAGAGCTTGAAAAACCATATATTAAAGAGCATCCATACAGTAATAATCCTGATGACAATGCGCTTAATATAAAATATTTCAAGCCTGACTCAGAAGAAAGAATATTATCTCTTTTGAAGGCCGCGAGCACATATAATGCTAGAGATTGTAGTTCTAGACCAACATAAAAAACTATTAAATCGTTAGAACTTACCATTACGAGCATACCAAGAATTGAAGATAAAATTAAAATTGGATACTCAATTTTTAAAATATCATTTTGTTTGACATAATTTAATGAACATAACATTACAAGGAATGCCGAAATTAATATTACTGACTTGATTAAAGTCGTGAAATAATCGATTTTATAACTGTTATTAAACAGATCTATTGAGAATTGAGGATTTAAATTGATATTTATCGCAAGTCCCACAAGTAAAATTATACAAGAAAAATTGTAAATAAATGACTCACTGTTTTTTTTAAATACACCAATCAATAATAGAAATAGAATTGATAATGATAAGAATATTTCTGTAGATATAAAAAAAAAATTTATCATTGATTTTGTAAGTTATAGCTATTTAGTTTATCATTATATTCATTTAAAAAGTTCTCGACTGATACAGAATATGTATTTGAAAATGGATCAGGATAGAAGCCAAAAAAGATTATACTCAATGCTAATAATGTAAGTATAGATAACTCAACTTTGTTTAAATCAGTTATTTTTAATAATTTTTGATTTGTTAGTTCTCCAAATACAATTCTTTTGTAAAGCCATAGCATATATGCTGCACCTAAAATTACACCCAAACTTGCTATTGCTGCCACTAAAAAACTTTTTTTAAATGTTCCCATTAAAATTAAAAATTCACCAATAAAACCAGTTGTTCCTGGTAAGCCTAAAGACCCTAAAACAAACACCATTAACAAAATAGAATATTTTGGCATTACATTTACCAAGCCCCCATAATCATTGATACGTCTTGAGTGAGTTCGGTCATAAACAACACCTACCGAGAAAAAGAGTGCGGCAGATACAATACCATGACTAATCATTTGAAATATTCCTCCCTCAACACCTTGTTGAGTGAAAGTAAACAAACCCAATGTTACAAAACCCATGTGAGCTACGGATGAGTACGCAATTAGTTTTTTCATGTCGTCCTGCATTAAGGCAACTAACGAAGTATAAATAATTGCAATTAAACTAATAACAAAAATAAACGGAATAAAATATTCTGACGCAACAGGAAATAGTCCAATTGAAAATCTTATAAATCCATATCCTGCCATTTTAAGTAAGATTGCTGCTAATAAAACTGAACCTGCGGTGGGTGCTTCAACATGAGCGTCAGGCAGCCAAGTATGTACTGGCCACATTGGTGTTTTTACTGCAAAAGATGAAAAGAATGCTAACCAGAGTAAGTTTTGATATTTTGGATCAATGCCTAACTTATAAAGTTCTTCTACATCGGTTGTGCCTGCTATCCAATAAATAGATATTACCGCTATTAACATTAAAACTGAACCAAGAAGAGTAAATAAAAAAAACTTGAATGCAGAATACACACGTCTTTCACCTCCCCAAATACCAATGATTAAAAACATTGGTATTAAACCTCCCTCAAAAAATAAGTAGAAAATTACCAAATCTAAAGAGCAAAAAACTCCAATCATTAGAGTTTCCATTAATAAGATTGCTATTAAAAATTCTTTAAGTCTATTCTTTATAGATGAGTTAACTGACAAAATACAAAGTGGGGTTATGAAAGTAGTTAGAATAATAAATAATATTGAAATTCCATCTACTCCAACTTTGTAATTAATAAAATCTTTTATCCAAACTCTACTTTCTACGAACTGAAATTCATAACTAGATTGATCAAAAATTAACCATAAGTAAATAGATATTAAAAAATTAATAATTGATACAAATAAAGAAACATACTTGATACCAGTAATATTTTTTGAGTTAATAAAAAAAAGAAATAATGCGCCAATTGAAGGCAAAAGAATGAGTGAAGAAATAATTGGGAAATTCATCATTTAATAATCAAGTAAGTAAGTATTAAAGAAAAGCCAATCAACATTATAAATGCGTATTGATAAATAAAACCGTTCTGAAATTTAACCGCCTTAATCGACAAGCCTTTAATAAGATTTGAAATACCATCTGGTCCAAATCTATCTATTGTTAAACCGTCAATTTTTTTCCAAAAAAATAGACCTAATTTTTTGCAAGGTTCTACAAAGATATAAGAATAAAGCTCATCAAAATACCATTTCTTTTTTAAAAAATTTATTAATGGATAATTAGTTTTTGTAAAATTTTCTAATACACTCTTATCCTTCAAAAATAAGTAGTAAGAAATCGGTATGCTTAAAGTAACTATTGTCGGGGTCAACAAAATAAACCACAGCGGCGGATGATCTTCACTTAATGGCTCTAAAAATTTAATAGACTCTCCCCAAAAATTAATACTACTTTGATTGCCTATTAATAGATCTTTGAAAAAGAAACCGGCAAAAATTGACCCTAAACCAAGAACTATAAGTGGCAAAATCATCACCGCCGGTGACTCATGAATTTTTTCGTATTTGACTTCTTGATTATTATAATTTCCATGAAATGTTTTAAAAAATAATCTCCATGAGTAAATTGCTGTTAACATAGCAGTAACAATTCCAATACCAGCTGCATAAATACCAGTTACGTTTCCTCTTAAATACGCAAATTCAATAATTGCGTCTTTTGAATAAAAACCAGATAAAAAAGGGAAACCAGTCAAAGCTAATGTGCCTACCAGCATTAAAGCATAAGTGTAAGGAATCTTTTTATATACCCCACCCATTTTTTCGATATCCTGTTCATCTTTGAAAGAGTGTATTACAGAACCAGCTCCTAAAAAAAGCAAAGCCTTAAAAAAAGCATGAGTAAATAGATGAAACATTGCAACGTTGTATGCACCTACACCAGTTGCAAAAAACATATATCCAAGCTGGCTACATGTTGAATAAGCAATTATCTTTTTTATATCGGTTTGGACTAATGCAATTGTAGCAGCAAAAAAAGCTGTACTCATTCCAATAACAGTAATTATATTGAGTGCTAATTCTGAATATTCATAAATAGGAGAACATCTTACAACTAAAAAAATACCTGCAGTAACCATTGTTGCAGCATGGATTAATGCAGATACAGGTGTTGGTCCTTCCATCGCATCGGGTAACCAAGTGTGTAAAAAAATCTGGGCTGATTTTCCCATCGCGCCTATAAATAACAATATACAAATTAGATCTATTGATTTAAATTCAATACCAAGAACATTTATATTTTTTGTATTCAAGGTTTGAATTTGACTGAATACTTCATCGTAACTTACTGTTCCAAAATAATAAAAAATTAAAAAAATACCAAGAGCAAAACCAAAATCTCCAACTCTATTAACTACGAAAGCTTTAATGGCGGCCGCATTAGCAGCTTTTTTTTTAAACCAAAAACCAATTAAAAAATACGAACAGAGACCTACTCCTTCCCACCCAAAGAATAATTGTAAAAAATTGTCTGAAGTAACCAGCACTAACATTGCAAATGTAAACAAAGATAAATAAGACATAAACCTCGGTTTGTGAGGATCGTGAGACATATAACCAATTGAGTAGATATGAACCAATGCTGAAACAAGCGTTACCACAACCATCATGAGTGAGGATAGTGCATCTATTTTTATGGACCAATTTACATTTAAAGTACCTGAGTTTATCCAACTAGAAATTAATAAATTATTTGAGTATCCATAATTTAATACTTTTAAAAATACTATTATTGAGAGGATAGAGGAAATACTGACAAAAAGACTTGTCATTAATTGGGAATATTTTTGGTCAAATTTATTACCAAAAAAACCAGCAATAAATGCCCCAAGCAATGGTAAAAAAACTATGAAATATTCCATATTAACCTTTTAAATTTTCAATTTCTTCGACTCTTATTGTTCCTGCGTTACGGTAATAGACTACTATTATGGCTAAACCAATAGCCGCTTCTGCTGCTGCAACAGTTAAAATAAATAAAGTAAATATTTGACCGGATAAGTCTTGAAGAAATATTGAGAAAGATACTAGATTGATATTTACTGCCAACAATATTAATTCAATACTCATTAAAATAACAATTACATTTTTTCTATTTAAGAATATTCCAATTATACCAATAGTAAAAATGATTGCCCCTAATGTCAGATAATGCCCAAGGGAAACTTCAAACATCTATTTTAACCCCTTCATTTGATTTAACTTCTACTAACTCAACACCTTGATTTTTTTCTCTAGATATTTGGCTAAAATAATTTTGTCTTTTAACTCCTTCTCTTTTCCTAAATGTAAGAACGATTGCTCCAATCATGGCCACAAGTAATATCATCCCTGAAATTTGAAATAGATGAATGTATTCTGTATATAATACGCTCCCTATAGTATGAGTATTTGTAGGATTTGAAGTCAGACTATCAGAAAAGTTTTTGATAATATCAGGTTTGTATTTCCATCCTCCAATTATGATTATTAATTCAAAAAAAATAATCAAGCTTACAATTAGTCCTACAGGTATATGAGTGCTTGTTTCACTTGATTTGAACCATTGATTTTTTTGCTGAGCAACATTTAACATCATAACTACAAATAAAAATAAAACTGCAACTGCTCCAACATAAACAATTAACATTATCATTCCTAAAAATTCTGCACCTATCATAATAAAAAGGCATGAAATCGATATAAAATCTAATATAAGAAAGAAAACAGAATGAACAGTGTTCTTTGATGCAGTTACCATTATTGCAGAAATTATTGCAACAAATGAAAAAAAATAAAAAAATATAGCGTGTGCTAACATTTGCTATTATCTATACGGGTTATCAGCTTTTATATTTGCAGCTAAAACATTCTCCCATCTATCTCCATTTTCTAAAAGCTTTTCTTTATTATAGTAAAGTTCTTCCCTGGTATGTGTTGCAAATTCAAAGTTAGGACCTTGCACTATAGCATCAACTGGACACGACTCTTCACACAAACCACAATAGATACATTTTAGCATATCAATATCGTATCTTGTCGTTTTTCTACTTCCGTCTTCTCTAGCTGTAGACTCTATTGTTATTGCTTGAGCTGGACAAACAGCTTCACAAAGTTTACATGCTATACATCTTTCCTCACCGTTTGGATATCTTCTTAAGGCGTGCTCTCCCCTATATCGTGGTGAAATCTTGCCTTTTTCAAAAGGATAATTAAGTGTCTTTTTTGGTTTAAATGACTCTTTAATAGCTATCAATAAGCCTGTTAAAAAATCAATTAAAAATACTGTTTTAAATATTCGAATTATATTCATAGTTTAATATACAGGTAATAAGTCAAAATATAATAAATAACCAGAAGTTAATACCACCCAAATTAAAGAGAAAGGCAGAAAAACCTTCCATCCGAGCCTCATAAGTTGATCGTATCTATATCTTGGCACAATAGCTTTTATAAGTGCGAACAAAACAAACAAAAATAAAATTTTTAATATTAGCCACACCGGTGGAGGTACTATATCAAACAATGGGATATCCATTGGTGCTAACCAGCCTCCCAGAAAAAGAATTGACCCAAGTGCACACATAAGCAAAATATTTGCATATTCGCCCAACCAAAACATTGCATACATCATGCCGCTATACTCGGTTTGATAACCCGCAACTAACTCAGCCTCTGCTTCAGGTAAATCAAATGGTGGTCTATTTGTCTCTGCAAGCGATGAAATAAAGAAAATCACAAACATTGGAAATAAAGGAATTACAAACCAAATTTTCTCTTGAGCTAAAACTATATCACTTAAGTTTAACGAACCAACGCACAATAAAACATTTATGATTATTACTCCGATAGAAACTTCATAAGAGACCATTTGCGCAGCAGATCTTATTGAGCCTAAAAATGGATACTTTGAATTTGAGGCCCAGCCACCCATTATAATTCCATAAACACCCAAAGATGAAATTGCAAATATATAAAGGATACCAACATTTATGTCAGCCAAAACATAATCTTTACTGAAAGGAATTACTGCCCATGCAATAAGGGCTAAAGTCATCGTAACTATTGGGGCTAAAATAAATATAATTTTATTCGAACTTGCAGGTATTATAATTTCTTTGAAAATGTATTTAAGCGCATCTGCCAAAGTTTGAAATAAACCGAAAGGACCTACTACATTTGGCCCTCGTCTTTTTTGAACAAAAGCCCAAATTCTTCTATCAAGCCACACAATCATTGCTACTGATACAAGAACAGGAATTAAAACATAAAGTATTTTGTAAATTTCAGAAAATAATAAAACTATGTATTCCATTTAACCGTCAGTTCCAGTTTTCAAAGAAACAAGTTTTAAATTTCTGCATTCTGCCATTGTCTTTGAAGATCTTGCTATAACGTTAGTAAAATAATAATCAATTTTATCGACGAAAATTTCTTCTTTTATGAAGTCATTTTTAACTGTTGCATCGCTTTTTTTTGTGTTTTGATTAAGATAATTTAAAAGATTATCTATAAGTTCTTGTTTATTTGTATAAAGACTTTTACCCTTAAGTTTCTTTGACACTTCATTAACAATTTCCCAATCTTCCTTTGCTTCACCAGGTGGATAGGAAGCCTTAAAAGCTAATTGCAAGTTACCTTCAAGATTAGTGTAATATCCATCTTGCTCTGTATATGCTGCGCTAGGCAATATTAGATCTGCCATTTCAGCTCCTCTGTCACCATGAGTTCCTATATAAACAATAAATTCATTTTTCTTTTTGATATTCAAATTATCCTGACCAAATAATAAAACTAATTCAAATTGATTTGATAACACATTATCTATAGTTTCGTTGTCTAAAATATCCAAATCATATGCACCAACAGTTGATGCATTATTAGAAAGGACGCTTAAAGCATTCCAGTCATCGTTTACTTTATTATTTTCTGATAAAAATTTTTTCATTCCTTCAAATAAGTATCCTGAGGAGTTAAGTTTAAGAGCTGATTGTCCAAAAATAACAATAGGATTTTTTGCAGAAATTATTTTTTTTGAGACTTCGTGTTCATTTAAAATTATTTTTTTTAACTCATCAGTGTTGCTGGATATAACTTTATATGGATATGTTAAATCCCCAACATCATTCAAAGAATAAATTTCCATATTATTCTTTAAATAACTTTTTCGTATTCTTGAATTCAAAATTGTTGCTTCATGACGTGGATTAGTCCCAACCAAAAGAATAAAATCTGATTTTTCTATATTTGAAATTTGGGTATTAAAAATATAATTGGTTCGTGAACTATTGTTTACATAAGTTTTTACAGGTCTTGAGTCCAAGTTTTTACAGTTCAAAATTTTATTAAAAAGCTCTTTAACAGAAAATAGAGTTTCCATATTAGTAAGATCACCAGTTATACATCCAATTTTATCAGGATTTGTGCTTTTGATTTTATTAGTTAAGTTCTCATAAGCATCTTCCCATGAAATTTTTTTAAAACCATCGTTAGATTTAATATAAGGAGTATCAAGTCTTTGATATTTTAAACCATCACATGCATAACGAGTTTTATCTGATATCCACTCTTCATTAATGCTTTCGTTAATCTTTGGAAGTATACGTTTTACTTCCCAACCATATGTATCAATTCTTATATTTGAACCAACTGCGTCCATAACATCGATCGACTCTGTTTTTTTTAATTCCCATGGTCTAGCTTCAAAAACGTATGGCTTCGATGTTAAAGCGCCAACTGGGCACAAATCGATAACATTTCCTGATAGCTCTGACTCCATGGATTTTTCCAAGTATGTAGTTATTTGAGTATCTTCTCCTCTACCAATTGCTCCAATCTCCGAAACACCAGCAACCTCGGTCGCAAATCTTATACACCTCGTGCAGTGAATACATCTTGTCATTTGAGTTTTGATTAATGGACCCATATATTTTTCAGATACAAATCTTTTATTTTCCTTAAATCTTGATTTATCAATTCCATAAAACATCGATTGATCTTGCAGATCGCATTCACCTCCTTGATCACAAACTGGACAGTCGAGCGGGTGATTTGCTAATAAAAATTCCATAACGCCTTTTCTTGCTTTTTCAACAAATTCAGTATTTGTTTTAATATTCATTCCATCCGCTACAGGCATTGCGCAAGATGCAACTGGCTTTGGGGACTTTTCAATTTCAACTAGGCACATTCTACAGTTTCCTGCTATTGAAAGTTTTTCATGATAACAAAATCTTGGTATTTCAGCTCCAGCTTGTTCACATGCCTGCAAAACCGTTAAGCCATCTTCTACTTCTAATTCGTTATTGTTAACTTTTATTTTGGGCATTATCTTTTTCTAATAAGTGTTGATCTACTAGGTATGGGATATCTTTATTTGACTTAACTAATGGATCAAAATTATTTCTTTTTATAATCTCTTTTTTGAAATTTCTTAAAAGACCTTGAACTGGCCAAGCAGATCCTTCTCCAAAAGCACAAATGGTATGACCTTCAATCTGTTTTGTAACATCAAATAACATTTCAACTTCCTCTCTCGATGCTTCTCCTTTAGCCATTCTTTCTAAAATTCTCCACATCCAGCCTGAACCTTCTCTACAAGGAGTACATTGACCACAACTTTCATGTTTATAAAATCGCGCTATTCTTGCAAAACATTTAATAATATCTTGATCTTTGTTAATTACGACTATTCCCGCAGTCCCTAACCCACTTTTATTTTCAACCAATGAGTCAAAATCCATAGTTATCTTTTCTGAAATTTCTTTATTTAACAAGGGCATTGAAGAACCACCTGGTATAACTGCTTGTAAATTTTCCCATCCACCTACTACTCCACCTGCGTGGGTTTCAATTAAATCTTTCAAAGGAACTCCCATTTCTTCTTCAACATTACAAGGTTTGTTTACATTTCCAGAAATACAAAAGATTTTAGTACCAGTATTTTTTGGTTTGCCTAATGATGCAAACCATTTAGAACCTTTTCTCAAAATTGTAGGAACAACTGAAACAGTCTCAACATTATTAACTATAGTTGGACAACCATATAATCCAACTAACGCAGGAAAAGGTGGTTTTAATCTTGGTTGACCTTTGTTACCCTCAATACTTTCAAGCAAAGCTGTCTCTTCACCACATATGTAAGCTCCAGCTCCATAATGAATGTAAATATCTAAATCCCAACCAGTTCCAGAAGCATTTTTGCCAATTAAATTATCTTTATAAGCCTCGTCAATAGCTTTTTGTAATTCTATACCTTCGTTGTAATATTCACCTCTTAAGTAAATATAACATTTATGCGAGTTAACAGCGTAGGCCGCAATTAAACAACCTTCTAAAAGTTTATGAGGTTCAAATCTTAGAATATCCCTATCTTTACAAGTTCCAGGTTCAGACTCATCTGCGTTAATTACAAGGTAGTGAGGCCTTGATCCAACTTCCTTAGGTGCAAATGACCATTTTAACCCAGTAGGGAAACCTGCGCCACCTCTCCCTCTTAATTCTGATTTTTTAATCTCATCAATAATCCAGTCTCTACCTTTTTCACATAAATCTTTAGTATTTGTCCAATCACCTCTTTTTTTTGAAGAGCTTAAGTCAGCTCCTAAATCATTATAAAGGTTTTTAAATATTCTATCTTCGTCTTTAAGCATTTTTTAAATCCAATAATGTTTTTCTGTTATTTTCAGGTTCTGAGTTAATTCTCCCTCTATAAGATCCTGGTTTTGGTTTTTTACCCAAAAGCACTTCATCGATAATTTTTTCACTTTGTCTTATATCTAAATCTTCATAGTAATCATTGTTAATTTGCATCATTGGAGCATTAATACAGGCACCAAGACATTCTACCTCTGTCCAAGAACAATTTCCATTTTCAGATAATACATTTTCTTTTTCAGATATCTTTTTTTTACATACATCTACAATCTTGTATGCTCCTCTGATCATGCAGGGGGTTGTAGTACAAATTTGGACATGAAAATTTCCTACAGGTGAAAGATTATACATTGAGTAGAAAGTGGCTACTTCGTAGACTTTGATGTAAGGCATATTTAAAAACTTAGCTATATATTTAATTGCTGATAAAGGTATCCAGTTATTGTTTTGCCTTTGAGCAATATACAATAAAGCCATCACAGCACTTTTCTCTTTTCCCTTAGGATAATTTGATAAAATTTTTTTTGCAGCTTCGAAACTTTGTTGATCAAATTCAAATTTATCAGGTTGATCTTTTGAAATTTTTTTTAAACTCATCGGTCTATTTCCCCAAACACAATATCTAATGAACCTAATACAGCTGGTACATCAGCCAACATATGTCCTTTAATTAAATAATCCATTGCTTGAAGATGAGAAAACCCGGGCGCTCTAATTTTGCATTTATATGGTTTACTTGAACCATCAGAAATTAAATAAACACCAAATTCACCCTTTGGTGCTTCCACTGCAGTATAAATCTCATCTTTTTTTACTCTGTAGCCTTCTGTAAATAATTTAAAATGGTGAATTAATGCTTCCATCGACTCTTTAATTTCTTTTTTGGGTGGAGGAGTAATCTTATTATCTTGAGATTTTACAGGTCCTTTTGGTAACTGTTCTAAACATTGTTTAATTATTTTTACACTTTCTCTCATTTCTTCAACTCTACAAAGGTATCTGTCATAACAATCTCCGTTTTTTCCTATCGGCACCTTAAATGATAATTGTTTGTAACAATCGTAAGGTTGAGATTTTCTTAAATCCCAAGGCACGCCTGAGCCTCTCATCATTACCCCCGAGAATGAATAGTTTAATGCATCATCTTTTGAAACTATACCAATATCAACATTTCTTTGTTTAAAAATTCTGTTATCAGTGAGTAAAGTTTCTAAATCGTCGATTATTTTTGGAAACTCATTACAAAATTTTAAAATATCTGTATCGAGACCTCTTGGCAAATCCTGATGAACGCCACCTGGTCTAAAATAGTTGGCATGCAATCTTGATCCTGAAACTCTTTCATAAAATTCCATAAGTTTTTCTCTCTCCTCAAAACCCCATAAAGAAGGAGTCAAGGCACCAACGTCTAAAGCTTGTGTAGTGATGTTTAGTATGTGGCTTAAAATTCTTCCAATCTCGCAAAAAATAACTCTAATGTATTGACCTCTTATTGGTACTTCAATATCTAAAATTTTTTCAATAGCTAAAGCAAAAGCATGTTCTTGGTTCATTGGCGCTACATAATCAAGTCTATCAAAATAAGGAATAGCTTGGGAATATGTTTTGTTCTCGATTAATTTTTCTGTTCCCCTATGAAGTAAACCAATATGAGGATCTGCTTTTTCCACAATCTCTCCATCTAATTCCAATATCAGTCTCAAAACACCATGCGCAGCCGGATGTTGTGGTCCAAAATTGAGATTTAATGTTTTTGTTTGTTTACTCATTATTTTTTTTAATTTCCTTAATGTATTCAGTTCCTTGCCAAGGACTATTATAATCAAAGTTTCTGTAGTCCTGCTCTAACTTTACCGGCTCATAAATTACTTTTTTCTTCTCTTCGCTATATCTTACCTCTTTGTGTCCTGTTATTGGAAAATCTTTTCTTAATGGATATCCCTCAAATCCATAGTCTGTCAAAATTCTTCTTAAATCTGGATGATCCTGAAAATCAATACCGTACATATCAAAAACTTCTCTTTCCATCCAATTAGCAGATGGAAAAATATTTGTTATTGAAAAAACTTTTTCATTTTCATTTAAAGGAAAATCAATGATTATTCTTTTGTTAAACTCATGACTTAGCAACAAATAAATCATCCTAAATCTATTTTTTTTATTTGGGTAATCTACTGCAGTTATATCTATCAGTTGCTTGAATTTCATTTCAGGATTAGATTTTAAAAATAAAAGAACTTCTTTCAAATCATCTTTTTCAATTGAAACATTTAATGTTTCATGGACAATTTTTGACGAACTCACTTTAGTATTAAGTTCTGAATTTATTTTTTTTTCTAAATCTGTGTTATTTAACATTATCTACTTATTGAACCTTGGTCTCTTATCTTTTTTTGTAATTGCATTATCCCGTATAATAAAGCCTCAGCTGAGGGAGGGCATCCTGGTACATAAACATCAACTGGAACAACTCTATCGCATCCTCTAACAACAGAATATGAGTAGTGGTAGTAGCCACCACCATTTGCACAGCTTCCCATAGATATCACATATCTTGGTTCAGGCATTTGATCATAAACTTTTCTTAACGCTGGAGCCATTTTATTAGTTAATGTTCCAGCAACAATCATCACATCTGATTGTCTTGGTGAAGCTCTTGGAGCAGCTCCAAATCTCTCCAGGTCATACCTTGGCATAGATGTTTGCATCATTTCAACCGCACAACAGGCAAGTCCAAATGTCATCCAGTGCAATGAACCTGTTCTAGCCCAATTTACCAAATTGTCTAAAGAAGTTGTTATAAAACCTTTATCCGCAAAATCTTTAGCAAGTTGTTTAAATTCTTTTGGAATTTGATCTTCTTTTTCTTTTAGGTTCATTCCCAGTCTAAGGCTCCTTTCTTCCACTCATAAATAAATCCTACAGTTAAAATAAACAAAAATATCATCATTGATACAAAGCCAAAAATTCCAATTTTACCTAAAGAAATTGCCCATGGAAATAGGAAAGCTATTTCTAAATCAAATATTATAAATAGTATCGCCACTAAATAAAATCTAACATCAAACTCCATTCTGGAGTCATTAAAAGGTTCAAAACCACATTCATAAGCGGATAGTTTTTCTGGATCAGGGTTTTTAGGGGCAAACACAAAGTTTAAAAAAATAAACCCAATACTCAACAGAAGCGCAACTCCAAAAAATATTATGATTGTTAGATAGTTATTTAAAAAATCTTCGTACATATACGTTTATATATAATCTTTTTGATTAAATGAAAGTGCAGTTAAGTCACGTTATTGGGGGCTAATTTATTGAATGATTTACGTTATTGATAATTATTATCAAAAAATGGCGGGAGTGACGGGACTCGAACCCGCGACCTATCGCGTGACAGGCGATCGCTCTAACCAACTGAGCTACACCCCCATATATTATTTTGGTGGGCGGTAAAGGACTCGAACCTTTGACCCCCTCGGTGTAAACGAGATGCTCTACCAACTGAGCTAACCGCCCTCCAAAGTGAATTACTAATACATCAGTGAGAAGATAATGTAAATTGCTAATTATTGAATACTTGCTTGTGTTTTTTCAGATTTTTTGTTTTCTGAAATTTTATCCACCTCAACCCAGTCCGTCGGTTTCAGCTCTTTAGTAAGTGCAATTTTTAAAACTTCATCAGCTGTATTTACAGGAGTAATTTTAATATCATCAATTACTTTTTTCGGAATATCTACTAAATTTTTTTCGTTATCTTTTGGTATTAATACCTGCTTAATACCTGCTCTATGAGCTGCTAAAAGTTTCTCTTTTAATCCACCAATGGCTAAAACTTGACCTGTAATTGTTACCTCACCTGTCATTGCAATTTCTCTTTTAACAGGAATTTTGGTAATTGATGAAACAATAGATGTTACCATTGCAATTCCAGCAGACGGACCATCTTTAGGTGTAGCTCCTTCTGGAACGTGAATATGAAAGTCTTTTTTCTCAAACGTTGGAGGAATAATACCAAATTCTAAGCACTTAGATCTTACAAAAGATTTTGCAGCTTTGACTGATTCCTGCATAACATCACCTAATTTTCCTGTGATCTGCATTCGTCCTTTTCCTGGCATGTTAACAGTTTCAATTTTTAAGATCTCACCACCAAATTCTGTCCAGGCGAGGCCTGTTACAATCCCTATTTTATTTTGCTCTTCAAGTTCACCAAATTTAAATTTTTTGACACCAAGAAATTCATCTAAGTTTTTATCATTAACTGTTACATCTTTACTCTCGTTGTTAACAACTTTTTTTACAACTTTTCGAGTAATTTTAGAAATTTCTCTTTCAAGATTTCTCACGCCTGACTCTCTTGTATAATATCTAATTATATCTTTAATTGTACCATCAGATAAACTCATCTCACCATCTTTGACACCATTATCTTTAATTTGTTTTGGTAATAAATATTTATTAGCGATATTAATTTTTTCATCTTCAGTGTAACCGGGTATTCTTATGACCTCCATTCTATCTAAAAGTGGTGGCAAAATATTAAGCGTGTTTGCTGTAGTTACAAATAATACATCAGACAAATCATAATCTACCTCTAAGTAATGATCATTAAAAGTAGTGTTTTGTTCTGGATCAAGCGCCTCCAATAAAGCTGAAGATGGATCACCTCTATAATCATTTCCAACTTTGTCAATTTCATCAAGTAAAAACAAAGGATTTTTTGTTCCAGCTTTTTTCATCATTTGAATAATTTTTCCAGGTAAAGACCCAATATAAGTTCTTCTATGACCACGTACTTCTGCTTCATCCCGAACACCACCTAATGACATTCTGACAAATTGTCTATTTGTTGCTTTTGCTATTGATTTACCCAAAGATGTTTTACCAACTCCGGGAGGACCAACCAAGCATAATATTGGACCTTTAAGTTTATTCATTCTTTTTTGAACTGCTAAAAATTCGATTATTCTTTCTTTCACTTTTTCAAGACCAAAATGATCTTCATCTAAAACTTTTTGAGCCTTATTTAAATCTATTTCAGTTTTATCTTTTTTAAACCATGGTAAATCTATCATCCAATCTAAGTAATTTCTAACGACAGTAGCTTCAGCTGACATAGGGCTCATATTCTTTAATTTTTTTAATTCGGACATGCATTTTTTCTCAACGTCTTTTGGCATTTTGGCTTTAAGAATTGCTTTATTTAAATTTGAAGTTTCATCTTTTCCATCCTCGATTTCACCCAACTCTTTCTGAATTGCTTTTAATTGCTCGTTCAAATAGTACTCTCGTTGTGTTTTTTCCATTTGGGTCTTAACTCGACCTCTAATTCTTTTTTCAACACCTATAATACTTGTTTCATTTTCCATTATTTTTATAATTAAATTTAACCTCTTCTTAACATCTTGAGTTTCAAAAATTTGTTGTTTCTCTGAAATTGATGCGTTTAAATGTGATGCAATGTTGTCAGCAATTTTTGAAGGATCTTTCAAAACTTTAATATTGTTAATTGTTTCACTTGAAATTTTTTTGTTAATAGAGGTTAGCTTTTCAAGTTTTTTTACTGCTGAGAGGGCTGTTTGCATTAAATCTTCTTCTTTGTTAATTTGATCACTTACTTTTTCATAAGAACAAATTATAAAGTCTTTATCATCACTATAATCAGTAATTTTTACTCTGTTTATTCCTTCGACAAGAACTTTGACTGTTCCATCCGGTAATTTTAAAAGTTGAAGGATATTACTTTCGCATCCATAAGAAAATACGTCATTTTTAGCTGGATCATCAACCTCAGAATTTTTTTGAGTTACTAAAATTATTTTCTTTTCTCTTTTCATCACTTCATTTAGAGCATTTATTGATTTGTCTCTACCTACGAACAATGGGATCACCATATTTGGAAAAACAACTATGTCTCTTAGAGGTAATAATGGTAAATTAAATTTCACTTCCATAATCTAAATATGGATATTAATTTAAAATTTGCAATACTTATTTATTGTTTGTTAGCTATATTTATGCGGCAGAGGTTTTGGATTTATCTTTATCTTTATCTTTTTGAGCATTTTTAGAGTGGACAATAATTGGTTGACTTTGTCCTTTGGCCGCACCTGAGTCGACTATAACTTCATTGACATTTTCCATGCTTGGTAAATCAAACATTGTTTTTAAAAGTACACTTTCCAAAATCGATCTTAATCCTCTTGCTCCTGTCTTTTTATTAATAGCTTTTTGAGCAATCTCTTTAATTGCTGTGTCTTTAAATACAAGTTTTGCTCCTTCCAACTTAAACAACTCTTGATATTGTTTAATTAAAGAATTTTTAGGCTCTTGTAAAATTTTTATTAAAGATTTTTCATCTAAATCCTCTAAAGTTGCTATTATTGGCAGTCTACCAATAAACTCCGGTATCAATCCATATTTTAATAAATCCTCTGGCTCCAAACTTTTCATCCATTCACCTGTTTTCTTGTCTTCTGTATTTTTAACTTCTGCCCCAAATCCTATTGAAGATCCTTTGTCCCTTTGTGAAATTATTTTATCTAAGCCTGCAAAAGCTCCTCCACAAATAAATAAAATATTTGTTGTATCTACTTGTAAAAATTCTTGTTGGGGGTGTTTTCTTCCTCCTTGAGGTGGGACACTCGCAATTGTACCCTCCATTATTTTTAATAATGCCTGTTGAACACCTTCTCCTGATACATCTCTCGTTATAGATGGGTTTTCTGATTTTCTGCTAATCTTATCTACTTCATCTATATAAACTATACCCCTTTGAGCTTTTTCAACATTGTAATCAGCGGCCTGTAAAAGTTTTAAAATTATATTTTCAACATCTTCTCCTACATACCCGGCTTCAGTCAAAGTTGTTGCATCTGCCATTGTAAAAGGTACATCTAATATTCTTGCTAATGTTTGTGCTAGTAAAGTTTTACCACATCCAGTTGGTCCAATTAATAATATATTTGACTTTGCCAATTCAACATTTTTGGATGTTTTGCTCTCGTAATTTAATCTTTTGTAATGGTTGTGAACAGCTACAGATAAAACTTTTTTTGCTAGTTGCTGACCAATAACATAATCGTCTAGAACAGAACAAATTTGTTTTGGAGAAGGTAAACCATCCTGATGTTTTACAAACGTATCTTTGTTCTCTTCTTTTATTATGTCCATACATAATTCAACACATTCATCGCAAATGAAAACTGTTGGGCCTGCAATAAGTTTTCTTACTTCGTGTTGGCTTTTGCCGCAAAATGAACAGTATAAAATGTTTTTACTACCTGACATATCTTTTTAAAATATTTAAACGAATCACTCTAAGTACTTTATTATAAAATGTGTTTATGAAGCAAGTACAGTGTTTAGATTGAGCTATATCTTGTGGAATACTAAGACCTTTTTTCAACAACTTGATCAATTAAACCAAAATCTTTAGCGTTTTCTGAGGTCATAAAATTATCTCTTTCGAGTGCAATTTTAATTTCATCTTCACTTTTTCCTGTGTGTTTTGAGTATATTTGGTTTAATCTTTTTTTGAGAGACAATACTTCGTTTGCATGTATTTCTATATCGGTTGCTTGACCTTGAAAACCTGCAGAGGGTTGATGGACCATTATTCTTGAGTTAGGCAAAGAAAATCTTTTTCCTTTTTCCCCTGCAGCCAAAAGAAAAGATCCCATTGAGGCAGCTTGTCCAATACATAATGTTGAAACGTCAGGTTTAATATATTGCATAGTATCATAAATCCCTAAACCAGCTGTTACTAAACCGCCGGGGCTATTAATATATAAAGAAATTTCTTTCTTAGGATTTTCAGACTCTAAAAACAAAAGTTGTGCAGTTACTAATGACGCAACGTTGTCATTGATTGGGCCAACTAAAAAAACAATTCTTTCTTTTAATAATCTTGAATAAATATCATAAGCTCTTTCGCCTCTACTTGATTGCTCAACAACCATTGGGATCAGAGTATTCATTTGCTCTAAGATTTTTTCACTCATATTTCGAATCAGTCATTTATACAACTTGTGATTACTTTTTGCTAACTTTTTTTGTTTTTTTTTTTAATTGGGGCTTTTTTAGGTTTCTTTTCAGAAGACTTTGTCTTTTTTTCTATGACATCAATAGATGATTGGGCTTTTAGATTTTTTTCATTTTCCTCTTTTAAAATTTTTTCTGCTTCTGATTTATCAATTTCTTTGACAGTTTTTTTAGCTTTTGATTTTATAAATTCTATTATCTTTTGTTCATAAAGGTTTCCCCTCAATGAAGCTGCGGCTTCAGGATTTTTTTGGTAATAGTCCATAACAAGTTTTTCTTGTCCAGGCATCATACCAATTTGTTTTTGAATTTCAGATTGAATCTCTAAATTTTCAACTTTAATATTATTTTCTTCACCAATTTGGTTAAGGATTAAACCAAGTTTAATTCTTTTTTTTGCGTTTTTTAAATTTGTGCTTTTATTTTTCTCTTTTGCTTCTTTATCAAGACCTTGATTAAGAATGTTTAATTCCTGATCAATTAATGTACTTGGGATCTCATCAATTTTAAAACTTTCAATCTCCTCTAAAATTTGATTTTTTGAAATTTGATCTAGAGAATTTTTATATTGATCATTTAATTGTTTTGACACCAAATTTTTTAAATCCGTTAAATCTTTGGCTCCAAGTTTTTTTGCAAATTCATCATCAATTGGTAATGGTTTATGTTTTTTTACTGAAATAATCTTGCACATGAATGTTGCTTTTTTTCCTACTAATTCTTTCTCTGGAAAGATTTCTGGTAAAATTGCATCAACTTTTATTTCTTCATTTTTTTTTGCTTTTAATAATTGTTTGTCAAAACCTTTGATAAATAAATCTTTTCCTAACTCTAATTGTGTATTCTTACCTTCGCTACCTTTAAATTCTTTTCCATCTACTGTTGCTTTATAATCGAATGTAACTAAATCACCTTCGTTAGCAACTTTTGCTGCATCAGCTTCAACAAAATTTTTTTGATTTGAGGCAATTTCTTTAATTCTTTTGTCTGTCTCATCTTTAGATAAGTTTACTTTATATTCTCTGTACTTAATACTATCTAAAGAATTCAGTTTAACTTTAGGCATTTCTGTTACACTAATTACATATTCAAGATCTTTACCTTCACCAAATTGTTTTAAATCGATTTTGGGTTGAAGCGCAGGTTTAATCTTCTTTTCATCTAATGCTTTGGTAGTAGTTTCTTTTAAAATTTTGTCTATAACCTCGCCGTAAATTGCCTTACCAAATTGTCTTTTAATTAAATCTTTTGGAACTTTTCCTGGTCTAAATCCTCTTAGGACTACATCGTTTTTTAATTGGTCATACTTCACATCAAGTTCTTTGTTAATTGTATTTTTATCAACAAAAACTTTTAAATTTTTCTCAAGACCTTTTTTTGTTTCTACTGTAACTTTCATAAATATATGGTAGGCGAGAAAGGACTCGAACCTTCACATGTTGCCATATTGGTTCCTAAGACCAACGCGTCTACCAATTCCGCCACTCGCCCAATTTAAAAGGTTTATATCTTATAGAATGAATTTGTCCAATTAGAATAATTGTGTAATTATATGAAAAAATTAAAAAATTATGATTGTTTCACCTTGCATAAGTATTTGTAAAACAGATCCTGTCTCAGGCTATTGCTACGGTTGTGCTAGAAAAACTGGAGAAAAAATTGTCTGGAAAAACCCAGAAACTACTGATGAATGGAAAAAGAAAAATTTAGAAGAATTAAAAAGTAGAATGTCAGATTGGCAATTAGATGCATTTTTAAAATCTTATGATAATAAGATTAAAGAGGGAGTATCACTATTTAAAAAGAGTTTGAAATGAGTAAGTCAACAACAGTTATTATTATTTATGTATTAGGTCTTGTAATTGGTGCATTATTTTTTGACCTGTGGGGCGCTGAAACTAGTATCAAAAAAGGTTTGATTGGTATTGGATGGACTGCTTTATTTTTAATTTTTCTTTTTCTTGCTGAGAAAAAAGAAGATTAATTAATTTCTAATGATGAAAGAATCTCCAAGTTTTTATTGGTAATTACAATCTCACCGGAACTTGTTGCTGAATCTAAAATTTCAGAAATTACAACATAATGAGTAACCAATACTAAATTTCCAGTTTTATTCCAATTTCTGATAAATTTTTGAAAATCTGAAATTTGCTTATCCTTATTTTCTGAAAATCTTTCATCATAAAAAGAGTTTAGAAAATTTTTTGTCTCGTAATTACCAAAAGCTATTTTGGCAGTATCTTTACATCTGCACCATTCGCTTGATACTACTTTTGTAAGCTTTATATCGTTTTCTTTAAAAAACTTACCAATTTTTAATGCTTGAAGTTCACCGTCTTTACTAAGGTTTCTTTGAGTGGAACAATCTGAAATGTCAAAATTTAGGGGATCGCCATTTCCTGGGGCAATAGCATGACGAATGAATATTATATTCCCCCCTTTTTTCAGGATTTCCACAATATTTTCATTAGCAAAGCTTGTCTTATTTAATAGAAATAGAAAAAAGATTAATATTATTTTAAAATATTTCATTATGAATTTTAATTTTCAAAAATTAAATCAATCTATTATCAAATGTGGCAAATGTCCAAGGTTAGTAAAGTTTAGAAAAAAAATTTCTATTGAAAAAAGAAAACAATATGAAAATGAAATTTATTGGGGAAAACCGATTACTGGTTTTGGAGACACAAAAGGGAAAATTCTTTTTGTCGGATTAGCACCTGCAGCTCATGGAGGAACAAGAACTGGAAGGGTATTTACTGGCGACAGGTCGTCTGACTTTTTATACAAATGCTTACACGGTGTTAAAATTTCAAATCAGTCAAATTCAGACAGTATAAATGATGGATTAAAATTAAAAGATGCATATATAACTACTGCACTTAAGTGCGTTCCGCCTGGTGACAAACCTTACCGAGATGAATTGATAAACTGTTTTCAATTTTTCAATAATGAAATTGATAATTTAAAAAATCTTAAGACAATTGTTGCTTTGGGAAAAATTGCTTTTGATAGTTGCGTTCTTTTTTTCAAACAAAATTATAATTACAAAGAAAAAATAGGCTTCTCACATGGAAAAATTTACCAACTACCAAAAAATATCAAGTTGGTCGCTTGTTATCACCCGAGTCCGAGAAATGTTAATACTGGCAGAATTAATGAAAAAAAAATGAAAAATCTTTTTAAAAAAGTATTAAAATTAAATTAGTTTTTCTAGCTCTACTTTTAATGTTTCGGGAATTTTGACAGGCTTACCTTTTTTATCAATTGTTACTAAATGAATTGCCGCCTCTGTAATTTGATCATTACCTTTAAATACTTTTTGAGACATAAAAAAAGAGGTTTTTGTGATTTCTTTTATATTCGATTTTATCTCTAAATTATCTTCAAGTAAGGCAGATTTCATATAACTTATATTGCATGACTTAACTATTATATAAGTTCCGTTTTCATCGATTAGTTTTTTATTAGTAAAGCCTAAAGATTCTAAAGCATCACTTCTGGCTCTTTCCATAAATTTAAGGTAATTTGCATAGTACACGACACCACCAGCGTCAGTATCTTCATAGTAAACTTTTAATTTAAAAGTAAAAGTTTTCATTAGTTCTTTAAACTAACTTATTCTGAAGAAAAATATATATTTTTATAGTAAGAAATAGCCTTAGATTTTGATTGATCGGTATCTACCATGATTGCGACACCATCTAAAATATCCACGTTTAAATTGTGGAATCTTTTATAGTCTTCCTTTACGTTTGTTTTGACTGTAACCCACTCATTTTTACTTTTATCGGTACTAGATAAAACATAATCAATCGAACTTTTGGTATAAGGACTTGGCCAGTTTTCGCCAATGGATGAATTACTTGAGAATACATAATTTATTGCCTTATTCGATAATGGTGTCATACCTATTTTCTTAACAACAAAAAATCTTGCTGCAAAATCATGACCTTTTTTTGATTTTTCATCGATACCGGGTAGCCCCTTTTCAACCTTCCAAGTGATATTTAAAAATGGTGTTTGATTGAGATCTATAGGCGCCTCCTTACCTAATCCTGAACCGCCATTTTCTACCTCAGCTTTTAATATATTTACATCGTCTTCAATTAAAATGCTGTATTCAGTCATATTTTTGGCTCCTCGAACTTTTCTGACTTTAAGATTGCTTAACTCCTCATCAGTAAACTTAAACACTTCAATATTTTGGGAGTAGCTAAAAGATATGGAGAATAGAAAGATTATAATAGCAACAAATATTTTGGGCATTAAGTTCATATAAACTAAAAAAAAAATTTTTCAAATTTTTTTTAAAATCTTACTTTTGACAATTTTCAGTCATTCAAAATACATTTTTAAGGCCTATAAAGATAATATGAAAAAATATATCTCCTTAATCTTATTGATTATGTTAACAAACTGTTCAACTCATACAGTAAAATTGGGTAAAAAATGTACAAAATTAGCTTCAGATAATACCTATGAGAAGTCATACGTATGGATTATAAATAAAGGTAATCTTGAGACATTTGATAACAAAATAAATAAAGAAAATTGTGCCAATAACGGAGAAAAGCTTTGAAAACTTTATCCATTTTTATGCTTTTAATTTATTGGTCTGTTATAATCTTAGCTCCAGTTATAGCTAACGAAAAAAGTAAGTATTTTGAGACAAATATTATAATCCCTAAACAAAAGCCTAATAAGTAGATCTTCCGCCGCTTATGTCAAATACAGCGGCGGTTGAAAAAGAATTTTCTGCTGAAGATAACCAGCAAACCATCGAAGTAAGTTCCTCTAATTCAAGAAATCTTGCCCTTGGTACTTTAGAAAGCATTCTTTGGACATGTTCTTTTGACATTTGATTAAGAATTCTAGTTTTAGCTCCTGCCGGGGTTACTGCATTAACTGCTATATTCTTATCTGCAAGTTCTTTACCTAAAGATTTTGTGAGCGCTATTACGCCTGCTTTAGAGGAGCTATATGCGCTAGCTTTCGCGTTTCCATCTTTGCCAGAGACAGATGCTATATTAACAATTCTTCCATAATTATTCTTAATCATGTGAGGTACAATTGACTTACAACAATTAAAAGTTCCATGTAAATTAATATCAATGATCTTTTTCCATTCTTCGTAATCATAATTCCATAATTCCGCTGTAGAGCCAGTAATCCCTGCGTTATTTATGAGAATATCAATTTTTGTTTTTGAGGTAATTTTGTTAACAGTATCATCAACAATTTTAGAATCAGATACGTCTACAACATCACTGGAAAGATTTTGATCATTAATTAATTTTAAAGCTTTTTTAAGTTCTTTTTCATCAGAGTCCCATAAAATCACTTTTGCCCCTGATTGCAAAAATCTTTTTGCAATATCAAGTCCAAAACCTTGTGCACCACCAGTGATAATTGCGTTTTTGTTATTTAAATCAAATTTATTCATTAATCACTTGCTAATAAATAATAAGTAATACCCGCAATTATAAAACCAATTATAAATGAAAAAGTATCTAAAAACATGAATTTTGAATTCCAAATTGTTGCAGATGAAAATATGAATCCTATTATAAAAGAATAATACGCTTTTAAATGCCATCCTCCAGAATAAAGATATACACTATCGTCTCTTGCTGAAAATAAGTCTTTATTTACGACAACTTTATTTTTCACTACATAATAATCAAAAATCATCACACCAAAAATTGGTCCAAAAAAAGCTGAAAGTGTATCGATTATCGACATGGATCCGTTTTGACTAAGGAACGGTGTCCAAAAAATCCCAACAATGAAACCAAACAAAATTATCAATAATCCAGAACTTTTTAAGGTTAAACTATTTGGAAGTAAATTTAGTAATATATTTTGTGAAGGAAAGTAATTAGCAATTAAATTAGTTGATGACGATGCAAACAAAATAAAGATTAAAACTGTAACAGTTATATAAGTATTATTAATTTTGCCCACAATATCTGTCGGATTTGTAAGTAAATTTTGTGTTGATATAAGGCTACTTTTAAAAAAAATGTCAGCACCTATCACAATAACTAGTAACAAAAATGAGTAAATTATTGTGCTTATAACTAAACTTAAGTTTCCTTTGATAAGTTCTTGGGAGCTTTTTACGTATCTTGAGTAGTCTCCAAAATTCATAATTAAAATAGAAAAATACGCGAATAAAGTTCCTGTGATACCAATCATATTTTTTAATTGAAAATCAGTGAATCCACTCTCAAGATTTATTTTACTTACTAAAGTGTCCATGACAAATAACTCTGGGTCAGCTATTAGAATTACAAAAAAAAGTAACAAACCTGTATAAACAAATAAAGCTGAAAAATTTATGAAAATTCTTATAAATTTTTGTCCTTTACTAAATAAAAAATATTGAATTAAAATTGTCAAAACAAAACTAATCCAATCTATTAGATTCATGGTCATGAAGTAATTAAAGAAAATGTCGTGATTTAATAGCTCGCTATCGAATTGAAATAAAGAAATTCTAATTAAATATCCAATAGATTTTGAAATAAAGTATGTTTGAACACCAAAAAAGAATATACCAACTATACCCCTTATTAAACTTATAAATTTTGCTCCTTGATATCCAGTCGATACTCTTAGAAAAACTGGAAAAGGAATTCCATGCTTTTGAGAGGGTTTTCCAATTATATAAGACAAGTAGCTCACCAACAAAGAAGCTAGCAAGCTTCCAAATAAGACTTCGTAAAAGTTTAAATTATAAACAAAATACAAAGAAGCTATTAAAGCAAAAGACATTATACTTTGAAGTCCAACTGACCAAAAACAAAACATATCTTTCCAGTCCCAATTTTTATCAACAGGGTTTACTGAAACGATTTCCCAGTTAGTAAGATTAAATTTTTCTTTTTCTGAGCTCACTATTACATATTAAACAAATATGTATTACTGTCCATACAAGACAGTAGGTAACCATAGGACAATTTTAGGAAATATTATAATAATGATTAGTCCAATTATTTGAAGGACCATAAACTGCATCATTCCAAGATAAATATCCTTTAAGTCCCACTCTGGAACGACTCCTTTTAAGAAATAAGCAGACAGAGCTACAGGTGGAGATAGCCAGGCAGTCTGTAAATTTACCGCCACGAGAATCGCAAACCAGGTTAAATTAAATCCTAAAGCTTCAACTAATGGTAGGATAATTGGAATTATTATCATGACTATTGGGACCCATTCCAAAGGCCAACCTAATAAAAAAATCATTACCATTATCATTGCAAGTATTAGGTATTTATTCATTTCTAAACCTAATAAAAATTCAGTAAGTAATGTTGGAGTACCCAGTCTTGCGAACACTGCGCCAAAGAAATTTGATGCAGCAACTAAAACCATTATTAAAGCTGTAATTTCTAATGTTTTTACAAGAGCTTCTTGTAATTTTGGTAAAGTTAATTTTTTATAAGATAGTGATAATAGTAGTGCACCCATTGCACCACATCCGGCGGCTTCTGTTGGTGTTGCAAATCCAAATAAAATACTTCCTAAAGCTGCAAAAACTAATGCAGCAGGCGGTACGAGACCTAGGAAAAATTCAATCCACACTTCTCTCATACTGACCGCTCTCATATCCTCAGGTAAAACAGGTCCTAATTTTGGATTTATCATACATCTGATTGTTGTGTAAGCCGCATATAAAGACGCAAGTAATATTCCGGGTAAAATTGCAGCCGCAAATAAATCAATAACTGGTATTTCCATTATTGGGCCCATTACCACCAACATAATACTTGGTGGAATTAAAATGCCCAAAGTACCGCCAGCTGTTATTGTACCTGCAGCAAGTTTTACATCGTATCCAGATCTGTTCATTGATTTAGCAGCCATTATTCCTAAAATTGTTACTGAAGCACCAACTATTCCAGTTGCGGCTGCAAAAATTACTGAAACAAATAAAACTGCATAATATAAAGCACCTCTAACTTTTGATAACATTAATTGAAAAGCTGAAAATAATCTTTCCATTAAGCCAGCTTGTTCCATCATTATTCCCATAAACACAAAGAGCGGAACGGCGGCGAGAGTTTGTTCGGTCATTACCATGGAGAATTGGAGGGTCATTAAATAAAATACTAATTTTCCAAAACCTAAATAACCGAAAACAAACCCGAGAAATATGAGTGTAAAAGAAATTGGGAAACCAACAAATATTGCAAATAACATTACTCCAACTAATATAAAGCCAAGTACTGCAGGGTCTATTAGCTCAGCAATCATTTTTTCGCTCCAGGCCACTCACCTTTTTTTGCAGCCCAATAACTCTTTAATAATTCAGAGAAACCTTGAACTAATAAAAAGATAATTCCAACTAACAAACACGTCTTGATCGGCCACATATACGGCATCCATGTAGTATCCATACCTCTTTCACCTCTTCTAATAGACTCTTCAACAAAACCAATTGTCATATAAAGAAATACGATTAAACCTGGAAAATAAAATAAAATATATAACCAGAAATCAATTAAACCTTGCGTTTTAGTTTTAAAGTTTCTGTATAAAAAATCTGCTCTTATGTGAACTCCTTTTGATAGAGCATAACCTGCTCCCAACATAAACAAAGCTCCATAAAGAAACCTGCTAATGTCATAGGCCCAAATTGTTGGAGCTAAAAATAATTTTCTTGCAAGTACTTCATAGGTCATGGCAAATATAAGAGGCATCAATATCCAACAAACAATACTTCCAATTAACTTGCTAAACTTATCTATCTTAACAATAGAATTTGCCATCCATGATGGCATATCATCGGGCATCTTATCTAAACCCCCTCGCCTCTCGGCGATCATTTCATCTGAAATATCTATTTTTGGAGGTTGATCATTCATATATTGAATTCTAAACAAAAAGAGCGGACTGTAAAGCCCGCTCTTAATTAATTTAAAGTTTATACTTTTACTTTAATGTCGCTGCGTGAGCCATTCCTAGCTTAGCATTTGACATTTGAGCACCGCTCCAGAATGGAACAGCAACATCAGCAAACTCTTTCATTGAATCGTATACTTTTTTGAAGAACTTGTTTTGTTCCGCATTTTTATTCAATGTAGCTTTTGCAGCTGCCATGTACTCTTTAAAGTAGTCTGAAGGTGTATCTTCTAAAATAACTCCATGCTTTGTAGTTAATTCTTGTAAAGCTTTTCCATTTTCATAGATTCTGTAGCTTAAAGATTTAGCTAATGAAGCATTAGCAGCAACTTCAAGAGATTTTTTCTCATGAGCTGTCATTGCTTTGTAAGTTTTTCCAGTTATATAAAAGTCAGCATTAACTACTACTTGGTGTAATCCTTGTAGGTAGTAATGTTTTAAAACTTTTTGAAAACCAAATGTTAAATCTGGTTTTGGACAACACCACTCAGCTGCATCGATTGTACCTGCTTCTAAGGCTGGAAGAATATCTCCACCACCCATTGCAACAGATGCTATACCGATATCTTTGTAAGTTTGTCCTGGAATTCCTGGAGGAGTTCTGAATTTATATTTTCTAAAGTCAGCCATATCTTTAATTGGTTTTGGAAACCAACCTAAAGCTTCTGGGCCAACTGGTTGAAGCATAAATCCTTTGATGTCTCTTCCCATTTCTTTCCACAATTGATCATACAACTCTTTACCACCTCCATATTGGAACCATGATAAAAACGCTAAGTTATCGATACCTACTCCACCACCTGCTACTGGTGAACCAAATAACATAGCTGCAGGGTGATCACCCGACCAATAGTGTGTCCAAGCAAATCCACAGTCAATTAAACCTTTGTCAACTGCATCTAATGTTTCTTTTACTCCAACAACTGCGCCTGCTGGCAAAATTTCAAATTTTAGTGAGCCATCAGTAAGAGCTGTTACAGTGTCAGTAAAGTCTTTTAACATTTTAACTTCATCAGCCTTAGTGTTAAGAACAGTCTGACATTTCAATGTTTTAGCATTAGCGTTTGATATAAAACCAAGAACTAAAAATGCCGCAAACATTAATGAAATGATTTTTTTCATTATTTCCTCTCTTAAGTTAAATTTAATAAGCCGTATCCAACCAAAAAAAATGAGGTTATACAAGTTGCATTTGACAATATTGGTAATAAAAAAAGCTTTAATTAAGTGATAAATACTCAAAAATTTTGTTATAAAACTCAAAATGGAAAAATTTGATTTTATTATAATTGGTGCTGGTTCTGCAGGATGTGTTTTAGCAAATCGAATAATTAAAACAGGAAAGTATAAAGTTTTGTTAATTGAGGCAGGGGGTAAAGATAACTACCCCTGGATACATATACCAGTGGGTTATTACAAAACCATGCACAATCCTAAAACAGATTGGTGTTTCAAAACTGAGCCTGATGAGACTATGGAAAATGTTTCAATTCCTTATCCAAGAGGAAAAACATTAGGAGGGAGCTCCTCGATCAATGGACTTTTGTATATTAGGGGTCAAGAACAGGATTATGACTTATGGCGGCAACTTGGAAATGTTGGTTGGGCTTGGAAAGATGTACTACCTTATTTTATTAAAGCTGAAGACCAAGAGAGAGGTAAAGATCAATTCCATGGTGTCGGAGGGCCATTAGCTGTATCAGATCAAAGAATTAAATTAGATATTTTAGATGTTTTTATGAATGCAGCTGAGGAGGTCGGTATTCCAAAGGTAAATGATTTTAATAAAGGAGATAATTTTGGATGTGGTTATTTTCAGGTAACTGAGAGGAATGGATTAAGATGCAGCACTGCAGTTGGATATCTAAATCCTATCAAAAAAAATAAAAACTTAAAAATCGAAACAAACTGTCATGTTAAAAAAATTAATTTCGATGGAAATAACGCAGAGAGCGTTACTTATTCAAAAGGAAATGAAACTTTTACTGTCAGAGCTGAGAAGGAAATTTTACTATGCGCGGGATCAATTGGAAGCCCTCATATACTTCAAACATCAGGTGTTGGAGAAGCTCCAAAAATAAAAGATTTGGGAATTAATATTGTCAAAGATCTTAAGGGTGTCGGTAAAAACCTTCAAGACCACCTGATGTTCAGGCCAGTTTACAAAGTTAAAAACATTAAAACTTTAAACAAAAAAATTAATAGTGTGTTTGGTAAGTTATTAATTGGACTTGAGTATGTCTTTAAAAGAAGAGGCCCAATGACTATGGGTGCAAGTCAACTTTGTGGATTTGCTAAAAGCGATCCAACCAGAGATACACCAAATTTACAATTTCATATTCAACCAATCAGCACTGACAAATTGGGGGGTGCAAACCTTCATGATTTCCATGCTTTCACTCCAACTGTTGCGAACATAAGACCAACAAGTAGAGGTGAAATAACTATAAGTAGTAATGATACAAAGGTTAACCCAAAAATTAAGATGAATTATTTATCAACTGATGAGGACAGAAAAGTTGCAGCTGATGGTATTAAATTGATCAGGAAAATTGTAATGCAAACAAATGAATTTAAAAAATATGAACCTGAGGAATTTAGGCCTGGTTCACATCTAAATGATAAAGAAGAAATTGTTAAAGCCTGTAGTCATTATGCCCAAACCATTTTTCATCCAGTTGGTACTTGTAAGATGGGAAATGACGACTCAGCTGTGGTTTCTGATAAATTAAAAGTTCACGGCCTAAATAAACTGAGGGTGATTGATGCCTCTATTATGCCAAATATAACTTCTGGGAATACTAATGCACCTACTATTATGATTGCTGAAAAGGGTGCAGATATGATATTGAACCCATAAATGTTATCAGAACAAATTTTAATTTTTTTTCAAATCATTTTCATTGATTTAGTTCTCGCAGGGGACAATGCAATTATTATTGGAATGGTTGCTTCACAATTTCCACCTGAACAAAGAAAAAAAATAATTTTTTGGGGGATTGGTGCAGCTGTAATTTTGAGAATTCTATTTACGCTTATCACGGCATATCTTTTGCAAATTTCTGGACTAAGATTAGTTGGTGGTATTTTGCTATTATATATTTGTTATAAACTTTATGTTGATGTCGTTAAACAACAAGCTAAAGAAGAGAATATTAAAATTGATAATTCCTCTTTTTTAAAAGCTATTACAACAGTAATTCTTGCAGACATAACTATGAGTTTAGACAATGTTTTGGGAGTTGCAGGAGCTGCGAGAGACCATTACTACTTATTAGTTTTTGGTCTTGCTCTATCAATAATATTAATGGCGACGGCTGCAACATTAATTTCAGAATGGATTAAAAAATATAAATGGATTGCCTGGGTGGGTTTACTAGCAGTTCTAATAGTTGCAATAGAATTGATTTATACAGATATAAAAGTACTATTATTATAAATGTTTCTTAAAAAACAAAACTTAAAAAATAAAATTGCTCTTGTAACAGGGGCAGGAAAAGGTATTGGGAAAGCTTGTGCGGTAGCTTTAGCTGAAGCAGGGGCAAGTTTAATTATTGTAAGTAGAACAAAAAAAGATTTAGATCAAGTTTCAAAAATTGTTAAGAAATTTAGATCAAAGTGTAAATCGTATGTTTGTGACGTGACAAAATATTCTGAAATTAAATCAGTTATAGATTCACAAAAAAGAATTGACATTTTAGTTAATAACGCTGGGACCAATATTCCTGAGCATTTTACTAAAGTAAAAAGAAAAGATATGGAATATGTAGTGAAAATAAACACTATGGCTACTTTTAACATTGCTCAACTATCTGCTTTAAAAATGATCGAGTTGAAGAATAGAAAAAAAGTTGGAGGTGTAATTATAAATATGTCTTCACAAATGGGTCACGTCGGTGGACCAATTAGAAGTGTTTATAACATGACCAAATTTGGGTTTGAGGGACTTACAAAAGGAATGTCCATAGATCTTGCAAAACATAACATAAGAGTGAACACAGTATGCCCTACTTTTGTTGTTACTCCAATGACAAGTAAATTTTTAAAAGACAAAAAATTTATGAGGGAGGTTCTAGGAAATATTCCACTGGGAAGATTTGCTGAGCTCTCTGATGTTGCGAGTGCTGTAGTATTTCTTGCCTCTGATCAGGCATCGATGATTACCGGTACCTCTTTATTGGTTGATGGTGGATGGACTTCAAAATAATCAAATACCTACTAATTTTTTTACTTATTCAATTTAACAGCCAAGCTATTGAATTTGAGGGAAAGTTCATTCAAGGACATTTTATATTAGGTAAAACAGATCCTGGAGCTAAAATACAAATAGATAAAAAAAGTGTTAGAGTTTCAAAAGATGGTTTTTTTGCATTTGGTCTTGGAAGAGATAGGAAAAACGATGTTATTATAACAGAAACTTTCAATGGAATTAAAAATCAATTTGTTAAGAAGGTTTTAAAAAGAGAATATAAAATACAAAGAATAGATGGTTTACCTGAAAAAAAAGTAACACCTCCCAAAGAGGTTTACGATAGAATTAGAAGAGAAAATAAACTTATTGGAAAAGCAAGAGCTGTTGATACCGATCTGATATATTTTAAAGATAAATTTATAACTCCAGTTGATAACGCAATTATAACTGGGGTTTATGGTAGTCAAAGAATTTTAAATGGAAAACCAAGGTGGCCACACTATGGTTTAGATTATGCCCAAAAAACTGGAACTCCAATAAAAGCAATGTTAAGTGGAGTAGTTACACTTGCAGAAAAAGATCTTTATTATACTGGAGCTACATTAATTTTTGATCATGGCCATGGAATTTCAACTTTATATATGCATATGAACGAAATTTTTGTTGAAATAGGGCAAGAGGTCAAAAAAGGAGATATAATTGGCACCGTTGGGAAATCTGGTCGCGCTACAGGACCTCATTTAGATGTTAGATTAAATTGGTTTGATGTTAAACTGGATCCTGGAAGCGTATTAAATTGATGAAAAAAGAAATTGAAAAAATTGCAGATAAGCTAGTTTATGCGTACAAAAGAAACAAACTTATAAATCCAATACCAATTAAGTTTACAAAAAATATTGAAAATGCCACAAAACTTAGAAAGCTCTGTGAGTCTAAAATAAATACAAAAGTGGTGGGTTTTAAAGCTGGTGGCACCGCCTTACCAGTATTAAAAAAATTAAAAGAAAAAAAACCTTTCTATTCTGCAATATTTAAAAATAATGTTTTAAAAAGTGGTAAAGGTGTAAAAATTAATCGTTCGACTTTAGGAATAGAGGTTGAGGTTGGATATTTAATTAGTAAAAAATTTTTTGATAATAAACAAATAATTACAATGAAAAATGTGAGTAAATTCATTACTCATATGATGCCTTGCATTGAAATTGTTGGATACAGACAAAAAAAACAAGGAATAAAATTTTTAGGTGATTTAGCAAGCGATTTCGGTGCCAACATAAAGTTCTTAATTGGTGCAAAAAAAAAGTTTAGAAAGGTTAATATAGGAAATCTAAAATGTAATATAAAAAATGTTAAAACTGGGAATGTAGTAAATGGAAATACTAATTCTGTTTATATTAACCCACTTAACTCCCTTCGATTTGTTCTAAATAAAATGAGAAAAGATAGAGTAAAATTAGATACTAATTTTTTTGTATTTACAGGATCAACGGTAGGTGTTGTTCCTCTAAAAAATAGAGGCAATTACATAGCAAATATTGAAAAAATAGGAACTGTAAAATCTACAATTCGTTAATTAGTGGTGATCAAAAAAGTTTTAAAGAACAGTAAAATTGGAAAATACATAATCGCAGGAAGTTTTTTTTTCTTTTTAATCAAGGGAATAATTTGGTTAATAATTATTGCTCTAGCTTGGTTAGGTGTTGGAAAACTTTAAAATCTAAAGAACTACCTCAAAACCTTCAAAATTTGGGTGACCCAAGTACAATCCACTATGTTGACCAGAATTTTTATGAGCTAGCCTAAATGCCTCAGATTTTGTCCAGTTAATAAAATCATTTTTTGAGTTCCAAATACTGTGTGATGCATATAAAGTATACTCATGATTTGTTTCACCTTTAACTAAATGAAATTCTTTAAATCCAGGCACATCATTTAAATGCGTATCTCTATTTTTCCAAACTTCCTCGAATTCTTTTTCTTTTCCAAGAACAATCTTAAAACGATTCATTGCTATAAACATAATTCAATATATTAATTCTATTAGAAGTTTAAAAGTTTAAATGGTGTGACACTCTGATGCTTAAATAAAAAATCAAAGTTTATATATATAAACTAACAAAAGGATAATTATGAAAAAGTTATATCTAATTTTATCAATTTTGCTATTTACAAGTTCTGCATTTGCAGGTTCTTGTCCAATGATGGCAAAAGGAGTTGATGCAAAGATTGCAGAAGCTCAGGAACTTAGAGATGCTGGAGTGAAAGCTCACGAAAGTGGTGATCACGCTAAGTCAGAGGAATTACTTAGTAAAGCATTAGGAATGTTTAAAGGATAAATTTAATCAAGGGGTGTTTAAAAACACCCCTATTTATTATTACCTATTTTTCTTTTTTTCTTTTTTGAGTTTTCTTTTCTCTTTAAAAGATAATCTGGGTTTTTTCATTACACTTGAATCTTTGAAAGACTTTCCACTATATCTTTTGGACATTTTTGAACAAAATAGTTTTTAATTATACTTTGACAACCATAATGTCTCATATGGTTTAAGTTCATATTTACTATTTATTTTTGTTTTACTCAATAAATTTTTACATTTTTTAAATTTATAATTAAAATCAAACTTTTGGTGTTTTGAGGACAAATTGGTTAAATTATATATAATCTGTTTTTTATCTAAACTTGTTCTTTTAAAACAAAATACTTTTTTTCCCATATTTAAATTTTCTCTTTTAGCATTAGGGTGAAAAGCTTTATTTTTTTTCTTAATAGATATTAATTTCATAATTTTTTGATAAAATGCACTTTGCTTAGAATTTTTATCTTTTAGTAAAGTTTCTAATCTTTTTTTATTCCATTTATATCTATTTAGATCTCTTTTATTACCAGAAATAATATACTTATATTCATCGTTTGAAGTTCCAAATATAGAGTTAAAATAAATTGCTGGAATTCCCTCGAATGCAATCATAATAGCATGTGCAGATATATATCTCTCTAAGAAGTATTTTCCTCTTAAGTCATAATCAGTTTTTTGAAAAGCATTAAAAAGTGTAATATTTGCCTCGTATACCTTTTTTGATGAATTTTGAACTTTCCTGTATGACAATTGTCCACCATTTTTTTTTATACGTTTAAAAAATTTTGACAAATTTTTCTTATTTAAATATCCTTCAACTGGTCTCATACCTATCCCATCATGTGAGGCAATAAAATTTAAATAATTATTACCAATCTTTGTTTGTGGAAGATTTTTGCTCCATTTATTTAAATATGTGCTATCTTCAAATAGAAAAGAATGAACTAATAATGGTGGTAAAGAAAAATTATAGATCCAATGAGACTCATTATTTCTTATCCCAAAATAACTTAAGTTTTCATTTTCTGGTAAATTAGTTTCTGTAATAATTATTGGTTTTAATTTAAGAGAATTACAAACTATCCTCAACAATCTTATAATTTCATGAGTTTCTTTTAAATTAATACATTTTGATCCACTTTTTTTCCATAAATACGCAATTGCATCTAATCTAAAAATAGTGACTCCATGATTTACTAAATTAATCATTATCTTTATGAACCTTAGTAGGACCTTTGGATTTCTAAAATTAAGATCAATTTGGTCATCACTAAATGTCCTCCATATAAGATTATTTTTTTTAAAAATGCTTACTTTTTTAAGTAATCTATTTTCTCGGGGTCTTACAACTTTAGAAATATCAAATTTTTTATTAACTATTAAAAAATAATCTTTACCTGGTGATTTGTTCGTCAAAAAATTTTTAAACCACAAACCTTTTGAAGAAGCATGATTAATTACAACATCTGCCATAATAGAAGTCGTTTTTGACAGGCTAGAAATATCAGACCAATTCCCCAATTTTTTATCTACTTGATAATGATCTTTTACTGCAAATCCACTATCGCTACTTGATGGATAGAAGGGAAGAAAATGAATTACTTCAAAAAATTGATCCAATTTTTTTTTATAAAATTTTTTAAAAATCTTAATTGTTTTTTCTTTACTACTATTTAACAAGCTATCTCCATAGCAAATTAAAACTGAAGTTTTTTCTGATATTTTTAATTTTTTTGTTTTTTTCCCGAATTTATTACAATTATTTATAATTTGAAAAATTTCATCAGCAAATATACTAAGTTCTTTTTTTAATTTAGTTGATTTGTAAATAAAATTTAATTTCCTTTTTATATCTTTTTTACTTTGCTGAGATAACATTAAGAGTTGTCTTTGTTATCTTCACTAACAGCTTTGTTTAGTTTGGTGAGAAAATCTGGTATAGCACTTTTCACTCTGCTCCATGTTGGTATAAATGGCGTATCCATAGGATTTACATAAAAATCGTCTCCTGCTTTCATTATATTTATAGCAAATAATTCAACTGCTTTTTCTTCAGTGTGTGAGTCAAATTTGAGACCGTTCATTGTTGCATCACTTCTATAAATATCTATCATATCTAAAGCGCATCTATAATAAGTAGCCTTCAAAGATCTAAATGTTTCTCTACTAAATGAATTTCCTTGTGTTGCTAATTTCTTAATAAACGTTTTAATAATATCTATAGACATTTTGGATAATCCTTTAGTTTCGTCATCTAAAGAAAGATCTTGATGTTTGTGATCATAAGTATCTGCTAAATCAACTTGACAAATGTTGTTTGGTGAAAAATTTCTTTGCATTTCAGATAAAACACCAACTTCTATACCCCAATCTGAAGAAATCCTTAACTCTGATAAAACATTTCTTCTAAATGAAAATTCACCGGATAAGGGATACTTAAATGACTTCATAAATTGTAGATATTCACTGCTGCCAATTGTTTTTTCTAAAGCAATCAACAATGGCGCAACAAGAAGTCTTGCAACTCTTCCATTCATTTTTTCATTAGCTATCCTAGGATAAAATCCTTTACAAAATTCAAAATTAAAAACTGGATTTACAACTGGATAAAAAAGTTTTGCAAGCATCCTTCTATCATAAGTTTTTATATCACAGTCATGAAGAGCAACTGATCTAGCTGTATCTCTTGCAATAGACATCCCTAAACAATACCAAACATTTCTACCTTTGCCTGGTTGATTTGGCGCTAGGTTTTTTTCCTTAAGTTCTTCGTCTAATTTTAAGAGTCTTGGTCCATCATTCCACAAAATAGTAAAATCAGTTTTAAGTTTTTTAAAAAATTTCCATGCATCTTTTGCCTGACTTTTGTTTGCTTTATCTAAACCAATAATAATATGATTTAAATATTTTGTTTTACTTATTTCGCTGACAATTTTTGGGAGAGCTTCTCCTTCTATTTCTGAGTAAAGGCATGGTAATATCAATTCCATTTTTCTTTCTTTCGAAAATTCTAATAATTCTTTTTCAATTTCATCAGTAGATTTAGTCTTAAAATCATGAAGAGTAGAAACTATACCGTTTTGAGAAAAATCACCCATATCTTAGTTTAATAACATTATTGAATTTTTTCCAGCGCCATTTTGACAACCTCTTCCCACCCCTCTGGAGCGGGCTTTTTAGAAACTAAACAATTTTTTATATTCAAAGTATCTAACTTAAACTTTTCATTAAAAACCAAACACGCTATGTCACTATTTTTAAGCATATCTAGGTCATTAAAATTATCCCCAACTCCTATTATTTTTAATTCTTGTTTTTCAGTTTTCTCGAAAATTCTTTTTACTTTTTTCATTGCAGAAGACTTGCTGACATTGTCAGAAAGATTGATAACACGACCACCCTCTTGCATTGCTAAACCCATATCAGAAACTAATTTAAATAAATTATTTTTTTCTATCTTGTTTCCTTGAAATATAAGAGGCACTGAAAATTCTCTGTCAGATGCATAACTTAATTGTTTCTCAGATAAACCAAAAATTTTAAGCTGTTCATCTTTTTTAAGTTTTAATACAAACTTACATTTTGAAATAAATTCTTTTGGGATCTTTTTTAAGAAGACATTTAATATTTCATCTTTATCTCTACTAAGTATAATTTTCTCAGGAAAATCTGAGTTAATTAAGTTCATCTTGTATATAGCAGCACCATTTTCAGCAATAAAAGGAAGTTCTTCCTTTAGCTCGTCACAAAAATTTAAGATCTCAGTTTTTGTTTTACTTGAGTTAGGTATTATAGATATGTTTTTAGATAGTAAATTTTTAATGTATTGCCTTATACTTTCAAATTCAAATGTTTCACTATGCAACAAAGTTCCGTCTAAATCAGTAAATATAATTATCTTTGAAATCATTTAATATACGACTAAGAATTTATTTGGTTAAACTTAGATATCAACAATTAAAGTATCTTTTGAACCGCCGCCTTGTGAGCTATTTACTATTGTGCTGCCTTTTCTTAATGCAACTCTTGTCAAACCGCCAGTTGTTACATATGTAGATTTTCCACTAAGTACAAATGGTCTTAGGTCAAGATGCCTTGGTTCAATATCATTTTTGGTAATTGTTGGGGCAGTAGATAAAATTTCTAAAGGTTGAGCTATAAATTCTCTCGGGTTTTTTTTAATTTTTGCAATTACTTCTTCTCTTTCTTTTTGCGGTGCCTTTGGACCAATCATTATTCCATATCCACCAGATGCATTTGCAGGTTTTACTACTAATTTTGATATGTTGTCTATTACATAATCCATTTGGATCTTGTCATGACATAAATAAGTTTCAACTTGATTTAAAATTGGTTGTTCCCCTAAATAATAAACTATCATTTTATTGACGTATGAATAAACAACCTTATCATCAGCAACACCAGTTCCTATGGCATTTAAAATTCCAACGTTCCCTTTTCTCCAGGCTTTGAATAAACCAGGAACACCTATAACTGATCCTTTATAGAATGCTTTTGGATCCAAAAAAGTATCATCTAAACGTCTATATATACAATCAACTCTTAAGGGACCTTTAACAGTCTTCATGTAAACTATATCATTTTCCACAAAAAGATCTTTCCCCTCTACTAATGCAATACCCATTTGTTCAGCTAAATAGGAATGCTCAAAGTACGCAGAATTATAAATGCCTGGAGTTAAAACAACCATGTGAGGATCTTTTGTTTTTTTTGGAATACACTCTCTCATACAATTAAATAACTTATTTGTATAAATACTAATGGATGCAACCTTGTATCTTGTAAATAGTTCCGGAAAAACATCTCTCATTACCATTCTATTCTCAAGCATATAAGACACACCTGAGGGAACTCTTAGGTTATCTTCTAGAACTAAATAATCACCAGATTTATTTCTTATTAAATCTACCCCTGAAATATTTGACCATGCTTTATATTTCGGAGAAAAACCCTCACATTCTTTTACATAATAAGGTGATTTAAATATTATTTCTTTTGGGATAACATTGTCCTTAAATATTTTTTTATTGTTGTAAACATCATCTATAAACAAATTAAGAGCTTTTACTCGTTGCTGTAATCCTTTTGAAACTTTATTCCATTGAGTTCTTGGAATTATTCGAGGAATTATATCCAATGGCCATTTTTTTTCTTCTGCCCTGTTATTTGCAGCGTACACTCTAAAATTAATTCCTCTTGCACTTATAGTGCTTTGGCAATTTTTTTCGATTTCTTGAAGTTTTTCTTTCCCATATCTTTCTAGAATATTTGAAATTATTGTTGCATGTTTACGGAGCTTATTATCCTCTGTAAAATATCCATCGTAAGCATATTTAGCATTATAATTTTTCCACAATTTATTGACCATTTTAATAGCTTTTAACAGTTAAACATATTATGCAAATGCATTTTAGATATATCAGATATGATATAAATCGATTATAAATACGTCGTTTAATTAAATAATACATATAAATATATGACTTACTGCATAGGGATTAAAACAAAAGAAGGCATAATAGTAGCATCAGATAGTCGAACCAATGCTGGTTTTGATAATGTAAATATTTACTCAAAAATGTTTACATATGATGTTGGTGATAGAACTATATTAATAGTAACTTCAGGAAACCTTGGAACGTCACAAGCAGTTTATAAATCTATAGAAAAAGATCTTAAAGATAATTCTGGTAAGAAAAATCTTTCTTCATGTGAGGATTTTGATCAAATTGCAAAATATGTAGGGTCTTTAAACCTTAAACATTCCTCTCCAAAGGGAATGAATACAGATACAGTATTGCTGGGTTCAACTTTTATTGTTGGAGGTCAAATCAAAGGTCAACCTATGGAGTTATTTTTAGTATACCCACAGGGAAATTATATAAAGCCAGCAGACAGTAAACCTTACCTAGTAATTGGAGAAGTTAAATACGGAAAACCAATATTAGACAGAGTAATAACTCCAGATGTAAAATTAGGTGATGCCTCTAGATGTGCACTTATTTCTATGGACTCAACTTTAAAAAGTGATTTGACTGTTGGTCCACCAATTGATTTTGTGGTGTATAAAAAAGACCAATTTAAAATTGCATCTCAAAAATGTTTAAATTTAAATGATGAAGAATTTTTAAAGATGACAAATGAATGGTCTGAAGGAATTTTAAAAGTTTTTAAATCATTCCCAAGATTTGATTGGGAATAATTTCTAGTTTATGTCAAAAAAAATATCCATCTTTGGTTATCTTATTTTATTTACGCTTATATTTTTCTTTATTTCAGGTTTTTTAAAGGAGCAATCAATTTATATTGAGGCGGGTCCAAAAGGTGGTTTTTTTGATACTTCGGCCCATGTCCTAAAAAAAAGATTAAAAGAATATGATATTAATGCAGAAGTTATTAATCGTGAAGATACAATTAAAATAGTAGATGATATTAATGATAACAAAAAAAATATACATGTAGGTTTTGTAGCTCAAGATTTAAAAAACGCTCAATTCAAAAATGTAGAAGCTCTCGGATCTTTAATATTAGAACCTCTGTTTATTTTTTATCGAAAAGATTTAGTATTGAACTCTTTAGCTGATTTTAAAGGATTAAAGGTTGGTATTGGTCCAGAAAATTCTGGAACTAGATTATTAGCAGAAACAATATTAAATCTTTACGGAGTGGATAGTAAAAATACTACATTTATTGACCAAACACATTCTATTCACTTTGATATGATGGAAAAAGGAGAATTGGATGTAGGTTTTTTTTTGTTGCCAGCAAACAATCAATTTGTTTTTAAACTAGGTACAAATCCTAATTTAAAGATCTTTTCACTTAAAAATTCAAAAGCGATTTCGAGAAGATTCGACTATTTGTATCCAGAAATAGTGCAGGCAGGTGGGTTTGATTTAAGAAATAATATTCCTAATGAAGATATACAAGTCGTGTCATTACCAGTTGATTTGGTGGCAAAAAAAAATTTGGATCCATCAATTGTGGTTGCAATTTCTTTGATATTAAAAGAAGAATTTAAGGAACCTAATATAATTTCTGATGCATCATCGTTTCCATCAATGGAATACATAAAAAATCTTGAAGTTAATAAACGTGCTAAAGAAATCATTGAGATGCCTTTTGGATCATTACCTTTTTTATATAAATACTTACCTTTTAAATTTGCAGCTTTTATTGATAAATTTGGAGTTAATTTATCCTACATTTTCACAATTGTACTTATATTAAGATATATAGGATTTCCTACACCATTTGATTATTACAAGAAACTTATGGCACATGTTTACTTCAAAAAAATTGAAAAAATATATAATAAGTCATTAAATAGTAAACTATCAGAGCAAGACATTAAAACTCTAAAAGAAACAGAAAAACGTTTTGGAGAATTTATTGAAAATGAACAAGCGTCCAAGATAATTAGAGAAATTAAAAAAAGAATTTAATTTATTTAATCTTATTATAAAGGTCTTTTGCGCTCAACCATCCATTTTCCAACCTTGGACCACCAAACCAGTCACCACAAATACCTAGACCGTTTCTTTTATCCCAGTAACTTTGTACATTTAAAGGTTTTGAATTAGAGGAATATTTCCATCCATGTATATGGGTAAAATATGTCTTCCCGATTTTAATTTTAGTTAGTTTTTTAAACTTATTAATTAAAACATTTGTGTAAAATTTTTTTTTATCTCTGTAGTTATCAGTATGTTTTTTTCCGTACTCAAAGGTACTTTGAAGTACCCATAAATCTTTATTGTAATTAAATCTTTTTTTTGAATTTTCATTAGAAACCCAACCTAAAACTTTATCATTGGTAAAAAAACTACTTGATTTATTTCCTGTTTTATTGGTCATTAATAAAACTGTGAGACTTGAATTCATTATTACTTTATTTTTAAAAAGTTTTGTTTTAACAAACTTAGATGAAAGTTTTTTTGCTTGTGGAAAAGGAATTGATAAGATTAAATTTTTTGAATAAATATGCTTATTATCTTTAAATTTAAGACACCAATGATCTTTTTTTCTTTTAATTTCAGACAGTTCTGATTGAAAATTACAATTAATATTTTTAAGTAAAAATTTACTTATATCGTTATTTCCTTTAACACCAATTAATTTTATGTGTTTTTTGTCTCTTTTGACCTTCTCATTTAAAAATTCATGTTTTCCTCTCCAATGTTTGAGAACTTTTTTTTTGATAAGTTTGTTGGTAAAAGATTTAAATTCCTTTGATCTAGGAGATAAGTATTGAAGACCGTGGTCAAAACCTATATTGCCTTTATATCTTTTAAAAGAACTTCTGCCCCCAACACCTCTAGCTTTGTCAAAAACTTTAATTGAATAATTTTTCTTTAAGTAATTAGCAATTGTTGATCCAGAGATACCAGATCCGATAATGCAATAATCTAACATTATTCGGACGGTTTAAAGATTAAACAAAGACCATTATTACAGAATCTTTTGCCAGTTTTCCCTGGACCGTCAGCAAATACATGCCCGTGGTGTGCTCCGCAATTTGCACAATGATATTCTATTCTTTTCATTCCAAAAGAATAATCTACCTTTGTATTAAAAGCACCTGGAACTGCCTCTGTGAAAGATGGCCAGCCAGTCCCACTATCATACTTTGCAGTTGAGTCAAATAGTAGAGCTCCGCAGTTAGCACAATGATAAGTGCCTTTTCTTTTTTCATTTAATAAAGAACTTGTAAAAGCCCTTTCAGTTCCCTGATTAAACATTATATCTTTTTGTTGATTTGTAAGATTTTGATTTATAATTTTTTTTGTAGCAGCAAATAAATATTTAAAATTTGTTAAAACAGATAAAGTGCTTAAACTAAAGACTTTTATAAAGTTTCTTTTGGAAAAGTTCATCAAATTACTTTAATTGAAAAAAAAATTTTTAAAATGTACAAATTTGTCTCTAATCTAGCTCAAATTCTTTAGTATAATCTTTCTTTAATTTAGGATTTTGTTTTTTTTTATCCAAAATATAATTACCAATTACAAGGTAATCTAATTCCGTTCCCATAAAACAGTTAAATGCATCTGATGGTGTATTAACAATTGGTTCACCTCTTACGTTAAATGAGGTATTAACAATAACTGGACATCCGGTCTTTTCCTTAAATTTAGATATTAAATCATAATATCTTTTATTATTTTTTTCATTTACTGTTTGAACTCTTGCAGAATAATCAACATGAGTAACAGCTGGAATATCAGATCTCCTTAAGTTTAGTTTGTCTATACCAAAAAGTTTTTTTTGTTCTTTAGTCATTTCAATTTTTTTGTCTGAATTAATAGAGCTAACTAATAACATGTATGGACTATCAACATTCATATCAAACCATTCTGTTAAATCTTCTCTTAAAACTGAAGGAGCAAAAGGTCTAAAGCTTTCTCTATATTTTACTTTTAAATTTAAATTTTTTTGCATCTTGTCAGATCTTGGGTCACCTAATATAGATCTGCCACCCAATGCTCTTGGGCCAAATTCCATTCTACCCTGAAACCATCCAATTGCTTTTTCATTTGATAGAAATTCTGAAGTTTTACTCATTAAATCTTCATAGTTTACCTTTTCATAATTAGCACCAATTAATTTAAGTTCTTTTTCAATCTCTTCTTCAGTAAACTCTGGTCCCAAATAGGAACCTTTCATCTCATCATTTAAATTTATATCTCTTTTATTGCCTTGTTCGATATACCAAAGTGCTAATGCTGCTCCTAAAGAACCACCGGCATCCCCTGCTGCAGGCTGAATCCAAATATTATCAAAAATCTTTTCTTTTAGAATTTTACCGTTAGCTACACAATTTAATGCTACACCTCCAGCTAAACACAAATTTTTAATACCATAATCTTTACGTATAGATTTAGATAATTTTATCATTATCTCCTCTGTTATTTTTTGAATGGAGGCAGCTATATCCATATGGAATTGAGTAATTTTTTCATTTTGAGGATCTCTTGGTCTTTGACCAAATAAATCATCAAATTTATTATTGGTCATTGTAAGACCAGTTGCATAATTAAAATACTTTTGATCCAATCTAAAAGTTCCATCTTCTTTAATATCAATTATCTTTTTAATTTTATCTTCATAAACAGGTTTTCCATATGGTGCTAAACCCATTAACTTATACTCTCCACTATTAACTTTAAAACCTGTGTAATAAGTGAATGCAGAATAGAGTAGTCCAAGAGAATGTGGGAAATGAATTTCCTTTTTTATTTCTAAGTTGTTTTCTTTTCCAACTGCTACAGTGGTAGTTGCCCACTCACCAACACCATCTGCGGTTAAAACCACTGCTTCTTTAAAGGGAGATGGAAAAAAAGCACTTGCGGCATGGCTTAGATGATGATCAGAAAAAAAAATATTTTGATCCGATTTATAATCTTTGTCATGAACTTTTAATTTATTAAATAAGAAATTTTTTTGAAAAAGTTTTTCTTTGATCCATAGGGGCATAGCCTTGGCGAATGAAATAAAACCGCGTGGTGCAAAAGCAACATAAGTTTCCAATAATCTCTCAAATTTTAAAAATGGTTTTTCAAAAAAAACAATTTGGTCTACTTCACTTAATTTCAGGTTTGCATATTTCAAAACAAATTTTATTGCATGATAGGGGTAGCTTGGGTCATGTTTTTTTCTGGTAAATCTCTCTTCTTGAGCTGCCGCAATAATTTTCCCATCTTTTAAAAGACAAGCTGCACTATCATGGTAAAATGCAGAGATACCTAAAATTGATTTCACTTTAAAAAATTGTATATATGAATGGGGCTACTGCAGATCCTTGGGTCAGAACAATTAATCCTCCAAATAAAACAAGAACTAATATTATTGGCAAAAGCCAGTATTTTTTTCTAACTCTTAAAAATTCCCAAAACTCTTTTATAAAACCCATATTAAAATTGATTTTTCATTTTACTCTTTGGACCTGTTTTTTCAATCCAATAAGATTTTTTATTATTAAATTTTAAGTTTAGTAGATCTTTGCCAATTATCCTCATTATAAAAGCAATGGGAGTGACTACCAAAAAAAATATAATTGCCATTATTAATGGAGAAACTATTTTTCCTAAGAGTATTCCAAATTTAAACCATATTTTATTTAATGGTAGTAATAACTTTGAGTTTAGTAGTCCCAGAACCAAAAAGATTAGTGAAATAACTAACGACCAGACTCTTATATTTCCATCATTAAGTAATGGATAAAAACCTAGTAATAAAAAGACAATAAAAAAAACTATCCCGAAACTTTTATTAGATCCTAATTTTATATCTTTAGTTTGCGCCATATTAATTTTTATAAATTTTTATTAAGTATATTTAATACACACTCCCTTAAATTCTTATAGCCTAGTTGATTTGGATGATAATCAAATTTGTGAAATAGTTCTAAATCGTTATTCATGTCACAATAATGGTATTTAATATTATTTTTTTTGAAAAAATTATTAATTAGTCTCGTTTCATAAGAAATTTTTTTAAACATTATTTCATTAGGATCATTGATCCTAATAAAAATAATATCATTTCTATATTTATTTTTAAGAGATAAAATTGCATTAAGATTTATTTTTATATTTTTGTCATTCTTTAATCGGAAAGTGTTAATGATATTTCTCATATAATTATACAAATACATGTCTCTTATGAAATATTTAGTTTTTTTTTTTATATTTATTTCTGATTTGATTTCTATATTCTTCAATACAAAACTTTCTATATCAAAATTTTTATCATCAGGTATTCCTAGTATGAAATTTCTATTGCTACATTCAGAAAAGTTTTTTAAGCATTTGCTATTATTTGTCTTTACAATGCCTCTTCTTAAATCTGAGCTGATGAAAATAACCACAGTTTTTTGTATTGTAAAAATATTTGAAAAATATTTATCCAAATTTTCAAACTGTTTAAAACCAGTTCCTTGTATACCGCCATTAATTATCTGCAAACCTTTGTAGTTTTCTCCAAGAGAATTAATCCAGGGTTCTGCACCTTGACCTTCTGTAAATGAATCGCCAAGAAACAATAATGACTCCTTTTCCACATTAAGATCAAATTCTTGAACCAAGCCGTAATTATTTGTTGAGAATTTATAATCCCAAATTTTTTTTAGTTCAGAATTTTTTTTATCAAAATAAAAGTTTAAATATCTTTTTTGATCTAGGTTTTTTTCATATAAAAAAAAATTTTTATAAGATTTAAAAATTTTTCCCTGATTATAGACTTTAAACATCTGAGAATATCTATTATCATTAATAAATTTTACATTATAAAAATTAGAATATATTCTGAGAAGTAGTTCCAAACTAGTAATTATAAAAGTAACTATAAAAAAATATATTGAATATTTTTTAATTATAGACATGAAATATTCTTAAAAGAAAACAATAAAATTAATTAATTGATTTTTGAGGTTTCATATCATTTTTCTTAATTCCAGCTACCTCGACTGGTTTTTTCATTGCGTCTCTTCTAAAAGGTTCGCCAAGTTCTTGGTTTAAAATAATCTCAATAAAAGTTGTAATTCCTTTTTTTTGATCTTCACAAGATTGTTTGATTGCTTGTGTTGTCTCTTCCATTGTTTTACACGTAACACCTTTTAAACCACATGCATTAGCAACTTTTGCGAAACTTAATTCTGGATCTAGCTCTGTACCGACAAAATTATCATCAAACCATAATATAGAGTTTCTTTTTTCAGCACCCCATTGATAGTTTCTGAAAATAACCATGGTTATTGCTGGCCACTCTTCCCTTGCACACGAACTCATTTCATTCATGCTTATTCCAAACGCGCCGTCACCAGCAAAACCAATTACGGGTGTATCTGGACATCCAATTTTTGCACCTAAAATTGCTGGGAATCCATAACCACATGGTCCAAACAAACCTGGTGCTAAATATTTACGACCTTTTTCAAAAGTTGGATAGGCATTACCAATCGCACAATTATTTCCTATATCACTTGAGATGATTGCGTCTTTCGGTAAAGCATCTTGAATCGCTCTCCAAGCTTGTCTTGGTGACATTCTATCTTTATCTCTTTCTCTTGCCTCTTTATTCCAGACTGTTCCTGGATCATCTTCTTCATGATCAAGTCCAGCTAATGTTTGTAGCCAAGCAGATTTAGTTTTGTGAATTAAATTTTTTCTATCATCTCTTCCAGTGTTACCAGCATCAGATGATAATTTATCTAAAATTTGTTGCGCAACTTGCTTTGCATCTCCGCATATTCCGACTGTTACTTTTTTTGTTAGACCTATCCTGTCAGGATTCATGTCGACTTGAATTATAGTTGCATTTTTTGGCCAATAGTCGATCCCATAACCAGGTAAAGTTGAGAAAGGATTTAATCTTGTACCTAACGCTAAAACAACATCAGCCTTTGAAATAAGTTCCATAGCTGCTTTTGAACCGTTGTAACCTAAGGGTCCAACAGCAAGTGGATGGCTTCCAGGAAAACTATCATTGTGTTGATAACCATTACATACTGGCGCATCTAATTTCTCTGCCAGTTTTTTGCATTCCTCTATTGCTCCACCAATAACTACTCCTGCGCCTGATAAAATCACAGGAAATTTTGCTTTTGATAATAAATTCGAAGCTCTTTCAATTGCATCTTTTCCGCCACCTTGTCTTTCAAATCTTACAATGGGAGGAAGTTCGATATCTATAACTTGTGTCCAATAATCTCTTGGAACATTAATTTGTGCTGGCGCAGATCCTCTGAAAGCTTTTTCAATTACTCTATTTAACACTTCGGCCATTCTAGAGGGATCTCTTACCTCTTCTTGGTAACAAACCATATCTTTAAATAAATTCATTTGTTCAACTTCTTGAAAACCACCTTGACCCATTGTTTTGTTTGCGGCTTGAGGAGTTACAAGTAATAAAGGTGTATGGTTCCAATAAGCTGTTTTAATAGGAGTAACTAGACCTGTGATGCCCGGACCATTTTGAGCAATCACCATTGACATTTTTCCAGTTGCTCGAGTGTAACCGTCTGCGATTAATCCTCCGTTAGTTTCATGGGCAACATCCCAAAAAGTTATTCCAGCTTTTGGAAATAAATCTGAAATGGGCATAAAGGCAGAACCAATAATTCCAAATGCGTGTTCAATACCATGCATTTGAAGAACTTTGATAAAAGCTTCTTCCGTGGTCATTTTGGTCATAAAAATTCTTTACAATTTGTTTACAATCGCATGATTAATATATAAATTCTTAACAAGTTTCTACTAAGAAATCGTCACAATGGCTAAAACAGATATAATTATACACGATAAAAAAGACAATGTTGGCGTAATTGTAATAGAAAAAGTAACAAAGGGCCAAGATTGTGGTTGTTGGATAATGGAAGACGACTCTTCATCTAAAGTAAAATCTGGGGCGGAAATACCGTTGGGCCATAAAATAGCATTACAGGATCTTAAAGAAGGCGATACTGTAATTAAATACGGACATGATATAGGAAAGGTGGTCAAATCTATTAAAAAAGGTGACCATGTTCATGTGCATAACGTAAAAACAAAAAAGTGGTAAAATGCAAATTCCAAAAAGTTTTTTAGGTTTTAAAAGAGAAAATGGGAGAGCGGGAACAAGAAATCACGTGATTATTCTTCCAGTAGATGATATTTCGAATGCATGTGCTGAAGCAGTAGCTAATAATATTAAAGGCACGATTGCCCTTCCTCATTCATATGGCAGATTACAATTTGGAGCAGACTTAGAACTTCACTTTAGAACAATGATTGGAACAGGAAGAAATCCAAATGTAGCTGCAGTAATTGTGATTGGCATTGAACCTAAGTGGACAAAAAGAATTGTTGATGCAATAGCAAAAACTGGAAAGCCAGTTGAAGGTTTTAGTATAGAGGGTGTTGGGGATATCGACACAATTGCAAAAGTTTCAAAAAAAGCTCAAGAATTTTCAATGTGGGCATCTGAAAAACAAAGAGAAGAATGTCCCATAAGTGATTTATGGATATCAGTTAAATGTGGAGAGTCTGATACAACATCAGGTCTTGCATCTAATCCTA
>CACDEB010000004.1 GCA_902551755.1 uncultured Pelagibacteraceae bacterium
TTATGCAGGTGGTCCTCGCCATTACAAAGGTATAGAGTATGTCAGTTATTTCTAATTTAAAAAAAATCTTTCCTAAAAAAGTAAAAATATAATTACCTATTAATGTAACCAATGTATCATCATCACTTCCACAGTTTTTTTCATATCTAGAAGCAAAAACAAAGTCATATTTATCATCCTTAAGTTTATTGATCATTAGACCTAATTCTTTAGGATTAAAAGATCCATCAGCATTGAAAATGCAAAGAAACTCTGTATCAACCGTTTCAATTCCTTTTTTTAATGCATCACCATAACCTTTAGACTCTTGGTAAATTATCCTACAATCATAATTTTTTATAGCTTCGATAGTTAACTTATCTGAAGCTTCTAGAATAACATATTTCTTAAAATTAAAATTTCCAAGCTCATCCAATACTTTTGGTAAAGATTCTTTCTCATTTTTAGCTGGTATTATTAAAGTAAGATCGCTCATCTAAATTTGAACACATATAATTGATTAAAAATCGAAAACAACAAAATTTAACTTTAAGAAGTAAACTTTTTTAATTCAATATATTTATGAATACATTATAAATACTTTTATGGTAAGCAACTACTTAATATTTCTAATAAGCTACTTTTTAATAGTTTTATCAGTAATTGGTCACGGAGCTTTAGCAATTAGATTTACAAAAACGAATATTTCAATTGAGGAAATAGGCTTTGTTGGCTTGGTTGGAATATTTTTTTTAATTTTATATTCTTATATTACTCATTTTTTTATAAGCCACGGTTATTTACATAATTTAATTTTTATTTTTATTGGTCTTTCATCAATTTATTACTTTAAATCTAAAATTTTTTTAAAAAAAAATGCTATTTTATTATTTTCAATTTTCTCAGTTATTTTTTTAGCTTTTGTAATTTTTAAAACTCATGATGACTTTGGGTATTATCATTTCCCTTATAGTTATTACATAAATAAATTTTCAATGATAATCGGAATCGGACCTCTTAACCATGGTTTCAAGACACCTTCATCTATATTCTATTTAAACTCATTATTTTATCTTCCGTATTTAGAGTACCATCTTTATCACATGGGTGCGATGTTAATCTTAGGGTTTTCTAACATCATTTTAATTTCAAATATTAAAAAATATTTAGATAGAAAAGAAAATAATAATTTTTTCTTTCTAAATTTACTTGCATTTGTTTTTATCAATATATTTTTCTATCGAATAGCAGAACATGGAACAGACAGATCAGCTCAAATTCTTATATTTTTATTTTTTATCTACATTCTTTCACTGCGTGAAAACTACGAAAAATATGACAATATTTTACCTAAATTAATAATTTTATTAAGTATAATAATTTCCTTAAAATCTTTTTATATTTTATACTTTATTTTTATAATCCCTTTCGTTTATTACACTATTAGAGACGATAAAATCTATTTGATTAATAAAATCTTCAAAAACCCAATATTTTATTTTTCTGTCTTGATGGGTGTGTGTGTAATTTTAGTTTATTTTTTTAATACAGGTTGCTTGTTATACCCAGTTCAACAAACTTGTGTAAGTGGAGTTGAATGGAGTATTCCAAAGTCAGAGGTTAGTGCCCTTAATACGCATTATCAATGGTGGTCTAAAGCTGGCGGTGGTCCAGGATATAGCCATGAACTTGAAAAAGAATTGTATATTCAAAATTTTAATTGGTTATCTAATTGGGTTGATAGATATTTTTTTAATAAGATGTCAGATTTTCTTTTAAGTCTATTATTAATAATATTTATATTTATAACTACCTTTAAAACAAAAAAAAAAAATTCAGATTACAAAAACTTTAAAAATAACTTATTTTACTATGGACTAATAATTTTATTATTAGTTGAATGGTTTTTAAATCATCCGTCTCTGAGGTATGGAGGGTATATCATTTTTTCACTAATTTTTTTTATACCTTTGTGTAATTTTTTGGCAAAATATGAAATTCCAAAAAATTTTAACACTAAAATTTTTGTAATATTTTCTCTGGTTATTTTAATTTTTGTATCAAGAAATATTGATAGAATTATTTATGAGGTTAACTTTTATAAGGCAACTTTTAATCAAAATATGTTTTTTTTCACTGATAAAAAACATTTTAGAATTGATAATAAATTAAATGAGCTTTCCCAAATCTATCATAATTGTAATCAAAGTATTGATAAATGTTCAAATAATGAAGAATTTATTGTAAAAAAAAGTTATGGAAAAATGATTTTAATAAAGATCAGAAATTAATTACTTAATGAATAAAAAATTTTTAATGTTAAATAAAAAAGTATTAACAAATGTTTAAAAAGAATATAATAGGTAATCATGAGTAAAAAAATAGCCCTAATTTTTGGTATAACTGGCCAGGATGGTTCCTATCTTGCAGAATTTTTGTTGAAAAAAAAATATGTTGTTCATGGTGTTAAAAGAAGATCATCTTCAATTAATACTTCAAGAATTGACCATATCTACCAAGAGCCAAATCAAAAATATCGAAATTTCTTCCTCCACTATGGTGACATAACAGACTCTACTTCAGTATCAAAAATTATTAGGATGATTAAACCTCATGAAATTTACAATTTAGCAGCACAATCTCATGTGGCTGTATCTTTCGAAGTACCAGAATATACTGCTAATGCTGATGCACTTGGGGCACTTAGAATACTTGAGGCAATTAAGTTTCATAAACTAGAGAGAAAAACAAAATTCTATCAGGCCGGAACATCTGAAATGTATGGAAAAGTTCAAGACGTGCCTCAAACTGAAAAAACAAATTTTTATCCACTTAGCCCTTATGGTGTTGCCAAATTGTATGCTCATTGGATAACTAAGAATTACAGAGAGGCATATAATATTTTTGGATCAAACGGTATTTTATTTAATCATGAAAGTCCCAGAAGAGGTGAGACATTTGTAACAAAAAAAATAATAAAAGCTCTTGTAAGAATTAAAATGGGTTATCAAAAACAATTGGTCTTGGGTAACCTAGACTCAAGAAGAGACTGGGGACATGCAAGAGATTATGTGGAAGCGATGTGGAAAATACTCCAACAAAAAAAACCAGATGACTATGTTATAGCAACTGGAAAACAATATAGTATAAGACAATTTATTAACATTGTTGCTAAAAAACTAAATATGAAACTTGCCTGGAAGGGAAAAGGGTTAAACGAAACAGGCTATGATGTTTTGAACAAAAAAAAAATAATTTTAGTTGATAAAAACTACATAAGACCTTTGGATGTTAATACACTATTAGGGAATGCTGCAAAAGCACGTAGAGAGTTGAAATGGAAACCCCAAACAAATATTCATTTACTTATTGATGAAATGATAACAGAGGAAATGAATATTCTAAGTAATGATCAATAAAAAAAGCAAAATTTTTGTTGCTGGCCACAAAGGCATGGTTGGCTCTGCGATTATTAGAAAATTAAAAAAAAAGGGCTTTTCCAAAATTATATTTGCAGAAAAAAAAAAATTAAATTTACTTGACCAAGATAAAGTTTTTAAATTTTTAAAAAAAAATAAACCTGATTTAGTAATTATTGCAGCTGCTAGGGTTGGGGGGATACAAGCCAACTCTAATTTTAAGCAGATATTTATTTATGAAAATCTTCAGATTCAAAATAATTTAATTCATGGATCGTATCTTGCAAAAGTAAAAAATCTCATTTTTTTGGGATCGAGTTGTATTTATCCAAAATTTTGCAAACAGCCAATGAAAGAAAGTTATTTGCTTAGTGGTAAATTAGAGGAAACAAATGATGCTTATGCAATAGCTAAAATAGCTGGTATAACAATGTGTTACAATTATTCTTTAAAATATAAATTAAATTACCAATCTTTAATGCCACCAAACTTATTTGGACCTGGTGATAATTATGATTTGAAGAATTCTCATTTTTTTCCAGCTCTATTAAAAAAAATTTATTTAGCAAAAATAAAAAGAAAAAAGACACTAAATGTTTGGGGTACTGGCAAACCTAAAAGAGAATTAATGTTTGTTGAGGATTTCGCAGATGCTCTAATTTACTTTATGAATAAAAAAACAAAAGAGCCATTTATTAATATTGGTGTAGGAAAAGATTTTACTATCGAATGGTATGCTAGGTACATTATGAAAAAATTAGGGGTAAAATTAAAAATTTGTTACGATAAAAATAGATTTGACGGTATGCCAAAAAAATGTCTAGATATAAGCCTCGCAAAAAAATATGGTTGGAAACCAATAAACAACCTAGACTATGGTTTTGATCTAACCCTTCGAGATTTTCTCAAAACTAGATAAATTCTTGTTAAAATTATTATTTACAACTTATAAATTTTAAGTATAAGTCTTATGCCTGGTGATTATTGCGAAGGTGTAATACCCGATCCCATTCCGAACTCGGTAGTCAAGCCCTTCTGCGCCGATGGTACTTTGTCTTAAGACATGGAAGAGTAGGACGTTGCCAGGCTAACAAATTATGAAAATAAAAAGTTCCCTAAAATCATTAAAAAAAAGAGATCTTAACTCAAAGCTAGTTAAGAGAAGAGGAAGAGTTTACATAATTAATAAAAAAAACCCAAAATTTAAAGCTAGACAGAAGTAATTTATGGATAATGAGAACCATAAAAAAACATGGGATAATTTTACTAAGTTTGTTCTTTGGGGGACAATTTCAGTCATTGTTATTCTTACACTACTAGCTATTTTCTTACTATAATTAGAATGATTGTAGGTTCCATAAACGAAGATCGAAAAATTGAGAGTAGAGTTGCTATTACTCCAGATAACGTAAAAAAATTTATTGGACTAGGTTTAAAAGTATTAATAGAGAAAAATTATGCCGGACACCTTGGAATAGATGACAACGAATATCTGTCCTCAGGTGCAGAAATATCTGAAGATAAAAAAAAAATTTTGACTAATTCTAATTTCATACTTCAATTTAATTTACCATCTGAGGAAAATTTAAATTCTTTGAAAGAAAATCAAAATTTAATTGGCGTTTTTAATCCTTACAATAATAAAGAAATTATCTCAGGTTTATCAAAAAAGAAAATCAATGTATTTTCGTTAGAATTGCTACCACGAATTACTAGAGCTCAATCGATGGACATACTTTCATCTCAAGCCAATTTAGCTGGATACAAAGCTGTAGTAGAAGCTTTTGCAAACTTTAAAAAAGCAATTCCAATGATGATGACAGCGGCGGGGACAATTCCAGCTGCAAAAATTTTAGTTGTAGGTGCAGGTGTTGCTGGATTACAGGCAATCGCAACAGCAAAACGAATGGGTGGTATAGTTTTTGCAACTGATGTCAGAATGTCATCTAAAGAACAAGTTGAGAGTTTGGGGGGTAAATTTTTAACTGTAGAAGGTGCAGAAAATCTTGAGACCTCTGGTGGATACGCTAAAGAAACTTCAGATGAATTTAAAAAAAAACAAGAGGATCTTCTTTCCGAAACATTAAAAAAAATTGATATTGTTATTTGCACAGCATTAATACCTGGAAAAAAAGCTCCAGTGATCATTAAAGAAAGTATGATTAAAAATATGCAGCCAGGTTCTGTAATTTATGATTTAGCAGCTGTTCAAGGTGGAAATACTGCTGTGACTAAAGCAGATGAGGAAGTGGATTTAAATGGAGTAAAAATTATGGGTGAGAAAAATATATTAAATAAACTCCCAGCTTCAGCCTCAAACTTATACTCAAAAAATATTTTTAATTTTGTATCAAATCTTTATGATAAAGAAAAAAAGAACGTTAATATTAATTTAGAGGATGAAATAATTAAGGAAACATTGGTAAAGTAACTATGGAAATAGACCCATTTATTTTTAGATTAAGTATATTCATATTATCAATATTTGTTGGTTACTATGTTGTATGGAGCGTTACCCCCTCATTACATACACCTTTGATGTCAGTAACTAACGCAATATCTTCAGTAATCATTGTTGGAGCTATTATTGCTTCGTTGGCAGGGACAAATCTAAGTATATTTAATCAATCTAGTATATTTGGATTTTTAGCTATTGTGTTGGCTGCAATAAATATTTTTGGTGGATTCTTGGTGACACAAAGAATGTTGGCAATGTATAAAAAAAAAAAGAAAGATAAAAAATGATCTCTGCAAATTTATTAGCAATATTTTATCTAATTTCAGGAATTTTATTTATTTTAGCTTTAAGAGGTTTGTCCTCTCCCGAAACGTCAAGACAAGGAAATTTGTTTGGGATAATCGGAATGGCAATTGCTATAACTGTTACTTTTCTTTCCATAGATAATTTTTCAAGTGGATTTCTTTATGTAATACTTTTCTTACTTATTGGTGGTTCAATAGGTGCTTTTATTGCATTTAAAATACCCATGACTGCGATGCCAGAATTAGTAGCTGGTTTTCATAGTTTGGTAGGTTTAGCTGCAGTGTTTGTTGCAATATCTGCTTTTATAAGTCCCGACGTTTTTAATTTAGGTTCTTCAGGAAATATTAAATTAGCTAGTCTAATTGAGATGTCTATTGGAGCAGCTGTTGGGGCAATTACTTTTTCAGGCTCAATAATAGCTTTTCTTAAATTAAGAGGATTAATGTCAGGGTCTCCAATAACTTTTCCAGGACAACACATATTAAATTTATTAATTTTAATTTCTATTATAATTCTTACATATTTTTTATGTTTGAATCAGTCTCCTAATTTTTTCTGGTCATTAATTGCAATTTCTTTTCTAGTTGGTTTTTTATTAATCATTCCAATAGGTGGCGCTGATATGCCCGTAGTAATTTCAATGCTTAATTCTTATTCAGGCTGGGCTGCAGCTGGAATAGGTTTTACTTTAGAAAACACTGCCTTGATAATCACTGGTGCTTTAGTGGGTTCCTCAGGTGCAATACTATCTTACATAATGTGCAAAGGTATGAACAGATCATTTTTTAATGTTATACTTGGAGGATTTGGAGGAACGGATCAAACTTCAAGCAAGACAAGTAAAGAGCAAAAACCAGTTAAAAGTGGAAATGCGGATGATGCAGCCTTTTTAATGAAAAATGCCTCATCAGTTATAATTGTTCCTGGATACGGAATGGCTGTTGCGCAGGCACAACATGCTTTAAGGGAAATGGTAGACTCTCTTAAAAAAAATGGAGTTAAAGTTTCATACGCGATTCATCCAGTTGCAGGCAGAATGCCAGGGCATATGAATGTTTTGTTAGCTGAGGCAAACGTTCCTTATGATGAAGTGTTTGAATTAGAAGAGATCAATAATGACTTTGCAAATTGCGATGTGGCTTATGTAATTGGAGCAAACGATGTTACAAATCCAGTTGCTAAAACAGATCCACAAAGTCCAATATACGGAATGCCCGTGCTTGACGTTGAAAAAAGTAAGTCTGTTTTGTTTGTCAAAAGAAGTTTATCACCGGGTTATGCAGGCATAGACAACGATCTATTTTACAGAGATAATACTTTAATGTTATTTGCAGATGCTAAAAAAATGACAGAAGATATAATTAAGAATTTATAAATTGACAAAAATATTTTGTGACATCGCAGATATAAATTTAATCAAAAAATTTGATAGAAAAAAAATTGTTAAAGGTTTCACAACGAACCCGTCTTTAATGAGAAAAGCAGGCGCCAGGGATTATAAGTCTTTTAGTAAAAAAATATTAGGAAATACATCCAAACCTGTTTCATGTGAGGTATTCGCAGATGATATAAAAGGCATGATCAATCAAGGTAAAAAAATTAGTGAATGGGGAAAAAATGTTTATGTAAAGGTTCCAGTTACAAATTCAAGGGGAGAATTCATGGGGAAGGTCATTAGTGAGTTAAATAAAAATAATATAAAATTAAATATAACCGCCGTTTTTAAATTTGACCAAACTAAAAAAATATTAAAAAGAATTAATAAAAAAACGAAAGTTATCATTTCAATTTTTGCAGGTAGGGCAGGCGATGCGGGTAAAGATCCAGTTCCTGAATTTAAAAAAAGCATTAATGCAGCAAAAAAATTTAAGAATGTTGAAATATTATGGGCAAGTGTAAGGGAGCCATACAATTATACTCAAGCAAAACAAATAGGATGTCACATAATTACCGTACCTCCAACAATTATAGAAAAAATTGAGAAATTTGGCAAATCCTACAACGAATTAACTCTTGAAACTGTAAAAACTTTTTTAGTTGATAGCAAAAAATCAAATTTTAGGATTTAATTTTAATTTTAAGATGTCATCAAATAATATCAAAATATTATTATTTTCAGCATTTCTTTATTTTACTTTATTGTCAGGTTTTTTTTTAAATGAGAGTTTAAATGGTGGGGCTTATAAAGACTGGCTTGGATCAAATTTAAATCCAATAAAAGATTTTTCGAAAAACTTTTATGAAACACTTAATAATTACGATAAATATAATCATAGACATTCCCCAGTATATTTAATTTTTTTGTCAACTTTTTTAAGATTCGACTTTTCTTTTGAAATAATAAGATTAATTCACTTACATTTATCAATTCCCTTAATAATAATTTTTTATAAATGTTTGTGCTTAAAATTCAAAAATATTGAAAAATCGTATCTTATATTATTGGCTTTAGTTATTTTTTTGTCCCCAACTTTTAGATCTTTATCAATTTGGCCTGATAGTCGTCTACCAGGTCTATTATTTTTTACAACTGCAATTTATTTTTTTTTAAAATATGAGGAAACCAAGTCTGAAAAATTTATTTGGTTAACCTCATTATTTTTAGTAATTTCATCTTATATTAGTCCTAATTTCTCTTTATTCTTTTTTTATTTTTTTTACAATATATTTAAAAAGATTAGTCTCTCAAAAGTATTATTATTTTTTTTGTTAAACTTAATATTAGCATTTCCGATGTTTTTTTATATTTTTATTATGGGTGTAGATTTTATATCTTCTGGACAAACACCCGGATTAGATAATCAAAAAATCTCTTTAAATTATAATTTTGCAAATAAAATTTTATTAATAAGCTCAATAATATTCTTTCATTTACTACCTGTATTAATATGGAAAAAACATTTTATAAATTTTTTAAGTTTCTTTAAGAAAAATATTATGGTTATTTCTGTCGTTTCTGGAATTTTAATATACTTTTTTAATTACAAGATTGAATATACGGGTGGTGGATTTTTTTTTCACTTATCAAATTTTTTTTTTGAAAATAATTATTTATTTTATATTATTTCAATTATCTCACTATCATTTGTTATGTATTTATGTAAATTAAATACAAAAAATTCTTTATTTTTTTTTATATTAATTTTAACAAATATTCAAAATACAGTTTATCATAAATATTATGAGCCATTATTGTTGATTGTATTTTTTACGATCTTTAAAAATGTAAGTGCTGAATCTTTTTTGAAAAAAAAAAAGAATATCTTAGGTATATATGCTCTCAGTGTGTTTTTTATAGTTACGAAAATTTATAAAAATTATTATCTAATATGATTGGTTGCGGGGGACGGATTTGAACCGCCGACCTTCAGGTTATGAGCCTGACGAGCTACCAGACTGCTCCACCCCGCGATATTAAATTCTATTTTTAAGTTTGTTAAGCTTCTTAACTCTTTTAATATTCTCTTGCAGGATTCTTTTTTTCTTTTCAGATGGTTTTTCGTAAGTGTTTTTAAGTTTGACTATCTTAAAAAATCCGTCTCTCTGAAGTTTTCTCTTTAAAACTCTCAAAGCTTGTTCTACATTATTATCTTTAACGTCTATTTTAATAACATCCTCCAAAAAAAAAGTTTAAATAACACTTATAAAATTTCATGTCTATCAGTTTTTTTAAGAATTTTGACTTTGAGTTACTTTTAAAGCCTTCTCTTTTAATTTTTTCTCTCTCTTTATACGTCTTTCTGCTTTCTCACTTGCCTCTAGAAGGTCTTTTTGAGTGAATAAATTCATCGCAACAGGGTCTTTTGCATTTAAATTATTATAATTCCAGTAACTTTTATTTCTGATAGATACAACTGAGTTTTTTGTTATACCCACAAGTTTGGCTATTTGGGAGTCCTTTAATTGCGGATAACTTTTAATTAGCCATAAAACAGAGTCTGGTTTATCTTGTCTTTTTGATAAAGGGACATATTTCTTAATTTTCTTTTCATCAGATGTTATTTCAACATCGGTACTAGTGATTTTTAATGCTCTATCTTGATCCTTGCTCGACAATTCGATTTCTTCCTTAGTCAGTTGTCCTGATGTGATAGGATTATAAGCTTTAATACCTTTTGCTACTTCACCATCTGCAATACCCTGAACTTCTACCTCATGAAGGTTACAAAAATCAGCAATTTGTTTAAATGTTAAAGTTGTATTTTCTACAAGCCAAACAGCAGTTGCCATCGGCATTAATGGCGTTATTGTCATTTTATTTACTCTTAGATTTAAAGTTTTGGAATTTCTTATTGAACCTACTTACTCTTCCTTTATCGAGCAACTTTTGTTTACCACCTGTCCAGGCTGAATGAGACTTTGGGTCAATTTCTAACTTTAAAACCTCTCCTTCAGAGCCCCATGTTGACTTAGTTTCAAATTGAGATCCATCTGTCATCTCTACTTTGATGGTGTGATAGTTTGGGTGAATTTTTTTTTTCATAGATGAACTTATAGCAAATGAAAATTATAAAACAATTAAAAGATAGAAATTTTGCTGTTAATTTCCTTTTCAATACTTTGGTTGGATGCAATTAGGCTTATATTTTCAGTTTTTTTTAAATCAATATCACTTAAAACTCCGCCAGCCTCTCTTACTAATATTGAGCCTGCTGCAATGTCCCATAAACTTAAATTTTTGTGAAAACTTCCATCAAATCTTCCACATGACACATATGCAAGATCTAAAGCGGCACTACCCGTAATTCGAATTGTCAAACCATCCGAAGAAATCTTTTTACTGTTTGATGAGAATAAGCATTCAGAAATTTCTCTTTTTTTTGAAACTCTTATGCTCTTATTATTCATGTATGCACCAGAATTTTTCTCTGCATAGTAGATTTCGTCTTTAATAGGATCAAATATTACGCCAGAAACAATTTCATTATCTAAAACTAAGCCAACTGAAATACAGAAATGGGGTATGCCATTTATAAAATTTGTTGTGCCATCTATTGGATCAATAACCCAGAAGTTTTCTTTATCTTCATTTTTAATAAAACCACTCTCCTCAGTTAAAAAAGAATATTTTTTTTTTGATTTAGATAGTTCATTAACCAAAATATCCTCGACTTTTCTATCTGAATTTGTAACAAAGTTTTTGGGTCCCTTTACTGAAACTTGAAGTTTTTCAACTTCTCCGAAGTCTCTTATCAATACTTTAGAAACTTTTTCACAAGACTTTATCATTAAATTTAGGTTCGGAGAAATCGAATTCATGTTTATAATTTTTTTATATACTCAATTGTTCTTGTATCTACTAATACTTCATCTCCACTTTCTATAAATGGCGGAACTTGAATTTTTATATCATTTTCTAAAATTGCAGGCTTGTAAGATGACGAGACTGTTTGACCTTTTAATGCAACATCAGTTGATTTTATTTTAAATTGCACTTGATTTGGTAACTCAATATTTATAGCTTTATCTTCATGAAATATCAGTTCTACACTTAAGTTTTCTTTTAGTAGTTTGCCTTTTTCTCCAATTATGTTTTTTTTAACTTCTACTTGTTCAAAATTTTTTTGATTTATGAAGTAGTAATTTATTTCATCATCATACAAATAATTAAATTCAATATTTTCTATGCTTGCTTTCTCTATCGTATCGTTAGACCTGAACCTCTCATTCAGCTTTGTACTCTTATTAATACTTTTCATTTCAACTTGGCAAAAGGCTCCACCCTTACCAGGTTTGACGTGTTGAGTTTTTAAGATTTCCCATAGATCATCTTTGTATTCAATTAACATTCCAACTTTAATTTCATTAGCGTTTATTTTCATACAAATTTTTTAATTGCTTTAACTGGTTTTTTATTCCAAATGCCTCCTGAGATAGCTAAAAAGTCTGGTTTATGCAACAGAAGTTTTCTAAAATTTTTATTATTTATACCTCCAATTACAACAACGGGTATTTTTGTGAATTTTTTAACCCAAGATATTAAACCTGGTTTTGCAATGTAATTTATTTTTTTCGTTTTTGATTTGAAAAAAGCGCCTATCGCAATATAATTTGCACCATCTTTAACCGCCTGTTTAATCAATTTTTTTGAATTATGACACGTAATACCAATGATTTTTTTTCTTAAAATTTTCCTTGCAAGTTTAATATTCATATCACTTTGGCCTAAATGACAACCATCTGCACTAATTTTTTTTGCTAGGTTTGGATCGTCATTTACTATTAATTTTACCTTATACTTTTTACAAATTTTTTTGATTTTAATTGCAATTTCTTTTCTCTCAATCAAAGAGTATTGTTTTAGTCTTAATTGAAAAAAACTAATTAAATTTGAACTGAGAACTACGTTTAAATTATTATAAAAACTCTTCTTTATTTTGTTTGGTGAAATTAAATAAATAAACCTTTTTTTACTGACTCTCAATTTCTTTAGACCATTTTCCTTGAGCAGCAAGAGTATTCATTTTTGCTCTGTGGTTAAATACTTTTTGAGTTCCTTCAATATCTTTTATATTTTTCGACCAAAATTTAAGAGCACCTTGCTGCAATGCTCTTCCGTAGGAGTAACTCATTATAAAACCAGTCTTATTCAATTTATTTATCAAATTTAAATTTTCTGTTGCTTCCAGCTCTGATTGTCCACCAGATAAAAAAGCTATACCAGGAACTTCCAAGGGTACAGAACTTTTCAAGCAGTCCAAGGTTAATTTTGCAACCTCTTCATTAGAGATTTTTTCCTTTGATTTATTTCCAGCTAGAATCATATTTGGTTTTAATATTACTCCTTTTAAATCAACTTTATGAAGAATGAGCTCCTCAAAACATTTCTTAATGACCTCGGAGGTTTTTTGAAAACACTCTTCAGCGGAATGGTCTCCATCCATTAAAACCTCTGGTTCAACAATTGGCACCATATTACATTCTTGTACTAATGCGGAATACCTAGCTAACGCGTGTGCATTAGAATGAATAGATAATTTGCTCGGGAAATCTTTTGATATATTGTAAACACCTCTCCATTTAGTGAACTTTGCTCCAAGTTTATAGTATTCTTTTAGTCTATCCCTTAAACCATCTAACCCCTCTGTAATTTTTTCATTTGGTGACCCAGCTAAAACTTTTGCACCGGTATCTACTTTTATTCCTGCACAAGATCCCATACCCTCAATTAATTCTGGTATCTTGTTTTTTTTTGAAGATGTCTGCTTAATTGTTTCGTCGTACAAAATAACTCCACCAATACAATTTTTCATTTCTGATGAACAAAAAAGAGTTTCTCTAAAAAGTAATCTATTTTCTGGGGTTGAAGGCACACCTACACCATCTAGCCTTTTGGTCATTGTTCCTGTACTTTCATCTGCAGCTAGGATTCCTTTACCATTTTCAAGAATTTTATTTACAATATTATTTAGTTCAGACATGTTAATTTAAAGCTTTTATACCAGGAAGTTCTTTGCCTTCAAGATATTCTAAAAAAGCTCCACCAGCAGTTGAAACAAAATTAAAATCATTTATTGCGTTTATCTGATTTAACACTGCAATTGTATCTCCACCTCCTGCAACAGAAAAAATTGAATTATTTTTATTTTTTTTAATAATCATTTTTGCTATTTCATAACTACCTAAAGCAAAATTTGGATTTTCAAAATAACCTGCCGGACCATTCCACAAAACAGTTTTACTATTTTCGATAATATCTTTAATTTCTTTTAAACTTTTCGGGCCAATATCAAGAATAAAATCATCGGCTGATATTTCAGTTAAGTCTTTAATTTGGGGTTTGTCATCCATGCTTTTTCCAATTTTGACATCTTTTGGATAAATTATTGAACATGAGTGCTCATAAGAGTTTTTAAAAATATTTTCTATTTCTTTTTCACAATTCTCCTCCCTAATTGACTTTCCAATTAAATTTCCTTTATAGCTCAAGATATTATTTGCCATTCCACCAACAACAATAATGTTATCAAATTTTGGTATTAGATTTTTAATTAAATTAATCTTAGTTGAAATTTTTGATCCTCCAATGATACATGTAATTGGTCTTTTTATTTCACTCGTTACTTTCTTGAGAGCATTTATTTCAGTTTCTAGTTGCAACCCAGCAAATGACGGCAAAAATTCAGTAATTTTACTTATTGAGGCGTGAGCTCTGTGTGAGCAAGAAAAAGCATCATTTACATAAATGTCTGCAAGACTCGCCAATTGTTTTGAAAAATTTGTGTCATTTTTTTCTTCTTCTTCATAAAACCTGATATTCTCTAAAAATATAATTTGACCATCGAAATTTTTAAATAATTTATCTTTTTTAATCTTAAAGATATTTTCATTAATGAGTTTGATTTTTTTATTTATTTTACTTTCTAAATTTTCACAAATCGGTTTCAAAGAAAGTTCTTTGTTTACTTTTCCTTTAGGTCTCCCAACGTGTGAAATTATAACTATCTTGCAATTTTTTTTTATTAAAAAATTAATTACAGGTAAAATCTTATCAATTCTTGTTTGGTCTGTGATAACCCCATTTTTTAATGGAACATTCAAATCCAATCTTAATAATATTACCTTTTGATTAATATTTTCTTGATCTTTAATATTGTTCATTAAGAAATTTTATGTAAATACGTCGCAATATCACACATTCTATTTGAAAAACCCCACTCATTGTCATACCAAGCAGAAATTTTACCCATATTTTTACCTATAACATTTGTTAATGATGCATCCACTATAGAGGAAGCTGAGTTGTGATTAAAATCAATTGAAACAAGTTTTTCTTCTGTAATTTCTAAAACTTTAATTTTCTGTTTCTTGCTAAAGTTTTTAAAAGCAGAGTTAATTTTTTCAACAGATAGATCTTTTTTGGAGCAAAATATTAATTCAATTAAAGAAACGTTTGGGGTTGGTATTCTCATTGCTACACCCTCCAGCTTTCCTTTTAAAGAAGGTATAATTTCACCAATCGCTTTTGAGGCACCAGTCGAGGTTGGTACTATTGATTGACTAGCTGTTCTTGCTCTTCTTATATCTTTATGTGAATTATCTAAAATCCTTTGATCAGTTGTAAAAGAATGAATTGTGGTCATAAAACCTTTTTCAATTTCAAAATTTTCATTTAAAACATGAGCGACAGGCGCAAGACAATTAGTTGTACAAGATGCGGCAGATATAATTTTATCTTCCTTCTTAATTTCTTTTTCGTTAACTCCAAATACTATTGTCTTATCAGCATTTTTGCATGGAGCTGAAACAATAACTTTTTTTGCTCCATTACTTAAATGTGGAATTAGTTTTTCCTTAGAATTAAATTTACCAGTGCATTCAAGTACAAAATCAACATCATTGTCTTTCCAATTAATTTCTTCCAGCTTATCTATTTGTGAATAATAAATTTTATTACCATTAATATTTATATAGCTTTTTTCTATTGATATATCCGCGTTGAATTTTCCGTGAATACTATCTCTTTTCAGTAAAGCACAAGCAGTCTCAATGTCAGCTCTATTATTTATATGTTGAATTTTTAGGTTAGAATGATCTTCTTCAAATATTGATCGAACCACCATTCTACCAATTCTACCTAAACCGTTTATCCCAATTTTAGTTTTCATAAATTTTTCTTTATTTTTTGTACAATATTTTCAACATCTAATTCAAAGTGTTTATAAATATCTTTATAAGGTGCACTCTTACCAAAATTATCTATTCCTAAATTTAATCCATTGGTTCCTGTATATTTTTTCCAATAACTAGTTTCAGATGCTTCTATAGAAACTTTCAGCGTATCTTCTTGCAAAATATCTTTTTTATAGTCATGGTTTTGACTATCAAATATTTCATGACATGGCATTGATATAACTTTTGAATAGATATTTTCTGTGGCTAATTTATGACTTACTTTTATTGCGAGATCAGTTTCAGAGCCTGTCGCTAATAGAGATACCTTAAGATTATCTCCATTTCTTAAAATTTCATAAGCTCCTTTTGAGCAAAGATTGTTAGTGATCACCTCTTTTCTTACAGGTTCTATTTTTTGTCTTGTTAGGGCGATTACACTTGGTTTATTTTTACTTTCTAAAGCCAACTGCCAACATTCAAAAGTTTCAATGGTATCGGATGGTCTAAACACATTTAAGTTTGGTATAGATCTCAACATTGCGAGCTGTTCAACAGGTTGATGGGTTGGACCGTCTTCTCCAAGACCAATTGAGTCATGGGTTAAAACATAAATAACTCTTTGGCCCATCATTGCAGCCAATCTGATAGAGGGCTTGCAATAATCACTGAATATTAAAAAAGTTCCACCATATGGAATAAGATTACTATGCAATGAGATTCCATTCATAATTCCACACATTGCGTGTTCTCTCACTCCATAATGAATATAATTTCCCCCAAAATTTCCTGGCTTAATTATTTTATGATTTTTTGTTTTTGTATTATTTGAACCTGCAAGATCAGCAGAGCCACCGATTAAATTTGGTAGTTTTGAGACTATATCTAAAAATTTTTCTGAAGATTTCCTAGTTGCAATTGGTTCTAGCGATTTTAAATAATCATTTTTCACTTGCTCTATTTCGCTTGTAATCTCATCGTTAAAAATATTGAATTCAGGCTCGAATGTTTTATTTTTTTCTGCTTTTGAAGAGGCGCTTTCCCCTATTTTTCTCCACTCACTTAAAATTTTTTCAGGGATTTTAAAAGGCTCATAATTCCATTTTAATTTTTTTCTTACTAGCTTTACCTCATCAGTACCTAGCGGGCTTCCATGCGATGATGCTTTCCCACTTTTATTTGGTGAGCCATAACCAATTTTAGTCTTACAAGAAATAGCAAATGGTTTTTTTGAATTTTGGGCTTTTTTTAATGCGGTAAAAATTTGTTTATCATTATGACCGTCTATTTCTAAATAGCTCCAACCATAACTCTCAAATCTTTTTTTTGTGTTATCAGAAACAGCAAGATTAGTAGGACCATCAATCGAGATTGAATTATTATCAAAAAGAAGTATCAAATTTTTTAATTTTATATGACCCGCAAAACTTAAGGCTTCATGGCTTATTCCTTCCATAAGGCATCCATCACCTGCCAAGACATAAGTTTTATGATCTATCTTTTTTTTTCCTAACCTCTTTTTTAATATTTCTTCAGCAAGCGCAAAACCCACAGCATTTGATATACCTTGTCCTAATGGACCAGTCGTGGTCTCTATCCCTGAATTAGAATGATATTCAGGATGTCCGGCACAAATACAATCAAGTTTTCTAAAGTTTTTAATGTCATCTATAGAAACACTTTTGTAACCAGTTAAATATAAAAGTGAGTAAAGAAGCATAGACCCATGACCAGCAGAAAGAACGAACCTATCTCTATTAAACCAACTAGGATCTTTAGGATCAAATCGTAAAAAGTTTTTAAATAAAACTGTAGCAACATCAGCCATTCCCATTGGCATTCCAGGATGACCAGAATTTGCTGCTTCAACAGCATCTAAAGATAGAAATCTTACAGCATTAGCTAAATCTTTATGTTTTATTTTCAAAAATATTCCTATCTAGACTAAGAGACTCATTAATATATAATTATATATATATGAAATATATCAGCGAAAAAGAAAAAAAACTTGAAGACGCACTTAAGAAATTAAAAAAACTTGATCTAAAAAATGACCAGATATCTGGAGACATTAAAGAATTAGTTGATCAAAAAAATCAATTAGAAATTGAAAAAAATGAATTGGAAAAAAAATACAAAAATTTAAGTGATGAACACGGCAATCTTCAAGTCAAAATCAAACAAATGATGGTTGAAAAAAAAGAAGATAGAGTGAAAAGATTAGAGTTTGACGAAAAAATTGATGAATTAAATCAAGAAACAGATACTTTACTTGATGAGATTGAAAAATGGCGAATGTAAATATCAAATTTAATGGAAAAGACTTTCTTCTTTCATGTGAAGATGGTCAAGAGGATCATCTTGAAGAGTTAGCAGCAAATTTAAACGATAAATTTGAAAAATTAAAAAATGACTTAGGAAATATAGGTGAAAATAAATTATTATTGATCACTGCTATTAAAGTGATGGATGAGTATTTTGATACCAAAAAAAATGTTGAAAAAAAAAAGGTAGAATTAACTAATCTCACTGAAAAATTTAAAGAACTGAAATCTCTTGTATACGGCTACAAGGATGAAAAAGAAGATGAAGCAACTAAATTAAACAATGATATCAACAACTTGCAAAAAGAGCTTGATAAAATAAACAATAATTATGATCAATTAATTTCTAACACTGCAAAAGAAATAGAGGAATTTGTTGAACGAGTTAATCTTAAAAATTAGATTTAGTAGTGAACAAATTTCAATTAAGAAAAAAAATATCTAAAATTCGATCAAAATTTGCTAAAAAAAAAATCCCAGTAAATTATGAGGCAATAATCAAATTGATTGAGCAGAAATCTCCCAACAAAAAAATTGGATTGTATTATCCGTTTGGTGATGAGTTATCTACTTTAGAATTAATGAATCGATTAATTAGGAAAAAATTTATAATTTCTTTACCTATAATTAATAACAAATTTGAGATGTCTTTTTATAGCTGGAGTCCTAATGAGCCTTTAACAATAAACAGATTTGGTATCTTGGAGCCTTTTAAGGGAAAAAAAATAACTCCTTCTACATTAATAATTCCAATGTTAGCTTTTGACTCTAACTTAAATAGACTTGGTTATGGAGGAGGTTTCTATGACAGGTTTATTCAAAAAATTGAGAAACAAAATAACTGTGTTAAAATCGGACTTGCTCTTTCTTGTCAAAAAATTAATAAAGTGCCAGTTGATAAACATGATAAGAAAATGGATTTCATAATTACCGAAAAAAGAATTTATAAATGAAAATTTTATTTTTAGGCGATATTGTAGGACCATCGGGTTGTATGGTTGTAAAAAAATATCTTAAGAAGATTGTTGAGGAAAATAAAATTAATTTTGTGATAGCAAATGGTGAAAACGCAGCTCATAACGGAGTAGGTATTACAAAAGATGTTTTAGACAATTTAATTAAATTTGGAATAAATGTACTCACAACTGGGAATCATGTTTGGGATCATAAAGAAACTTTAAAGCTCGTTGAGGATGACAGTAGACTTCTTAGACCATTTAATTTAATTGGAGTCTCACCAGGAAAAGGATTTGAAATTTATCAAACATCAAAAAAAAATTTTAAAATAGGTGTACTAAATTTAATGGGAAATGTTTTTATGAGGAAAAGTGAAGATGTTTTTAAAACAGCTGAAAATTTTCAAAAAAAATACCAACTAAAAAAAGATTATGACTTTTTAGTAGTCGACTTACATTGTGAAACTACTTCAGAAAAAATGGCAATGGGACATTTGTTTGATAGTAAAGCAACTTTAGTTACTGGTACTCACACGCACATTCCAACAAATGACGCAAGAGTTTTAAAAGGTGGGACTGCGTATATCACAGACTCCGGAATGTGTGGTGACTACGACTCAGTAATTGGGATGAATAAAGAAAATTCATTAAAAAGATTCTTTAAACAAGATTCTGAAAAACATTATCCATCTTTAGGGGATGGTTCTTTATCGGGCGTTATGGTAGATTGTGATGAAACTACAGGACTAGCTAAAAATATTAATAGTATAATTGTTGGGGGTGTTTTAAATAACTCAAAATAATATGGCGGGGCATTCTCATTGGGCTGGTATAAAACATAAAAAAGGTAGAGCAGATAAAGAAAGATCAAAAATTTTTTCCAAACTTTCCAGGGAAATTACTGTAGCTGCTAAACTTGGAGATAAAGATCCTTTAATGAACCCGAGACTTAGATCTGCTATTCAAGCAGCAAGATCTTCAAACATGCCAAAAGATAACATCGAGAGAGCCATTGATAAATCAAAATCATTAAATCAATCAAATTTTGAAAAGATAAGATACGAAGGTTTTGGTAAAGATAAAGTTGCAATAATTGTTGAGGCACTTACAGATAACAAAAATAGAACTGCCTCAAAATTAAGAACAATTTTTCAAAAAAATGGTGGTAATTTGGGCACCCAAGGTTCTGCAGCTCACAATTTTAAACAAATTGGCGTAATTAGAATAGACATAAATGAAATTAAAGACGATAAAATTTTTGAACTTGCAATTGATGCTGGTGCAGAGGAATGCTTTTCCTTTGAAAATTTTCATGAGATACATTGCAGTTTTGAAGATATTTATTCTATAAAAAAAAAAATTGAGTCTCATGTTGAAAATTTTATATCTACAGATATTGAATGGATTCCACTAAACAAGGTTTCCAGCGTAGAAGAGAATAAAGAAGACATAAAAAAACTTATAGAATTATTAGATGATGACGATGATGTTCAAAGGGTTTACTCAAATTTTGGGGAAGAAGATTAAGTAATGTTAATAATTGGAATAGATCCCGGGATTAATGGTGCTATATGCTTATTCAAAGATGGAAAGATAGTGGATGTATTTGAAATGCCAAAAATGGCTGTAGGAAAAAAAAATAAATCCCAAGTTAATGCCTCTCAAATATTTAACGAAATTCAAAAAGCTGTAGAAGGAGAAGATAAGACAAAAGTAATAGCTGTGATCGAGCAAGTTTCTGCAATGCCAGGACAAGGAGTTACTAGCATGTTTAATTTCGGACAGTCTTTTGGAGTATTAAAAGGAATTTTTTCTGCAATGCAAATTCCAATGGATTTTGTTTCGCCAGTTAAATGGAAAAAATTCTTTAATTTGATAAATACAAACAAAGACGCAAGCAGGACAAAAGCTATTGAAATTTATCCATACTTTTCCTCAAAATTGTCAAAAAAAAAAGATGCCAATAAAGCGGATGCTATACTAATTTCCAGTTTTTATTACCAAAACGCTAAATATTAGATTTATTTGATCTCTCAGGTCAAATTGATGACACATTTTAGTGTGAAAGATTTTTCATGGAAGCCGATATAGCATCACAATCTGTTGGACTAGGAAGTTCTGTAGATTTCTCTTTATGGAGCCTATTTCTCAGAGCAGACATAATTGTAAAATCAGTTATCGTTTTGTTAATTGCAGCATCAATTTATACTTGGGCGATAATTATAGAAAAATTCAAATTATTTAAAAAAATAAATTTATCAACCCAAGAGTTTGAAGAAAAATTTTGGAAATCAAGATCTGCCGAAAGTTTCTATAACAATTTACCAGCAAATATTGATGACCCAATGTCAAATGTTTTTAAAAAGACCATGCAAGTTGTTCTTAAATCAAGATCTAGAAGTAATTTAAATGAAAAGCTTTCAGGTTTATTAGAGTCTAATATAGAAAATGAAGTTAACAAGCTTGAAAAAAATTATTCATTTTTAGCCACTGTAGGTTCAACAGCACCGTTTATTGGTTTGTTTGGAACAGTTTGGGGAATTATGAATTCGTTTCAGTCAATTGCAGTTTCAAGAAACACTAGTTTAGCTATTGTCGCGCCAGGTATTGCTGAAGCATTATTTGCAACAGCCCTTGGCCTCTTAGCAGCTATACCTGCGGTTGTAGCTTATAACAAATTTAATAACGACTCAAAAAAATATTCTCAAAGATTAGAAAATTTTGCCAAAAGATTTATCTCTACTATTTAACTAATGGCTTTTAATTTAAAAAATAAATCTAAAGATCCAATAAGTGAAATAAATGTAACACCATTTGTTGATGTTATGTTGGTTCTTTTAATTGTGTTTATGGTCACAGCTCCATTATTAACAGTCGGTGTTCAAGTAGATCTACCAGAAAGTTCAGCTGACTCTCTTCCTGAGGAACAAGAGCCACTAACTTTAAGTATAAATTCAAAAGGAGAGATTTTTATTCAAGAATCAAAAGTTGAGTTTGATAACGTAATTGCCAAAATATTAGCCGTTTCAAAAAATAGGACAGATACAAGAATATATGTAAGGGGCGACAAGACAATCAATTATGGAAGAGTTCTAGAAGTTATGGGGATGCTTTCTGGTTCAGGATTTACAAAAGTAGCGCTTATTTCAGAACCTTATAAAGAGAGGTGATCGATAGTGGCTAATAATATTATTATATCATCTTTACTTCATTTATTTCTTATAATTATAACAGCATTGAGCCTTCCTTTTTTAGCAAAAAAACCAATAGATCTTCCGCCAATTATTTCAATAGAACTTATTCAAATTACTGATAAAACATCTATACCTTATGCTCCTAAGGCGAAAAAGATTATTGAGGAAATAAAGAAGAAAGAAAAAGAAAAACTTGTTTCTGAGCAAGCTCCCCCTAAAAAAGTTAAAAAAGAAAAACCAGATGCAATACCATTGCCGGATCAACAAAAAAATATTGTAAAAAAACCAGAAGAGGATAAACAAAACCCAGAAAAAATTGATGATGAAATTAAACAAGTTTCAGAATTTGAAAAAAAAGAATTATTTGATCCAAATAATATTGCAGCGTTAATTGATAAATCAAAAGAAGAAACTGCAGAGATGATTAAAAGTGATAATAAGATAACTCAATCACAGAGAAAAAGTGTTATTTCTTCAGGATTGACCTTAAATGAGGAAGATGCTCTTAAAGCCCAAATTTTTGGATGCTGGAGTATCCCATTGGGATTACCTTATAATGAAGATCTTCTTGTAAGAATTAAAATTAATTTAAAACCCGATGGTACAATTATTAACTCTGAAATACTTGACCATGCCAGAATGAATAAACCAGGACAAGGTTTCTATAAAGTTTTGGCAGAAAGTGCTCTAAGAGCAATTAGATTGTGTCAGCCCTTAAGAGTTCCAACTACAGGTTATGAGAGATGGAAAGAAATTCAATTAAATTTTGATGCTAGGGAGATGCTTCAAGGATGAAAAGAATTATTTTTTTAATATATATTTGTTTGTTTATTTTTAATTGGGGTAAAGCTTGGTCTCTTATAGAAGTAGACATTACCAGAGGTAATTTAAATCCTTTGCCACTAGCAGTATCGCCATTATCTGTTGATCAAAATTCTAAAGAAAAATTTAAAGATTTATTAAAACTTGAAGACATAGGTACAGAAATATCAAAAGTTGTTGAGAATAATTTAAGACAATCAGGTTTGTTCAATCCATTAGATCCAAAAGCTTTTCTACAAAAACCAGATATTGCTCATGTAAAACCAAGATTTGAAGATTGGGCGTTAATTAAAGCCCAAGCATTAATTACTGGAGAGGTAAAGATAGTTGATGAGAAGCTTAGAGTTGAGTTTAGGTTATGGGATGTATTAGCCGGTAAAGAAATTATGGCGTTAGCTTTTACAACTGTCTCAGAAAACTGGAGAAGAGTTGGACATATAATTACCGATAAAGTTTACCAAAGGTTAACCGGTGAAAAAGGTTATTTTGATACTAGAATTATTTATGTTGCAGAAGAAGGACTTAAAACAAGTCGTATCAAGAAATTGGCAATTATGGATCAAGATGGATTTAACACCAAATACTTAACTTTAGGAAATGAATTAGTTTTAACACCAAGATTTAATCCAACAAATCAAATGGTCACTTATTTATCTTATTTTAAAAATCTGCCTAGAGTGTATTTACTAGATATTGAAACTGGAATACAAGAAGTTGTTGGTGACTTTCCTGGTATGACATTTGCTCCACGTTTCTCTCCTGATGGAAAAAAAATTATTATGAGTTTTGCTAAAGATGGAAACTCAGATATTTATACTATGGACCTTGAAAGTAGAGAGGTTGAAAAAATCACAAACCATCCATCAATTGATACATCACCATCATATTCTCCAGACGGTAAATATATTTGCTTTAATTCAGATAGAAGTGGGTATCAGCAAATCTATGTAATGAGAAGTGATGGTTCAAAAGTTAAAAGGATATCTTTTGGAAATGGTCTTTACGGAACACCCGTGTGGTCTCCAAGAGGTGATTTGATAGCTTTTACAAAGCTTCATAAAGGAAAGTTTTATATTGGCGTAATGAGAACAGATGGAACTGGCGAAAGATTGCTTACAGAAAACTATTATCAAGAAGCTCCTTCCTGGTCCCCTAATGGAAGAGTTTTAATTTTTTATAGAGAGACAAAATCAGACTCAGCAGGAAAAGGCTTTTCGGCTAAACTTTGGTCTATAGATCTTACTGGATATAACGAAAGAATGGTTAAAACCGAGACCGATGCTTCAGACCCATCTTGGTCGTCATTATTAACTGATTAATTATGGTATTTTCAAAAAAAATTAATAATTCCTTGATTTTTGAGCTTGAAAGATCTATCTAGTTGTGAAAAAGTACAAAATTAACTTTTAAGGAGCAGTAATGAGTTTAAACAAAATTTTTAGAAATACTTTGCTAGTATTTTTTGCAAGTATTCTATTATCTGCATGTGCTGTAAAAACTACAGGCAAAATGCAAGGTGACGTATACACTGGAAAAGACACAGTTGAGTATTTAGCTTCAGGTGTGCCAGACAGAGTTTTCTTCGCAACTAATGAAACAGTTTTAACTACTGCTTCAAGAGAAACATTAAGAAAACAAGCATCATGGTTAAGAAAAAATTCAAAAATAAATGTAGTTCTTGAAGGTCATGCTGACGAAAGAGGTACAAGAGAATATAACTTAGCTTTAGGTGAGAGAAGAGCTAACGCAGCTAAAGATTATTTAATGACTTATGGAATATCTGGAAATAGAATTTCAGTAATAAGTTATGGAAAAGAAAGACCGGTTGACTCTGGTTCAAATCCTTTAGCTTGGTCAAAAAATAGAAGATCAGTAACAGTAAAAGCTAACTAATAATTTACAAATTCAGACCCCAATAACATACGTTGTTGGGGTCTTTTTTTTGCCATCATTATAGATAGAAATTAACTAATGAAATTTTTAGAGTATATTAATAAAAATATATTATTTTTAATAATATTTATTTTTTCAACTATTTCTTTTGTCAATGCAGAAGAAACAGAAACTTTAGAAGTAATAAAAACATTACAAAAAGATTTAAAAACTCTAGAAAAAGCTGTTTACTCACAGTCTTCAGAAATAATTACAGCTAACAAAACAAAATTAAGTTCAAATGATGAAGATGTGCTTACAAGACATTTATTAAAATTGTCTGAGATAGAAAAACAATTTCAAGATTTGACAAATAAATTTGAAGAAATAAATTTTAAAATCGATAAATTATCAAGCAGATTATCAAAAGTTCAAGCAGATAATCAATTAAGGTTCCAAAATTTAGAGGGTGAGGACATTGATAAAAAAGTTACATCTAAGAAAAAAATCTTACCTGGCTCTTCTCAACCACAAGATCTTGGTGCAGTATCTTACAAATCATCAGAAACAAATGAATTAACACAACAAACTCAATCAATAGATACAACTGGAACAGTCATAACAGAAAAATTTGTGTCAGAAGAAAAAATCTTACCTAATGATAAACCAGACAAACAATACGAGTTTGCCACTAGCTTTTTAAAACAAGGAGACTACACGACTGCAGAGAGAGCGCTTAGAGAATTTGTAATGACAAATCCTGAACATAAAATGGCAGGTAGCGCACAATATTGGTATGCTGAAACATTTAGAATTAGACAACTTTATACAGATGCTGCTTCTGCTTACCTAGAAGGTTATCAAAAATATCCTAAAAGTGAAAAAGCAGCTATAAATTTACTTAAGCTTGGAGTATCATTAGTGCAAATTGGAGAAAAAGATCAAGGGTGTTTAATGATTACGGGAGTTAAAAAAGAATATCCTGATGCAAAACAATCAGTTCTTCAAAAAGCAAAATATGAAGAAAAAAAGTTCGAGTGTAAAAAGAAAAAATCTTAAAAATTCAATTTTTAGTAATCAAATAAAAGATAAAAGAATAAAAAAAATCTATCAAAGATTTGAATTTTTAATTAATCAAAAAGAATTTAAAGGTTATTTGGTTGCAGTATCTGGGGGCGCGGATAGCCTAGCTTTAGCATACCTCTCAAAATGCTATCAAATCAAAAATAAAAATAAGAATTTTCATTATGTCCATGTAGATCATAAGTTAAGAGATACATCTTCAAATGAGGCCCAGATTTTAAAAAAGATCTTAAGAAAATTTAAAATTGAGTGCAAGATAATTACGTGGAAAAAAAAGACAAATACTAAAAAAACTCAATCAGAGTCTAGAGATTACAGATTTAAGGTATTTGATGGTTTTTGCAAAACAAAAAAAATTAATACATTATTATTAGGCCACCATTTTGATGATTTTCAAGAAAATTTCTTCATCAGATTATTAAGGGGCTCTGGTCTTAAGGGACTAGTATCCTTTTATAATTATAGAAATTTGCAAAGAAATAATATTAATATTGTTAGACCATTACTTGATTTTTCAAAAGAAGATTTATTGTACGTGACTAAAAAAACCTTTAACTTCTATATAGATGATCCATCAAATAGAAGCTTAGAATATTTGAGATCGCGAGTAAGATTTATGATCAATAATCTAAAAAAAAATGGACTTGATGAAAAAAAGTTTAAAATGACTTTCGAAAATTTAATATCCTCGAATAACTCAATTGAATTATTCGTACAAAAAAATATCAGTGAGAATTCTTATATCAGTCCGTCAAAAAATAATAATAATAAAGCACTCTTATCTTTAAAGTTTTTTAGTGGTACTGATGAAATAATTTTAAGGTCCTTTACAAAAATTTTACAAGATATTAGCGGCAGATATTTTCCCGCTAGAGGCAAGGGTGTCTCAAGGATTATTCATCAAATTAAACAAAAATCCTTGATCAAAACAACTATAGGAGGATGTGTTATTGAAAAAATAGAGAATTCAGTAGTTATTTCTAAGGAAAACACAAAATAAACTCATTTGTGTAACAATTTAGCACTTGTTAAATTTAGAATAATTCTTAACTTATAATATTATGAATTTAAAGAATCTTGCTATGTGGGTAATCATTGTTGTTTTGACTATAGGTCTTTACAACATGTTCAAGAATCCACAAAATCTTCAAAACAAAAATAATAAAACAATTATTTTCTCCGAATTTTTAACAGAGGTTGATAATGGAAGGGTTGTAGAGGTTCAGATACAAGGTAACAATATTAAAGGTGTTATGGCCGATGGATCGGTTTTTTCAACATATTCACCGAACGATCCAAACTTAATAGAAAAATTAACTGATAAAGGTGTAAGTATATCTGCAGCTCCACTTGATGAGAAAATGCCATCTTTGTTTGGAGTTCTTTTATCGTGGTTCCCAATGTTACTTTTAATCGCCGTTTGGATATTCTTTATGAGACAAATGCAAGGTGGCAAAGGTGGTGCCATGGGATTTGGAAGATCAAAAGCAAAGATGATGAATGAGGTTAAAGGGAAAGTTACTTTTAACGATGTTGCTGGAGTTGAGGAAGCAAAAGAAGAAGTTCAAGAAGTGGTAGAGTTTTTGAGAGATCCAAAAAAATTTAGTAGATTGGGTGGTAAGATACCAAGAGGTTGTTTGTTAGTAGGACCTCCAGGTACAGGAAAAACTTTACTTGCTAGAGCTATTGCCGGTGAAGCAGGTGTTCCTTTCTTCACGATTTCTGGATCAGACTTTGTTGAAATGTTTGTTGGAGTTGGTGCTTCAAGAGTTAGAGATATGTTTGAACAAGGTAAAAAACATTCACCATGCATAATTTTCATTGACGAGATAGATGCTGTTGGAAGAAGCAGAGGAGCTGGTTTAGGTGGAGGCAATGATGAAAGAGAACAAACATTAAACCAATTACTAGTTGAGATGGATGGATTTGATACAAATGAGGGTGTAATAATTATTGCTGCAACTAACAGACCTGACGTTTTAGATCCAGCGCTTTTAAGACCAGGAAGATTTGATAGACAAGTTGTAGTTTCAAATCCAGATATTATAGGTCGAGAAAAGATTTTAAAAGTTCATGCTAAAAAAATTTCTATGTCTCCAGATGTAAATTTAAGAACTATAGCAAGAGGAACACCTGGATTTTCAGGAGCGGATCTTGCTAATTTAGTTAACGAGGCTGCATTGTTAGCTGCGAGAAAAAATAAAAGAATTGTTACATCTCAAGAATTTGAAGATGCAAAAGACAAGGTGATGATGGGTGCCGAAAGAAGATCTATGGTCATGACAGAAGATGAGAAGAAATTAACTGCTTATCACGAAGGTGGACATGCAATAGTTTCTTTTAACTTGCCAAATTACGATCCAATACATAAAGCAACAATCATTCCTAGAGGAAGAGCATTGGGAATGGTCATGAATCTACCAGAAAGAGATAAACATGGTCACTCTATTAAATATTTGAAAGCAAGATTAGCTGTGTGCTTTGGAGGAAGAGTTGCCGAAGAACTTATATTTGGTAAAGATAATATATCAACAGGTGCAGGTGGGGGAAATGGTTCAGACATCAACCAAGCAACCTCATTAGCGAGAGCTATGGTTACCAAGTATGGAATGAGTGAGGAACTTGGTCCTGTTGAATATGGTGAAAATCAAGAGGAAGTTTTCCTTGGAAGATCTGTAACACAAACACAAAGTGTTTCAGAGGCTGTTGCTCAAAAAATTGATAGAGAAATAAGAAAGCTTGTTGACGAAGGTTACAATCAAGCAAAAACTATTTTAACAAACAAAATTGATGATTTGCATAAAATAGCAAAAGCTCTTTTAACTTATGAAACTTTGACTGGTGAGGATATAGCAAAAATAATTAACAAAAACGAATATCCGCCTAATAAGGAAGATTTAAAAGTTGAGGATGAAAGCTCTGACTCTGCTTTGGGATCAATTGGTTTAAAACCAAAAATTGTTCATTAATATTTAATGTTAAAATATTACACTAGAGCGTGTAATTTCTATTATGGTGACCATTCAACCCTGATGGTCAATAAAAAACTTGCTCTCCCACTTCATGGAAATGATAAAATTTCTTTTGATAAAATAGAACTTTTAACAAGAAAAAAGAAAAAAAGAATCCACATTTCAAAATTAAATTTTTTAAGTAAAAATTTAAAAAAAAAAGTAAAATTAGATATAAAAAATATAACTAAAAAAAAAAACTTTTCTAAACTAAAGTTTAAGTCTTTACCTCTAATAATGGGAGTTGTTAATTTAACTCCTGACAGTTTTTCAGATGGTGGAAAATATAATAATCATAATGATGCCTTAAAAAGAATAAAACATTTTATTGAAAAAGGATCATCAATTATTGATATAGGGGGAGAGTCCACAAGACCAGGATCAAATGATGTAAATGAAAAAACTGAGTGGAAAAGGATTAGGGAGGTATTAAAAAAAACAAAAAAATTAAAAAATGTAATATCTATTGATACTCGAAAAAGTGCAATAATGGAAAAAAGTTTAAAATATGGCGTCCATATCATTAATGATGTTTCCGGTCTCAATTACGATCCTGATACATTTAAAATTCTAAGAAATAAGAAAACCCCCTTTATAATTCATCACATGCAAGGTAATCCAAAAACAATGCAAATTAAACCTTCGTATAAAAATGTCTTGCTAGATATTTATGACTTCTTTCAAAATAAAATTTTAGAACTAGAGGCCAATGGTATAAATCATAAGAACATTATTTTGGATCCAGGAATTGGTTTTGGAAAAAGATTGAAACATAATATTACCTTATTAAGAAACATTTCTATTTTTCATTCACTTGGATTTCCTATAATGTTAGGCACTTCTAGAAAAAGATTTATTAAAGATATTTCTGGGATAAACGATAGTAAGGAAAGACTAGGGGGAACTATATCATCTAGTTTGTTTGCTATGATGCAGGGCATTCAGATTTTAAGAGTTCACGATGTAAATGAAGTTAATCAAAGTATCAAAGTTTTTGAATCACTTAAATTTTAAATGACTAAAAAATATTTTGGAACCGATGGAATTAGAGGGAAGGTTAACCAGACCAAAATTAATGGTGAAATGTTCTTTAAATTTGGCCTAGCAGCAGGTACATATTTTAAAAATCAGAAAAAATCAAAACAAACAGCTATTATTGCAAAAGATACAAGACTCTCAGGATATACACTTGAGCCTGCATTGGTGTCTGGATTGGCCTCAGCAGGAATGCATGTCTACACGCTTGGGCCTTTACCAACAAATGGATTAGCGATGTTAACAAAAAAGATGAAAGCCAACATGGGAATTATGATTACAGCGTCTCATAACCCATATTATGATAATGGACTAAAATTATTTGGACCAGATGGTCTAAAACTCTCTGACAAAATTGAAAAGAAAATAGAAAAACTAATTGACTCTAAAATAGCAAAAAATCTTTCTGAACCAAAAATTTTAGGAAGAGTAAAGAGATTAGAGGATGCAAATGATAAATATATAAAAATATTAAAAGATAACTTTCCAAGAGGTTTTAAGTTAAAAGGAATGAAAATTGTAATAGATTGTGCTAACGGAGCAGGTTATAAATCTGGACCAAAATTATTAAGGAGCTTGGGTGCAAAAGTAATTGAGTATGGGACTTCTCCAAATGGTTTAAATATTAATGATAATTGTGGCTCAACCTTTCCACAAAAGATCAAATCTTTAGTTCGAAAAAACAAAGCTCATATTGGAATATCTTTAGATGGCGATGCAGATAGAATAATTGTATCTGACGAGATGGGGAATATTGTTGATGGTGATAAAATTATTGCGATGCTAGCAACCAGATGGAAAAGAAAGAAAATTCTAAAAGGTGGTGTAATTGGCACCCTAATGTCAAATTATGGACTACAGAATTTTTTTAGAGATCAAAAAATTAAATTTATCAGAGCTAATGTAGGAGACAGATACGTTAAGGAAAAAATGCAAATAGAAAACTTTAATCTAGGTGGAGAGCAATCTGGGCACATTATACTTGGCAAATTTGCAACAACAGGTGATGGGCTATTAGTTGCATTAGAAATTCTATTTTCAATGAGAAAAGGTAAAAAGGCGAGTGAGCTTTTTGACTTATTTAAATTAACACCTCAAATATTAGAAAATGTAAAGGTTAAAGATAAATCAATAATTAATTCTACTAAGTGTAAAGTTGCTATTAAAAAATCTGAAAGAATAATTAAAAATTATGGTAGAATGCTTGTAAGAAAATCTGGCACAGAGCCTAAAATCAGAATTATGGGTGAGTCAAACAATATTCATTTATTAAAAAAATGTATAAATATTGTAAAAAGGTCAATTAAATAAATTGAAATTTAAATCTAAAATATTAGTTATTGCGGGCTCAGACTCTTCCGGGGGTGCAGGTATTCAAGCAGATATTAAAACCATTACAAGTCTTGGCTCTTATGCAATGACAGCTATTACTGCAATAACTTCACAAAATACAACAGGAGTTTTGTCGATTTCAAAAGTTCCAATCAATGAAATTAAAAGGCAAATTGAATTCACCTCAAAAGATATCAGGCCTGATGCTATAAAGATTGGAATGTTACACTCAAAAAAAGTTATTGAAACAGTAATAAATTCTTTAAAGAAAGTTAAAGTAAAAAAAATTATTCTAGATCCAGTGATGGTAGCGAAAGGTGGTACAAAATTAGTCGATGATAAATCAATAGAAATAATAAAAACTAAATTAATGAATAGAGTATCTTTAATTACACCAAATATACCAGAGGCAGAAATACTTGCTAAAATAAAGATTAGAACAACAGATGATATGATTATAGCTGGAAAAAAATTATTAAGTTTCGGAGCAAAAAATGTTTTAATAAAAGGGGGTCATTTAAAAGCAAAATATGTATATGATCTTTATTTGAATAAAGGCGAAAAAGAATTTTTCAAAAGTAAAAAAATCAAAACAAAAAATACACATGGTACAGGATGTACTTTATCTAGTGCGATAGCGACTTATTTTTCGTGTGGAAAAACATTAAAGAAATCTTGTAAGATGGCAATTGATTATGTTAACCATTCAATCGGATCAGGGCCTAATTTTGGAAAAGGCCATGGGCCAATAAACCATATAAGCGTGTTTAATATAAAAAATAAATTTAAATGAAAAATGTAGCTGTTGTAGGATCTCAGTGGGGTGATGAGGGAAAAGGAAAAATTGTTGATTGGCTCTCAAGTGAAGCAGATGTAGTTGTAAGATTTCAGGGCGGACACAATGCTGGACATACTTTAGTAATAGATGGAGTTACCTATAAATTAAGATTACTTCCATCAGGAATTGTTAGAAAAAATAAAATATCAATTATTGGAAACGGGGTTGTGGTTGATCCATGGGCATTATTAGATGAAATAAAAGAGATAAAATCAAAAGGAGTAAAGATATCAGAAGAAAATTTAATTTTGTCAGAGTCAGCCAATTTAATTTTACCTTTTCACAAAGAAATGGATGAAATAAGAGAAGATGCAGCAGGAAAAGCAAAAATTGGTACAACAAGGAGGGGTATAGGACCGGCATATGAAGACAAAGTAGGCAGACGATCGATCAGGGTAATGGATTTAATTTCTGAAAAAAATTTAGATCATAGGCTTGAAACTGTTTTAATGCATCATAATGCAATTAGAAAAGGTTTAGGAAAAGAAATGTTCGAAAAAGATAAATTGAAAAAGGAACTTCTTGAAATTGCACCCCAAATATTAAAGTTTTCAAAGCCCGTCTGGAAAAAGATTGATGAATTTAAAAACGAAGGAAAGAAAATTTTATTTGAAGGTGCGCAAGGAATTTTGTTAGATGTAGATCATGGCACTTATCCTTTTGTAACTTCATCAAATACAGTCGCATCTTCAGCAGCGACAGGCTCAGGGTGTGGACCAAATACAATTGGTTATGTTCTTGGTATCACAAAAGCTTACACGACAAGAGTAGGCGAGGGTCCTTTTCCAACTGAGTTGAAAAATGAAACTGGAGAACATCTTGGTAAAGTTGGGAAAGAGTTTGGAACCGTTACTAGCAGAAAAAGAAGATGTGGATGGTTTGATGGTGTTTTGGTAAGACAAACGATTAAAGTTTCAGGTATTAATGGAATAGCATTAACCAAACTAGATGTTTTAGACGAACTAGAAGAAATCAAAATGTGCGTAGCCTACGAACTGGATGGTAAAAAGGTCGACTATTTGCCCACTGCGGTAGATGATCAATTAAAAGTTAAGCCAATTTATAAAAGCTTCAAAGGTTGGAAATCTTCGACAAAAGGAATCAAAAATTTTGAAAAATTGCCCGAGAATGCAAAAATTTATATTAAGGAGCTTGAAAAATTTATTGAAACAAAGGTTTCAAGCATTTCAACAAGTCCTGAAAGAAACGATACAATTTTAATCGAAGATCCTTTCAAAATTTAATTTACTGGAAGTAAATTTTTTGATTTTGCTGAATTTAGCATATGCTTTTGTAGTTTTTCAAAAGCTTTGTTTTCTATTTGCCTTATTCTTTCTCTACTAATTTTATATTTTTTACTCAAGTCTTCAAGAGTAGATGGATTTTCATTTAATCTCCTTGCATAAAGAATCTCTTTCTCTCTATCATTTAGTATTTTTATAGAATCCTGAAGTAAATCTTTTCTTTGATCAAGTTCTTCCTGATGAGCTATTTTTAATTCTTGATCCATTTCTTTATCTACAACCCAGTCTTGCCATTCATCACCATCCTCACCAATCGGAGCGTTTAAAGATTGTTCTTTACCCGACAACCTTCTATTCATTGAGATAACTTCGTCTTCGCTCACATCAAGCGTATTCGCAATTTTTTCTACTTCATCTTTTTTAAGATCACCTTCATTTTTTGGGGCAATTTGATTTTTTAATTTTTTTAAGTTAAAAAATAATTTTTTTTGTGCTGTAGTTGTTCCAATTTTTACTAAACTCCAAGATCTTAAAATGTATTCTTGTATTGATGCTTTAATCCACCACATAGCATATGTTGCCAATCTAAAACCCTTTTCAGGTTCAAATTTTTTCACTGCTTGCATTAATCCAACATTTCCTTCAGAAATAATTTCATTCATCGGCAATCCATAACCTTTGTATCCCATTGCAATTTTTGCTACCAATCTTAAATGGCTTGTCACTAGTTTTTCAGCTGATTTAACATTTCCTGTAGTTTTCCAATTTTTTGCAAGCATATATTCTTCTTCAGCATCAAGCATTGGAAATTTTTTTATCTGGTCTAAGTATACCGATAGACCACCTTCATTGCTTATAGCAGGGTATTTGAATGTAGATGTCATTTTATTACTATGTATTTAATAAATAATTAATTTTTTGCAATATTGTAATTACTTCGAATTTCTAAGCTTTTTTAACAGCGTATTTAAATCTTGAGGTAAATTTGACGTAAATTCGACTTCCTTATTTTTTGAGGGATGATTGAACCCAAGAGTTTTTGCGTGCAAGAATTGTCTATCTAGTTTAAGAATTAGATTATTTAAATCATCATTAATATTTCTGAATTTCTTAAACTTTTTTTTATATTTTTTGTCTCCTAAAATATTGTTACCTTTGTAACTCATGTGAACTCTAATTTGATGGGTTCTACCAGTTTCCAATCTACACTCAATTAAACTAAAAGTTGGTATTTTTTCATTTTCAAAAATTTCCAAGGTTTTATAATTAGTAATTGCATTTTTTCCTTTAGTGAGACTAACCTGCATTAATTGTCTATTTTTTGAGCTTCTTGTAATCAATGTTTCAATTCTACCAGTTTGAGGCCTTAGCTTTCCCCATACAAGAGCTTGGTAAACTCTTTTAATTGAATGGTCGTTGAATTGACTAGATAATTTTTCGTGTGTTCTATTATTTTTCGCAACCACAACTAAACCAGATGTTTCTTTATCAATTCTATGTACGATTCCCGGTCTAAGTTCATCACCAATAGTTGAAAGATTTTTACTATCATAAAATATTAATGCATTTACCAATGTTTTGTTGTAGTCCCCAGCTCCAGGATGCATAGATATCCCAGCAGGTTTGTTTATTACCATTAAATCTTTATCCTCATAAATGATATTAAGTTTTAAATTAAATGGTTCCAAAGAAGTTTTCTGTGGCTCAGGTATTTCAAGTTTTATGTTGTCATTTTCATTAACTTTTTTTGATGGGTCGGTGCAAATTTTTTCATTTATCAACAATCTTTGGTTTAAAATCAAATTTTTAACTCTAGTTCTACTGAGCTCTTTTTTGTTGTTTGATAAAAATAGATCAACTCTCTGATTGTTTTCATTATCCTTAACAATAAACTTAATGATATTTTTCATAAATTATAATATTAATACTAAATGCGCTTGTAGCTCAACTGGATAGAGCGCCTGACTTCGGATCAGGAGGTTCTGGGTTCGACTCCTAGCAGGCGCACCAAATTATTCCCCTATATTAATTAATGTTCCCTTTTTACGGGCTTTACTGAAAGAGTAATAAAATAGGCAAATGGAGATAAATAAATATAATCCATTTAGATAAAATGCTTTAAAAATATTTTCTACATTTACAAATCCATTGACTAAAATATTTCTAGCCTCCTCAAATATGTATACGAGTGGTAGTGCATAAGCAATTTTTTGAAATATTTCAGGCAATATATCTACAGGATAATAAATACATCCAAAAGGAGCCAACAGAAACATAGTTGACCAGGCAATATTTTCAAATGAGGGGCCAAACCTAAGTAGACCAGAAGAAACTAGTATACCTAGCGTTATTCCAAAAATGTAGAGACTAAGAAATAAAAAAAATAAACTTAAACCTAAATCTAATATAGAAATTCCAAATAGAGGAGAAGTTAAAAGAATTGCAGGGACTAAACCGATTAAAGCTCTTACTAAAGCTGTGAATATTAATGAAATCAAAATTTCACTCTTTTTTATTGGTGAGATGAATAAATTTGTAAAATTTCTACTCCAAATTTCCTCTAAAAAAAGCATATTAAACCCGATACTTGTTCTAAATAGAAAATCATAAAGTATCGCGCATGTTAATATTATTCCAACAGCATTATTATAATACGAGCTGTATGTTGTAAAAAAATTTGAGATGAAACCCCATAAAGTAATTTGTATTGTTGGCCAATATATTAGATCTAAAATTCTCGGAAAAGACCTAGTTATTAAAAAAAAGTGTCTTAAGAACAATCCATACATTCTACCTATGTTCATATTAGTTCCTTACAAGTTTTAAAAAAACTTCCTCTAGATTTTGTCTTCCATGTTTTTTAACAAGATCATTTGGTTTACCTTGATCAATTATTAAACCGTTTTTCATCATCATTATTGATGAACACAATCTAGTTACTTCATCCATGTTATGCGATGCTAATAATATAGATACCTTTTTTTCTTTTTTATAATTTTCTAAAAAGGTTCTTACAAAATCTCCCGTTTCTGGATCAAGTGAAGCTGTAGGTTCATCGAGCAATAAGACAGATGGATTGTTGATAATCGCTTTAGCTAAGCTTATTCTATTTTTTTGCCCTGAAGATAATTCTCCAGTCACTCTATCAAGCAAATTTTGTAATCTCAGCTCTTCTACCAAATAATCTATTCTTCTATTTAAGTTTTTGACAGAATACAGTTTTCCATAAACAATTAGATTCTGCTTAACTGTAAGTTTCTTTGGTAATTCAATATAAGGAGAAATAAAATTTATCTTTTGAAGGATCTCAATTCTATTTTTTTCTAGTTGAAAGCCATTAATCAAAACTTGCCCACTCGTAGGTTTTAATAAACCTAAAATCATACCTATGGTAGTAGTTTTTCCACATCCATTAGGACCAAGCAATCCAATTATTTCATTTTCTTTAATTTCAAAATTAACATTCTTAACCGCTTCTTTATTTCCATAATTCTTTTTAAGATCAATTACTTTTATTGAATTTTCCATTACTTTACTGAAGCCCTTTTAAGTCTTTCATTGATTGCTTCCCCAAATCCATAATTAGGAATTTTTTCTACAGCAATACTTTTATAATCTTTATTTTTAATATTTCGTAAAACTTTATACAAATTTTTTGCAGCTTCTTTTAAATCTTTTTTTTTACTTAAATAATAATAATTCTTTGAAGTTTTTTTTCTTTTTTTAATTAAAATAAAAGCTTCATTTTCTTTTGGTTTTTTCTTGTTTAGCCTTATAGGTATTCCAGGTGAATAATGTAAACTTAATTGTCCTGGGACAACAATTGATTTATCATTTTTTTTATACAGAATTTTTTTTCTCAAAATTTTGTTAACCCTTTTTCTTTCAATTCCTCCTAGCCTTAATATTTTTGGCTTTCCTAATAAACTAACTATAGTGGACTCTAATCCAATTTTAGATCTACCGCCGTCGAGAATAAATTTAATTCTTTCTCCAAATTCATCCTTTACATCTTCTTTTGTTACCGGACTAATTTTTGAGGATATGTTTGCACTTGGTGCCGCTAGAGGATATTTCAATATTTTTAAAAGTTTTATAGCCAGATGATGTCTAGGAAACCTAACAGCTAGTGTTTTTTTATTATTAGTTACGATTTTTGAAATATTACTATTTTTTTTTAATCTTAAAACAAATGTAATAGGTCCTGGACAATATTTTTTATATAACTTTAAAAATTCTTCATTAATCATACAGTCGTTATTAAGCATTTTTAAGCTACAATAATGCACTATGAGTGGATTTCTTTTATTTCTTTTCTTAAGTTTGAATATTTTTAAGGTAGCCTTTTTTGAATAAGCATTAGCCGCTAAACCATAAACAGTTTCAGTCGGAAACCCAATACATTCATTTTTATCTAAATAATATTTAGCTTTTTTAATATTTGAAAGATTATAATTCATGTAATAATACAAACTAATATATGAAACAAAAAAATTTACCAGATGATATTGAGTCTAAATCTTTAGATGAACTTAAAGAAATTCTTAATAAATTGGTTGAAAAAATTGAAAAAAATAAAGCTTCAAATCAATCTGAAGAGGATTATCTTGAAATATTTAAATTAAATAAATTCATTGAAAAAAAGTTTCAAAATACTTCAAGAGAAATATCTGAGAAAAACAAATTAAAAATAAAACAAATTCTAAAAAAAGATGGAAAAAAAACTTAATAAAACAGGAAAAGATATAAATAAATTTCTCAAGAATTTTTTAAAAAAACAGAGAAGAACTGAGTTAATCACTTCAATGAATTATGGTTTATTTCCTGGTGGAAAAAAAATAAGATCAAAGATCATTGTTGATGTAGGAAAAATTTTTTCAGTTCCTTATTATCATTTGGTAAGAGTAGGCGCTGCAGTGGAATGTATTCATGCATATTCACTTATACACGATGATTTGCCATGTATGGATAATGACGATTTAAGAAGGGGGAAGTTAAGCACGCACAAAAAATTTGGTGAAGCAACAGCAGTCCTAGCTGGTAATTCACTTCTTACCTTAGCCTTTGAAATTTTAAGCGAAAAAAGTTTTAAGATTAGTGAAAATAAAAAAAGTAAATTAATAAATTTACTTTCAAACACTTCAGGCCATTTAGGAATTGCAGGGGGTCAATTTTTAGATCTTAATTTTGAAAAAAAAAGAGTAAGTAAAAGAAAAATTATAAATATGCAGCTTAATAAAACCGGTAAACTTTTTTCATTTTCCACTATAGCGCCGTTAATTATTGCTAATAAGTTTGGGAAGATAAATCAGTTTAAAAAGATAGGTTTAGATATTGGACTTTTATTTCAAATTATTGATGATTTTCTAGATTACAGTGGAAGTGAGAAAAAGATTGGAAAAAAAACCGGAAAAGACAAAAAAAAGGGCAAGGCGACTTTAATAAGTTTACTCGGGTATAAAAATGCTGTTAAATATTCCTCTTATTTAAAAAATAGAATAATTTCTTCTTTAAGTAAGTATAAAAATAAAGATTTGATTGAAACTGTAGAGTTTGTAGTAAATAGAAAAAAATGACAAAATATAAGTTTTTAGATAATGTAAATTTTCCATCGGATATAAAAAATTTAAAATCCTCAGAATTAATTACCCTATCAAAGGAGTTAAGAGAGGAATTGATAGAGGCTGTTTCATTTACAGGCGGTCATTTAGGTGCAGGTTTAGGAGTTGTTGAGTTGACGGTAGCCTTACACCATGTTTTTGATACACCTAATGATAAAATAGTTTGGGATGTCGGCCACCAATCGTATCCTCACAAAATTTTAACGGGTCGTAAAAATAGAATCAAAACACTAAGACAAGGAAATGGACTGTCTGGTTTCACAAAAAGATCTGAAAGTGAATATGACCCATTTGGTGCAGCACATAGCTCTACATCAATTTCTGCAGCTTTAGGTATTGCTACTGCAAATAAACTTTCAAAAAAATCAGAAAATGTTGTTGCTGTTATTGGTGATGGGGCGATCAGCGCTGGAATGGCTTATGAGGCTATGAACAATGCGGGTATATCAAAAACTAAAATGATAGTAATTTTAAATGATAACGACATGTCAATTGCAGAACCAGTGGGTGCAATGAGAAGTTATTTAGCAAAATTATTAACTGGTAAAATATATTTTAGTCTAAGAGAAACGTTTAAATTAATTATTTCTGCTTTTTCCAAAAGATTTTCAAAAAAAGCTGGAAAAGCAGAAGATTTTCTGAGGTCAGCTGTAACTGGTGGAACACTTTTTAATTCACTTGGTTTTTATTATGTTGGACCGATAGACGGACATGATATTGCTACTCTTGTCCCCGTTTTAAAAAATGCAAAAGATACTAACTTTGAAGGTCCAATAATGATACATATTAAAACTGAAAAAGGAAAAGGTTATCAATTTGCAGAAAATTCAAAAGATAAATACCATGGTGTTTCAAAGTTTAATATAAAAACTGGAGTACAAGAAAAATCAAGTTCTAAAATTCCATCATATACAAGTGTTTTTGCAAATACGTTAATTAAACACGCTGAGAGAGATAGTAAAATAATTGGTATCACTGCTGCGATGCCATCTGGTACTGGAATGGATTTATTTGCAAAAAAATTTCCAAATAGAATGTTTGATGTTGGTATTGCAGAACAACATGCAGTGACATTTTCTGCTGGTTTAGCTACAGAAGGATTCAAGCCTTATGCAGCAATTTACTCTACCTTTTTACAAAGAGCCTATGATCAGGTTGTTCACGATGTTGCTATTCAAAGTTTACCTGTCAGATTTGCTATAGACCGTGCAGGTCTTGTTGGTGCGGACGGTCCCACACATGCCGGATCTTTTGATATAACCTACTTATCAACCTTACCTAATTTTGTAGTTATGGCTCCAAGCGATGAGTCGGAATTAGTTAAAATGATTAATATCTCAGTTGACATTAATGATAAACCGTCAGCTTTTAGGTACCCTCGTGGAACTGGTATTGGGATCAAACTTCCTGAAATTAATGAAAAAATTGAAATTGGAAAAGGAAGAGTTATTAAAGAAGGTAAAGATATTGCTTTAATTAATTTTGGTGCCCGTTTGCAAGAATGCCAAAAAGCTTTAAACAATCTTGAAAAAAAAGGTTTAAATCTTACTTTAATTGACGCAAGATTTTGTAAACCACTAGATGAAAATTTAATGTGGAATACAGCAAAAAACCATGAAGTTGTTATTTCAATTGAAGAAGGTTCAATTGGAGGTTTTGGATCTCATTTAAGTAAATTTTTATCAGAAAAAGGTTTATTAGAAAAAATTAAATTTAGGTCGATGACTTTTCCTGACAAATTCATTGATCAAGATAAACCTGATCTAATGTATCAAATTGCTGGCTTGGATAGCAAAGCTATCGAAGAAAAAGTTTATGAGGTTTTAGACTCTAAAATTGTTGTTCAGAAAAAAAATTAAGACTCGCACTGGGCTTTGTGCATCAAAAAATGATCCAATAAAACACAATGCATCATCGCTTCACCTATTGGGACAGCTCTAATTCCAACACAAGGATCATGTCGACCTCGCACTGATATATTTGTATTTTTCCCAAATTTATCAATAGTTTTTCTTGAGTTAAGAATTGAAGATGTAGGTTTTACTGCAAAAGATACTTTTATTTGTTGACCACTTGAAATACCACCAAGAATTCCACCTGCATTGTTAGATTTGAAAACTGTTTTATTCCCTTTTTGTCTTATCTCATCAGAATTCTGTTCACCTGTTAATTGCGCAACATCCATTCCAGTTCCGATGTTGACACCTTTTACAGCATTGATACTCATCATAGCTGAAGCTAAATCCATATCTAATTTTGAGTAAATAGGCGCACCTAGGCCAGATGGCACTCCGTTTGCTCTTAATTCTATGACCGCACCACAAGATGAGCCAGACTTTCTAATTGCTAATAAATATTTTTCCCACAATTTTAAAACTTTTTTGTCAGGACAGAAAAATGGATTTTTTTCTATAAATTTATTGTTCCATGCAGATACATCACAACCCAAAATTCCAAGTTGAATAACCGCACCTTTAACATAATATTTTTTCCCAATTTTTTTTTCTAAAACTTTTTTTGCAATTGCACCCGCAGCTACTCTAGCTGCAGTCTCTCTCGCTGATTGCCTGCCACCTCCTCTGAAGTCTCTTATTCCGTATTTTTTAAAATAAGTTAGGTCAGCGTGTCCAGGACGAAATTTATTTTTGATAGTCTCATAGTCTCTTGATTTCATATCCTTATTGTAAATAATCATTAATATTGGTGTACCAGTTGTCTCACCATTAAATACTCCTGACAAAATTTCGACTTTATCATCTTCTTTTCTTTGAGTAGTAAATTTAGATTGACCAGGTTTTCTTTTATTTAGTTCTTTTTGTATGTCTTTTTCAGATATTTTTATTCTCGGAGGACATCCATCAACTACACATCCAATAGCTGGTCCATGAGATTCACCCCAAGTAGTGAAACGAAATAACTTTCCAAATGTATTAAATGACATTATTCTATTATATAAGTTATTTTGTTAAAATTATGAATGAAAAAAATTCACTTGGACTAGATATTTGTTTTAAAGATGAAGATAACCCAGTAAATCTCTTCAAAGAATGGTTTAAAAAGGCTGAAACCACTGAACCTAATGATCCAAATGCATTATCATTAGCAACAGCTGACAAAAGCGGGAGACCTAAAGTGAGAATGGTTCTCTTAAAAGGCTTTAGTGATAATGGTTTTACTTTTTACACAAACTTCAATAGTTCTAAAGGCAAGGATCTTAAAGAAAACCCTAAGGCATCAATGTGTTTTCATTGGAAAAGTCTTTTAAGACAAATAAGGATTTACGGTAATGTTGTTCAAGTTTCTGACAAAGAAGCTGATGAATATTATAATTCAAGAGCATATGGGAGTAGAATAGGAGCGTGGGCCTCAAATCAAAGTGAAATTTTAGAAAGCAGAAAATCACTTGATGATGCAATTGAAAAATTTAAAAAAAAGTTTCATGATGAGAAAAAAGTTCCAAGACCACCTAATTGGTCTGGATGGAGATTGGTACCTGAAGAAATTGAGTTTTGGCGTGATGGAGATAATAGAATTCATGAAAGATTGAAATACGTAAAGAATAATGGAAAAGGCTGGAAAAGATTTTTATTAAATCCCTAAAAAGATCTTTCAATACTAAAAGATGTCAAATTTTTTAGAATATTTTTTTGCTCAGAACTTTCAAAGACATTTAAAGAGCTAGATGCTAAAGAAATAAAATGATCAGCTTTTTTGTAACATTGTTTAATGATGTCATATTTTTTTATGATATCTAATGTGTACTTTAGGTCGTTTTCAGTTCTTTCTCTTTTGGAAAAAAATTCTTTAAGCATGTCTCTCTCACCACTTTTACATTGCTGATTTAAAATAATTATAGGCAAAGTGATTTTACCCTCATAAAAATCTTTTCCAATTGTTTTTCCAAATTTTTTCAGATCAGAATTATAATCTAATGTATCATCGGCTATCTGAAAAGTTACTCCAAGATTTTTTCCATAAGAAGATAATGCTTCTTTTACCTTTTCATCTTTATTACCTAATATCGCTCCAACCTTGCATGCAGCAGAAAATAGCGCTGCAGTTTTGGAGGTGATAATTTTTAAGTAGGTCTCTTCGACTGTATCAATTTCTGATTTGTGTTGAAGTTGTAAAACTTCACCTTGAGCTATTTTTGCAGAAGTTGCTGATAACAATCTTAAAACCTCCAAGTTTCCATCTTCAACCATCATTTCAAAACATCTACTTAAAAGATAATCACCAACTAAGATTGATGCATGATTTCCCCAAATAGAATTTATTGTTTTTTTTCCTCTTCTGATCTCCCCGTTATCGAGAACATCATCGTGCATTAATGTTGCGGCGTGAATTAATTCTACGCATGCAGCTAAGTTTATATCGCGACCACCTTTTAAGTACCCACATAGTTTTGAACTACTTAAAGTCAACATGGCTCTTAATTTTTTTCCACCAGTTTCTAAATTATAACTAGTCATCTTTTCTACTAAAGACACATCACTAATAAGTTTATTCTTTATCTTTTCTTCTACTAAAATAATTTTATCATCGACTGAATTTTTTAAATCCAGGTAAGCGTTATTAACTTTATTTTTTAATTGAATTACTGAACCCATTGCTAAGAAACTAATATAATTGGAGATATTTTATACTTATCAATTGACGCACCTAAAACTTCAACTATTAGTAGACTTTATATTAATCTAAAAATTCTGTAAGCATACTTCATGTTATCTTTTTTCAAAAAAAAAAAAATTGTTCCCCACATAAGATTAACTGGTGTTATTGGAAACGCTGGAAGATTTAAACAAGGAATTGATTTTGCTGGCCAAGAGGAATTAATAAAAAAAGCATTTTCTATAAAAAAATCTCTGGCAGTTGCTATATCGATTAATTCTCCAGGCGGTTCACCAGTCCAATCTCACTTAATATACGACTTCATTAGAGCTCAGGCCAAAAAAAATAAAAAAAAGGTAATTGTTTTCGCAGAAGATGTTGCTGCTTCAGGAGGTTACTTGATTGCATGTGCTGGAGATGAGATTTATGCTAATTCAAGTTCAATTGTTGGTTCAATTGGTGTTATTTATGCTTCTTTTGGTTTCAAGGATCTTATTCAAAAGGTAGGTGTAGAAAGAAGAGTTTATACTGCAGGAAAAAACAAAAGTACTTTAGATCCTTTTTTGGATGCGAAAGAAGAAGATATAAATAGATTAAAAAATATTCAACTTGATTTGCACAAAGATTTTATAAACGTAGTGGAGACAAGCAGGGGTGCAAAACTTAAAAAAGATAAAGGAATAGAGTTATTTTCTGGAGAGTTTTGGTCTGGGTCTAAATCAAAAGAACTTGGCTTAATTGACGGTATAGGAAATGCAAATCAAATTTTAAAAGATAAGTTTGGTGAGGATGTTATTATTAAAAAGTTTGAAAAAAGTAAAGGATGGTTGGCAAAAAGAATTTCATCAGAGAATCAAATCGATAAGATAGCAAATGTAATTGAAGAAAGATCTATCTGGCAAAGATATGGCCTCTAAAAAAAAAAACTCAAAAATACAAACATTCCAGGATACAATTTTAAATCTGCAGAAATTTTGGTCAAAAAATGGTTGTGTAATTTTACAACCATATGACATAGAAGTTGGTGCTGGCACATTTCATCCCGCAACCACCTTAAGATCTTTAGGACCCAAACCATGGAGATCTGCTTATGTGCAACCTTCGAGAAGACCAACTGATGGAAGGTATGGAGAAAATCCAAATAGACTTCAACATTATTATCAGTTCCAAGTGATTATAAAACCGTCTCCAAAAAATATTAAAAAATTATATCTAAGCAGTCTTAATGCCATTGGAATAAAACATAATGATCATGATATTAGATTTGTTGAAGATGATTGGGAAAGTCCTACATTGGGTGCAGCCGGACTGGGTTGGGAAGTTTGGTGCGATGGAATGGAAATTACTCAATTTACTTATTTTCAAAAAATGGCCGGGATGGATTGTAAACCTATTTCTGTGGAGCTTACTTATGGTTTAGAAAGATTATGTATGTTTACCCAAAAGAAAAAAAATGTATTTGACTTGGTATGGAACGATGAAGGTATTCTTTATAAAGATGTTTTTTTACAAGCTGAAAAAGAATTTTCATCTTACAATTTTGATTTTGCAAACGTTGGGAACTTGTTTAAATTTTTTGATATGTTAGAACAAGAAACCAAATCTTTGCTAGAAAAAAAACTCTCACTTCCTGCCTATGATCAATGTTTAAAAGCAAGTCATGTTTTTAATATTTTAGATGCAAGAGGAGCAATTAGCGTAGCGCAAAGAGCAGAATTTATTGCAAGAATTAGAGATTTGACCAAAGGTGTGGGTCAAGTGTGGATAGATAGCCAAAAATAAAATGTCTGAATTTTTTTTAGAATTATTTAGTGAGGAAATTCCTGCAACTTTACAGAAAACAGCTAGAGAAAATTTCAAAAAAAATTTTTTAGATTTTTTGAAAAAAGAGGAAATTAAATTTAAAGATAGTATTTCTGTTCTATCAACTCCAAATAGATTGATTGTTTACTGTGAAAACATTTCTCAAAAGATTATAAAAGCAGAGGCCGAAATAAGAGGTCCTAGTATAAATGCGCCTGAACAAGCGTTAAATGGTTTTATAAAATCTAATAATATAACTAAAGAAGAAACCTTTATAAGAAAAACAGATAAAGGAGAGTTTTATTTTTTTAAAAAACCCGCTCAAACAGTTGAGACAAAATCTATTTTGCAAAAAAATTTACCAAAAATTCTTGATGAAATCTCTTGGAAAAAATCAATGAGATGGGGTGATCATGATTTGTACTGGGGTAGACCATTAAAATCCATCCTTGCTTGTTTTGATAATAAAGTTTTAGAATTTAACTATCATCATTTAAATTCGTCCAATTTTACCTATCTGGACAAAGACTTTGAGGAAAAAACAAGTAAATTTTTAAGTTTTAAAACTTACAAGGAATTTTTCAAAAGCAAAGGTATTATATTGGATCATAATAAAAGAGAGGAATTTATTGAAAATCAATTATTAAAAAAAATTAAATTAGATAGGTTAAAGTTAACCCCAAACAAAAAATTACTAAATGAAGTAACAAATATTGTTGAAAAACCCAATATAATTAAATGTAAGTTTGACAAAAAATTTTTAAAAATTCCTAAAGAAATATTAGTCACAACTATGGAAGTTCATCAAAAGTATTTCCCAACCTTTGACAATAAAGAAAATTTAACGAATGTTTTTTTTGTGGTTGCAGACAATAACGACCCAAAAGGTTTAATTAAATTAGGAAATGAGCGAGTAGTCGAAGCCCGTTTAAATGATGCTCAATTTTTCTGGGATAAAAATAAATCAAAAAATTTAGTTAAAGGAATATCAGATCTAAAAAAAATAAATTATTTTGAAGGATTAGGAACTTACTTTGATAAAACCCAAAGATTAAGAAAGCTCGGGTCGCTTATATCTGATGAACTTTTAATTAGTAAAGAAAAAGTTGAAGTGGCATCATCCATTTGCAAAGTAGACTTAGTGTCTGATTTAGTTGGAGAATTCCCAGAACTTCAAGGTGTAATGGGTGGCCACTTTGCTAAAGCTCAAGGTTTCGATAATGAAATCTGTTTGGCCATTAGTGAACATTACTTACCAATAGGCCCGGAGACAAAGACACCAAAAAAACCTTACTCAGTCACTTTAGCTTTAAGTGATAAAATAGATACCTTAGTTGGTTTTTTTACAATAAATTTAAAACCATCTAGTTCAAAGGATCCGTTCGCATTAAGAAGGTCAGCAATTGGTCTTATAAGATTAATAATAGAAAATAAATTAGAGATTAAATTAAAAGATTTAATAAATTATTCTTGTGTTTTGTTTGCTGAACAAGATTTAGATTTTGATATTAAGACTGTCCAACAAGATCTGTTTAATTTTTTTTCTGAAAGGCTTAAATTCTATATGAAAGAAAAAAAAGTTAGATCGGATATTGTAGAATGCTCAATAAATAGTTATAGTGCAGATCAAATTTATAAAATTTATAACAAGGCATTTATTTTAAATAAATTAATCGATAAAAATATTGGTCAAGATGTAATTTTTTCTTACAAAAGAGCATCCAATATCCTATCAAACGAAATATCAAAAAATAAGATTGAATTAGAAAATTCGACCGATCCAGGATTATTCAAAAATGATTTTGAGAAGAAATTATACAAAAAGATACAAGAAATAAGAAAATATTTTACAAGCCTAGGTAGTCGTGAAGACTGTAAAAAAACTTTAGAGATTTTAGCTGATGCAAAAACTGATGTTTCTAACTTCTTTGATAATGTAATAGTTAATGATGAAGATGAAGCAGTCAAAAAAAATCGTTTGGAACTTATGCAATTGTTATGTAAAACGTTCAATAATTATTTAAATTTTTCTGATATTGAAAGTGCATAATGAGCAATTTAGTTTTTAGTTTTAAATCAAAAAAAATAAAAAATATAAAGAACCCAAAGTTCATTTTAGGTGGAAAGGGAGCAAATCTTGCTCAAATGGGGAAACTTGGTTTACCCGTTCCTCCTGGATTTACAATATCAACAGGGGTTTGTGAATTATTTTATAAAAACAATAAAAAACTTAATTCAAAACTTATTAAATCTATTAAGCAAGAATTAAAACAAATTGAAAAAGAATGTGGAAAAAAATTTGGTGATTTAGATAATCCATTACTGGTATCAGTAAGATCAGGCGCAAGAGTTTCAATGCCTGGGATGATGGATACAATTTTAAATTTAGGTTTAAATGATGAAACTGTCAAAGCTCTTGCAAAAAAAACATCCAATATAAGGTTTGCAAAAGATAGTTATAGGAGATTCATTCAAATGTATTCTAATGTGGTGCTTGGAGTAGAAAGTTATAATTTTGAGGAATTAATTGAAAATTATAAATTAACTAAGGGCGTTTTGTTAGATACTGATCTAGATGAAAATGATTGGGATGGTCTTATTGATGACTTTAAAAAGGTTGTTAAAGAAAAGACTAAAAAACAATTCCCTCAAGATGTTTATGAACAATTGTTTGGAGCTATTTCAGCAGTTTTTTTGTCATGGGAAAGTAACCGTGCAAAAGTTTATAGAAAATTAAATCAAATACCTTCCGCATGGGGAACAGCTGTAAACGTTCAATCAATGGTTTTTGGAAACATGGGTAATGATTGTGCAACAGGCGTTGTTTTTACTAGGAACCCATCAAATGGAAAAAATGAAATTTATGGAGAATATCTCATTAATGCTCAAGGGGAGGATGTTGTAGCTGGTACAAGAACACCAAACTATATAACAAAAAAAGCAAATAAAGACTCAAACTCAAAAGGTAAATCAATGGAAGAGGCCATGCCAAAAGTTTATACCCAACTTAAAAAAATTCTCAAACTTTTAGAAAGACATTATAAAGATATGCAAGATGTAGAATTCACAGTCGAAAATTCAAAATTGTGGATGCTTCAAACCAGATCTGGAAAAAGAACTGCAAAATCAGCTGTAAAAATAGCCGTAGACATGGTTAAAGAAAAATTAATAACAAAAAAAGAGGCAGTCTTAAGAGTGGACCCCAACACTTTAGACACACTTCTTCATCCGACATTAGACGAAACAAGCAAGGTCAAAACTATTGCCAAAGGTTTACCCGCGTCTCCAGGTGCAACAAGTGGAAAGGTTGTTTTTTCATCTGATGAAGCTGAAAGATTAAATGGGATGATGCAAGACACAATACTTGTAAGAGTTGAAACCTCACCTGAGGATATTCATGGTATGCATGCTGCAAAAGGTATTTTAACTGCTCGTGGAGGAATGACTAGTCATGCTGCTGTTGTTGCAAGAGGTATGGGAAGACCATGCGTTTCAGGTTCAAGTGAAATAGATATCAATTATGAGCAAAAAATATTTAGAACTTCCTCAAACGTAGAGGTAAGAGAAGGAGATGTAATTACAATTGACGGATCTACAGGTAGGGTAATCTTAGATAAAGTTCCAACTTTAAAGCCAGAGATCTCAGGTGATTTTTCAAAATTAATGAGTTGGGCTGATAGTTACAGAAAATTAAAAGTAAGAACAAATTCTGAGACCCCTCTTGATACAAAAACGGCAAGAGAATTTGGAGCTGAGGGCATTGGTCTTTGTAGGACTGAGCATATGTTTTTTGACGAGGATAGAATTTTATCTGTTAGAGAAATGATTTTGTCAAAAACTATTGAGGACAGAAATAAGGCTTTAGCAAAATTATTACCTCATCAAAAAAATGACTTTATACAAATTTTTGAAATAATGAGTGGTCTTCCAGTAACAGTTAGATTACTTGATCCACCTTTACATGAATTTTTACCCAAAAATGATAAAGAAATTGGCGACCTAAGTTCAGTAACAGGTTTAAACGCTAATGAAATAAAATCAAGAACAGAGGAATTGCATGAACATAATCCAATGCTCGGACACAGAGGATGTAGATTGGGTATTTCTTTTCCGGAAATTTACGAAATGCAATGCAGAGCAATTTTTGAAGCTTTAGTTGAATGTAAAAAGAAGAAACTCAAATCTACAATGCCAGAAATTATGATACCTCTCGTATCAACTGAGGCTGAAATCAAAATAATGAAAGATCTAGTAATTAGAGTTGCTAAAAAAGTTCAAGATGAAAATAATACTAAGATAAGTTTCTTGGTAGGAACCATGATTGAACTGCCAAGAGCAGCAATTAAAGCAAAAGATATTGCAAAACATGCTGAATTCTTTAGTTTTGGAACTAACGACTTAACTCAAACAACTTTTGGTATAAGCAGAGATGACAGTGGAAAATTTTTAAATGATTATATTGAAAATAAGATATTTGACATTGATCCCTTTGTTTCTATAGACGAAGGTGTAGGAGATTTAATCGAAATAGCTACGTTAAAAGGTAGAAAACAAAATAAAAAAATTAAACTTGGAATTTGTGGAGAACATGGCGGAGATCCAAAAAGTATAAATTTTTGTTCAAAAACTGGATTGAATTACGTCTCTTGTTCACCTTACAGAGTTCCTGTTGCACGTCTAGCAGCTGCTCAAGCTGAAATTAAAAAATAAAAAAGTTTAAACTTCCAGTTTGAAATCCATAGCTGGAGCGCTATGTGTAATACTACCAACTGAAATTCGATCAACACCTGTTTTTGAAACCGATTTAACATTTTTAAGAGTAATATTTCCAGATGCCTCAGTTACATAATATTTTTTTGCAAGTTTTACACCCTCTTTAAGACTCTTAATATTCATATTATCAAAAAGCACTGTATTGAATTTAAATCCCAAAATTGATTTTAGTTGCTTTAAATTATCGACCTCAACTGTTATTTTTCGTCCTTTTTTATTTTTAATTGCCTTTTGAACTAAAGATTTTAAATTTAAACTTGCGATATGATTATCTTTTATTAAATATTCATCACTTAAATTAAATCTATGGTTAGTACCCCCACCCAATTTGACAGCATACTTTTGTAGTACTCTTAAGTTTGGAATTGTTTTACGAGTACAGCAAATCTTACTTTTGCCTTTAGCATTTTTAACAAATTTATTAGTGTAACTAGCTATACCCGATATGTGAGAAAGAAAATTGAGTGCCACCCTTTCACAAATCAAAATATTTTTTGAATCACCTTTGACCATAGCAATAATTTGGCCCTTTTTAACTTGAGAACCATCCTTTTTTTTAATATGAAATTGGATCTTGTTATCTAAGATTTTGAATGTCCTTTTGGCAAATTCTATTCCACCAATTATTCCATTTTGATTTGCGATTATTTTAAATTTTTTGATACTACTTTTCTTTATAAGATTTGATGTGATATCTCCATTGGGATATAAATCCTCGTTTAATGCTAGCTTGACAGAATTATTTATGAAACTTTTACTTAAAATTATTTTGGACACAGATACTATCTGCCTATTTCAGCCATTCTCTCAACAGACTTTCTAGCTTTTTCGATTATTTCATCTGACATTAAAATTTCATTTGTCTCATTTTTTAAACAATCTAAAATTTTAGGAAGTGTGATTCTTTTCATGTGAGGACATAAGTTGCATGGTCTTATGAACTTTACATTTGGATTATCTACTTGAACATTGTCGCTCATAGAACACTCTGTTACCATCATGACTTTTTCTGGTTGATTGTCTTTTACATATTTTATCATACCACTTGTTGATCCCGTAAAATCACTTGCATTTATAACCTCTGGTGGACACTCAGGATGAGCAATAACTTTTATTCCAGGGTTATTTTTTCTTATTTCATTTATCTCTGCATCATTAAACTTTTCATGTACTTCACAAGTTCCTTTCCATGAGATAATTTCAACATCTGTCTGTGAAGCCACGTATTTAGCCAGATAATCATCTGGTAAGAAAATTACTTTTTTTACACCTAATGAATTTACAATTTTAACCGCATTTGCTGAAGTACAACAAACATCAGTCTCTGCCTTTACGTCGGCTGAAGTATTTACGTATGAAACAACTGGGACACCTGGATTTTGTTTTTTTAGCTCTTTTACATCTTCACCTGTTATTGATGATGATAAAGAACAACCTGCCATCATATCTGGCAACAATACTTTTTTATTAGGGCTCATAAGTTTTGCAGTTTCGGCCATAAAATGTACCCCACACATAACAATAATGTCAGCTCTGGTTTTTGCAGCTTCAACAGCTAAAGCGAGAGAGTCTGCGGAAAAATCTGATATCCCGTGATATATTTCTGGTGTCTGATAATTGTGAGCAAGAATGACAGCGTTTTTCTTTTTTTTAAGTTTGTTTATTTCATAAATATAAGGAGCGTGTATGGACCATTCAATTTCAGGAATAGTCTTGGATATTTTCTGATAAATTGGCTGAGTTGCTTTTTTTATTTCAGGAGTAAATTCCATAGATTAAATGTATCAACTTGAAAGATAATTGTCATTCAATTAATGTGACGCATAAGGCGGCCATGCTGAAATTGGTAGACAGGCACGGTTGAGGGCCGTGTGGACCTAGTCCATGAGAGTTCAAATCTCTCTGGCCGCACCATTTAGATAGCTTTGTTTTTTTTTCTCAAAAACACTAATAATAAACATCCTTTTTTAGAAAAAGATGAATGTGTAGAACCTGGCTTATAGGATATAAAATCACCTTTATTGAAAGTTGTATTATCTTCATCGATTAACTGCCCATCTAAAACATAAAATTCTTCATAATTTTGATGTTTATGTTTTAAACTTCTAGCACCGGGAGCCATTTTTAGTATGTAACTTCCAACACCGGTATTTTGATTATAAGATATTTTATGCCAACTCATACCTGGAATCCGCTTTCCATAACTATTAAATGGTGAAAATTTTAGTTTAGATGGTTTTATTATTTTTCTGTTTTTCACTAATTAAACCAATTAGGTTTTAGAATTTCAATATTTGCTTCTCCACACTTAAATTCTTTATTAAATTTAAACTCTTTATCTTTAAATTTAATTAGAGCAAAACTGAACTTGTTTGCTATCAAAACTTTACCAATTTCTACATTATTGGATATAATTGGATCATTACTATTGATTGTACCTTTTTTTACTTGGAGTGGCAGTAATCTTTTATTTAGTTTATCTTTATTTTTTATTCGTGAAGTATTCTCTTGACCTATATAACAACCTTTTTTAAAATCTATTGCATTAAGTTCAACAAAATTACACTCTATTCCAAATAATTTCTCTTGTAGTTGATCCATATTACTTTGAGGTATACCTAACTCAAAGCTTAATTTGTAGTATTCATCTATGTTAGAAGATTTAAGTTTCATTTTTTTTAGGGACATGTACAGTTTTTCAAGATTAGCAATAATTCTACCCCCCAATTTTTTATTTCTTGGATCAAGAAGAACATGGTCCTCATTAAATTTAGTGGTATATCCCAACTTATCTTTTGCACCTTCTATAGATAAGAATTTTTCATGATTAAAAGCAGCTACCACAAATTCATTACTAAGATTTAAAATTTCTACATCTGATCTTAGTTTGTACGTAACTAATTTTTTATAAAGCTGATCAACTATTCTTTTTTCACAATCTAAAAGATAACCATTTATATGTTTTACTACTATAAAATCAAATAAAAACTTTCCTTGAGGTGAAAGCAAAGAGGCAAAACAACTTTTACTTTCATTTACTTTTTCAATATCATTTGAGATAAGATTTTGTAAAAATTTTTCAGAGTCTGGCCCATTGATATACAAAATACCCCTATCCTCTAAAATATAAACTTTTTCTGTATTCATAATTGATTAATATATAAATATAATATATGAACTTTTAAAACAATGTTAGATCTAATCATTAAAAACGGTGAATGTTATATTAACGGTAACCTTGAGAAAAAAGATATTGGAATATCTAATAACAAAATTGTTGAAATTGGTGACTTGAAGGATAAATCCAAAGAAACATTTGATGCAAAAGGATTAACTGTTTTGCCCGGTTGTATTGACACACAAGTTCATTTTAGAGAGCCAGGATCTACTGATGCTGAGGATTTAAATTCAGGAAGTAAAGCAGCTATCATGGGTGGAATAACTTCAGTTTTTGAAATGCCAAATACCAACCCACCTACAACAAATTTTGAAGAGTTCGATAAGAAAATTCAATTAGGAAAAGGAATGTTTTGTAATCATGCATTTTATTTTGGTGCAACTGCTGAAAATTATTCAACGCTTGAGAAACTAAAAGATCTAAAAGGGTGTTGCGGGATTAAACTTTTTGCAGGCTCTTCAACAGGAAACTTATTGGTTGATAAAGAAAAAGATATAGAAAAAGTTTTTGAACATGCTTCAAAAGTGGTTGCGGTTCATTCAGAGGACGAGGAAATATTAAAAATTAGAAAAAAATTAATAGAAGAGGGCAATGTATTAAGTCATCCCATATGGCGTAATGAGGAAGTTGCGATGTCCTCTACTAGAAGAATTGTTAAAATTGCAAAAAGATTTAATAAGAAAGCACATATTCTACACGTAACTACTAAAGAAGAAGTTGATTTTCTTTCTCAAAATAAAGGTAATATTACTTTTGAGATTACACCCCAACACCTAACTATTTATGCACCAGATTGCTATAATAAGTTAGGAACGTATGCTCAGATGAATCCACCAATAAGGGACAAATCTCATTATGATCGGCTTTGGTATGCGGTCAGAAATAATTACAATGACACTATTGGTTCAGACCATGCCCCTCATTTAAGGATTAATAAAGATAAAAAATATCCTAATTCTCCATCAGGGATGCCGGGAGTACAAACTCTTCTTCCTCTTATGTTAGATCACGTGAACAATAATAGACTAAAATTAGAACAGTTAATGAAATTGATATGTGAAAATCCTGTCAAAATATTTGGAATCAAAAACAAAGGTTTTTTAAAAGAAAATTATGATGCAGATATTACCATTGTAGATTTGAAAAAATCTATAAATGTAAATAATGATGACATTCAAAGTAAATGTGGCTGGTCACCTTTCCATGGACAGAGTTTCAAAGGATCCCCAGTAGCAACTATTATTAATGGGAAAATTAAAATGTTAAACGGAAAATTATTAGGAGAACCAGAGGGATTGCCGTTAAATTTTGATTAATAATTTTCTTAAATTATAAAAACTTACAAATTATTTTAGTAATAAGAAAATCAAAATTTTTATTGAAATACAATCCGTTATCTTCAGAAAATTTTTTGAAAAACTGATGTGCTTGTTTTCTTCTTTTCCACCAATTTTTTGAAAACTTTTTAAATTTCGAAGATACATTTGAAGAAGATTTTCTATAAAAAGTTAAATTTTCGTTTAATATATGGAAATCTTTCAAAATATATTTAGAAAATAAACAGATTCTTAAATCACTCCACACATCAGTATAATCTTCATAAGAAATGAGATTTAATACTTCATTGAAGCAATCTTTTTTAATCGAGATACAACTCGTTGGATGAATATACGGCCAATATGTTTTTAGAAATTTGTCTTTTGCTCTCTCTGCATAAATATCATTATCTCTAACTATAAAAGGACAATCAAAAACTATTTTTGCTTGTTTGTTGTTATCAAAATAGTCAACTACTTTTCCAATTTTTTCTTTTTCAAAATAATCATCACTATCTAACAAAAAAATTAAATCTCCTTTACTTATCTCAAATGCTTTTTTAAAAGCGTTTATTTGGTTTAATGAACCAAATTTTGTTTGAATTTTATTTTCAATAATCTTAACTTTTGTGAATTTTTTAATGATATCCAGAGATTTATCTGACGAATTATCATCAAAGAAAATTATCTCTAAATTTTTATAGGTTTGTGAATTTAGAGATTCAATACATTGCTTTATATGTTGTGAATTATTATAGTTAGCTATCAATATGGATACTAATATATTTTTTTGAACCATTTTATATTTGTTTTCAAAATTTTTTTTAAATCTAAATACTTAGGTTTATAATTTATAAATTTAGATATATCATCTCCTGATTTAATAATTTGAGTTACACTTTCTTTTTTGTTTATCTGTTTAATCTCATAATTTGGTTTAATATTCATTATTTTTGAAAGTTCTTCTAAAACCTGGAAATTTGAATATTGTTTTCTATTTGCTAAATTAAATATATAGAAATTTTTTTTAAACCTTTTATAATTGTAAATAATATTCATATTTATATTAGAAATATCATTAACATGCATATAACTTCTTCGGGGATAGACCTTTTTCTTAAAGTCATAAAATAATAAATTTTTTTTCCTTTTTAAAATATTTTTATAAAAAAAAGGGACAATACGACTTATAAAATTATTTTTTTCACCTAATTTACCTGATGGATCTGATCCTATTATATTGGGGTATCTTAATACAATTACTTTAAAGTTCTTTGAGGAGATTTTCTTTAAAAATTTTTCTAACCTTAACTTGTAATTTGAATATGGAGATAGATTTTTTTTTAGTCTATTTCCCTCAAATACAGATAAGGAGCTTGAAAAAACAAAGTATTTGACGTCCGTTTTTTTAAGTAACTTGATAAATTTTAACTGAAATTTGAAATTTTTATGATATTTTTTTTTATTATTAATACTTTCTCTTACGCATGTAAGTGCCGCAAGATGTAAAATAGTATTAATTTTTTTATCTTGTATAAGTTTTTGAGTTTTTTTTTCAGAGATATTTAGTATTTTACATTTTGAATATTTTTTCGCGAAATTATTACCCCTTGATAAGTCGTCTATCGCATAAGCTTTTTTTTTATTTCTGGTAAATATATTCTTAGCCGTGAATGATCCTATGTAACCTAAACCACCTGTTATAAGTAGGTTAATTTTCATAAAGTATTTAATTACACACTCTTTAAGATATTGTTTTTTATAAGATCTTCTTTTATTTCATCCAAAATCGCCGGATCATCTATAGTTGCAGGCATTTTATAATCTTCTTTATCAGCAATTTTTCTAACAGTTCCTCTCAAAATTTTCCCTGATCTTGTTTTTGGAAGTCTCTTAACAACAATAGCAATTTTAAAAGCAGCAACGGGACCAATTTTATTTCGTACCATCTGAATACATTCTTTTGAGATAGTATCATCGTCTTGACTTACACCAGATTTTAAAGTCAGTAACCCAATTGGTAGTTGACCTTTTAGTTTATCAGCAATTCCAATTACAGCACACTCTGCGACAGATTTATGCTCTGACAAAACTTCCTCAATCGCACCCGTTGAAAGTCTATGGCCAGCAACATTAATTATATCATCTGTTCTTGACATGATCCAAATGTAGCCATCTTCATCAATATGCCCTGCATCGTAGGTTTGGTAAAATCCATCATAGTTAGACATGTAATTATCTCTGTATCTTTTATCAGCATTCCATAAAGTAGGAAAAGTTCCCGGGGGGAGAGGTAGCTTAACTACTATGTCACCCATCTCATTTGCTTTTGCGATAGTTTGGTCTGGTTTTATTATCTTTACATCATACCCTGGAACAGCTTTACATGCTGAACCATATTTTGTTTTCATCATTTCTATTCCAGTGCAGTTGGAGCTTATTGCCCAACTTGTTTCTGTCTGCCACCAATGATCAATAACTGGAACCTTAAGTAAATTTTCAGCCCATTTGATTGTATCAGGGTCAGCCCTTTCACCAGCTAAAAATAATGACTCAAAAGAGCTTAAATCATATTTTGAAAAAAATTTTCCCTCTGGATCCTCTTTTTTAATAGCTCTGAACGCAGTTGGCGCTGTAAATAAAGATTTAATCTTATAATCTGAAATCATTTTCCAGAATGCACCAGCGTCAGGAGTGCCTACTGGCTTACCTTCAAATAAAACAGTTGTACAACCTTTAAATAACGGCGCATATACAATATAGGAATGACCAACGATCCAACCAATATCGCTTGCAGACCACCAAACGTCACTTTCGTCTATATTATAAATATTTTTCATTGTCCATTTGAGAGCCACTATATGGCCTCCAATATCTCTTACAATTCCTTTGGGCACACCAGTGGTACCTGAAGTATAAAGAATATATGCATATTCATTTGAATTCATCTGCACACAATCTGTATCTTTTGCGTTTGATAAAGATTCATCCCAACTAATTTCTTTTGGTGGGTTTAGTTTTATTTCATGGCCTTTTCTCTGAAAGAATATGACTTTTTCAATTGAATGTTTGGCAAGTTTAAGTGCCCCATCTACAAGCGGCCTATATTCTACTGTTCTTCCAGGTTCAAATCCGCAGGATGCAGTTATTAATATTTTAGCTTTACTATCATCGATACGACTTGCGAGTTCATTAGAGGCAAATCCTCCAAAAACAACTGAGTGGATAACCCCAATTCTGCCACAGGCTAACATAGCAATAACAGCCTCAGGTACCATTGGCATATAAATGATGGCTCTATCGCCTTTTTTAAGCCCTTGATTTTTTAAAGCTCCCGCAAATTTTGAAACTTTCGACCTTAATTCATTATAGGTGAACTTTGCTTTGTTACCTGTAATTGGGCTATCATAAATTAGTGCAGTTTTTTCTCCTAAACCGTTATCAATATGGAAATCTAGAGCATTATAACAAGTGTTTGTGGTTCCGTCCTCGAACCATTTATAGAATGGGGGATTAGTTTTGTTTAAAATCTTAGATGGTTTTTTAAACCAGAATATATCTTCTGATATTTCACGCCAGAATTCCTCAGGTTTAGTTATAGATTTATTGTAAATTTGCTCAAATTTTTTGCTCATAATAAATGACTCAAAATCCTGTTATTTAAGGCTTTTTCTACGCGTTAGTTGCATTTAATTTCAAAAAGTCAGTAAAATCAACCTAAATTAGTCTTAAATAACTCTTCTAATAACTCTTTATATTTGATATTAGGACCCCAACTTTGATCTAAATTGAGTTTAGGTCGTAGTTTAAATTTAAACTAACAAAAAACTAACTAAAGAGGGAGTTTTTTATGAATAAACTAAAATTGTTTGCATTAGCAGCATTAGCTCTAGTGGGCTTTGCTGGTGCGGCAAACGCAGCAGACACTGTTCTGTTAGCTACGGATGACCTTGTAGGAATATCATTTTGGTTAATTTCTATGGGTATGGCTGCAGCAACTGTCTTTTTCTTTATGGAAAGAGGTTCAGTAGCTGGTGGTTGGAAAACATCTATAACAGTTGCAGGTCTAGTAACAGGTGTTGCATTTGTTCACTACATGTATATGAGAGAAGTATGGATCATTACAGGTGACTCACCAACAGTGTACAGATACATTGACTGGTTAATTACAGTACCGTTACAAATGATTGAGTTTTATCTAATATTAGCAGCGATAAGAAAAGTACCTTCAGGAATCTTCTGGAGATTACTAATCGGATCGGTAGTAATGCTAGTAGGTGGATACTTAGGAGAAGCAGGTTACATCAACGCTACACTTGGTTTCGTAATCGGTATGGCTGGATGGATCTACATCTTGTATGAAGTATTCTCAGGTGAAGCTGGAAAAGCAGCATCTAAAAGTGGTAACAAAGCACTTGTTACGGCTTTCGGTGCAATGAGAATGATCGTAACAATCGGTTGGGCAATTTACCCATTAGGTTACATTTTTGGTTACCTAACAGGTGGAATTGATGCAGCTTCATTGAACATCATTTACAACTTAGCTGACTTTATTAACAAGATCGCATTTGGTCTAGTTATTTGGGCAGCTGCAGTTTCAAGCACACCAGCGAGAGCTAGATAATTAAAATTATCTTAATTTTAAAATAGGGCGAGTTTAACCACTTGCCCTATTTTTTTTTGTGCTTATATAAACTTAATGGCAAAAATTACTTACATAGAACATAATGGAACGAACCATACAGTGGACGTTCAAAACGGACTAACAGTTATGGAAGGTGCCGTTCAAAATAATATACCAGGAATTGATGCAGATTGTGGAGGAGGCATGGCTTGTGCAACTTGCCATGTTTATGTCAAAGAAGATTGGTTTAATAAGATAAATAAAAAAAGCGAAGGTGAGGATGACATGTTAGACCAAGCTTATGAGCCAAAAAAAAACAGCAGACTTAGTTGCCAAATAATTGTTTCAGATGATTTAGAGGGTTTGATAGTAGACATGCCAGAAAAACAAACTTAATGATTAAAACAGATGCATTAATTATTGGAGCTGGACCAACTGGTCTTTTTACTGCACATCAATTAAAATTAATTGGTTTAGATTGTGAGATCGTTGATAACTTGGATAAGATAGGTGGACAATGTATAGAACTTTATCCTGACAAACCAATTTATGATATTCCTGCTGTTCCAGAATGCACAGGCGAAGAGCTTACTAATAATTTAATTAATCAACTAAAACCATTTGATATTAATTTTCATCTATCTGAAAGAGTTGATGAAGTAAAAAAAAACGGTGACAAATGGATTGTTAAAACAAATAAAGGAACTTCATTTACTACTCCAAATGTCATAATTGCGGGCGGGGTTGGATCATTTGAACCAAGAAAATTTTCAGTTGAAGGACACGAGAAATTTGAAAATAAATCAATTTTATATTCAATTAAGGATAAAAATATTTTCAAAGGAAAAACAGTTTCAATTTTTGGTGGTGGGGATAGCGCTTTAGATTGGGCTGTTGAATTGTCAAACAATTGTAATGTAAATTTGATTCATAGAAGGGATGAATTTAGAGGCGCTCAGGCAACAGTTGATAAAGTTCACGAATTAGCAAAATCAAACAAAATAAAACTTTTTAAAAAGTTTCAATTAAAAAAACTTAATGGTTCTAGTAAAATTGAAAATATAGATATTGAAGATGATGATAAACAAATTAAAAATTTAAAAACTGATTATGTGCTAGGTTTCTTTGGGCTTATTATGCAGTTAGGACCAATTGCAAATTGGGGTTTGAATATTGATAAAAAAACAGTCGAAGTTGATACTGAAAAATTCGAAACAAACCAAAAAGGGATTTATGCTGTTGGTGATATTTGTAACTATCCAGGAAAATTAAAATTAATTTTGTCGGGTTTTCATGAAGGCGCTTTAGCAGCAAGGGCATGCTTCAAATTAGCTAAACCAAACGAAAAATATCGTTTTGAGTTTACAACATCTTCAAAAGCTATAAAAAACAGACTCGGCGTTAAAAGTGATTGAGCTTTTTACAGCTGATACGCCTAATGGAAAAAAGATCTCAATTATGCTTGAGGAAATTCAATATGAGTACAAAGTTACAAAGGTTAATTTGTTTAAAAATGAACAATTTAACCCAGAATTTAAAAAAATAAGCCCATTTAATAAGATCCCCGTAATTAAAGACCATGATAACGGTAAAGTAATTTTTGAGTCCGGTGCAATCTTGATCTACCTAGGTAATAAAAGTGGCAAGTTTTATGACGAAAAAAATAAAGACCAAATCAATCAATGGTTAATGGCCCAGATGGGTTATGTTGGACCAATGTTAGGTCAACATCACCAGTTTCATCATTATAATCCGGGAAAAAGTAAATTTGGGGAAGATAGATATTTTGAAATTTCAAAAGCAATCTATAACAATTTAGATCTAAGATTATCACAATCAAAATTTTTAGCAGGTGAAGTATATTCAATCGCGGATATAGCTACATGGCCGTGGATTGCCAGACATGACTGGCATGATATTGGATTAAAGAATTATAAAAATTTGACGAGATGGTATAATGATATCGCTAGAAGAGCAGCGGTTATTAAAGGTTATGATTTTATGAATAAAGGAGAAAAAATACCCTCTCCCTAAACGTCACTAGCGTAAACTTTTTCCTCTTTTTCATGTTTTTCTTGAGCGGTAATACTTAAAGTTGCAACAGGACGAGCAATTAATCTTTTAATTCCAATCGGTTCACCTGTATCTTCACAGAAACCATAAGTCCCATCTTTAATTCTTCTTAAGGCAGCATCGATTTTAGATATAAGTTTTATCTGTCTATTTATAGCTCTCATCTCAACATTTTTATCAGTGTATGAACTTGCCTGATCCACAATATCTGCTGATGAGCTATTGTCATCCATTGAGCTATTATACAGAGCTTCGTTATTTGACCTTATAAGATCTTTTTTCCACTCTGATAATTTGTTTTTGAAAAACAGCTTATGTTTTTCGCACATATATTTTTCTGATTCTTTTGGAACGTAGTTTTTTGAAATTTTAACCATTTTAATTTCTAAAGCGCCCGCAGTATATTCAGCAATTAAATGGTGTCAAGAAACCATTAATTGTATAAATATATATATATATATGTTTAAAAAAAAGAATATAAGTAATTTATTCTATCTTTTTTTAATTGCACACTTATTTGTTTGGACTTTGATTCCTTCAATAACAAATAGTAATTTACCATTAGATACAATAGAAGCATTAGCCTGGGGTAGTAATTTAGATTGGGGATATAACAAGCATCCACCAGTGAGTGCTTTTTTTGTTGAATTTTTTTATTTTCTTTTCGGAAGCAATGACATTGCTTATTATTTTTTAAGTCAAATTTTTGTAATATCAGCCTTTTATATAGTATGGATATTTTCAAATGAATTTTTTCAAAATAAAACTTTAAGTTTTTTTTCTGTTTTAGTTCTAGAAGGAATATATTTTTACAATTTTACCACACCAGAATTTAACGTAAATGTTTGCCAGTTACCTTTTTGGGCTTTTACAGTTTACCTTTCATGGAAATTATACATGAAGAAAGATACAAATATTGTAATACTAATTTTGTTAGGTGTTACCGCTGCAATTGGTTTTTTAACAAAGTATTTGTTTGCTTATTTGCTTTTATCAGTAGTAATGATTTTTGCCTACGAGTTTTTCATAACAAAAACCAGAAAAATAGATTTTAAACATTATTTACCAATTGAAATTTTTTTTGTTTTGTTAGTCCCTCATTTAATTTGGCTTTTTCAAAATGATTTTGTAACAATTAAATATGCCTTTAATAGAGCTGGACTAGCAGATTATAGTTTTTTAAATCACTTAAAGTTTCCAATTATATTTTTGATGAAACAGATTGGAATATTAATTCCTTTTTTTGTTCTTTGTTATTTTATAATAAAAAAAATAAAAATAAGATTTGATATAAAGGATAAAAAAAAAAATTTTATTTTACTTATAATTTTTCTTCCAATAGTTTTAATGTTTGCAACTTCAGTAGTAACTGGCTCAAAAATAAGAACAATGTGGATGACACCTTTTTATCTTTTTTTTGGTGTCCTTATTTTAAGTATGTTTGATATCAAAGATGACGAAAAAACGTTTAAAGAATTTTTTAAACCATTTTTAATTTTGTTTTTATTATCTCCAATTACATATGGTCTGGTCTCACTCATGAATGAAAATAAAAGAACTGACTATAGGGGAAAGGTTGAAGCAAATAAAGTTCTTCAAATTTGGCAAAAAGATTTCACAGAGAAAATTAATGTAGTTTTAGGAGATGAGTGGCATGCAGGTAATATATCTTATCATATGGAAGGAAGACCTGTTTGGCTAGGCGAAATTAATCAAAAAAATGTTGATTTACTAAATGCTTACATTTGTACTAAAAAAGTTTGTGTAGGTTATAGATGAAAAAAATAATTATCTTAATTCCAATTTATAACGATTGGAAGTCTCTTGAAAAACTTGTTGAAGATATAAATTTGAAGGTAAAAAACACTAATTGTAAGTTCTCAATTTTTATAATTAATGATGGTTCAACTGAGAAATATGATGATAAAAAATACTCTACTGAGGAAATCAAAGTTGAAGTTATCAGTTTATTAAAAAATGTTGGTCATGCCAGATCTATTGCGACTGGTTTGAAATATATTTATCATAAAGAGGATTTTGACTATGTAATCCCGATGGATGGTGATGGGGAGGACAGACCTGATGAAATTAATAAATTTATAGAGAGCACGGATTATTACGTTGATAAAGCAATAGTTGGTGAAAGAATTAAAAGATCTGAAGGATCAATTTTCACTTTTTTTTATGTAGTCCATAAATTTTTAACTTATTTCTTTACAGGAAAAAGTATTAAATTTGGAAATTTCACTTGTTTACCCAAATCAGTTGTTAAAAAGTTTATTATTGAAAAATCTTCCTGGAATAGTTTTTCTGGATCACTTGTTAAAATTGAAAAAAGTTTTGGATCCATTAAATCAACTAGAGGTAAACGTTATTTTGGACCTTCTAAAATGAGCTTTTTAAATTTAGTTAAACACAGTTTATCCATTATTTCTGTTTTCAAGTTTAATGTTATTGTAAGATCAATTTTGTTTTTTGTAATTTATTTTGCCATCATAAATAAAAATATTTCCTTAATTACTATCTTTCCTTTATTTTTACTTATCATATTTTTATTTATTATTTTTAACTTATCCAATAGAGAAAACATTAAAGAATTTGATGCATCACTCTCAAATATTGAAGATGTACATCCGCACTAGTTTGCCACTATTTTAGGTAAAGAATAAAAATCTGCCGTATCAATTTTTGAAGAATATTGTCTTCTCATACTCCACTTTTTATTTATTCCTGCACTTGCTAAGCTAATTGTTGATCTTCCATATCTATAGTTAGTGTTATCAATAGATTGCATTAAGTTTTTAATTCTTTCATCTTTTGTAGACTTAAACAAACTATTTCCTTTTTCAGAGTCAGATAAACCCGACAAGATTATACCAGCCTTTTGATACTTGAATCCATCTTTGTATATTAGATCAAGCCCTGCAAGAGCGTTTTTAACTATTTCAATACTATTATTTGTTGCAATAGGAAAATCGATTGTCTTTGAATTTGAATAAAATATACCTTTATTTTGAAAAGGACTTGTTCTTATAAAAACTGTAATAGATTTACAGACTAGTGACTCAGATCTAATTTTTTCTGCTGCATTTAAACAGTAGCTTGTTACAGACTCTTTTAGTTCCCTGAGTTTTTCCACTTTCTTTCCAAACGATCTCGATACACAACAACTTTTTCTTTTTGTTTGTTTAGTTTCAATTTCGATACAAGGAACACCTCTTAGCTCCATGGCAGTTCTTGAGCTAAGAACATTTTTAGTTTTTTTAATCCAAGTGTTTGAGGCATTTTTTAATTGTTTTGCATTATAAATTCCGTTTTTGATATAAAACTTTGAGAGTTGTTTTCCAACTCCCCATATATCTCTTACTTCAACCTTTTCTAATATCGGGTCTAAGTCCTTAATATTGACCAAACTTACAACACCCGACTTCTGTTTTTTTGCTATGTGATTTGCAACCTTGCTTAAAGTTTTAGTTTCAGCAATTCCGATACTAGTTGGTATACCAGTCCATTGTAAAACAGTATTTCTAATTTCTTTACCAACATCTTTTACTTCTTTATCTGAAAAATTAGACAAATCTAAAAAAGCTTCATCAATAGAATAAACTTCTATTTTTGAGTTGAATCTTTTTAGTGTTCGCATTACTCTTCGCGATATGTCCCCATATAGAGAATAGTTCGAAGAAAATACTTGAACATTATTTTTTATAATAATATTTCGTGCTTTAAAATAAGGCTCTCCCATTTTAATTCCTAAGGCTTTAGCTTCGTTAGATCTTGATATTATACACCCATCGTTATTAGAAAGAACTACCACAGGTAGCCTTCTTATTTTTGGGTTGAATAATCTTTCACAGGAAACATAGAAAGAATTACAATCTATCAATGCAATTTTTTTAGTATACAGAGTGGATGACATAAGTTACGACCCCCCAAACAAAAACATCTGCTTCTTCATTTATTAAAATTCTATCCTCAAATTTTTTAGATCCAGAAGTTAGAAATTGTTTATCGTTTTCTTTGACAAAACTTTTGACAACAAGTTCGTCATGAACATTTGCTATAACAGTAGAAAAATTTTTAGGCTTTAGGCTTTTGTCTACAACTAATAAATCTCCATCATAAATTCCAGCATTGACCATAGATTTTCCCTGTACCCTAATTATAAATGTTGCAGGAACATTTTTTATGAGGTGAACATTTAGATCTATGTCTTCCTCAATGTAGTCTGTAGCTGGCGAAGGAAAACCTGCTCCAGCTTTGTGTAAGTAATAGGGTATAGTTAGCTTCATAAATGTTCTTATTTTGTTCTTTTGTAATTAATAGCCTAATAAATCGATATAGTCAAATAGGTTGTATTTTGAGTCTGAAATTGAATCAAAAGTGAATCAAAACGAGAACACTGAAACTATATTTTGATACGTTGTGGATAACTTTTACAAGGGATAGAATAAAAAGAGATGAAAAAATTAACGTGCCACTGTGGAGAGATAGAAATAAAAATAAAACTAAAAGAAAAATCAAACGATTATTACAGATGTAACTGCTCTATTTGTAAAAGAAAAGGCTCAATCACAACAATAGTGGATAAGAGAGATTTAGAAATAGTTAAGGGTGCAGAAAAAATTCATTATTACCAATTCAATACAAAAGCTGCAAAGCACTTTTTTTGTTCTGTTTGCGGAATAAATACCCATAATTTAAGAAGGAGCGATCCAAATACATATGGAGTAAACGTCGGGTGTTTGGAAGATATCTCAACTAAAGAATTATTTGAATTTAAGGTAAGAGTAAATGATGGCAAAAATCATAAAATGGATAGAATAGAAAAATGATTAAAAAATTAAAGTGTCATTGTGGTGAAGTAGAAGCTGAAGTAAAGATACCTGAAACAGGTATTGAAAAATTCATGAGATGTAATTGCTCTTTATGTAAGAGAAAAGGATACATAATTGGCGTAATAGGAGAGAACGACTTTAAATTAATTAAAGGTGAAAAAATGTTAAAGCTTTATCAGTATTATACAAAAGTTGCTAAACACTATTTCTGTTCTATATGTGGTATTCATACTCACAATAGACCAAGAATTAATCCAAAAATTTACGGAATAAATATCGCATGTATTGACGACATAGATACTTTTGCTTTAAAAGATGTTCCAGTCAATAATGGTGAGAACCATCCATTAGACCGAAAAAAATAAAATGCAAAATTATAGAGAGTGTTTCGAAAAAGTAAGAAAGGATTGTGTAAAATATATACAGTCTCAAGAAACAAAAAAAGAAAAGTTTAAAAACAAAGATCAAATGATAAAATCCCATATAATTCCTTTATGCTTTTGGATTAATAAAAAAAGGAAAGATAAAAAAACTTTGCTCGTTGGTCTTGCAGGAGGCCAGGGGACTGGAAAAACAACAATTTCAACTTTATTAAGATTAGTACTAGTCAAATATTTTAAATTACAGGTTTTCAAAATTTCTATTGATGATTTTTATAAAACTAGAAAAGAAAGAATTTTATTATCAAAAAGCAAACATCCTTTGTTACTTACAAGAGGGGTTCCAGGCACTCATGACATACAATTAATGGTTAATCTTTTTAAGAAAGTAAAAAAAGGTACATTTAGATCAATTAACATTCCGAAATTTGATAAGTCAATTGATGACAGGTGCAAAAAAAATAGTTGGTTCAAATTAAAAAAGAAACCAGATATTTTAATTTTAGAGGGTTGGTGTGTTGGTGCTAGAGCTGAAGGTAGTAGATCTTTAAATACACCGATAAATGTTTTAGAAAAAAGTGCAGACAAAAAAAAGATTTGGAGGAGTTATGTTAATAATCAACTTAAATCGAAATATTCAAAACTCTTTGATCAGTTGGATAGTCTGTTATATTTAAAAGCTAAAAATTTTAAATTATTAAAAAGATGGAGATTGAAACAA
>CACDEB010000005.1 GCA_902551755.1 uncultured Pelagibacteraceae bacterium
CGATAGTCATACTACCATGGTAAATGGCTTATCAGTTCTTGGATGGGGAGTTGGAGGTATAGAAGCCGAAGCCGGTATGCTTGGACAACCAATCTCCATGCTAATACCAGAAGTAATTGGTTTTGAAATAACAAATAAACTTCCTGAGGGAACAACTGCTACTGACTTAGTCTTGACAGTTGTTAAAATGTTAAGGGATAAAGGTGTTGTTGGAAAGTTTGTTGAGTTTTATGGTGAGGGACTTAGAAATCTTACTTTAGCCGATAGAGCAACAATAGCTAATATGGCTCCAGAGTATGGAGCAACTTGTGGCTTCTTTCCGATTGATGACGAGACTTTAAAATATTTAGAATTCTCTGGCAGGGATAAAAATCAAGTAGAAATAGTAAAAAGATATGCGCAAGAACAAGGTCTATGGGTAAGTGATGACATAGTTTTTACTGACACTCTCAAATTAGATATGTCAACGGTTGTTCCGACAATTTCTGGCCCAAAAAGACCTCAAGATAAAGTTTTATTAACTGATGCTTCAAAAGATTTTGAACTTAATTTTAAGAATATTACAAAAAGAGAAAAATTTGTTACTTCAAAGGTTGAAGGAACAGATTACGAAATCAAAGATGGCTCTATTTTAATTGCTGCTATTACTTCATGTACTAATACGTCAAATCCAAATGTTTTAATAGGTGCAGGTTTATTAGCAAAGAAAGCTTGCGAACTTGGTTTAATAACAAAACCTTGGGTAAAAACTTCTCTTGCACCTGGTTCTCAAGTAGTTACAGATTATTTGGCAAAAGCTGGATTGAATGTTTATTTGGATAAACTTGGTTTTAACCTTGTTGGCTACGGATGCACAACTTGTATTGGTAATTCTGGTCCATTACCAGAAAATATATCCACAGCTGTTCAAAAAAATAATATTTATGCTGTTTCAGTATTATCTGGTAATAGAAATTTTGAAGGAAGAATCTCTCCATTGATTAAAGCTAATTATTTAGCATCACCACCTTTGGTAGTAGCATATGCACTGGCTGGACATATGAAATTTGATTTTTATAAAGATTCATTAGGAAAATCCAAAGATGGAAAGGATATTTTTTTAAAAGATATTTGGCCATCTAATAAAGAAATTGAAAATACTTTAAGCAATTCTCTAAATGCAGAAATGTTTATAAATAGATACTCGAATGTATCCAAAGGACCCTCACAATGGCAAAATATTAAAACAAAAGAAAGCAGTATTTATGAGTGGGATGATAATTCAACTTATGTAAAAAAACCTCCATTCTTCGATAATCTTAAAGATCGTCCAGATGGATTTAAAGATATAGTTAATGCTAGACCTTTATTAATTTTGGGGGATATGGTTACAACTGATCATATATCACCAGCTGGTTCAATCCAGAAAGAAAGTCCTACAGGTGATTATTTTATGAAAAACCAAGTATTACAAAAAGATTTTAATTCTTACGGATCAAGAAGAGGTAACCATGAGGTAATGATGAGAGGAACCTTTGCAAATATCAGAATAAGAAACGAAATGGCACCTGGAACTGAGGGAGGATTTACTAAACTACATCCTGAGGAAAAAATAATGCCAGTTTTTGAAGCGGTAGAGGAGTACAAAAAGAGAAAAACTGACTTAATAGTCATTGGTGGAAAAGAATATGGAACGGGCTCATCAAGAGACTGGGCGGCTAAGGGCACAAAACTTTTAGGAGTAAAATCTGTGTTTGCTGAAAGTTTCGAGAGAATTCATAGATCGAATTTAATTGGGATGGGAATATTGCCATTGCAATTTATAGACGGCATGGATAGAAAAAAATTAAAACTTTTAGGCTCAGAAATAATTACAGTTAAAGGGATAGAAAAGGGATTAAATCCTGGAGACAAACTGTCTGTAGAATTTAAATATCAAAATGGAGAAATAAAAAAGATTAAAATGCTGTGCAGAATTGATACTAATAATGAGTTAGAATATTATAAACACGGCGGAATTCTTCAATACGTTTTAAGAAATACAATTTAACAATGTCCGAAGATATAGAAATTATCAATCAAAACACAAGAATCGAAAAAATAAAAAATTTTTTTTCAGATAACTATAAAAAATTAATAGGTGCATTAGTATCAATATTGCTAGTACTGTTTTCATACTTTGGTTTTCAGGAATATAAAAAAAGGGTAAAATTAGAGATTGCTGAGATTTATAATCAGATTACTTTAAAAGAAATAACAATTGAAAACACAAATAGTATTGAACAATTAGTAAAAATTATAAAAGAAAAAGACCCAATTTATTCGGCTTTATCATTATATTTTATCATTGAAAATAATTTGGTAAACGATCCAAAAGAAATTAACAATTATTTTGATCTGGTAATAAAATCTCAGAAAGAAAAGGAAATTGAAAATCTAATCATTTATAAAAAAGCTATGTACAATGCAGAAACAATTTCAGAAAATGAGCTTCTTGACATGTTAAATCCTATACTCAAATCAGAAAGTGTGTGGAAATCACATGCATTACTACTAATGGCAGACTATTTTGAGCATAAAAATAATTTGGTAAAGTCAAAAGATTTCCTTGAGGAAATAGTAAATTCTAAATTAGTAAATAATGAAATTAGAGTTGAAGCTGAAAGACGTCTAAAGAGGAAATTTGGTGATTAAAAGATATTTATATTTAATTATTTTTTTATTTCTTCTTAATTGCTCATTAAATCCTAATTCGAAGTTTTGGACAGAAGAAAAAAAAATTTTAGTTGATAAAAGTTCGACAACGATATTATCAAATAGTAAAAAACAAACGTTAAATGAATTCAACCAGAATTTTAAGATTACAATTCCAAAAAATTTAAAGGTATATGCTGATCAGAAATTAAATAATGACGGCTTTATAAACTTTGATGCAAACCTTGAAAAAATCTCCAAGTATAATTTTAAAGCAATAAAATCATTTTCAAATTTTGAACCTGAAATATTGATAGACAAAGATCACCTGTTTTTTTTTGACAACACTGGATCAATAATTAAATTTGATAACAACTCAAATATAGTTTGGAAACAAAATCACTACTCAAAGCAAGATAAAAAGTTACAACCAATTTTATTTTTTGGAAAAAGCCAAGAAGACCTGTTTATTGCAGATAGTTTAGCAAATTATTATGTAATTAATCAAAATACTGGAGTTCTCAAGTGGAAGAAAAAACATTCTTCATCATTTAATTCTCAAATAAAAATTTTTGAAAACAAAGCTTTAGTAATTGATATGGAAAATCAGTTGAGATGTTTTTCTTTAGAAACTGGTGAACTCTTATGGTCAGTAAAAACTCAACAATCACTATTAAGATCTCAAAAAAAACAATCTTTAATTCTTAAAGATGATAAAGTATATTTTACTAATTCTATTGGGGATGTTACTGCTGTAAATACCTCAAATGGAAATATAGTTTGGCAAGCGCCAACCCAATCAAATATTTCCTTTGGAAGTACTTTTTTTCTAAAGTTGTCGGATATTGTATCTGACGAAACTTCAATTTTTTTTTCAGATAACAATGATCAATTTTACTCTTTAGATTTATTAACAGGTTCAATTAACTGGAAGCAAGAATTTAGCTCAGATATTAGGCCAGCGTTAATTGATGATTACTTGATTACAATTTCAGACAATGGCTTGCTTATAATTATGAATAAAAAAACTGGGCAGATAATAAGAATTAACGATTTATATAAAAATATTAAGGATAAAAGAAAAAAAGATTTTCAACCTATAGGTTTTGTTGTGGGTAAATCTTATATTTACCTTTCAACAAAAAATGGGAGAATTATGGTTATAAATTTTAAAGAGGGTAAGATTGAAAAAATAATTAAAATAGATAATAACAAAATTCAAAGACCTGTTTATTTTAATAGGAGTTTATACATTGCAAAAGATAATTCGATAATAAGATTAAATTAATGCTTCTTAAAATTCTTGAAAAATTAGGTAGAAAAAAAATTGTCTTAGATAGAGGACCCTCTCATCCTGAGTATGAAAAAGCTAAACCTTGGATGAATAGATATTATCTAATTTTTAGACATAGACCTAAGTGGTTTCCATTTAATATTTTGATACACGAAATGTTAGATGATGATCATGGGGAAGGTGTTCATAATCATCCGTTCCCGTTTATGACAATAATACTTAGGGATGGATATTTCGAAACTCTAAAAAGTGGAAGATACTGGAGACCAGCTGGTTATATTGGTTTTAGATCTGCAAACACACATCATAGGATTGATATAAAGCCAGGAACGAAACCTCTTACCATATTTATAGCAGGACCTTATGGATTAAGAAAAGGACCAAGATCAGAATATGGAATTGATTTTAAAACTAAAAAATGAAGCAAAAGTTTTTTGAACTAAAACTAAAAACAAATGGACAAAAATTATATAATTTCACAGATCAAACTATAAGTTGGATCAATCAAAATTCTTTTAATGATGGAATTTTAAATTTAAGCATCCAACATACAAGCGCATCCTTAATTGTTCAAGAAAATGCTGATCCTGATGTACAAACAGATTTAATAAATTATTTCGATAAACTGGTTCCTATGGACGAAAAATCTTATATTCATAATTCAGAGGGAAAAGATGATATGCCTGCTCATATTAAATCTGCTCTAACCAATAATCAAATTTCTTTAAGTGTAAAAAATAAAGAGTTATTACTAGGAACATGGCAAGGAATTTATTTGTTTGAGCACAGGATTGAAAGTCAGGTGAGAAAAATTATTCACCATTTTATAGGTGATTAGATATGAGGATCATATGCCCATTGTAAAATAGCTTGTCTCTGTCTTCTTCTGCAAGTTAAATTTCCTTTTTCACAATTTTTTTCAATAGCAGTCACATGCCTTCTAAAATTTTTCCATCGTTTAATTTGAGTTATATCTACTTTTGGTATTCGTCTACCCATTGAAAATCTACAATACCATTGGAACCAACCCAATGGATCTTCTTTGAATATCCAACCTTTCTCAATCCAATGTTCTCTAGAAAGTCCTGCTTTAACTTTAAACCTATTTATATTTACATCAAAAGTTTTACTCAGCTTAGCTTTTGCAAACCATGTTTTTGGGTACTCTTTAATGTTATTTCCAAAATAAGATCCACCAAAAACACCTAACTCAAGCATTTTTTTTGGGGAAAGTTCTGGTTTAAATAATTTATAAATCTCTGCGTCGCTTAATTTTTTCATATAATCAAATTAATTTTTTTCCTTCACTTAATAACTTCTGGTAAAGATCTATATCTGCAGATCCCTCACAACCTATTAATAATATATTTGAATTTTCATTAATTTCTAGGGCACACTTTGCTTCCTCATTAATACAACATGAAATTAAACTTGTGATCCCAGGTGTTGAACATTCACCTCCTTCTATTGAAATATCACTTAATACTTTATCTGCTAACATTGCTACAGTCTGTGAGACAAATTTATCTGAAACACTAATACAATTATTTACAGAATTTTTTAATATTTGCCATGGGACTAATGACACTTCTCCACAAGACATGCCACCCATTATACTTTCTTTTTTAATATCTACACTTGTGGGAGTATTATTTTCAATACTCTTCATTACACAATTCGCATTTTCAGGTTCAACAATAATTATTTTTGGCAACTTCTTGAAATAATTAGCTACACCAGCAACTAAACCTGCCGCCATACCCCCGACACCAGCTTGCAAAAAAATATGAGTGATATATTCATTAGTTTGAAATGAAATTTCTTTTATCATTGTCGAATATCCAGCCATTGTAAGTTTTGGCACAAGTTCATAATCTGGCCAAGCTACATCTTGAATAATTTCCCAATTATTTTTTTTAGACTCTTCCTTACAAAAATTAAGAGAATCTTCATAATTTCCTTTAACTCTGATTACTTCGGCATTCAAATTCCTCATTTCTTCAGCTCTAGTTTCACTTACGTTTTCACTAATAAAAATTTTACAATTTAATCCTAGATTTTTTGCTCCCCAAGCAACTGATTTGCCATGATTCCCTGCAGTAGCTGTTGAAACTGTAATATCTTTTCTCCCTTTAGTTATTTTTTCTACAGCATAGGCGCCACCAAGGGCTTTAAAAGATTTGAGACCAAATCTCTTAGACTCATCTTTATAAAATACGTTTTTTAGTCCTAATTCTTTACAAAGTTTATTTAAACTTTCTAAAGGGGTAGGTTGATATTTTTGCCATTTTGAAATTGTTTTATAAGCATCTTCTAATAAATCACTATTTAAAATTTTTAATATTTTTGCACGATCAAATTCAAAATTTTCGTTATTAATAAACTTTGTAAATTTTTGATTTAGGTATAGGTTTTTCTGCATTTATTAAAATAATAAGAAATTACAAGGTAACTCTAAGGCTGGACTAAATCAAATAATTAGTGCATAGAGATTATCATATATGTCTAAAATTATTATAATCGGAGCTGGTGCAATGGGTTCGGCTTTCACGATCCCTTGTATTGAAAATGGCAATGACGTTACCTTAATCGGTACACATCTCGAAAATAATTTAATCGATGAAATTTCAAAATCAGCTCATCCTGCATTAGAAGTAGCTTTGCCTAAAAAACTCAAACTTGAAAAATTTGAAAAAATAAAGGATTTTTCTGATGCTGATTTAATTGTATGTGCGGTAAGCTCTCAGGGGGTTGATTGGTTTATTGACCAAATTTCTCAAATGGGAAATAAAAAACTTAATATAGTTTTATTAACTAAGGGTTTGAGTATTGAGGGAGGAAAATTAATAACCATTTCTAACAAGATTAAAAATGAACTTAAAAAAAATGGTTTTGATGATGTGAACGTTTCAGCAATAAAAGGACCTTGTCTTGCAGCTGGATTAGCAAATAAGATGAGGACAGGCACAGTAATTGCTAGTGAAAACAAAGAAACAGCAAAATTAATACAGAAAACAATAACAACTGAATATTATTCGACAGAGACATCAGAAGACGTAAAAGGAGTAGAATTTTGTGGTGCAATTAAAAATATCTATTCTATGTTAATTGGAGCTTCAGAAGGTTTGAGCAACCCAAGCGCACATGAGAGTATAAAATCAAAATACTTTCTGAATACCTCAGCATCTTTAATTCATCGCTCAATTTCTGAGATGGTAAAATTTGTCAAATACTTTGGTGGTAATGAAACAACTGTTTATGGACTTGCTGGTTTGGGGGATTTATATGTAAGTGCAATAGGTGGGCGAAATAGTAAAATGGGGAAATATTTAGGACAAGGAACTTTATATAATGAAGCTAAAGAAAAATTTATGAAAGATGTTACTGTTGAAGGTGCACAGTTAGCACTTGAAATTGGTCCAATTCTTCTAAAGGAGCTTAAAAAAAATGAATTTCCTTTAATGTTCAACATACTAGAGACCATCTGCAATAATAAAAAATTAAGTATTAATTGGTAAACTAAAATAGTCCCTCAACGTCACCTTTTTTGTTTAGCTTAATATTATTAGCAGCAGGAACTTTGGGTAGACCAGGCATAGTCATAATTGATCCACAAACAACCACAATAAACTCAGCTCCTGATGATAATCTCACTTCTCTAATTGGAATTTCATGATTTGATGGAGCTCCTTTTAACTTTGGGTCAGTTGAAAAACTATATTGGGTTTTAGCTATGCAAACAGGTAAATTCTTATAGCCGTTATTCTCAAAAACTTTAAGTTTTTCTTTTACATCTTCATTTGCAATAACTCTATCGCCTCTGTAAATTTCTTTAACAATTTTTTCAATTTTATCCCAAAGATTTAAATTATCTTCGTACAAAAATTTAAAATTACTTTTCTTTGAGTCTTTACATATTTTGACAACTTTTTTAGCAAGATCGGTTGTACCTTTGCCACCCATTGCCCAATGTTTACATTCACTTACCTGAACTTTCATATCTTTACAAAAATTGAGAATAACATTTATTTCCTTTTTTGTATCTAAAGCAAAATGATTAATTGCTACAATTGGCTCTAGACCAAATTTCTTTATGTTTAAGATATGTCTTTCTAAATTAATTAAACCTTTTTTCAAAGAGTCTGTGTCTTCTTTTTTAAGATTTTCTTTTTCCACACCTCCGTGCATCTTTAATGCTCTAATAGTTGCAACAATTACAACGCAGCTAGGTTTTAATTTTGCCTTTCTACATTTGATATCTAAAAATTTTTCAGCACCAAGGTCTGCACCAAATCCAGCTTCAGTAACGACGTAATCTGATAACTTAAGAGCTGCCGTTGTAGCAATAACAGAATTACATCCATGAGCAATATTAGCGAATGGACCTCCATGAATAATAGCTGGGTTATGTTCTAAACTTTGGGTAACATTGGGTCTAATAGCTTCTTTTAAAAGAACAGTCATTGGTCCGTGGGCATTTAAATCTTTTGCAAAAATTGACTGACCTTCTTTGTTGTAAGCTATAGTTATATTTCCAATTTTTTTTTCTAAATCATTTAAGTCTTTGGCCAAACAAAAAATGGCCATGACTTCAGAAGCAACAGTTATATCAAAACCATCTACTCTTTTAAAATCTTTTGCAACACCACTGGTATTAATATCAATAAATCTCAAAGCACGATCGTTCATATCCATCACTCTTTTCCAAACTATTTTTTTTTCATCAATATTAAGTTTGTTTCCCCAGTAAATATGATTGTCAATCATTGCAGATAACAAATTATGTGCTGATGTAATCGCATGAAAATCTCCGGTGAAATGAAGATTTATCTGTTCCATGGGAACAACTTGAGCATATCCACCACCGGCCGCTCCTCCTTTCATACCAAATGAAGGTCCAAGACTTGGTTCTCTTAAACAAACAATAGATTTTTTTCCAATTTTATTTAAACCATCATTTAGACCAACAGAAGTAGTTGTTTTACCTTCCCCTGCCGGTGTTGGAGTGATTGCTGTTACTAGTATTAGATGACCATCCTTTTTTTTTTTAAGTTTATTTAAAAAATCAAAATTTATTTTTGCTATATGTCTCCCCATAGGGCTGAAAGCACTTGGATTATCAGGAACATTTATTTTTTTTAAAATTTTTGAAATTGGTTTAAGTTTACTATTTCTAGCTATTTCTATGTCAGATTTAAATTTTTTCATTTAACTGGTTTTTTTAGGGTGTTTATACTTTATTTGTTCACTTTAAAAGAAATAAATTACAATGGACATTTAATTATTAAATACATATCTTGAAGCATGAAAAAAAATTTCAGATTTTTTGATAATAGACAAAAATATCTTCTTTTTGTGACTACAACTAATGAAAAAAATAAAATTGCCGATGCTTTAAAACCAATTGTACAGAATTTGAAACCTAAAAATCCAGCATTAAAAATTTTTGACGCTGGGATGGGGGACGGCTCTTTACTAATGAGCGTGATGAGACAATGTCATCAAAAAATGCCAAATATACCAATACTAGTTTCTACTAAAGAAATAAGTATGGAAGACGTAAGGTTAGGTTTAGAGAAACTTCCCGATAGATTTGCTGAGCATAAAAATACTGTTTTTGTTATTTCAAATTTGAATTATGTAGAATCGACTTCCTTAAAATCAAGAAATATTAAAAAACAAAAAAGGATGAATTGGAAAGTTGTAAAATTAAAGGGAAATTCCTCTTTAGATTTTTCAAATCAATTAAGAAGGCTTAATCATGAGTTTTTAGCTAAAAAATGGCAAGTTGAAACTAATCCAAAAACAGGAACATCAACTTATAAAGAACCATGTGTGATTGTTATCTATAGAAAAGACCAAGAATTCGTTCTTAAGAATGTAATACCGAAAAAAAATAATGGAAAAACCGATTATAATTTAATTATTGCCTCCCAGCCTTATAGATCAAGAGTTACTGCTGAAAAAAAGGTTAAATATGTAATTGAACCAATGATTAAATCTTTAGCAAAAAAAGGAAAGTTAGTCGTGGTACATGCCTGTGGCCAAGATCCAGCAAATAAAATAATAAAAAAGATATGGCCTAAAGAAAATCCATTTCCATATTTGTATTCATCGATTGAAAAATACATTAAGTCAAATACAGATAAATCTTTCTTAAAAACTTTAAAATTTCATAAAGTAAAAAAAATTAGTTATATTTTGAGGGCACTACCAAACGAAATTAGTGGTGGAATAGCTACATCATTAATATTTTCTGCATGGAATGCCGCAGTCTACGTAAACCAAATATCGGAAGAACAAATAATGAAAGCAGAAAAACATAAGAATTATCAAAAAGTTGTTCAAAACATTGTAAATAAATATAAAGGATTACACTTTAAAAACGAACTATTTGTAATCGAAAAAAAATAATTTATATTTTTCAACCACTGTTTGTAATTGAAAATTTATTTTGATCCTCAAATTGATCACAAATTCAAATTTTTAATTGTTGTAAAAATTTCCACAAATTGTAATACAGGCAATGTTTAAAAAGACTTTTTTTCTAATTACTTTATTTTTGATGCTTACTGGTTGTTACCAGTCTACAGCTTCATTAATTGGACCAACAGTGACATTGGGAACTTCTGGAAACTTAGCTCAATCTGCACTTTCGTACTCTGTGAATGAGTCAGTAAAAAAAGCAACCGGTAAATACCCTGCTGAACATATAAAAAAAAGTTTCAAAAAATAAAAATTAAACGTTTACTTTCATGTAACAAGAATTTGGGTCATTTTTATAATGCCCAAATGGATCACATTCTTCAAAGCCACAAGATTTGAATAGTCTTCTTGCAGGTAAAAAAAAATTACCCGACCCAGTCTCAATAAAAATGTTTTTTAATCCAATATCTCTAGATTTAGATAATAAAATAGAAATAATTTTTTTGCCAAAACCTTTTTCTCTAAATTTATCATGCACTCTGATAGATTTGAACTCACCATGATCTTGACTTAGGACTTTTATTGCTCCACATCCAATGAGATCTTCATTATCCCAAATGCTCCAGAATTTTATTGTTTTATCTTTTAGTCCATCTATATCAAGGACATGAGTACTACCCGCAGGAGAGACAGATCTTAGTTCAATAAAGTGTTTTTTTAAAAGTTCATTTACTTTCAAATCATCAAAATTATTTTCAATAGCTTTCATTGGCATTTATAAAATATCATCTAAATTTTTGAATTCTCCGATTTTAAAGATAATAGCTTCGTTATTATTAAAACCATATTTTTTTGCATTTTCTAAAAATCTTTTCCGTGGCTCCATTATAGGCTCTAATGATAAAACAAAAGTTCCCCAATGCATTCCAATAACTTTTTTACTTCCCAAATCTTTGGCGATCTGCAGTGCTTCTTCAGGATTTGTGTGATATATAGACTTTTCAAACATAGGTTTAAAATTATAAGCACCAATATTAATAATAGTAAGATCAATTGGTCCAAATTTTTTACCTATTTCTTTATAAATATTTCCATAACCAGTATCGCAAGCAAACAAAATTTTCTTATCTCTATATTCAATTAAAAAACTACCCCAAAGAGTTTTATTAGTATCTGTTAAACTTCTTTTTGACCAATGCACAGCAGGTAGCATGGTTATTTTTAAATCATTTATTTCGATTGATTGATACCAATCAAGCTCACTTACCTTCTTAAAATTATTTTTCGTAAAATATTTACCGAGCTTAAGGGGAACAATTACGTTGGCATCTTTGTAAGGAAATTTTCTAATTGTACCCATGTCTTGATGATCATAGTGATTATGTGTCAGTAAAAATAAATCAATTTTTGGAATTTCATTTAAATTCAAAGCTGGTGCAACATATCTTTTAGGTCCAAAAATTAGCGGTCCTGCATTTTTCGAAAAAACTGGATCTGTTATAATAGTTGTTTTACCAAGTTTAATTAAAAAGGTTGCATGGCCAATCCAGCCAATATAATCACCATCTTGTTTCGAAGTTAAACTTTCTAAAACATCCTCTTTTTTCAAAACATGGTCTTCTGGAACTGAAATATCTAATTTTTTCTTCTCTTTATTAAAAGTGGAATAGGACCATTTAATTTTATCGTCTCTCACTGGAGAACCTTCCGGATTTCTAAAGGTATTATCAGGCAAATGGTGATAGGGCTTTTTATCCATAGAATTTATATTCGAAAACATGAAACAACAGAAAACTAAAACTACAAGATTTTTAATCATTGATCTTATTGATTTCTGTAAAATGTCCCATTTTTCTTTTTTCTTTAATTTCCTTTTTTAAATAATCGAAAAAAAATTCGTTATCTTGAAATTTTTTTCCTTTATATTTGGTTATTTCATTACCTAGAATATTTGTCATTTTCGCATTGTAAAGTTTTAATGTTTTTATCTTTTTAAGACCACAAACTGCGCGAACATGGTTTTCGAATTGACTGATATTGTGTGAGTTGATTGTCATGTGACCAGAATTGTGTACTCTGGGTGCGATTTCATTTACTAACAAATTGTCTTTATCATCTATAAAAAATTCGACACATAAAGTTCCTACATAATTCAACTTTTCACTAATTTTTTTTGCATATTCAACAGATTGAGAAAAATGTTCTTTACTTATGCTAGCTGGAATTTTTGATATTTTTAATATTTGGTCTTCATGTTTATTTTCAAATGGTTCATAAATTTCGTATTCATTTTTTTTAAATCTTGTGACTATTACAGAGATTTCTTTTTTTAAATTTACCATTTTTTCTAATATATAGTCGCTATTTTTAGAAAGGCTAATATTTTCACAATCCTCAAGATTATTTAATCTAAATTGTCCCTTTCCATCATAACCAAGAGTAGCTGTCTTCAACATCGCAGGTAAAAGCTCACCATTTGATATCAAATCATCTTTATTACTAATCTTTTTGTATTGTGTAGTTTTAATATTTTGATCATTTACAAAATTCTTCTCCAAAATTCTATTTTGAATAATCTTATTTATTTGAGGTTTTGGCAAAACTTCTTTTATCGAATTAAGTTTATTCAAAATATCAAAAGGTATATTCTCAAATTCGAAAGTAATTTTGTCTACTTTTTTAGTGAAATAATTAATTTTTTCTTCATTGTTATAATTTGACAAAATAAATTCATCAGAAAATTCTTTTGCAGGAGACATTGGGTCATCGCTCCACACAATTGTATGAACATCCAATTTTTTTGCGGCCATACAAAGCATACTTCCTAACTGTCCGCCACCCAAAATACCAAGATTAATTTTCTTCATTAACTATTTTGGTTTTTTTTTTACTGATTTTGATTGTTTAATTCTTAATTTAAGCAATGAATTTTTTATTTTTCTATCAGTGATCCCAAGTATAGATGCAGCATATAGCGCAGCATTAATTGCACCATCTTTTCCTATTGCAACAGTTCCAACAGGAATACCTTTTGGCATTTGAACTATTGACAATAAACTATCAAGCCCTTTAAGTTTTTTACTTTCAATTGGAACTCCAATAACAGGTACAGTCGTTAAAGAGGCAATCATGCCAGGTAAATGAGCAGATCCACCAGCCCCAGCAATTATGACTGAATAACTTTTCTCTGATTTTTTTGCAAAATCATAAAGTCTTTTTGGTGTTCTGTGCGCTGATACAATTTTTAAATCAAAGCTAATTTTTAAACTCTTTAAAATTTTTACACAATCTTTCATCGTTGAGAAATCCGATTGACTACCCATTACTATTGCGATTTTTCGATGCTTTTTAAGTTTCATTTATGTATTTATTACCAGAAATATAACAAGTATTATATAACTAAACTTATGAATTTCAAAATTGACAACCTACAATATTGCAAATGGGATAGGTCTGTTTTTGAAATCAATCGTGAGGCTGGTCTAGACGCAGTTCACGTTACAATAGTATATCATGAGGATTTTGACGAGTTGCAACAAAGAATATTGGAATGGAAAACACACTTCAAAAATAATGGTGATTTAATTTTTTTAGGAAAAGATTTTAGAGATATTGAGAAAGCAAAAAAAAATAATAAAACTGCGATTTTTTTTGGATTTCAAAATTGTTCACCAATTGAAGACGATATAAACCTTATAGAAAAAGTTCACGAACTTGGTTGTAGATTTATGCAACTTACCTACAATAATCAGTCCTTGTTAGCCTCTGGTTGCTATGAAAAAATTGATAGTGGAGTTACTAATTTTGGTAAAGAGGCAATAAAAGAAATGAACAGAGTAGGAGTAGTTGTTGATATGTCTCACTCAGGTGAAAAAAGTACCTTTGATGCAATTGAGTTAAGCCAAAAACCAATAGCAATAACTCATTCCAACCCAAATTTTTGGCATAAAGCAAAAAGAAACAAGTCGAACGATTTACTTAAAACTTTATCTCAAAGCGGAGGTATGTTAGGATTTTCTCTTTACCCTCATCATCTTAATGGTAATTCAAATTGTAAGTTAGACAATTTTTGTGAGATGGTTGCAAGAACTGCTGAAATAATGGATGCAAAGAATCTTGGTATTGGTTCAGACTTGTGTTTGAACCAGCCAGATGAGATTGTAGAATGGATGAGGAATGGAACTTGGACAAAAAAAAAGGTTTATGGTGAAGGATCGGTGAGTAATGTTGGTTTTCCAGATCAACCCAGCTGGTTTAAAGATGCTAGAGGATTTAAAAATATTGAGAGTGGACTTAGAAAAATTGGATTTAGTTCAGATGAAATTAATGGGATATTAGGAAACAACTGGTATAATTTTTACAAAGGTATTAATTAATGCAAATTGAATTAAGAGACCCAAAAAAAATAATGAAATTAAAACGTCTTGGTTCTTTTCACCAATCAAAACTCTCATTTTTAAGATCTTTTTTGAGAGAGTTTAATTCCTGGGATTATAAAAGAGAATTATTTGAATTAGATAATGATGGATATGGTGTTGCTGTTTACTCTTTTAAAAAAGAACAAAGAAAATATTCCCTAGTTTGTTTTGCAAACAAATTAGACGATAATGAAAGATCAGATAGGGTTATAGCTACAAAATGGGATGCATCATTTACTTTGTATGATGGTATTCCAACAAAAAAGGATATTGAAAGATTATCATTAAATGTTCCAAGACAAGAGATAGGACGAATGACATATAAGGAATTGACTTTGTCCAGAGCAAACAAATCAATGAGAGCCTTTAATTATGTTGTAGAATGTTTATCGAATGGCAATCAACCGTCTACTAAAAAGTTATCTGAAATAGGATATCTATACAGAACTACTGCAGTATATGGATCGGGTAAATTTGGTCTAGCTGATCGGTTTAGAATTAAAAATAGACCGGAGATACATGGCCCCTTTAGACTAGAAATGATGTTGGTATATTTTGTAAGACAATTTACAATTGACCAAGTCAATTTTATCTCAAAAAATAAAAATCCAAGAAAAGCTATTGAACTGGATAAAAATATTGCAAGAAGTTTAGGCATTGGAAATTCTACTGGATTAGGAATGGCACCGTTTATAGTCAACCATCCAATACTTCTAAATAACTGGATATTAGCAAGAGAAACTGCCTTAAAAAAAATAAGGGAGATTAAAAATGTAAAACGAGAAGATTTCAATTATTTTTTTGAATGTCTAAAGAATTCTATAAATAATATAAATACTTGGAATACAGATAGTGATTATCAAAAAGAAAAAATAAAAAATCTAAAGATAGATCTGGTCAAATTTATTAAATATTTAGAACAAGAATTCGATAAAAAAAAAGAATACTTATTCAATATAATTTTTAATTGGGTAGATACGAACCTATCAGAAGAGAGTATTGAGTATGTGGTCAGCTTGTTCCTCGAACCTTATGATGAAATTGTTGACCAATTAACTCCCACTATGAGCGCCGACGAAGAAAAATTTTTCAATATTCCAGTTGAAAGAAAGATTGAAGATTTACGATTAATCATTGAAAAAAATTATACAGAAATATTAAATATTGATTTTAATGAAGATAAAAATATTCAGAACTTTTGGTTCATTTCAAAAAATAAAGAAGAGCCAAGAGTAGCTAATAGATTTGATGAAATAGGATCTGAACTAGAACAACCACTAGCAATCGCTCGAGATGTTAAATCTCTTTATCTAAGAATAAAAAATCTTAAGAACAGTATGACAATAAGTAGATTTCTTGGGAATAATAACGATCTAAGACATGCTGTGAGACGAGTTTTTATGATAGAAAAATTTCCTTATTCAGAAATTCAGGATAATATAATTGGCTCAGAGTTAATGCCAATTGACATGCTTAGACTTAAACTTTCTTTTTTTGGAGCTTGTAAATTCGATCCAAGATCTGACAAATGGCTTAGAATTTGCATGTTTCAAGGCGCTCCATTACCTGATGAGCTAAAACAATTTAACGACAATTGGATTTATAATTCATTAAATTAATGAGATCCTTCAGTGAAATAGAGACAATATCTAAGAGAGCGTCAAGAGGAGCAGGTTTCTCATGGGGTGTTTCAGAAGAAATTGGTAAGTCAGTCAGATTATTAGAGATGTTTGGTCTGCCAGGTATCTTACACTTGAAAAATTATTTAGAGAAAATTAATAATCATAATTATCAAAAAATAACAATAATATCTCCTGACAACATTTCTAATAACATTCCTTATTGTCCAATCAGCGTAGGTGTAAATTTCTTGGATCAAGCTTATAACTTAGAAAAAATTGAAAAAATAAATTTTTCAAATCTTGCTTATCCACTTTTGGTTGTCCCATTTTTATCAAGGTCATCAGAGATAATTGGTAAAAAAATTTTATTGAATTTAGAAAATTTCAAATTTTTATTTAATTTTAACCAATCTATAATTTCAAATTTCGATAATTCACTAATTTCAAAAACAACAAACTTTTTAATTAGTTTTAATCAAAACGAGGATAGCTTTGATGAAAAAACATGGGATTCTTTATATAAAATATCACAAAAAACTTTTGTTGATGAAACCGAAAGCTCAAAAAAAACTTCAGCTGGCGCAGGGTTGACTGATAATGACTGAGATTAAAAATGATAAAGATCATCTTGATGATTATTGTGAGGAATGTGGTTGCGAAGATGAAAGTGTTTCTCAAAATTTATTAATGTTTGGATATAAAATTTGTGCCTCTTGTAAGATTTCTAAAACTATATTTCCTATTTAAGTAATATTACTAATTGGTAAACTATTTAATCTGCTCATCACAAAAGAAACAGATAGAATTGCTAATATTAAAAAAGATAAAAAGACTATTCCAAAAGCTTTAATATTTGATTTAAAATTTAATACCTCTTTAGTTGAAATTATTAATGAGGCAAATATCCAAAATTGAGTTAAAAAAATTATTGGCATTACTAAGTCAGGAGTCAATGCTATAAATCTTAGTAATCCAGGGGCATGAGCAATACCTACTGCAATTAAAATTTTTTTAAAAGTGACCTTGGTATCTTTATCAGGAAAAATTTTGGCACCAATTGTAAATATCAAAACTGCCCAAAAAAACCAAGTCAAGATAGCAGTTAACGCCGAGAGACTTAATGAAGTTTTGTAAAAATTATTGGTAGCAATTGCCCCCGCAACACCATCTAGTATCATTATAATAGCAGCAAAATAAATTGAAACTTCAGAGAAAGTTTTAACTTCTCTATAAAGTTTTTTGTCAAGCTTTATTGATCTGAAAACTAATTCTAAAAAAAATCCAAACATCTATTTTTTATTTTTTTTTTGAGCATAATAGGAAATTAATAAAGGAAAAATGATTAAAATTATACCTATAATAATACATGTTATTAATAAAAAATATTTAGACATTTAATGAGTTTAAATCAGAAAAAAAGGGGGGATTACCCCCCTTTTTAAAATTTATTTAGCTACTTCTCTTGTATTAGGATTGTATGACTCTGTAAAAGGTATATCAACAACCACAGCATCTACTGGATCATTTCCCTTTTCACAATATTTCTTTGGAAGATGAATTTTGAATTTTCTTCCAACCTTACCCATTGGAAATCCATTTTTGTTCAAAGTTCCATCAAATGGCACATACCCCATTGCGATATTAGTTCCTTTTTCTGGGTGGTACCAAGGTGATGTAATAAATCCTACTGGATTTTTACCATCTTCTGAGATTAACCAAAAATCTGGTGCATATTCTTCAATTGGTTTTCCTCCTAGTTCCATTCCTACTAGTTGTAGTTTGTAAGGTTTTCCGCCAGAAGATATCTCACTTTTCATTTTTTCTAAGGCTTGTTTACCGACATAGTCTCCTTGTTTCTCCCAAACACCTTTTCCAGATAATGAAACTTGATAACCTAAGTTACATTGAAATGGATTATGCTCGTTATCCATGTCTTGACCCCAAGACAAAATACCTGCTTGTATTCTTCTGTGGTGAGCAGGAGCGATAACCATAAGATTGTGTTTTTTTCCAGCTTTTAAAACTGCATTCCACATATCCTCTGCATATAAAGTTGCATTTCTTAAATAAATTTCATATCCAGCTTCACCTGAAAAACCTGACTGTGAAATCACACAACTTCTTCCACCAACTTTTGCTTCAGCCAATCCATAAAAGGGCATGTTGTCTAAATCAATCTGATTTCCTATCAAATCATTCATTAATGCCTTCGATTTAGGACCTTGAATTTGAACTGGACATGCATCTATCTCATCAATTTCTACATTGAATCTTTTGTCAGCGTTAACACCTTGTAGATAAAGACCAATATCACTATCAGATAAACTAAACCAAAATTCATCTTCAGATATTCTTAATAAAATCGGATCGTTTAAAACACCGCCTTTGTAATTACATAAAATTACATATCTCGCACGCATTGGAGAAATTTTTGTTGCATCCCTTGTAATTACATAATCAGTAAATTTTTCAGCATCTGGACCCTTCACTCTTATCTGTCTTTCAACTGCTACATTCCACATTGTTACATGTTTTTTGATAGCTTCATACTCAACCATTGCTCCACCTTTTTCAGGTCTTACATAGCCACGTGGATGATAAATTCTGTTGTAGACAGTTGCTCTCCAACATCCAGCTTTCATAGATAAATGCCAGTAAGGAGATTTTCTAACTCTTGTTGAAATTAACATCTCAACTTGAGTTGGACCACTTTGTCTTAAATTGTATGGAACATGTCTATCAGATTGATCAACAGCAGTAGAGTGAGAAACTTTTGAGTAATCAACCTTCTCAATTATTCTACCTTTTGAATTGGGCTTACTGACTTTCTTAGATTTTACTTTAGCTACTTTTTTTGGCTTCCTTTTTTTCGAACTTACTTTCTTTTTTTTCTTTTTTTTAGGCATAGTTATTATCCTTTAACCATTTGTTTGTTTCCTTAAGTCCTCCAAATGTATAAATATGAAAGTGTTCTGTATGATCTTTTAATTTATCAATTAGATCATTTGGGTCTTTAGGTTTCAATAAATCTAGAGCCTTACTAAAATTAGATTTAAGGAAATTTATAGAATTTTTTGCACCTACAATATTAGCAAATTTAATTAAGCTTGATATCTTAAGAGGCCCAGTAATTCCAACATGCACTGGCACTGTTTGTTTAGAAATAAAATCTATGATGGGCTGAGGATCAAGTAACCACTGGGTTACTATATAATCAGCATAAGGCTTTTTGTCTTTCATAGCTTTTTCCAAATCTGAGTCGGATATATCAGGACTCCCCTCAGGATGTCCAGCAATTCCTATCTTCATCTTCTCAAAATAACCAGTCTCTAAAAGTTGAAATGAGCTATCAAATTTACCAGCTGGTTCACGACCCCCTCCAATTATTAAAGCCTGTTTTACGCCACCACCCTTACATATATCTACATACTCTTTTAACTGGTTTTCATTCTCTATTGATCTAGCGGGAAAATGGGGAATAGGATTGAAACCTTTCTTGACTAGCTGTACTGCTTGGCTTGCTGTCTCTTTAAAATCCCCACCCGGCAACATTGTTATATAGACATCTTTTAGTTCCGGAAGAGTTGATAAATCTGTTTTAGGCCCAATTTCTATAGAAAAGTTCATTTAACGAATTATTATCTATTTTTAATTTGTGTGTCTATAAAATATAACTGTTAGCAATAAACTTATTAATTTAAAAATGGCTCAAAAAGACATTGGAAATAAAGTACCTTTAGATACTCTTAAGAAAGTTGAGGATGTCGCGGCTTATTATGATGAGTGGGCAATAAACAATAAGTACGATAAAGACATGGAGGCTTGGAATTACACTGGACCAAAAGAAACTTCTGAAACATTCAATAAATATCAAAAAAATAAGAATATTGAAATATTTGATGCCGGTTGTGGAACCGGTTTAGTTGCAGTTGAGCTAAAAAAAATGGGTTACCAAAATTTTTATGGAGCAGATATATCACAAAAATTGTTAGATTTAGCACCTCGAGGTCTTTACAAATCATTAGACAGAATCGATTTAAATAAAAATTTGATATATGAGGATGATAAATTCGATACAGTATTTTGTGTTGGTACATTTACATTTGGCCATGTAAAACCCGATGCTTTAGATGAATTTATAAGAATTACAAAAAAAAACGGTTTAATTTGTTTTACAATTAATGTCGGTGTCTTTAAGGATTACGGTTTTGATAAAAAGATCAATGACTTAATAGAAAATAATAAATGGGAAAAACTTGAATTTTTTAAATCAAATTATTTATCCAGTAAAGATGTTAATGCTTGGCTTGGAATATATAAAGTTACAAAATAATTAATATGAATTTAAAAATAATTTTAATAATGGGTTTACCTGGTGCAGGTAAAACAACACTTGCAAATGCACTGGCTAAAAAAATTGAAGTAAAAAGACTTAATGCTGATGAGGTAAGAAAAGAAGCAAATGATTGGGATTTTTCCGAGGAAGGGAGAAAGAGGCAAGCAAAAAGAATGTCAGATTTAGCACTTAAACTAAAGAATGAAGGCAACAATGTTATTGCTGACTTTATATGTCCTACTCCTGAGGCACGTAAATTATTTCCAGCAGACTATATAGTTTGGGTTGATACAATTAAGTCCGGAAGATTCGATGATACAAATAAAATGTTTGTTAAACCTGAAAAATTTGATTTTCATGTTACTTCACAAAATGCTAAAGAATGGTCTGAGAAAATTTTAACAGATCTAAGTAAAAATGTATAAGTGGGATAATAAAAAACCAACAGCGCAAATGTTAGGAAGGTGGCAACCTTTCCATGATGGACATTATGCTCTGTTTGAGGAAATAATTAAAAAAACTGGTCAAGTTTGTATTCAAATACGAGATGTTCAGGGCGTAGATGATAATCCATTTGATTTTGAAACTGTGAAAAAGAAAATTGAAGAAAGATTAAATCCAAAGTATGAGGGGAGGTTTAAAATAATACTTGTCCCTAATATTACAAATATATGTTACGGAAGAGGAGTGGGTTATAAAATTGAGGAGATAGTATTAGACGAAGAAACCCAAAAAATATCAGCAACTAAAATTAGAGCAAAAATGCGAGAAGATGGAGAGCTTAAATAAAATGACAGTTGTTGTAAAAGATAATGGTCTTGGAATTAAAAATGTAATAATTGACGAACCAAAAACTTATAACTCATTATCCTTTAAAACACTAAATATTTTAATAGATATCTTTAAAAGGTTAGAAAGAGATAACAAGACTCGAGTAATAATTTTGAGTGGAAATGGCAAAGGCTTTAGCGCAGGTCACAATCTTAAAGAGGTAAAAAATTTAAAAGTAAGATCTAAATACTTAAAATTATTTAATCTTTGCTCAAAACTAATGCTTAACATTGTTGAAGGAAGAAAACCTGTAATTGCTAAAGTTCATGGCTCTGCATTTGCAGCAGGATGTCAACTCGCAGCAAGTTGTGACTTAGCTTATGCATCAACGGATGCAAAATTTGCTACTCCAGGAGTAAACATAGGTTTATTTTGTAGTACACCAATGGTGGCCGTAAGTAGAAAAATTGGAAAAAAAAGAATGATGAAAATGCTTTTAACGGGCGAACCCATCAATGCAAGATATGCAAAAGAGATTGGTTTAATAAACGACTGTTTTCCAAAAAACAAATTAAATTCAAAAGTGTTAGAAGTTGCAAAAGTAATTTCAGCAAAATCAAATCTATCAATTAAAATTGGAAAAAAAGCATTCTATAAACAATTAGAAATGCCTCTAAAAAAAGCTTATGCATACACAAGTAAAATGATGACGTTGAACATGATGTCAATGGATGCAAGAGAGGGAATTTCAGCATTCTTAGAAAAAAGAAAACCTAATTGGAAAAATAAATGACAAAAGAAATTGAAGAAATTTTAAAAAATTCTAAAACAATAGCTATGGTAGGTGTAAGTTCTCTTAAAAAAAAAGAAGATCCAAAAAACTTAAAAAGAAAACCATCAACGATAGTTATGAAATATATGCAAGAATTTGGTTATAAAGTAATTCCAGTAAATCCTTTTGCAGAAGGCGAAATTATCCATGGTGAAAAAGTTTTCTCAAAATTAGAGGATATAAAAATACCAATAGATATTGTAAATATTTTTAGACCCTCAAATGAAACTCCTGATTTAGCAAACGAGGCAGTTAAAATAAATGCAAAAGTTTTGTGGCTTCAATATGGAATTAAAAATGACGCAGCTGAAAAAATAGCCTTAGATGCAAAAATGAAATATATATCTAATCGTTGTATTAAACAGGACTATCAAAATATATTTCAAAAAGTAAATCCTGTTTTTCCAGCTTTAAAAAGCTAAACATTTTTAAATTAATGCGTAATTTTGTTGTAATTTTTATTTTTATTTTTTTTGCTAATATCCAATCACATTCTCAAGAATTGAAAAAAACATATTTTGGTGGCGGATGTTTTTGGTGCATGGAAGAGGCTTTTGATAAGGTAGATGGTGTCACTAATGTTGTTTCTGGTTATTCAGGGGGAACAAAACCTAATCCAACTTATAAAGAGGTAACATATGGTGATACCGGTCATATTGAAGTAGTTGAAATAACATATGACACAAAGAAGATCAGTTTTAAGGAATTGTTGAATGTTTTTTGGAAAAATATTGATCCTTTTGATGCGGCAGGTCAATTTTGTGACAAAGGTTATAGTTATAAATCTGCTGCATTCTATATGAACGACAGTCAAAAGAGGCTAATAGAAAAAAGTATCAAAGCTATAGAAAACGATTTTAATAATAAAGTCGTAACTTTTGTTAAAAAATTTGAAAAATTTTATCCAGCAGAGGATTATCACCAAAATTATTATCAAACAAATTTTATAAATTACTTACTTTATAAAAAAGGGTGTGGTAGAGAGAGTAGGTTAGAAAATATCTGGCAACAATGAAACAAATTTTTTTAATATACGGGCACTATAACGATAAATCATTCAATGCAGCAATTAGGGATACTTTTATAAAATCTTCAGAAGATAAAGGTAATAAAGTTGATTGTGTTGATCTTTATAAAGAAAAATTCAATCCAATTTTTGCAGGAGAAGAACCAGATAGTACTGTTTTGGACCACAGAAAAAGAATTGAGAAAAGCGATGTAATTGTTCTTGTTGCTCCTATATGGAATTTCAGAATGCCAGCGATGGTCGAGGGATGGATTGATAAAGTCCTTTCTCCACCATGGGCTTTTAGTTTTAAAAAATTGTTTGGTAATTATGGATATCCTATTGGAAATTTAAAAGGAAAAAAGGCAGTAGTATTTTGCACTTATGGATCACCTCAATTTGCAATTAGAACATTCTTTTTGAATATGCCAACAAAAAGATTGAGGAGAGGGGTTTTTAATATTTGTGGGATAACAGACGTTGTTTATAAAAGATTCTTTGCAGTTCCATTTGTATCAAAAGAAAAAAGAGAAAAATTTTTAGAGGAAGTAAAACGAACAGCCTCCCAAATATAACTATTTTTTTAATTTATTAGAAAAGATTAAATTATCACTTTTAAATTTTTGTGAGTTATTCTTAATAAATTCTCTCATAATTATTATTTTTTCACTCTCAAATTCTGAAACTTTTCTTTGATCTAAATCAACATAAAGAGATAAAATTTCGATGGTGGATGCTAAAAATTTTTTTTCTTTATGAATCATCTCAAGCTTGTATTGCAATCTTTTTTTGTCGTGATCGAAATATAGTAAATTTACATCTACCTCGTCACCCTCTTTAACTTCTTGGTTGTAAGTAATATGCGACTCAACCACCATGGTACTTTTTTTCGTTTTCTTGGCCGACTCTTCGCCCATTTTAAACTTGTCCATTAATATTTCAGCACCAAACAAATCAAAAATTAAAACATAATAAGCTACGTTCATATGGCCATTATAATCGGTCCATTCTTTGATTATTTTCTTAGAATTTAGATAAAGCGACATTTTATATGTAAAATTTATATTATAATATTGTAAAATTAAAGTTCTATTATGAATAAACTTTTATTTTTCTTTTTATTCTTTTATCTTCATGTAGCGAGTGTTTATTCCGATATTATTAAACCAAATACAAAAATTGAACCTTATAACGTAGTTGAAATTCAACTGATCAGTTTAAAAAATAATGATAAACCAGATAAAGACTTTGGTATTGAACAAACGTGGGAATTCGCTCATCCAGAAAACAAAATAAATACTGGCCCATTAAATAATTTTAAAAAAATGTTAAAAAACGAAATTTACTCAATTTTGTTAAATCATAAAGATCATAAAATTGAAGAGATATATAATAATAAGAAGATCGCAATTTATGATGTAATCATTTTGGGATCAGATAATTTTTACTATGAGTTCAAGTGGCAAGTAGAAAGATACGATGGCAAAGGATCACTTAACAATTGTTGGTTGACTACTGCAGTTTCTAATCCAGTTTCTCTTGGAGCATCAATTTAGATTATGAAAAAACCTAAATATGAAAATCGTATTCTTATTCTTATGCTCATACTTTGTGTTCCACCTATTTTGACCACTCAGATAACCTGGTATTATTTTGGTCAGGAGATTGGTCTTAACTGTGGAATTGTTGTAGGTATAATTAGCGTGAGTGTCGCAGCTTATTTGTTGTTCCAATTAGATTGGAGAGAACCAGACGATGACTGATAGAATTTTGTTTCGTTCAATTTAAAAATCTTGTAGAAATCTATAAATGAAATCTAAAGCAAAAGTCGTGATAGTAGGCGGGGGTGTTGTAGGAGTTAGCGCCCTTTATCATCTTGCTAAAAAAGGCTGGTCAGATGTTGTTTTAGTTGAGAGAAAAGAACTTACTTCCGGATCAACTTGGCACGCTGCAGGTTTGTTACCACTTTTTAATATGAGTTACTCCGTTGGACAACTCCACAAGTATGCAGTCAATTTATATAAAAAATTAGAGGAAGAAACTGGAAAGAACGTTGGCTTCAGTGTTGTCTCAAATATTAGACTTGCAAATAATAAAGATAGAATGGATGAATATTTTCAATATGCGGGAGTTGCAAAAACTATCGGTGTTGATGTAAAATTTTTGACACCCGATCAAGTAAAAGAAATTTGGCCACTATGTAATACATCTGATTTAGTTGGAGCAATTCAACATCCAGAGGATGGATACATTCAGCCCGCTGATTTAACGCAAGCACTAGCTACAGGTGCGAGGAATAGAGGTGCAGAGATTTACAGAAACACCACAGTAGTAGGTATGAAACAAACTAAAGATGGATGGGTAGTTGAAACAGACAAAGGTTCAATTGAGTGCGAACATATAATTTCTTGTTCAGGAAATTTTGCTAGACAAACTGGAAAAATGGTCGGCCTAGATATTCCAGTTATTCCTGTAGAACACCAATATATCGTTACAGAACCACATCCTGAAATTCAAAAAAGAAAGAAAGAGGGTTTACCTGAAATGGGAGTTTTAAGAGACAGTGATAGTCGATGGTACATGAGAGAAGAAGCCGGAGGTTTAATATTAGGCCCTTATGAGGATGGAGCCCCTGCATGTTATGTTGATGGACCTTCGAAAGATTCAGAATATGAATTATTTCAAGAAGATTTAGATAGACTTGCACCTCACATAGAAGGTGCAATACATAGGGTTCCAGCATTTGGTGAGGTTGGAGTTAAAAAAGTTTACAATGGTGCAATTTGTTATACTCCAGATGGAAATCCAATTGTTGGTCCAGCATGGGGACTCAAAAATTTTTGGATAAACGAAGGGCATAGTTTTGGAATAACCGCAGCAGGTGGTGCTGGTTGGCAGTTAGCAGAGTGGATAGTAGATGGAGAACCAACAATTGACATGCTAGGTGTTGAACCAAGAAGATATGGAGATTATTGTTCAAAAGCATACCTTAAAGAAAAAAATGAAGAGGCATACAGCCACGTTTTCATAACGCATTTTCCAGATGAAGAGAGACCAGCAGCAAGACCACTTAGAACAGCACCATGTTATGACAGAATGAAAAAGCTTGGAGCAGTTTTTGGTCAAAAATTTGGTTGGGAAAGACCAAACTTTTTTGCAACTGATGGAATGGAGCAAAAAGATGATTGGTCATTTAGAAGATCAAAATGGTTTCTAGCTGTTGAGAAAGAGTGCAAGAATGTTAGAGAGAATGTAGGTTTGTTAGACATGAGTGCATTTGCTAAGTGCAGAATAAAAGGACCAAAAGCAGAAGAGTTTTTAGATAAACTAGTTGCAAACAAACTCCCAAAAAAAATTGGAAGAATAAATTTGTGCCACGCTCTAAATACTAAAGGTGGCGTTCATTCAGAGTTCACAATAATGAGAGAATCTGAAGATAGCTTTTATTTAGTATCTGCAGGTGCTTTTCAAAGACTTGATCACGATTGGATTTTAAGATGGATGCCAAGTGATGGATCAGTTCAGTTTGAAAATTTAACAAACAGTATGGGTGTATTGGTTGTCTCTGGGCCAAAAGCAAGAGACTTAATGACAAGAGTATCAAAAGATGATTTTTCAAACGAAAATTTTAAATGGCTAAGTGCTAAAAATGTTGACGTGGGTTATGCACCTGTGAACGCAATGAGAGTAAACTTTGTTGGAGAATTAGGTTGGGAGTTACATCATCCAATTGAATATCAAAATCATATTTTTGATAAATTAATGGAAGCTGGTAAAGATTTAAATTTAAAACCATACGGTATTAGAGCAATGAATAGTTTAAGAGTAGAAAAATCTTATAAACTAGTTGGAACAGAATTATCTATAGAATACTCCCCATACGAAAGTGGTTTAGATAGATTTATACATCCAAATAAAGGAAATTTTATTGGATTAGATGCGCTGAACAAGTGGAGAGAAAAAGGATTTAATAATAAATTAGTGACACTAGAAGTACATAATATTGCTGATGCTGATGTGCTTGGAAATAATCCAATTTACGAAAACGGAACTTGTATTGGTAGAGCAACTGGTGGAGATTTTGGTTTTAGATTAGGAAAATCTATAGCACTTGGAATGGTGAAACCAGAATTGGCAAATGTTGGTCAGAAACTTAAAATCGATATATTGGGCAAAACGCATGAGGCAACTATACTTGAAGAAAGCCCATATGATCCAAAAAATGAATTGTTAAGAGCATAATGAAAATCTTAGTAGCGGTAAAAAGAGTTATAGATTACAACGTTCAGGTAAGAGTAAAAGAAGATGGAACTGGAGTTGTTACTGATAACGTTAAAATGTCAACCAATCCCCCAGACGATAATGCAGTTGAAGAGGCAGTAAAAATAAAAGAATCAGGTAAAGCAAAAGAAATTGTAGCGATAACTATTGGTGAAGAAAAAGCTCAAGAAACTGTGAGAAAGGCACTTGCAGTTGGCGCTGACAGAGGAATACATGTAAAAGTTGACGGTGTAGTTGAGCCTTTGGCTGTTTCAAAAATATTACAAAAGATAGTAGATAAAGAAAAACCTGATTTAGTTTTTATGGGTAAACAAGCAATTGATGATGATTGTAATCAAACAGGTCAAATGTTGGCAGCTTTACTCAATTGGCCACAGGCGACTTTCGCATCTAAAATCAATGTTAAAGATTCATCACTTGAAGTTACTCGAGAAGTTGATGAAGGTTTAGAAACAATAGAAGTAAACATACCAGCAATTGTCACTTGTGACCTTAGATTAAATGAGCCTAGATATGCTTCATTACCTAATATAATGAAAGCAAAGAAAAAACCATTAGAGCAGATAAATGCTTCAGATTTAGGGGTTGATACCAAAGCAAGAATCGAGCAAATTAAGGTTGAAGAACCACCAAAAAGAAAAGCTGGAATAAAAGTCGCAAATGTATCAGAATTGGTTCAAAAATTAAAAAATGAGGCTAAAGTAATATAATGTCAGTTTTACTCATTGCAGAACACAACAATAAAGAATTAAGACCCTTCACTTATAATGCAGTGTCAGCTGCTAGCAAAATAGATGAGGACTTACATATTTTAATTTTGGGTAATAAATCAGAGGCAGTTGCAAAGTCTGCGTCTGAAATACCAAATGTAAAAAAAGTTATTCATGTTGATAACGAAATTTATGAAAATTTCATTGCGGAAAATTACACTTCAGCAATAATAAAGCATGCTGATGTTTATTCACATATAGTTTGCTCAGCAAATACGTTCGGGAAAAATTTGATGCCTAGAATAGCAGCCCTTTTAGATACATCTCAGGTGAGTGATATCATTAAAGTTATTTCGGCCGATACTTTTTTACGTCCCATTTATGCTGGAAATGCTTTTGCGACAGTAAAAAGTAATGATAAAAAAAAATGTATCACTATAAGACCAACATCTTTTGAACCTGCACCAGCGAGTGGAGGTTCTGCTGAGATTGTAAAATCAGAACCAGGTGAAGCTTTTAAAAATTCTAAATTTGTTAAAAGAGAAGAAATAAAATCAGATAGACCTGAATTAGGAACAGCGAGAATTGTAATTTCAGGTGGAAGAGGGATGCAAAATTCAGAAAATTTCAAACTAATTACAGCAATTGCGGATAAGTTAAATGCTGCTATTGGAGCTTCAAGAGCGGCAGTAGATGCTGGCTATATTACTAACGATCATCAAGTTGGACAAACAGGAAAAGTTGTTGTGCCAGACTTGTATATAGCAGTTGGTATTTCTGGCGCTATTCAACATTTAGCTGGAATGAAAGAAAGTAAAATTATTGTTGCGATAAATAAGGATGGGGAAGCGCCAATTTTTAGCGTGGCAGATTATGGGCTTGAGGCAGACTTGTTTGAAGCTCTTCCGCAATTTTTAGAAGAGTTAAATAAACTTAATACAATTCAAAAATAATTCATGACTAGAGAAGTTATGGAATATGATGTAGTTATTGTGGGAGGAGGGCCATCTGGCCTGGCCACAGCCATAAAGCTAAAACAATTAAATGCTGATGTAAATGTATGTGTACTAGAGAAAGGTGCAGAAATTGGTTCACATATTTTATCAGGGAATGTTTTTGAGACTAGAGCTTTAGATGAATTAATACCTAATTGGAAAGATCTAAATGCACCAATTAAAACTAAAGTAACAAAAGAAAAATTTCTTTTTTTAGGAAAAAAAAGTTCATTAAGCTGGCCGACATGGTTACTCCCAAAAGTTCAACAAAATCATAAAAACTACATAATTAGTCTTGCCAATTTATGTAGATGGCTTGCCGAACAAGCAGAGACATTAGGCGTGGAGATTTTTCCAGGATTCCCAGCTTCAGAAATCTTATACAATGAGGATGGATCAGTAAAAGGAGTTTTAACTCAAGACATGGGTTTAGATAAGGAGGGAAATAAAAAAGATGGTCATGAGCCCGGGATGGAACTACATGCTAAAGTGACAGTATTTGCAGAGGGCTGCAGAGGTCACTTAGGAAAACAATTAATTAAAAAATTTGACTTAGATAACGGAAAAGATCCACAGCAATATGGAATTGGTTTTAAAGAAATCTGGAAGATTGATGAAAAAAATCATCAAGAAGGTTTAGTAATGCATACAGCTGGTTGGCCACTTGATAAAAATACTTATGGAGGAAGCTTTGTATATCATGCTGAAAATAAAGAAGTTTATTTAGGTTATGTTATAGGTTTAGATTATAAAAATCCTCACTTATCACCTTTTGATGAATTTCAAAGATTTAAAACTCATCCAGCGATCAGCAAAATGCTTGAAGGAGGAAAAAGAATATCTTATGGCGCAAGAGCTTTAATTGAAGGAGGTTTTCAAAGTTTACCTCAAATGTTTATGCCTGGCGCCCTTTTGATTGGATGTGATGCAGGTACTTTAAATATGCCTAAAATTAAAGGTTCTCATACAGCAATGAAGAGTGGATTAATTGCAGCCGAAACTATAATTGAACATCTCAAAGAGTCTAAAGAGCTTTCTATTTACGATGAAAAATTTAAAAAAAGCTGGGCTTATAAAGAATTATTCGAAGCACGAAATGTAAAACCAAGTTTTAGTTGGGGGTTAATCTTGGGAATTATTTTCACAGGTATAGACCAAATAATTTTCAGAGGGAAGTTGCCATTTACACTTAAACACAAACATGCAGATCATGAAACTTTAAAACCAGCAAATGAGATGCCAGTAATAGACTACCCAAAACCTGATAATGTGATTACATTCGATAAAACAAGTTCAGTTTATCTAACAGGGACCAATCATACAGATAATCAACCAGTTCATTTAAAATTGAAAGATAAAGATTTACCAATAAGTTATACATTGGATAGATTTGATGAGCCTGCACAAAGATACTGTCCTGCAGGTGTATACGAAGTGCAAGTCGAAAATGATGTACCTAAATTTGTAATTAATTCTCAAAATTGCATTCATTGTAAGACTTGTGATATTAAAGAGCCTTCTCAAAATATTACTTGGGTAACACCAGAGGGAAGTGGTGGTCCAAGATATGGGAATATGTAATTAGGATAAATCTATTGCGTGTTTCTTTAAAATTTCTAATGGAATAATTTTTAAAGTTTTTTCATTTGTTTTTTTCAAATATATCTTGCACTCTTTCCCAGCTTCTACAGCTCTTGCAAACCAAGTAGCGCATACACACCAATTATCTCCATCTTTTAAACCAGGAAAACCAAATTCAGGATGAGGAGTAATTAAATCATTACCAGAAGATTTACACCACTCAAGAAATTCATTATTCACCTTTGCACAAACTGTATGTAGCCCATTATCATTTTCATCTGTATTGCAACATCCGTCCCTATACCAACCCGTTAAAGGATTTGATGAACATAATTCTAAATCGCCACCTAAAACATTTTTTTGTTTTTTACTCATTGAATAAAGATTGATCTACAGTTGCATTGAATGAAACTGACCGTCTTTCATCATCACTTTGAGAAAAAGGATAAACTGCGTGCATTAGATAATGAGGAAAAAAGTAAAAATCTCCTACTCTAGGTGTCACTCTAAAGGTTGGTTTACATAAGAAAGCTTTTGAACCATGGACCATTTCAAGCTTACCATTATTATTCATTGTCTTATTACTTTGGCTTGTTTCACCTAAAGTTTTTGGAACTTTTAAATATCCCACGCCTGATACATGACCTGAATGCCAGTGAGAAGGATTATATTCATTTTTAAATTGCCTTACAATCCAACTATTTATTATATTAAATTTTGTAATTTTTCTTTTATTAGTTTTGAATATCCAATCTCTTACACCCTCAGCTAAAAACTTTCCCCACCCAATTTTTTCCATTATATCTTTTTCAATAATAAATTCTTGCTTAACATTACCAGCAAGCTTATTTCCATAATTCAACTCATCTTGTTTATTTTGGTCACTTAATACACTTTCAGTATACTCATTTAGTTTATCAATTAAATCTTGGGGTATTTTTACTTTGGCAATAGTTGGACCGAAAGGTCTTATAACTTCGAGCTCATCATTAGTAAAATTAGTCATTAAATTTTTGTAGGGTTAGGTTGATCTTTGTAAACTTTTTTGGGGTCAAATTTTTTTTCTTTCTCTTCAAACTTCATTTTGATTTGTCTTGCATTTTCAATTTTTCCTAAAGGTATGGATCTGTAAAAACAAGATCTGTATCCAACGTGGCAACTCGAACCATTTCCTATATCAACACTGAGCCACACTGCATCCTGGTCGTCATCAATTCTTATTTCTTTTATTTTTTGAATAAAACCACTTGTTTTACCTTTGTGCCAAACTTGTTTCCTTGAGCGGCTCCAATAGTGTGCTTCCTTAGTTTCAATTGTTTTTTTAAATGCCTCAACATTCATATAGCCAAGCATTAAAATTTCTTTTGTATTGACGCATGTTGTAATTACAGGAATTAAACCGTCATTATCAAACTTGGGTGAAAGTAGGTTACCTTCTTCGATCTCTGTGACACTTTCTCTTTTTTTAAACATATAATTTCAATTATTTAACATAATAAACGGTATAATAAATATTTTAAAAAACTTAATTAATAGGTATAAGGACTTTATGAAAATTGTAAAAGATCTCCAAAAACAAGAATCTAGCTCGAAAATTAGCGACAAAGAGGCTGAAGAGGCTATCAAAACTATTCTAAAGTGGATGGGCGAAGACCCAAATAGAGAGGGTTTATTAGAAACTCCAAAAAGGGTAGTGAAAGCATTTAAGGAATATTTTAAAGGATATTCAGAAGATCCAAGTCTTGTATTAGAAAAAACCTTTGGAGATGTAGAAGGTTATAGCGACATGGTCGTTCAAAAAAATATATCTATTCAAAGTCATTGCGAACATCACATGGCTCCGATAATTGGCAAAGCCCATGTAGCTTATATTCCAAATCAAAGGGTAGTTGGCTTAAGTAAAATAGCAAGGGTTGTGGAGATTTTTTCAAAAAGATTGCAGACCCAAGAAAGACTGACGGTTCAAATAGCGAAAACATTAATGGAAAGTTTAGATGCAAAAGGTGTTGCAGTAACAATAGATTCAACTCACCATTGTATGACGAT
>CACDEB010000006.1 GCA_902551755.1 uncultured Pelagibacteraceae bacterium
AATCTTTTTTAAAACATGGAGATGTTTTAGTAAAAGTAGATTACTCAACTTTAAATTTTAAAGATGCATTAATACTTAAAAACGGTGCACGTTTAGTAAAAGAGTTTCCACATATCCCAGGCATTGATTTCGCAGGAACAGTCATTGAAAGCAAAAGTGACAAATTCAAAGAAGGCGATGAAATTATTCAAACTGGCTGGAGAGTAGGTGAAATATTTTACGGTGGATATTCGCAATATGCCAAAGTAGACGCAAACTTTTTAGTAAAAAAACCAAAAGAAATTACTTCTAGACAAGCAATGATGTTAGGTACAGCAGGATTAACCGCAATTCAGTGTGCCTTTACTACAAAACAAACTAGAGAAGTTTTGTTATTAGGTGAGAAAGTAAATGATGTAATTGTAACTGGTGCCTCTGGAGGAGTTGGAAGTATAGCAGTCATGATTTTAAGTAAACTTGGTTGCACTGTTACTGCCGCAACCACAAAACCAAACGAGGAATATTTAAAATCACTAGGTGCAAAAAATATAATTAAATCAGGTGATTTAGATAAAGAGGCAAGACCATTAGATAAAGGTTTATATGATGGAGCAGTAGATACAGTTGGAGGAAATATTTTAGCAAATATATTATCTCATATTAAACCAAGTGGCATTGTTGCTGCTTGCGGTAATGCTTCAAGTATAAAGTTGAACACTACAGTGATGCCATTTATCATTAGGGGTGTAAAACTTTGGGGAATAGACTCTGTAAGTGTATCAATTAAAAGAAGAAATTTCTTATGGGGTGAAATGCATAAGCTTGTTGATTTTGACTTGTTAGATAAATCAATTAAAGAAATAAATTTAAACCAACTTTTGGAAGAATATCCAAAGATGCTAGAAGGCAAAACTTCGGGGAGATATATAATAAATCTTAACAAATAATGGATTGGGATAAACTTAAAATTTTCCATGCAGTTGCTGAAGCTGGAAGTTTTACCAGCGCGACAGTTAATCTAAACCTAAGCCAATCTGCCATAAGCCGTCAAATTCAGTCATTAGAAGACGATTTAAAAGTTAAATTATTTGAAAGACATGCTAGAGGTTTGACTTTAACAGAAAATGGCGAATATGTATTCAAAACAGCGCATGAAGTTATAAGTAAATTAAAAGAGGTTGAAACCTCACTTGGAGACAAAAAAAATAAACCATCAGGAAAACTTACCGTAACTACAGTTGTTAGTTTTGGTACAACTTGGTTAACTCCAAGAATTCAAGAATTTATGCAGTTAAACCCTGAGATAGAAGTTGAACTAATTTTTGATGATAAAGAATTAGATTTAAGTACTAGACAAGCTGATATAGGGATTTTTATGCGTAGACCAAAGCAGCTGAACTATATTCAAAAAAAATTAATTGATATTAATTACCACATTTATGGTTCGCCTAAATATCTTGAAAAAAATGGATATCCGAAGAGTGTAAATGATCTAAATAATCATAAATTTATTTCCTTTGGAAGAGGAGCCCCTTCACCTGTATTTAATCCAGATTGGGCTCTTAAACTTGGATTAAAAGATGGAGCAAAAAAAAGAAAAACAGTCATGAGAGTTAATAGCGTTTACGGTCTTCTTTTAGCAGTTCAAAGTGGAGTAGGTTTAGCCGCTTTGCCAGATTATATAACAATTAACCAACCAAACATTGTTAAGATATTGCCTAAAATTGAAGGTCCAATAACAGAGGCACACTTTGTGTACCCTCAATCTTTAAAAAATGTAGCCAGAGTACAAGCTTTCAGAAACTTTCTATACAGCAAAATATCAGAGTGGAAATTTTAATATTTCCTTGACCCCTGCGTCATAATATGCGATTGATAATCATTAGCAATGAGAATAATTCTCATTCTCAGTAGTGCGGAGGAAGGAAATAATAATGAAAAAAGTAAGTATACTAACAATACTTTTTACTTTTATCGCTGGTTTTACAATTGCTGCGGAAGTTAATGTTTTTAATGCAAGACATTACAAAGCAGATGCTGAACTTTACAACAAGTTCACGGCAAAAACTGGTATCAAAGTAAATCTAATCAACGGCAAAGCAGGTGCTTTAGAAAAAAGGATGATTGAAGAGGGAGAAGATTCATCCGCTGATCTTTATATCACTGCTGATGCTGGAAGATGTGGAGTGTTTAAAGCAAAAGGAATGACGCAAGGCGGATTAACTTCTGCAGCAATAAAAGCGGCTGTGCCTTCAAACTTCAGAACTTCGCACTGGACTGGTATCGCTAAAAGAGCGAGAATAGTTTATTACGCTCCAGAAAGAGTAAGTGGTGCAGAGCTAGCTGGTTTAACTTATGAAAGTTTAGCTGATCCGAAATGGAAAGGTAGATTAGTAATTAGAAAATCAAGCAACATATACAATAAATCTTTAGTTGCTTCATTGGTTAAAAACAATGGAAAAGCAGCAACAGCTGAATGGGCTAAAGGAGTTGTATCAAACATGGCTAGAACACCAAAAGGAAATGACAGAGCACAAATAATGGCAGTTGCAGCAGGTGAAGCAGATATCGCTGTAGCTAATACTTATTATTTAGCTTTGATGCTTTCTGGAAAAAAAGGCGCTGAGCAACAAGCAGCAGCGAAAAAAGTTAAAGCGTTTTTCCCTAATCAAAATGATAGAGGAACGCACATGAATATAAGCTGCGCTGCTTTAGTTAAAGGTGCTCCAAACAAAGATAACGCAATCAAACTTGTGGAATTTTTATTAACACCAGAGTCTCAAGAACACTTTGTTAATAACACATTTGAATTCCCAATGATTGGTGGTGTTTCAGCAAATCCATTAGTAGTTAACAATATTGGTTTAGATTTTAAACAAGATCTAAAAACAAAAGTTTCTAGTTATGGTGCTAAACAAGCTGATGCATTAGAAGTAATGACAGCTGCTGGTTGGAAATAACATGGAAGATAAAAAAGAATTTATTTCTGAAATTGATTTAAATAAATCTTCTGAGGGATGCTCTCCGTGTGTCTCAGAGTGTAAAAAAATCAATCAAAGAATAAATAAAAGAAATTTATCTGACATCAATGAACAGGAGGTTTCGCACATCCTAAAGGTTTTTGATTTTTAGATAATTCCTTGAAAATATGCTCGTGATTAAGATCTCCTTTTCACGGGCATATTTATTTTCATGATTATAAGGCGGATTATAATATGAATAAATTTAACGTTTGGTCTCTTAGTTCATTTTTAATTTCATTTGTTGTAATTATTCCTATCATAACTGTTTCAGTAAGTTTTTTTGAAGAAACAAGTAATTATTATCAAATATTAAAAGATACTTTTCTATTAGAGTATATATTTAATTCAGCTGTCTTATTAATTGGTGTTTTAATTTTTACTTTTTTAATGGGTACTGGCTCTGCTTACTTAGTTTCATTTTACAATTTTCCTGGAAGTAATTTTTTCAAATGGACTTTAATATTATCTTTTGCAGTCCCACCATACATCTACGCATATTCATTAACAGCTTTTTTTGAAAATTATGGAACAGCCTACACAATATTAAAAAATATTTTTGGAGATGCTAATTATAACAGTCATATACCAAAATTTGATGGAATGTCTGGAGCAATACTTTCAATATCTTTTTCTTTATTCGCCTATGTTTATATTTTAACAAGGGCTTCTTTTTTGTACCAATCACAAAATCTTATAGACTTAGGAAGAAACTTAGGCTTTTCAAAATTAAAAGTTTTTCTAAGAATAATTTTACCTTCAGCTAGACCAGCAATTATCGCAGGTTTATCATTGGTCGCGATGGAGACTTTAGCAGAGTTTGGCGCTGTTGATTTTTTTTCGATAAATACTCTTACAACAGGTATTTATAATTCATGGATAACTTTTGATGATCTTGCGTTCGCAAATCAAATTTCATTTTTTTTATTATTATTTATTTTTGCCCTTTTTTTCTTAGAAAATCTTTCAAGAAAAAAGGCTAAATACCACTCCAACATGAAGGGTGGTTTTAAGAAGAAAGAAAAACAGGACCTTTCAGGAGGCTCAGCAATACTAGCATTTACCCTCTGTTTTGTAATTTTTTTCATGAGTTTTTTATTCCCATTAAGCCAGATGTTTTACTGGACATTAAAGTTTACGGATAATTTATTTGACCTAAAAATTTATCAGCTTTTGTGGAATACCTTATATTTGGTCTTTTTATCGTTTTTTGTTTTAACAATCCTGTCTTTCGTCTCAAATTATGGAAATAGAGTTTCTAAGAGTAAATTTTTAAATAGTTTAACAACTTTATCAATTTCTGGGTATGCAATACCTGGTGTTATTTTAGCAGTCGCTTTTATTACTTTTATAGCATGGCTTGATAACAGTATTATAAAAGCGATGGGTTTTACATCGGTAAAGAAAATTTTCTTTGGTTCTATTTTAGGACTAATCATTGTTTACTTTATTAGGTTTTATTCGCTAGCATGTAATGGAATAAAATCAGGATATGAGAAAATAAATATTTCTGTTGATGAAAATGCTTATTTATTAGGTTATTCAAAACTAAAAACCTTCTCAAAAATTCATGTTCCGTATCTTAAAAATTCAATTTTATTCGTCGGGATTTTAATTTCATTAGAAATAATAAGAGAGCTTCCAATTACTTTAATATTAAGACCTTTCAATTTTGAGACTTTTGCGACAACTGCATATATTTACGCATCCGAGGACCTTTTAGAGGCAGCTGCTGCACCATCTTTATTTTTGATTTTAATTGCAAGTTTCTTTATTTTACTTAGTTCAAAATATATCTTAAGAGATAACGATGAATAATTTTTTTGAAATTAAAAACGCAACTTTTACAGCTGGTGGTAAAGACAAGATAAAGAATTTATCAATCGAGATTAAAAATGAAGGAGACATAATTTGTTTATTAGGGCCATCGGGAATAGGAAAAACTACAATACTTAGAACGATTGCTGGTTTAGAAAAATTGGAAAATGGTAAAATTATTTTAAAGGATAAAATTATCTCATCAACAAATGAACATTTGGAACCAGAAAAAAGAAAAATTGCTTTATCATTCCAAGAAAACAGTCTTTTTCCACATCATTCAATTTATAAAAATATAATTTTAGGAATACCAAAATCAGGTCCCAAAAAAATCAATGTTGAGGAAATTACAAAGTTTTTAAATATTAGTCATGTATTAGATAAATACCCTCACCAAATAAGTGCGGGTGAAGCTCAAAGAGCATCATTAGCAAGATCTTTATGTGCTGAACCTGATTTACTTTTATTAGATGAACCATTGTCTAACATTGATCAAAATTTTAAGGAAGAAATTCAAACCAAACTTAAAAAAATTATTAAAGATTTAAAGATTACAACTATTATTGTTACTCACGACTCCTATGAAGCTTTTTATTTAGCAGACACGTGTGGAATATTATTAGATCAAAAATTAAGACAATTTGATACTCCTTATAATGTTTATCACATACCTAATTCAATTGAGGTGGTAAAATTTTTGAATAGGGGAGTTTTGGTACCAGCAAAAGTAACAAGTCCTAAAAGTTTAGAAAACGAGGAGCTAGGAACTATTACTGGAAACTTTTCAAAACCTTTCGAAATTGGTTCTACAGTTAAATTGTTATTACAACCGGAAGATTTACACCATGACGATAAAAGTAACTTAAAATTCGATGTAGTTGATAAAAAATTTAGAGGTACAAATTTTATTTATTCCTTAAAAACTGACAAAAATTTTATTATACCTGTTTTTGTACACTCTCATCACGTTCATCAACATGAGATAAACGAAAAATTCGGAATAAAAAGACCAATTCATATTGAGCATTTAGTTTGTTTTTAAACTAACTTTCCAAAGATTTTAATTTTTTTTTCAGTTTATCTGGTAGATTTTCGAACCATACCTTTTCTTGACCTGATACAGGCAGCACCTCTCCGTATTCAACCATTTGGGATGGTTCTAAATCAACAATATAAACCCAAACATTTGATTGATCTAATTTAGCTTCTTTCGCTAATAATTTTTTTAATTGATCAATAAGATCGTCTTTGACCTCTTTAGAACGTCCTGCTCTTATTTGGCCATTAAGATAAATTTGTTCATCCTTAATAACTTTGCCCCCCATAAAATGACTATTCTTTTTAGTTTCATTAAAAATGACTTGTGCAAAATATGTATTTGCTCCAGTAGTTTTGCTGTGAATTTTTGTTATACCCTCTGCGATTGACTTTTTTTTACTCTCATCTAATTCAAGGTTTGATGTGATGACTGTGTATGTTGGCATTACTTATTTTAACTAGCGAAATTTTATTTTTCAACTATAATTAAAAAAAGGGGTGTCTTTAAAGACTGAGATTATACCCATAGAACCTGTCCGGTAATTCAGAAAGGGAAAACATTGGATAAAACTTATTTTTTAACTCAAACTTCATCACTAACGCTTGTTATTGTAATAAGTCTAATGTTTGTTTTTTTGGGCTTATATAATTCAAAAAAACATCAAGGACTTAATAATTATTTAACTGCAAACAGAAATGTTGGATTATTTTCTTTAACAACAAGCCTAACAGCATCAGCGCTAGGCGCATGGATTTTATTTGGTCCAGCTTCGGCAGCTACTTGGGGAGGAATAGGAGCTGTTATTGGATATTCACTTGGAACGGCTTTTCCAATGTTTTTCTTAATTTATCTTGGAAAAAAAATTAGAAAAGAATTCCCTAAAGGCTCTTCTTTAATTGAATTTATGCGTAAGAAGTTTGGAAAAAGCTTATTCAAACTTATTTTATTGATGACAATTTTTTATATGTTCATTTTTTTGTGTGCTGAGGTAACAGCAGTTGCTGTCTTAATAAATTACATTTCAGGTACAAAGCTTTGGATAACTGCTTTAATTGTCTTATTATCTACACTTGCATATACTTTATATGGAGGTTTAAGAGCCTCTATATTTACTGATAATATTCAAATGATCGTCATAGGAGTCCTTTTATTAATTTCCTTATTTTACATAAAAAGTTTTATTGGATCTGAATTTTCCTTTGAATTTATTTATAAAAAAAATCCTCAGCTTTTAAGTTCTTCATACATTCCTAGTTATACTGCTGGTTTGACTTTTTTTATTGCAGTTGCAGCAACCAATCTATTTCATCAAGGTAATTGGCAAAGGGTATATGCAGCAAAAAATTTTGAAACTTTAAGAAAAAGTTTAATTATATCTTTTTTTATAATTATACCTGTAGTTTTTTATATGGGTTTTACAGGAATGATCGCTTTTTCATTAGATCCAACTACTAGGCCTGATCTTGGTTTTTTTATGTTATTGCTCAAAGAGCAAAAAGAATTGTTATCGCTATTAGTAATTGTATTGGGTTTAGCTTTAACAATTTCTACTGTTGATACTTTGGTGAATGCAATATCAAGTCTAATAGTAGTTGACGGTAAAGCAACATTTAAATTTAATGAAAAGATAAATTACTTTAACTTGTCTACATATATTATCTTATTTTTATCTTTAATCTCTTTTATAGTTGCATCCAAAGGATATGATATTTTGTACTTATTTTTATTAGCCGATTTATTTTGTTGTGCATTTGTACTCACAGTTTTTTATAGTTTTTACGATAAAAAAATTAATGAAAATACGGCTTATATTTCAATTGTTTTAGGTTTGATTTTGGGATTTTTATTATTTCCAACACCAGACTTTTCAAAAAGTTTGTTAGTAGGAATCATTGTACCAACTGAATTTTTTCCATCGTTTTTAGTTCAAAATTTACTTTTTTGGTCATTTATTGCCGCAACACTAGGACCAATGATATCTTGGAAAATAAAGTAAAATCAGTATTATAAATCTAATGCTTAATTTTATATTACCTTTTTTAATTCTTATTCTTGTTGTTGTTTTTATACACGAATATGGACATTATTATTTTGCAAAAAAATATGGTGTAAAGGTTACTGATTTTTCAATTGGATTTGGAAAGGAAATATTTGGTTGGAACGATAGCTCAGGTACAAGATGGAAGATATGCTGGATTCCATTAGGTGGCTACGTAAAATTTTTTGGCGATAGAAATGTTTTTTCGCAAGCTGACCAAGAGGAATTGATTAAAAAGTATGATAAAAAAGAAAGGCAAAAACTTTTTGTTTTAAAACCTCTTTATCAAAGAGCTATAATAGTTGCTGCAGGTCCAATAGCTAACTTTTTGTTAGCAATACTTATATTTTTCATGATCAATGTTTTTGTCGGTAAAGACTTTACCCCTCCAATGATAAGTGAAGTAACTAAAGAAAGTCCTGCTTATGTTGCTGGACTGGAGAAAAATGATGTAATTCTGTCAATTGATAAAAATGAAGTAAAAAGCATTTTAGATGTTTCAAAGTTCATAACAATGTCCACCTCGGAATTTATAGACTTTAAGGTTTCGAGGTATGATAAAGAAATTTTAATAAAAGTAAAACCTCAGACCTTAGATGGAGAAGATAACCTTGGAAATAAAATTAAAAAAAGAACAGTTGGAATAAAAATTATTCCATATCAAAATACAATTAATCATCAAAAACTGGGCCCAGCAAAAGCAATTTATTATTCAGTTTCTGAGGTATATTATGTTACCACATCAACGTTAAAATATTTGGGTTCTATAATTGCGGGTTCAGGGGATAGCTCTCAATTAGGAGGTCCTATTAGAATAGCAAAAATTTCAGGCCAAGTTGCTGAATTTGGAATATTACCATTTTTAAGTATGATGGCTTATATATCTATTAGTTTAGGTTTAATTAATTTATTCCCAATACCATTATTGGATGGGGGTCATTTAATGTTTTACGGTTTTGAAAAAGTGTTAGGTAAGCCATTAAGTCAAAAAACCCAGGAAGGTTTTTTTCGAATCGGAATGTTTTTGCTCCTATCTTTGATGTTTTTTGCAACTATGAATGACCTAAAAGATTTAGGCCTTTTTTAACTTATATATAAAGAGCATCAAAAAAACCAATAAAAACAGGGTTTATTTATACACAATATCTTGTGTTAAAAACCATATTAAACACTAAAAAAAAGCTTGATTTTAAAGGCATTTTGTAAACTATGTTAATTAACCTTTAAAACCGGAGCTAAAATGAACAAAAAACAATTAGTCGCTAAATTAGCAGGTTCATTAAACCAAAGTAAAGCTGATGCTGAGCGAACTTTTGATACCATCACAAATACGATATTAGATGCGTTGAAAAATGATGACTCAGTGAAAATCGCTGGTTTTGGTACATACAAAGTTGCTAAGAGAAAAGCTAGAATTGGAAGAAACCCAAGAACTGGAGAACAAATCCAAATTGCTGCATCTCAAAAAGTTAAGTTTTTGCCTGCAAAAGCGCTTAAAGAAATATTCAATAAATAAATATTTCCTCTGAACAGCCTTTATTAATATAAAAGTTAATAAAGGCTGTTTCTATATGCAAATACTGCATACCTATTTTATCCAATAAACATTAGTTTTTATATATTCATTTTATAAAAGGATCACTTTAACAAGGGAGAATATTATGAAAAAACATTTAAAGAAACTAGTGGGTCCCGCAGTAAGTTTATTTTTCTTACTAAACATGACGAGTACGAGTTATGCGGATTCAACTGTTTCAGCAGAAGTAGGATTCATTTTTAATACTTTCCTTTTTCTAGTTTGTGGATTTTTAGTCATGTTTATGGCTGCAGGATTTGCAATGTTAGAGGCAGGAAGTGTAACATCTAAAAGTGTATCTGTAATTTGTGCAAAAAATATTGGATTATTTTCTATAGCCGGAATGATGTTCTGGTTATTTGGTTATAATTTAGCATATGGAATACCAGAAGGTGGATATATTGGTAGTTTTCTACCATGGTCAGATGCTAGTAAAGTAGATACTGGTTATTCGGACGGATCAGATTGGTATTTCCAAATGGTATTTTGCGCAACAACAGTTTCGATTGTTTCAGGAACATTAGCTGAAAGAATCAAACTATGGCCTTTCTTTTTATTTGCAGCAATTTTATCTGGAATTATCTATCCAATCGTAATGGGTTGGCAATGGGGTGGTGGCTGGTTAGCAGCTGCTGGATTCTCAGATTTTGCAGGTTCAACATTAGTCCACTCAACAGGTGGTGCAGCGGCTTTAGCCGGAGCATTATTATTAGGTCCAAGATTAGGTAGATTTACAAAATCTGGTGCACCTGCTCCGATGAAACCATTTGCTGCTTCATCAATTCCATTAATCACAGTTGGTATATTTATTTTATGGCTGGGTTGGTTTGGATTTAATGGTGGTTCTCAATTAGCTATGGGTACTGCTGATGATGCGATTGCTGTTTCAACAATCTTTATGAATACATTTTTAGCTGGAGCTGGTGGTGTAATGGCTGCTGCTACAGTTACAAGATTAGCATTTGGTAAAACAGATGTAATTCAAATGTTAAATGGATGTATTGGTGGTCTAGTTGCAATTACAGCAGAACCATTAATGCCATCACCACTTGCAGCAATTTTAATTGGTGCAGTTGGGGGTGTAATAGTTGTTTATGGAACAAAATTACTTTTTTCTCTAAAAATTGACGATGTAGTAGGTGCAGTTCCTGCACACTTATTCGCTGGTATTTGGGGTACATTAGCTGTTCCAATAACAAATCCAGACACAACTTTTGGAGCTCAGTTTTTAGGTGTAATCTCAATCAACGTATTTGTGTTTATAGTTGCCCTAGCAGTATGGGGAATTATGAAGAGTACAATTGGTATAAGATTAAGTAAAGAAGCTGAACTTAAAGGAACCGACGTCGTAGAAACAGGCGTAATCGGTTACGCAATAAGAGATTAATCATCTCTCCCTCTTGGTTAGACGATTAAAAGGCCTCCTAGAAATAGGAGGCCTTTTTTATTTATCTAAAATGTAATTCAAAACCTCTTGAGCATGATTTTTTACTCGGACAGATCTCCATTCTTTAATTATCTTTTTGTTTTTGATCAAGAAACTACTTCTTATTAATCCCATAAATTCTTTTCCCATAAACTGCTTTTTTCCCCAAACTTTAAATGCTTTTATTGCAATCTTTTTTTCATCGGAGAGTAAATCAAATTTAATTTTATATTTTTTTTTAAATTTTTTATGACTTTCCAAACTATCTTTTGATATTCCGTACACACTGCAATTATTTTTTGAAAATTTACTTATGAGACTATTGAAATCCTTTGTTTCTAACGTACACCCAGGGGTATCATCTTTTGGGTAAAAATATAAAACAATAAGTTTTGATTTAATTTTGTTTAATTCTACAACTTCATCAGAGGTACTAATTAACTTAAAATTCGGCGCTTTTACAGTCATTGGTCAATTTTATTTTCTTCCCAAAGTTTTTTTATATTTATAAATGGGGATAAACCGTAACTTGAATTAACGTTAGTCATATGTATCGCTAATGATTTAATAGGTGAAATACCAATTTCACTCTCTAAAATTTTATTTAAATATTTTTCAAAAGGTTCGTGTCTTTTCTCGCAAGTTTTTTCAAAGTTATCTATATATTTTTGAAACATTTTCTTTGAGATCATAAATGTGCAAAGCATTTTTGTGATCGTTCGCCAGTGTTGTTGACTTCCAATTAATATATTTGTTTTTTCATTATTCATATAATTGAAGGGATAATCGCTTGGGCAAACTATAATTTCATCCTTATGTTGAGAGCTTACTCTTTCATAGGTATTCAACATATCAACCAATGAATGCTCATAATGAAGATAATCATCCTCTACAAAATATATGAGATCAGATTTATCTTTTTTTGCAACCTCGAAGCATTTTAATAAACTTGAGAGATTTCCAAATGTTTCTTGATTATTTTCAGCTGCTATTTTTTCTTTATGTTCGCTTTTATCGTGATTAATAATTTCACAGTCTATACCATGGATGTTTATTAGGTCTTTTAATTTTTTGAGATTTTCACCACTTGAATTGTCATCAATAACTTGAAATTTTATCAAAGTATCTGGCTTAAGTTCCTTAGTTTTTTTAATCGATTTAATTACAGAATTTAAACATCTTAAAGCATACTCAATTTTAGGTTTTTCAAATATTCTTTTTTTGTTTTGATCCCAAATTTCAATATTGGTATTTGTTCTAAAAATAATGCTTAAACTTTGAATTTTTCTAGTTAATTTAACTTCACCCAAAGGCAATACTATCGACTTTTTAATATTTGAGAGTTCTTCATTTAATTCCTTATTCAAAGTAGGAGAATTAAATTCACTCTGATCAATAATTTCAAAACCTAATAATTTAGAAAACTTAATGAATATTTTTTTAAAGATGTTTTTTTTCATTTAATCTGATAATACAATATATATAATTATGACAATTAAATCATCCAAAGAACTTGTAAATGATGCATTGAAAGAAATCAAAACGATTTCTCACACTGAGGCTTCAAAATTACATAAAGATGGTAGTTGTAATTTGATTGATATAAGGGATGTAAGAGAGCTTGAAAAAGAGGGAAGAGTAGAAGGATCATTACACATACCAAGAGGAATGCTTGAATTTTGGATTGATCCAAACAGTGCATATTATAAACAAGGAAAAATCGATCCATCTAAAGAAATAGTTCTTTTTTGTGCAGGAGGATTAAGATCTGCATTGGCAGCAAAATCACTTAAAGATATGGGTTTTAAAAATGTATCTCATGTTGACGGAGGTTTCAGTGCTATTAAAGATGGTGACTTTGAAATTAGCTAGAAAATTCCTCTATAGCATAATCTAATCTGTCCTGACCCCAAAATATTTTATCATTACAAATAAATGTTGGTGCCCCAAAGATTTTCTTATCGAAAGCATCTTGCGTTAGTTTGATCAATTTTTCTTTTGTCTCTTTTTTACTAATGCTGTTTAAAAAATTGTCTACATTTATTTGAAGATCTTTCAGTTTTTCTTTAAAATTCTCATCATCAGAGAGATTTATATTGTCTCTCCAATATGCATCAAAAAAACAATCGATATACTTATCTAATACATCTTTATTCGTTACCAACGATCCTCTCATTAGATTAAGTGAGCTTATTGGAAAATAATCATTAAATTTGAAATCGATCTTGAGTTTTTTTGAAACCATTTCACAGTCTTGTCTCATAAATTCATTTTTATTTTTTACAAAGGCATTTGCTGTAATTCCTGCTAACTTATGCAATCCTCCTAAAAGCATAGGACAATAAATAAATTTTATAGAATTTTTTTTTTGAATTTCTCTAATTTTTTTATGTGCTATATAAGTGTAGGGACTTGAAAAATCGTAATAAAATTGAATAGATTTAGTCATACAATGACATTCTTCTTGCGAAAAAAATCCTGATCAACCAATAAATAAATAATCCAAGAGGTCCTATAAAATAAGTAATTAGCAAAGGGATAAAAGTTAAAAATTTTGAAATTGAGAGCTTAATACTATCAGACACAATCCATGCTCCACAAAATAAGTTTACTGCTAAAAAATGACACCAAAACATTATTAAAAAACCATTCTCTGAAAAAAGATCTGATAAATTTTCAAGGCTTAAATAAAGTGTAAAATTATTCTGAAAATTGAAATCTGATATAAAAAAATAGTATAACAGATAAACGTAAACGAAGGAGAAAATCATAAAGGGAAAAATTGATCTAACTAAATATTTACTCATAAATGAATGAGGAAAAAAAAATAGAATAATCCAAAAGGGCAGAACACCTAAATTCAACCAAAGATAGATCATTTCAATTGTAAAGAAATTATTAATTTGTTCAATCATTTGAAGTTATAATATAATAAAAATTATAATGATTCCCTTAAAAAATAAAAAAAAAAATTTAGAATTTACTGTATCTGAGATACGAGATTTTTCCTTAAAATACATTGAAAAATATGCTCCGTCTAAACAACAACTTAGAACGTACTTATTGAAGAAATATTTAAAGTCTGGTTCTACAAACATGAAAAAGGGTAATTATCAAAGCCTGATAGACATTGTATTGTCAGATTTGGAACAATCCAAGTTTATTAATGATAAGTTTTATTCTGAGAGCAAAGCGAAAAATTTGATTCAAAGAGGTAGCTCAATTAACAAAATTAGAAGCTACCTAATGTCAAAAGGAATTAATGATAAATTTGTTAAGGAAACTTTGGATAAAATTAAAGAAAATAATGATGACCAAGATTTTTTTTCTGCAATAAAACTTTGTAAAAAGAAAAAAATTGGCCCACATAGATCAGAAGATAATAGGCCTATTTTTTTCAAAAAAGATATTGGCATATTGGCTAGAAATGGGTTTAGTTTTGAAACGTCAAAAAGAATAATGGATTTATCAAAAGATGAATATGAGAAAATTATTCGTCTTTTGTAGTTTTCTCGTTTTTTTTATTCAAATAATAATCTATCTTGGATTTGATATAGTTTTTTACTACTACGAAAGTTATCAAGCCAAAAATAGAGACTGATACTATAATAATTAATATAATTCTTAATTGTTCATCCATTATTTAATCTTGCACTTTTCAAAATTATACCTGGGTTTTTAAAATCCTTTTTTCCATAATAAATTTTTTCTCCATTCATGTCAGTAATAGATCCACCAGAATTACTTAAAATTGCATCTCCTGCTGCGATGTCCCATTCTGATGCCCTTGGCTCAGCCACATAAAGGTCAAACTCACCTGCTGCAATAACACAAAACTTAAGAGAACTTTTCATTTTTGTGTAACTAGTTACTTTAAATTTGTCATGGATATCTTTAATTTCATTTTTAAGTTTATCTGAATAACTTACAGCTTTGATATTTTCTTTGTCACTGGTATTTATTTTAGTGTTTAACAACTGAGCTTTATCATTAATTATTTCAAATGAACTCCCATCGCCATATGTATAAAATAATCTATTTTTCGCTGGAGCGCTGATAATACCTATTTCAGGAACTTTATTAATAATTAAGGCAGCGTTTAAAGTAAATTCGTCTTTATCATTAATATAATCATAAGTGCCATCTATTGGATCGATAAGCCAAAAAGTTGAGAGGTTATCTAAATTTTTATTTGAGGAAGTTTCCTCTGAAACTATAAGAATATCTGGTGTTAATTTGCTAATTTTATCTATCAATAACTTATTCACTTCAAGATCTCCATTTGTTACAGGGGTATTATCTTCCTTAATGGTTTCTTTAAGACCTTTCTTTCTTAATGACAAAGATAATTTACTTGCTGTTTGGAAAGTAGCAATTAAATCTAGTACAATTTTTTTTTTTTCTTCTAAATTCATTTTTTATCAAATCTTTGTTAATTCAATTAAATTTGCGTTGATTACTTTTTTACCAACATTTTCAAAATTTACAGTAACTTTTTCTTTTATAATTGATTGTACTTGGCCGATTCCCCAATCTTTATTTTTAGGATTAATCACTTTGTCACCTGGTTCATAATCTAAAATCATTTAATTTAGTTTTTTAAATAAAAATAGTATAATTTTAAAGTTTATGAAAAACAATTTAAACTCAATAGGAATTGATAAAAAGACAAAAGATACAGTTGTAGTTGTTGCAATGTCAGGAGGAGTAGACTCTTCAACAGTTGCTGGATTAATGAAAAAAGAAGGTTACAAAGTTATAGGTATTACACTCAAACTTTATGATGATACTAAACAAGTCTCCCAATCGAAACAATGTTGCGCTGGACAAGACATATTAGATGCAAAAAGAGTTGCCCATAAATTGGATATTGATCATAAAATTCTTTATTACCAAAATAAATTTAAAGAGGGAGTTATTGATAATTTTGTTGAGAGCTACTTAAAAGGTGAAACCCCAATACCGTGTGTTCAGTGTAATCAAACAGTAAAATTCAAAGATCTTTTTATGGAAGCAAAAGATTTAAAAGCAGATGCCTTGATAACTGGTCATTATGTAAGATCGATATTTGATGGAAAAAAAAATGAAATGTATCGTGCAGAGGATCATAATAGGGATCAAAGCTATTTTTTATTTAATACAAAGAGGGATCAGCTTAATTTTCTAAGATTTCCTCTAGGAAACTTACTGAAAGATGAGACAAGAGAAATTGCAAAAAAACTTGATTTAAATGTAGCAGATAAACCAGATAGCCAGGATATTTGTTTTGTTCCTAATGGTGACTATTCATCTGTAATTAAAAAATTTGAACCTAAAGCGTTTGTAAAAGGAAATATAAAAAACATTGAGGGAAAGGTAATTGGGGTTCATGATGGAATAGTAAATTTTACAATCGGACAAAGAAGAGGAATTAAGGTTTCCGATAAAGATCCATTGTATGTTATAGAAATTGATCCAAAGAGGAATGAAATAATTGTTGGGCCAAAAAAATACTTAGCAAAAAGAATTATTAATTTAGATAATCTTAATATTTTATGTGATGGCAGCGAATTAAATGAAGAAGTTTACGTAAAGATAAGATCAACAGGTAAGTTAATTCCTTCAAAAGTTGAGGTATCAGATTCAAAAGCAAAAGTAAATTTAATGGAGGATGAATTTGGTGTTTCACCAGGCCAAGCATGTGTTTTTTATCAAAAAAATAAAAATGGTTATAAAGTTTTAGGTGGAGGTTGGATAAAAAATTAATTACTCTTTTTTTTCCATAATAAAAAAGTAAATATATAAAAAGTAATTACTCCTAAAAAATAATCCCATTCCAACGCGTGTTTAAGGTGTTTATTACCTGGCATACTTACCAAAGGTAAGGCAAGGATACCTACAAAAATTAAAATTGATACTAAAACAGCCTTACATTTTAGATATGTTTCATTAATAAATGATTTGAGTTTTGACTTGATAGAGTAAAAAATTAAAACAAAATAAGTTTGGGCGGCTATCTCAAATATTATGAATGCCAACATTATTACTCGTCTAAAAAGTTTATACGCGTCAATATCAAATTTTATGCCTAAAAAAATTGAATGGATTACAAGACAAATTGCAGATCCAATTCCAAAGAAAAGCATTTTTTTTAAGTGTTTATGATTTCCATGTATGTTTAATATAATTTGTTTATTAAAGATCCAATATTTAATTAATAAATACGCAGTTAAAAACATAGCAGGCTTAAAAACTAAATAAGTTGGAAAGTACCTTGCTGTTCTACTAATAGAGGCCCCACCATCTATGTAGGGAAATGTATTATGAATTATGTTTTCCGGATTAGGAAAAAGATTGTGAAATTGAGTTATTAAAATTAAACAAGTATTTGTTGCAACAAATGGAACTATAAAAATCCAAATACTTAAGGTCTTGACCTTTTTGATATTATCCATTTTGAGCAAAATTATTTCTTTTTATTTTTTTTTCTTGCTCTTCTTTTTTTTGAGCCCATTTTTCTTCGGCCTCTGTGTTTCTTAGGATAACCCATAATTATCTCCTATTTATTATTTTATTGACTTATATACGGGATATAGCATTGTCCCCATTAGTATTCAATTTTTTTATGGGCTACTCTTTTAAAACATTTTTGAAACACACTGCAAAAGATTTTCATAATCAGTCAGTAAATCCACCTGTGGTGCGAGCATCAACTATTATTTTTAAATCCATGCAAGATATTAGAAAAACTCAAAAGAAAAATATTAAAGATCCAACTGGTGGCCATTATGATTATGGAAGACAAGGAACATCAACAACACACACGCTCTCAAAAATATTAACAAAATTGGAAGAGTCTTATCATGTTTTTCTAACACCAACTGGTTTTGGCTCTGTTTTTTTAGCAATATTCAGTGTTGTAAGACCTGGGGATGAAATAATAGTAGCTGACCCTGTTTACAGTCCTACACGATTGTTAACTAAAGATTATTTAAAAGAATTTAATATTAATACGAAATTTTATAATCCTCATGACCTTAATACGATCAAAAAAAATATAAGTAAAAAAACAAAACTTATATTTGTTGAGTGTCCTGGTAGTAATTCCTTTGAGTTTCAAGACCTATCAAAAATAATTTCTATAGCAAAAAAAAATAAGATTTTTACAGCAATTGATAATACGTGGGGAACACCGTATTATCTTAAGCCAATAAAGTTAGGTTTCGACATGTCCATTGTCTCAGCTACCAAATATTATTCTGGACACTCTGATGTAATGGGTGGCAGTTTAGCAGTAAACAAAAAAGTTTTCAAAAAAGTTCAATTAGCTGAAAAAATTACAGGACTTAGAATGGGGCCTGACGATGCTTATTTAGTGACTAGAGGTTTAAGAACTCTAGATGTGAGATTGGATAGACATCAATCGAATGCTATGAAAGTTGCAAGTTTCTTGTCTAAGCATAAAAAAATAAAACTTTTATATCCATTTAAAAAAGGTTCCTTGAACTACAGCCTTTGGAAAAAATATTATAAAGGAGCATCTGGTTTAATGGGTTTAAGAATTAAATCATCAAAAAAAAATGTTATAAAGTTTGTTAATTCTTTAAAATTATTTGGATATGGATATAGTTGGGGAGGTTTTGAAAGTTTGGCATTACATCAAGAAATTAAAGAACAAGGAGATAGATCTTACTTAAATTTATCAAAAGATGAGCATATAGTAAGATTACATATCGGATTAGAGGATCCAAAAGATTTGATTGAAGATTTAAGAAGATCTCTTAAATTCATCAAATGAGTTCAGAAAAATTTATTCAAAATAAACTAGCTCTAACGACATTGATTTGCGCATGTGTAGTAGTTTTAATGTCTTTGAGTGTAAGACAAGTTTTTGGAATGTTTTTCATTGACTTTAATAATGATTTAGGAATTTCAAATACTGAATTTGGTTTAGCTATAGGTATTCAAATGCTAGGTTGGGGACTATCTGGCCCAATTTTTGGAGTTCTCGCAGACAAATATGGAGGCCACAAATCAATTATCCTTGCATTTCTTTTTTACATACTTGGAGTTTATTTTTTATATGCAGGTCCTAATACTGGGATTTACTTCCAAATTAGTCTAGGAGTTTTAATTGGTATTGGTTGCGGAGGAACAGCAATCAGTATCCCAATGTCAATTGTTGGTAAACATTTTCCACTATCTAATAGAACAATTGCAATGAGCATGGTTACAGCTGTAGGTTCTTTTGGTTATTTCCTTTCACCACTTTTTACAAATTATTCCTTACAAAGTAATGGATGGGTGAACACCCTTTTTTATTTCATGATATTTTTATCTATAGGATTAATATTTGCTTATTTTGTTAGATCGCCACAGCTAGATAAAACGAATGATGCTCACAATGATCAAGGATCTTTAGATGCTCTAAAAGAAGCATTTCGAAACAAAAGTTATGTTTTGTTGGTTTCAGGATTCTTCGTATGTGGTTTCCATATTACTTTAGTGGGAACTCATGTGCCAAAATATGTAGCAGACAGAGGTCTAGATGATTGGACTGCAGCGATGATTTTATCTTTAATAGGTTTTTTTAATATCATTGGCTCTTTGTTAAGTGGCTATTTATCTACAAAGATGAGTAAAAAAATTATCTTAAGTTCTATTTATTTTTTAAGAGGTGTCTCAATTTGTTTTTTTATTTTTTTACCTCCAAGTACTATTTCATCAATAATATTTGGTGCTAGCTTTGGTTTTTTATGGTTATCCACTGTTCCAGCTACGAGTGGAATTGTTGCTCATATTTTTGGGACTAAGTATCTTGGCCTTTTATATGGTTTAGTTTTTTTAAGTCATCAATTTGGATCTTTTTTTGGAGCATATCTTGGCGGACTTTTCTATGACATATATGGCTCTTATAACTATGCGTGGTATTTAGCAATTGCATTATCTGTTTTTGCAGGCTTAATACACTTACCAATTAAAGAGCAAGCAATTGATAGATTACAAAAAGCATAAATCGAATTTTAGTCCTTATCTGGAGAAATTATATCAATCAGATAAACCCATGGTTATCTATAAATATAAAGATGGATATAAAATATTTACAGATTTTTCCAAGAGAATAGTACTTAACAACTCAAACATAGAAAATTTTTTAAACAATATAACAAAAAAAAAATTTAGAAGGGAACAAGACCTTTATATAGGTTTTTTTGGTTATGAAATATTATGTAACTTGCTAAATATTAGAATTAAAAATCAAAAAAAGAATGGATTTTATAAGGGTCTTTTCTATAAACCAGAAACTATAATTACTTTATCAAAAAAAATTAAAATATCTTCAACATTAAAGAAACAGAGTTTTAATTACCACTTTAATCAAACCAAAATACTAAAACCATTTAAAGTTAATATTAACTTTGAAAAGTATAAAAGAATCTTCAATCTTTTTTCAAAAAAAATCAAAGCAGGTGAGACCTATCAAATAAAAATTTGCACAAAGTATAAAAATAAATCTGAGATAGATCCGGTCAGTTTTTTTTGGAAATTAATGAAGGCAAACTCTTCTCCAGAGGCCTTTATGATTAGAGACAAGAATTACTCTATTGTTAGTTGCTCTCCTGAAACTTTAATAGAAAAAAAGGGATTAAAGGTAACAACGAAACCAATAGCCGGAACACTTAAAAAAAATCAAAAATTAAATAAATCTAAAGCTCTCAATTTCTTTAAGAACAATAATAAAGAGACAAAAGAACATAATATGATTGTAGATATGGAGAGAAACGACTTATCAAAAATTTGTAAACCAGGAAGTGTAGTAATCAAAAGAAAAAAATATGTAGAGGAATATAAACATTTGTATCACTACGTATCTACAATAGAGGGTAGATTAAAAAACAATATCAATCTTAAAAACATTATTAAATCGATGATGCCCGGTGGGTCTGTTATAGGTTGTCCAAAAATAAGAACACTCCAACTATTAAATAGTCAAGAAAAAGAGGGACGAAATATTTTTACAGGAAGTTTCGGATTTATTAAGTTTAATATGGATATGCGGTTTAACATAATAATAAGATCAATTCTAAATTTCAAAAATGTTTCAGAGATATCAGCAGCCTCAGGTGTTGTATTAGATAGTTCATCAAAAAAAGAATTTAGTGAAAATTACATAAAAGCAAAATCATTATTGGAGTTATTTAAGTGATATATATTATTGACCATCAAGATTCTTTTACATGGAATGTGGTTCATCAATTTTCTCAATTTGATAAAGTTCATTGTTCCGATTATTTTGATATAAATAAAAAATTATTGAATAAATCAGATGTAATAGTTTTTTCTCCGGGCCCTGGTTCTCCAAAAGATTATCCAGAAACTTCAAAAATTTATAATAAATACAAGGGTAAAAAAAAAATGATTGGTATATGTTTAGGATTTCAGCTGATATTATACAACGAAGGTGGAAAAATTAGACAACAAAATAAAATTTATCATGGTTATCAATCAAAAATTAAAGTTAATGGAAAAAGCAAAATTTTTAAAAAAAATAAAGTATTTAATATTGGAAGATATCACTCATTAAAGTTAGATGAGCCATATTTTTCAAAAAATCTCAATATTACAATGCGTTGTACAAAAACTAACACAGCGATGGCTTTTGAGGATAATCTAAATAAAATTTATGGTTTTCAATTTCATCCTGACTCGTTCTTAACTGAAAATGGCAATTTTTTTATTAAAAAAATCTTATCAAGCAAATAATCAAAAAGAAATAGGATTCAAAGATTTATGGGGATCTTACGGAGTCTTTACTACTATAAGACTTTTTGGAAAACCTGGTAAGCTTATTTTATTTAAAAGTCACATTAAAGGATTAATTAAATCTCTTAAAAAATATAAAATTTATTCAAAAAATATTGAGAAAAATATTAAACATTTAATCAATTCAAGCATTAAAAAAGATATTAATTATGATCACTTACTACGCGTTGCTTTGACAAAAAAAATTCTGTCAATTTCTATTCGAAAAAGACTTAAACCAAAAAAGAATTTTGAACTTAAACTGATAAACTTTAGAAGAATTGATCCTGAAACAAAAAATCTTTATTATAAGAAGATTTTAAAAGAATTGAATAAGTATGACCCAAGTAAAATTGATATAGCTTTGGTCTATAAAGGAAAAATTTTAGAAACTTGTACTTCAAATATTTTATTTTTCAAAAATAGAGAGTTTTTTTCACCAAAAAATAATTGTTATATTGGAAATACAATTAACTATTTAAAAAAAAAGATTAAAATTTCATTTAAAGATATTAATTATAAAGATTTAAAAAAATTTGATGAAATAATGTTAATAGGCTCGGGAAAAGGTGTGACACCTGTCAAGTATATCAAGCAAATGAATTGGAAGAGTAAAAATAATTTTGGATATAAAAAAATAATCAAATATTTGAATTTTTAATCATTATGAACGATCCAAATAATCCTTGTATATTCTGTAAGATTAATCAGAAAGAATTAATATTTGAAAATGATTATGCATATGCTTCTTCTGACAGTTATCCTGTTTCACAGTTACACTCATTAGTTGTTCCAAAGAGGTGTATAGAAAATTATTTTGAATTAGATGAAAAAGAAATCTTAGCTTGTAATGATCTTATTAAAAAATTAAAAAAAAAAATAATGTCAGAAGATAAATCAGTTGAGGGTTTTAATATCGGAACAAATGCTGGAAAGGTTGCGGGCCAATCTATATTTCATTGTCATATACATGTGATTCCAAGAAGGAAAGGGGACGTGGATAATCCACAAGGCGGAGTCAGAAGCGTTATACCTTCAAAGCAACATTATACTCGAAAAATTAAAAAATAATGTTCTTATTGGGCGAATAGTGCGCTTTAATCACTGTTGAACTATTTTTTTAAGTATACTAGTAATAATAAAATTTTTTATAAAAATATGCTTACAACCAATCCATTTGCAATTTTAGCTGAAACAATTCCAATGATAGTAATTCAATCTTTTGTAATCATTATGGTTGGCCTAGTTATTTTAGGCACGGTATTGGATATGATACATAAAAAAAATGTTAAATATTTTTTCAATAATGCAAAAAAAGCAAAAAAATCGGCTAAAAGAGAGTTGGGAACGGGTGAAAGGTTGGCGGTTATTGGTAAAACAATAATTCATGATATCGGAACTACAGCAGAGCTAGGTTGGGGCAAAAGAAGAATTGCACATGTCTTAGGAATGTATGGAACAATCCTTTTTTGGATTGGTTCTGCCGCAATGATATTTTTTTATACCGATTCTCAAACTCCAAACGTTTGGCCAATTCTTTGGCATGTCGGAGCAATAATGACTTGTTTGGGTGGATACTGGTTTTGGCTTTTTTTAAGAGTAGATGTTGCGGCTGAAGCAAATTCAGTATTTAGAATAATTACTGCAGACTTATTTGTTTTAGCACTCTTAGCTTCTGCTACTTTTGGTTTAATTTGGTCTTACTTACAGTTTAATCAAATGGTTGGATGGGACACTTTATTTCTAGTGCTTTTTGGGGTTTCAAATATAGTTTTATTCGGAGGCGTTTACTGGTCTAAGTTCGCTCACATGTTTTATAAACCTGGAGCAGCGATACAAAAAAATTTAGCTGAGGCTGATGGTTCAAGAGATAATCTTCCCCCACCAGCAGATGCGCCAGAACAGTTTGGGCTTGGCATAAAAAGAGAAGAGCCAAAACACTATTAATATGTTAGAATTAAAAAAAGGAGATAAATAAATGTCGACATTTGTATACATGACTAGGTGCGATGGTTGTGGTCACTGTGTAGATATCTGTCCTTCAGATATCATGCATATAGATAAAAATATTAGAAGAGCAAAAAACATAGAGCCAAATTTTTGTTGGGAGTGTTACTCTTGCGTTAAAGCTTGTCCTAATCACGCAATAGATGTAAGGGGCTATGCTGACTTTGCTCCAATGGGCCATAGTGTGAGAGTTAGAAGAGAAGAAGAAAAAGGAACGATTTCTTGGAAAATAAAATTTAGAAACGGAACAGAAAAAGATTTTGTATCTCCGATTACAACAAAGCCATGGGGAAAATTTATTCCAAAACTTGCAGATGGTGACAAACCTAATCAAGGAGAAATTAATTCTCAAATACTTTATAATGAACCTCATGGTTTAAATACTGATAAAGATCTTCCAACATTAGATAAGAACTCCTTTAAAAAAGGAGTTTATTATTAATGCCTAAAAATAAAACTGTCTTTGAAGATTGTGATGTACTAGTTGTTGGTGGTGGTATGGCCGGTACCGGTGCTACTTTTGAAGCTAGACACTGGGGAAGAAATTTAAAAATTATCTGTGTAGAAAAAGCAAACATCGATAGGAGTGGTGCAGTAGCTCAAGGACTTTATGCAATTAATTGTTACATGGGAATGCAATGGGGAGAAAACCAACCTGAAGACCATGTAAGATATGCCAGAAATGATTTAATGGGATTAGTTAGAGAAGATTTAGGTTATGACATGGCAAGACACGTTGACTCAACTGTTCATATGTTTGATGAGTGGGGATTGCCTATGATGAAAAATAAAGAGACAGGTAGATATCAAAGAGAAGGTAAGTGGCAAATAATGATTCACGGTGAAAGTTATAAACCGATAGTTGCCGAAGCTGCAAAAAAGTCGGCTGACAAAATTTACAATAGAATAATGATAACTCATCTTCTTAAAGATGAAGAAAATGATAACAGAGTTGCTGGAGCTGTTGGTTTTAATATGAGAACTGGTGACTACCATGTATTTAAAGCTAAGGCAGTAATCATAGCTGCAGGAGGGGCATCACATATATTTAAACCTAGAGCAGTTGGTGAAGGTATGGGAAGAACTTGGTATGCACCTTGGAGCAATGGTTCCGCATACGCATTACCGATAGCTGCGGGTGCTAAGATGACTCAAATGGAAAACAGAATTGTACTTTGTAGATTTAAAGATGGTTACGGTCCAGTTGGAGCTTATTTTTTACATTTAAAAACTTATACACAGAATGCTAACGGTGAGAATTATGAGAAGAAATGGTATGATGCTACAAAAAAACTTGTTGGTGAATATATTGATCATCATCCAACACCAACTTGTTTAAGAAATCATGCTTTCATTCAAGAGGTAGCAGCAGGTGGTGGACCAATCCACATGGTAACGAAAGAAGCGTTTCAAGATCCTCATTTAGAAACTGTTGGATGGGAGAACTTTTTGGGTATGACAGTGGGTCAAGCTGTAGTTTGGGCGTCACAAAACATAGATCCCAAGTATACAAATCCAGAATTAACAACTTCAGAGCCTTACGTTATGGGTTCACACGCAACCTGTTCAGGCGCATGGGTGAGTGGTCCAGAGGATATTGCACCAGATGATTATTTCTGGGGATATAACAGAATGATGTCTGTAGAGGGTTTATTTGGAGCAGGAGACACTGTTGGAGGAAGTGCTCACAAATTTTCATCAGGTTCTTTCACTGAAGGAAGATTGGCCGCAAAAGCTGCTGTTAAATACATTGAAGACAAAAAAGCTAATAATATTAAAGTGAGTGAAAAACAATATAACGATTTAAAAGAGGTAATCTATAAACCTTTAGAAAATTATACAGTTGGAAGAAATGAAATAACTGGAGGTACAGTTTCACCAAGTTACATTTCACCCATACAAGGCCTACAAAGACTTCAAAAAATCATGGATGAGTATTGTGGTGGTATAACTAACAACTATATGACAAATGATAATCTTCTTAAAAAAGGTTTAGAACTATTAGACTGGCTTCAAGAAGACTTAGAAAATGTAGGAGCTGAGGACTATCACCAGTTAATGCGAGCCTGGGAGCTAAAACATAGAGCTTTAACATCTCAATGTGTTACCGAACATACTTTATTTAGAGAAGAAACTCGTTGGCCAGGATACTATTATAGAGGCGATCATATGAAATTAGATGATGAAAATTGGCATTGTTTGACAGTATCAAGAAGAGATCCTGAAACAGGTAAGTTCACAATGGAAAAAAAACCTGTTTATCACATAGTAGACGATAAAGAGAAAAAAAAGGCATCTTAAAAGGACTTCAAAAATATGAGCTTCACATCAAAGACTGATGATGAAATTATAAAATTGGCTAATCCAATATGGTCAAATCTTATTAAGTCCTCAAATATGAAAGATTATGGAGGTTTTACCAGGGATTTTTCTTCACAAATGCTCTATGGAGCAAATGAGGTTGAGCTAGGTAAGCAATGGGCTAGCAATAAATTGATCTCAAGTTTGACCGATAATTTCCAGGCTTTTGGTTGTTTAAGACGAGGGATGCACGTAACGGTATTGTTTAAACAGACAAGTACTACAGAAGAGGGTGAGTTCTTAGGAAGACTTGTTCTTGGAGAAGAGGGCGGTGTTGTGAAAGTATTTGGAGCAACTATTTTTTAAAAAATTCTTGCAAAGATCCTTATTAAGGTGTACTTGGTGAGTATGCTTGAATATTTTCAAAAATACACAAACTCTTTCAAGCACATATTTAACTTAAAAATTATATCAAATTTAAATACTAAAATTGCTCTTTATATAGGTTTAGCAGCATACTGGGTAGTAATGTTATCTAGTACTTTTTTTGGATTCTAAACATCAAACAGTTGACTTTAATAATTTTGAGGAATAATTAATCCTAATGGAGTTCTTTCTTCCTATTGCAGAAGTAAATGTTAGCTTACCTTTTATCTTTTTTTTAAGTTTAGTTGTTGGAATTTTATCAGGTTTATTTGGTGTTGGTGGTGGTTTTTTAATGACCCCTTTCTTAATTTTTTTAGGCATTCCACCAGCTTATGCAGTGCCAAACGAGGCTAATAATATTTTAGGTACATCTATATCAGGATCTACAACGCATTATTTGAAAGGTACTCTTGATTATAAAATGGGTTTAATGATTGTAGTTGGTGGCGCTATGGGAACTATCCTAGGTATTTTAACTTTTACCTATTTCCAAGATATTGGAAAAATAAATATCGTAATTTCATTAGCATATATGTACATCTTAGCAATCATTGGAACAATGATGTTAGTTCAAGGTGTCACCGAAATAGACAGAGCCCGAAAAAAAATTATTGTTAAAAAAAAATTACACGATCATAATTGGTTGCAAGGTTTGCCTTTTAGAATGAGGTTTAAAAAATCTAAACTTTATGAAAGTGCTTTTACTCCAATTATCATGGGATTTATTGTAGGTTACATAGCAGCTATACTTGGTGTTGGTGGAGCTTTTATACTTGTTCCTGCGATGATTTATATTATAGGAATGCCCACTAAATTAATTCCTGGAACTTCTTTATTTGTAACAATATTTATAAGTGCAATAGTTACTATCCTGCATGCGTTTAATTACGGTACGATTGACTTAATATTAGTAACAGTTTTAATTTTAGGTTCTATACTTGGGGTTCAAATAGGCCAAAAGATTGGTGAAAAAGTTGATAGCTCTCAGTTTAAAACTATTTTAGCAATGCTTTTGTTATTAGTTGGAATAGCGATAGCATACGATACATTCTTTGTAGAAGAGGTAATTAAACAGTCATCAAATAACGGATCTAAAACGTTAGGACCAATCTCACAATTTGTAAGAGACTTATCTAAAAATGTTCCAGTTCTTTATGGATTGTTCTCAATTGTTTTAGCCCTTGTGTTGGGTGTTGGTGCGGCAATTTTGAGAAGGTTTTTATCGAATCTTAAAAAGAAGTTTGTATACACAGCTCCACCTGCTTCACAAAAGTAGTTTAATTTTATAAAATTGATTATAATATACGCAATATGAAAAAACTATTTGTCTTATTATTAATTATATTACCTTTCAACTTAGCTGTAGCTGAAAAACAAACAACATTTGATAACGATATTTTTAATAAAGCTCAGTCAGATGGAAAGACTGTAGTTGTAAGTTCATGGATTAAATATTGTACATCATGTGCTAGTCAAATGAAGGCATTGAAAGATGTTGAAAAAGA
>CACDEB010000007.1 GCA_902551755.1 uncultured Pelagibacteraceae bacterium
AATTAAAATAGATGAATATATTTGATTATTATCACAGCTCTTTATTAAAAGGTCTTAAAGATTTTGAAAAAAAAGGAGCAATTAAAATCCCAGAAAAAACTAATAGTATTAGTGTGGAGGTTCCACCTGATAAGTTTGATGCTGATATTTCAACAAACGTTTGTATGGTTTTGTCAGGTATTAATAAAAGTAAACCAAAAGATATATATGAAAATTATGTATCAAAACTTTTAAGTAAAGACGATAATTTAGAAAACTTTGAAATCGTAAATCCTGGTTTTGTAAATTTAAAATTTAAAAAAAAATTTTGGAACTCTTTTTTAGAAAAAATTGTCCAATTAAAAGAATATGGATCAAATAAGAATGAAAAAACTAGAAAATATTTAGTTGAATTCGTATCAGCCAATCCAACCGGACCATTACATGTAGGCCATTGTAGAGGAGCTGTATTCGGTGATGTTCTTTCAAATCTACTTAAATTTAATAATCATAATGTTACAAAAGAATATTACATAAATGATCACGGCAATCAGATAACAAACTTTACTCATTCGGTCTTTTACAGAATTTTAGAATTAAAACACAAAAAAAAATTTCCTGATGATGAAAATCTTTATCCTGGTGAATACATAAAAGAAATTGCACAAAATATTATATCAAATTCTAAAATTGATAAGTTTGATGATTTGGAACCAATATTTGAAGAATTACAGAAACTTTGTATTGAAAATTCACTTTTAATCATAAAGTCTAATTTAAAGAAGATAGGTATTGTTCATGATAATTTTGTAAGTGAAAAAAGTATAATTGGAAATAAAGAAGTTGAAAAAGCTTTAAAAAAACTAAAAGAGCAAAATTTAGTTTTTGAAGGAAAAATTGAGGCACCTCAAGGAGAGAAGAAAAAAATTTCTGAAACTAGAAATCAATTATTATTTAGATCAACAGAATTTGGTGATGATAAAGATAGAGCTTTAAAAAAAGGTGATGATAGTTGGACATACTTCGCTGGAGATCTTGCATACCATAATAATAAGATAAGTAGAAATTTTGATATACTCATCAATATTCTTGGAGCCGATCATGCTGGTTACATTAAAAGAATAAGTTCTGTTGTAGATGCCTTATCAAAAAATAAGCAAAAAAATGGAATGTAAAGTAACTCAATTAGTAAAACTTATTAAAGATAATAAACCATTTAAAATGTCAAAGCGTAAAGGTGATTATATCACTCTTGAAGATTTAATAAATGAAGTGGGAAAAGATGCGGCCAGATTTATTATGTTAAGTAGAGTGAGTGATGTTGAATTAGAATTTGATTTTGAAAAGGTTAAACTTAAATCTAAAGACAATCCTTTGTATTATGTTCAATATTCTTACGCTAGAATTTGTTCAATTTTTTCAAATTCAAAAACACCAATTAATAACGATTATAAAAATTTAGATAAAAATTTTGAATTTAACGATGAAGAAATAAAGATTATAAGAAAACTTTCAGAGTGGCCAAAATGTATAGAAACTTCTACAAATAAATTAGAACCACACCGACTGACCACATACTTGTATCAATTAGCATCTATTTTTCATTCATACTGGAATATGGGAAGAGATAGTGAAGATTTCAGATTTTTAGATCAGGATAAGAAAATTGATACGAATAAAGCAGTCTTGTTAAATTGTATTCTATTAGTGATAAAAAATGGAATGGAAATTATCGGAGTTGATACACCGGAAAATATGTAATGATAAAAGAATTAAGATATGTGCTAATTATATTTTTTATCTTAATATTTTTTTTCCTAACAATTAAATACTATTTATCGGATGAACATAAGAAAAAATACTATAGAACTGTCAACGAAATCAACAATAACCTAAGTATAGATGATCAAAATATACCTATACTAAAAAATGACACTCAAGATATAATTACTTACGTTGATGATAAAAACGAAAAGACGAAACCTTTTTCATTCTGGAAACTTTTAAATGAATAATCTTAAATCAAGAAGAGCTTTTATAGTTGGATTAAGCTCAACTAAAATAAAAAATAAAGAGAGACATTTTTTGAGAAAATATAAACCTTGGGGTATAATTTTATTTACAAGAAATATCAAATCAGTTGATCAGACTAAAAAACTCACCAATGATATAAAAAAAATTTTTAAAGATCCAAAATATCCAATTTTAATAGATGAAGAGGGTGGCATGGTAACTAGAATTAGATCTATAATTGACAATAGTCATTTTCCTGCAAAATACTTTGGTGACAATTATAAAAAAGATAAAACAAAATCTTTGCTTTATCTAAGAACTTACATTAAACAAATTAGTCATTTGTTAAGATATATGGGGATTACCATCAACACGGTACCTGTTTTGGATATTCTTAGACCATTTACATCAAAGGTTATTGGCACTAGAGCAATTTCGAAAGACATAAATGTAATTAATAAAATCGGTGAAAAAACAATTGAACATTTTAAAGAAGCGCGTATTGCAACTGTAATAAAACATATTCCTGGTCATGGATTAGCAAAATCAGACAGCCACTTAAAATTACCTATTGTGGATAAGACTTATGAATATTTAATGAAGAATGATTTTAAAACTTTTAAAAATAAAAACTCATTATTTGCCATGACTGCTCATATTCTATTTAGGAAAATTGATGCCAATAATCCTGCAACCCATTCATCAAAGATTATTGGTATTATTAAAAAAAAGATAAAGTTTAAGAATTTAATAATTAGTGATGATATTTCGATGAAAGCATTAAAATTTAATATTACTTTAAATACTATTAAAGCATTTACCGCAGGTTGTGATTTAGTTCTTCATTGTAACGGAAAAATCAAAGAAATGACCAAAGTTGCTGAAAATTCAAAAAAATTAAATAAATTTATAATCGAAAAGACTTTAAAATATTATAGATTAGTAGGTAATGATTAATCAAAGTAATGCATTTAACGTAAACTTAAATCAGTTTAGCGGTCCACTTGATTTGTTGTTGGATTTAGCCAAATCTCAAAAAGTAAAAATTGAAGATATATCGATAACAAAACTAGCAGATCAATTTCTTGAATATATTTCAAAAGCAGAAAAATTAAATCTAGATATTGCCTCAGAATATCTAGTTATGGCTTCATGGTTAGCTTATTTGAAATCAAAACTTTTATTACCACAAACAGAAGAAGATGAATTTAAAGTTGATGAAGTAGCAGAAAAATTAAAACTACAATTAAAAAAGTTAGAATTAATCAGACTACTTTCAGATCAAATGCTTAAGAAAAAAAGATTAGGAAGAGACATCTTTATGAGAGGTATTAAAGGTAAAATTAAATCTATATATAGCGAAAAATACTCAGTAAATTTATATGACCTACTTAAATCTTATTCGACTATTTATATGCAGAAGGATTTCCAAAAAATTAATATTCCAAAACTTCCAGTTTTTACTACAGAAGATGGAATAAACAGAATTAAAAGATTTCTTAATAACTTAAATGACTGGAAAAATATAAATGCACTCTATCCAGAGAATTTTATGAAATCTAAAGATCAGAAAAAAACTGGCATAGCCGGTCTTTTTGCTGGTTCTTTAGAGCTAGTTAAAGAGGGAAATCTACAGATTAAACAAGAGAAAATATTTGATGACATATTTATTAAAAAACCATGAAAAACGAAAAAAAAAATAACAACATAATAAATTTTCCAAATAGTTTAACAAATGGAGAAAGAGAAGTTGAAGCAATCCTGTTTGCAGCTTCAGAACCGCTTGAAATTGAAAGTATTGAAGCAAGATTAAATAAAAAAGTTGATGTAAAAAAAATTCTTAAAAAACTAGAGAAAATTTATGAAAACCGTGGTTTCAATCTAGTTTGTATTTCTAATAAATGGTCTTTTAGAACTTCATCAAACTTATCTTCATTAATGACTCAACAAAAAAAAGTTGAAAAAAAATTATCTAAAGCATCTATAGAAACTTTATCTATTATTGTTTATCACCAACCAGTTACTAGAGCAGAGATCGAAGAAATACGCGGGGTTGCTTTTGGTGTGAATACTTTAGATATTTTAATGGAATTAAACTGGGTAAAACCAATGGGAAGAAAAGATGTGCCAGGTAAACCAATTCAATATGGTACAACAGATGAATTCTTAAGCCACTTCAATATAAAAAAATTGTCTGATCTGCCTACAATAGAGGAGCTAAGTTCCGCGGGTCTAATCGACAGCTCAAATATTGATTCTGCGATTTTTGGAACAGGTAAATTTTATCAAGAGAAACAGGATGAAAAAAAAGAAAACATTTATACTGAAATAGACGATATGCTAAGCAGTACGTTAGATAAAGAAAACGATGATAAGTAAATTATTACTTTTAAATGATTAATAAACGAGCTATAAATAACTTATGAGTATAGGTTTTTGGCAAATTGCAATAGTTGTTATACTAGTAGTCTTACTATTCGGCAGAGGTAAAATCTCAAGTCTTATGGGTGATGTAGCCAAAGGTATAAAAAGTTTTAAAAAAGGTATGGCACAGGATCCAACTGAGGATCAGGCAAAAAACATCACTGAGAATAACGATCAGACTAATAATCAAGATCCAAATAATAAAGAATAATCAATGCCACAAATTGGCTGGTTTGAATTACTGTTAATAATTGGTCTAGCAGTAGTTATAATCGGTCCAAAAGATTTTCCAATCGTTTTAAAAAAAATTGGAAGTTGGTTCGGTTCAATCAAAAGATATATTAGTGCTGTTCAATCAGAAGTTTCCAATCTTGAGGAAAATACTCTTGATTACGAGAATAAAGAAAACAAAGATAAAAAGGAAGATCTAAAGAAAGATGAGTCAAAATAAAGACGAGGGTTTTATTAGTCATTTGACTGAATTAAGAAAAAGATTAATTCAATCTTTTGTTTGCTTATTAGTTTTATTTGTCATTTGTTATATTTTTTCTGAAGAAATATATAATTTTCTTGTAGCTCCTTATGCTGAAGCCGTAAAAAATAGTGAAATTCAAAGAAGATTAATCTTTACTGCATTACAAGAAACTTTTTTAACCTACATTAAAGTATCTTTTTTTACTGCATTCTTTTTTACTAGTCCTTTTATATTAATTCAAATTTGGAAATTTATAGCTCCAGGTTTATATGAACATGAAAAGTCTGCAATCATGCCGTATTTGGTTGTAACTCCAATCTTATTTCTTTTAGGTGGAATGCTGGTTTATTATTTAATTATGCCTTTAGCGATTAAATTTTTCTTATCATTTGAAAGCACTGGTATAACCACATCATTACCAATACAACTTGAAGCTAAAGTGAACGAATATCTTTCACTAGTTATGAAATTAATTTTTGCTTTTGGATTAAGTTTTCAATTACCTGTTGTGTTGTCATTATTAGCAAGAGTTGGTTTTGTAGACTCTGAGTTCCTTAAAACAAGAAGAAAGTATGTTGTAATTATTATTTTTACAGCTGCTGCAATACTTACTCCACCTGATCCAATCACACAAATTGGTTTGGCGATTCCATTATTAATTTTATATGAATTATCTATAATTTCGGTAAGAATGATTGAAAAAAAAGTAGAAGAAAATGCATGATATAAAAGAAATTAGAGAAAATTTAAAAGAATTTTCAAATCAAATAAAAAAAAGAAATGTCGATGTAAAGTTTGGTGAAATTTTAGAATTAGACAAAGAAAATAGGTCTTTAATTCAAGAAAAAGAGAAATTAGAATCTGAAAAAAAATCTATTTCAAAAAGTAAGGATAAATCTTTATTTAAAAAATCTAAAGAACTTACTGACAAAATAAGCACTCTTCAAACAAAGCAACTATCAATAAGCCAAAAATTAAATGAGTTATTATCATCAATACCTAATATACCGTTATCAAGTGTACCAGAGGGTAAGGACGAATCTTCAAATAAAGAAGTTGAAAAAAAAGGTTCTATAAAAGAAAGTGAATTTAAAATTAAGTCTCACTATGAAGTAGGTGAAAATCTTAATATGCTTGATTTTGATCTTGCCACAAAGACTTCAGGATCAAGATTTGTATTTGTAAAAAACAAACTTGCAAAATTAGAAAGAGCTTTATCAAATTTTATGATTGATGTTCATACAAAAGAAAATGGTTATGAGGAGATATCTCCACCATTACTCGCTAACTTTGACACAATGTTTGGTACTGGACAACTTCCTAAATTTGAGTCTGATCAATTTGAAATAAAAATTGATGACAACAATAGAAAATTTTTAATCCCAACTGCAGAAGTTATTTTAACTAATATGGCAAGAGAAAAAACAATTGATATAAAAGAATTACCCTCAAGATATGTAGCATCTACTCCTTGCTTTAGAAAAGAAGCTGGAAGCTATGGCAAAGATACAAAAGGAATGATTAGGCAGCACCAATTTTATAAAGTTGAACTTGTAAGCCTAGTAGAGCCTCAAAAATGTGAAGAGGAGTTAGAGAGAATGACTAAATGTGCATCAGGAATTTTAGATAAACTGAAACTGCCTTATAGAATTGTTGAGCTATGTACGGGTGATATGGGTTTTAGTGCTCAAAAAACTTATGATATTGAAGTTTGGGTGCCTTCAGAAAAAAAATATAGAGAAATTTCTAGTTGTTCAACATGTGGAACTTTTCAAGCTAGAAGAATGAAAGCCAAATATAAAAATTCAAAAAATGAAAAAAATTTTATAGGTACATTGAATGGAAGTGGACTTGCAATCGGAAGAACTATGATTGCGATCATGGAGAATTATCAAGACAAAGATGGATCAATTATAATACCTGACGTATTAAAACCATACATGGATAATATTGATAAAATCACATCGAATTAGGAGTTGTGTTAGTTAATCTAATAGTATAAAAACCAATCTATTATTATGTCTGAATCAGGATTTGCACAATTAATACCTTTAATACTAATTTTTGTTATTTTTTATTTTTTCTTAATAAGACCACAACAAAAAAAAGTTAAAGAACATAAGTTGATGGTTGAAAACTTAAAAAGAGGTGACAAAGTCATTACCTCTGGTGGAATAATAGGTACCGTCGAGAGAATTATTGACGGTGATAAAGCAGAAATTTCTATAACTGACAATGTCAAAGTTGAAGTTATCAAATCTACAGGTATTCAAGCTCTAATAAATAATACTGACCAAAAAAAATAATTTTAAGTGTTATATTTTTCAAAACTGAAGATCACTTTGATAGCACTATTCACTCTTTTTATGGTGATGGTCTCATCATCAAATTTTTTAGATTTGGATTTAGATAAACAAAAAAAAATTAAATTAGGCTTGGATCTTCAAGGTGGCTCTTATTTGTTATTAGAGCTTGATAATGAACCAGTAATTAAACAAAAATTACAATCAAAATTATTAGAAATTAAAGATTATTTTAAAAAAAATAAAATTAAGATTTTGAGCTTAAAACTTGATGACAAATTAATTAAGCTTAAAGTTTCCAAAGATGATGTTGAAAAGATTAGTGAAATATTTAGTGACAAAGAAAGCACGATCAATCCTTATTATTTTCAATACAAAGCTCATCAACTTGATGTGAAGATTAATGGTGATGTTTTTAATTTTGAGCTAAGTAAATATGGAATTATCCTGATTAAAAATGCATCATTAGATCAAGCAATAGAAATTGTTCGAAAAAGAGTTGATGAGGTTGGTACTAATGAGCCAAATATTTTAAAAAGAGGTAATGATAGAATTTTGCTTGAACTCCCAGGTCTCGATAATCCAGATAGAATTAAATCTTTATTAGGTAAAACTGCAGATCTTGCATTTAGACTTGAGTCTAAGAGTTCAAACGAGTCTTTTGGAACTGAAAAACTTAAATTAATAGAAACAGGTGAAGAACTATTATTAAGTAAAAGAGTTATTATAAGTGGAGATAATTTAGTTGATGCAAGTCCACGAATGGACTCATTGAATAATCAAACAGTTGTAAGTTTTACACTTGATAGGGTTGGATCTAAAAGATTTGCCCAAGCAACAAAAAGAAATATAGGTACACGTCTTGCTATAGTTCTTGATGGTGAAATAATAAGTGCTCCAGTAATAAGGGATGTAATTGCTGGAGGATCAGGACAAATTAGCGGAGGTTTTACTTTTCAATCTGCAACAGACCTAGCCTTGCTTTTAAGGTCTGGTGCTTTACCAGCTCCATTAAATATCATCGAAGAAAGAACAGTAGGACCTGACTTAGGGCAAGATTCTATTAATGCAGGAATACTTTCACTTATTATAGGATTTTTATTAGTTATCGGGTTTATGACATTAAAATATAGAATTTTTGGTATCATTGCAAATTTTACCCTAATTATTAATTTAATTTTACTAATCAGTATTTTAACATTATTAGAAGCAACTCTTACTCTACCTGGTATTGCTGGAATAATTTTAACTGTTGGAATGGCAGTAGATGCAAACGTTTTAATTTTTGAAAGAATAAAGGAAGAAACAAGTAAAGAAAAAAATAATTTAATAGCTTTTGATAATGGATACTCAAAATCAAAAATTACAATTTTAGACGCAAACATAACAACAATAATAGCTGCAATAATTCTGTTTATTTTCGGATCAGGGCCCGTCAAAGGATTTTCAATTACACTATGTGTTGGAATATTAACAACTCTATTTTCAGTTTTTTTTATCGCACGATTACTTACGTCTATTTATGTAAAAATTAACAAAAATAAGGAAATTATTATAAAATGAAAAAGGATTATAAATTTAATCAATATTATAAATCATTAAATGTATTTTCTATTGCACTGATATTGCTTTCATTAATCTTTTTAATATTTAAAGGTTTGAATTATGGAGTTGATTTCAAAGGTGGAACTTTAATTGAAATACGTGTTGAGACTGAAAAGCCTGATATTGAAGTTTTAAGATCTAGTTTTAACAAAATGAATTTAGGTAAGATTTCAATTAAAAATTTTGGAAGCGATAATGATTTTGTGGTTAAATTCAAAAGAGACGAACTTAATGATCCAGAGTTCATTGAAAATTTACAAAGAAATCTTTCACAAGAATTAACTCAAGATTTCTCTTTCAGAAGAGTTGAAAATGTAGGACCTAAAGTAAGTTCAGAATTACTAAAAGCTGGAGTAACTGCTATATGCTTATCCTTAATGGCAATGCTAATCTACATTTGGATACGTTTTGAATGGCAATTTAGTGTTGGTGCAATAGCTGCGTTATTCCACGATGTTATAATTACTCTTGGAATTTTTTCTGCCTTAAGTTTGGAAATAAATTTGTCAATTGTTGCAGCTGTTTTAACTATAGTTGGTTACTCAATGAATGACACTGTTGTAATTTATGACCGCGTAAGGGAAAACCTTAAAAAATATTCAGATATTAAGATATTTGATCTTACCAACTTATCAATAAACGAGACTTTATCACGTACTATAATTACCTCTTCAACGACGTTATTAGCTTTACTTTCTATATTTTTATTTGGTGGAGAAATATTGAAAGGTTTTTCATTAGCTATGATTCTGGGTGTTATTTTAGGAACCTATTCCTCAATTTTCATAGCAAATCCACTTCTAGTTTTCTTTAAAGTTTCACAAAAAACAGTTCTTAAGGAAGATAACTAATATAAGTTTTGGGCTGCTACCATTGATAGTAACATTGGTAGAGATAATAAAGTATTAGTTCTTGAAAAAACCATTGCTGTTTTTGCAGCTTTAGCTTTGCTTTCTGGATCTGTTTCAACCATTCCTAAAGCTTTTTTCTGATTTGGCCATATAACAAACCAAACATTAAAAGCCATAATTAAACCTAGCCACATTCCTATTCCAATCGCTGTACTTTTGCCTCCACCTGATCCTATGCCAAGTGTCATTGCATCATGCAAATATCCGTTGAGATATGATAATATCAAACCCGATACAATTGTTGCAAAAGCTGCCCATCTAAACCAAAAAAGGGCAGAGGGAGCAATTACTTTACTAATTGCTGGCTTTTGTTCATCAGGTATTTTAGCCATATTAGGAATTTGAACAAAATTGAAGTACCACAATAATCCAATCCACATTATTCCAACAAGAACGTGGATATATCTAAATAACCAGCTCCAAAATAATAAATCAAAATCAAAACCGCCATTAAGAAAAAATAAACCTACGAACAATAATACTGATATAGCAAGTGAGTAATGGATCGTTCTAGATAGAGAGCTTAAAATACTTATCATTAAAGTAATTTAACAAATTTTAATTGATTATGCAATTTTTTTAAATTTTCCGTTTAGCAAAGGCTTTAGAAATTTACCTGTATAACTCTTTTCTGTATTGCATATATCTTCAGGTTTTCCTTCTGCGATTACTTGTCCACCTTTAACACCGCCATCTGGACCCATATCGACGACGTAATCAGCAGTTTTTATAACATCTAAATTGTGTTCAATGACAACAACTGTATTTCCTGTTGCAACGAAAGTGTGTAATATTTCTAATAACTTTTTAATATCATGTTGATGTAAACCAGTTGTCGGTTCATCCAAAATATAAATTGTTCTTCCTGTAGATCTTTTTGATAGCTCTTTTGCTAATTTAATTCTTTGAGCTTCACCACCGGAGAGAGTTGTAGCTTGTTGACCAATCTTTATATAGCCTAAGCCAACTTTTTTTAATGTTAATAATTTTGATCTTATAGTTGCTATATTTTCAAAGAAATCACATCCTTCTTCAACCGTCATATCTAAAACTTCAGCAATGCTTTTTCCTTTAAATTTTATTTCAAGTGTTTCTCTATTGTATCTGCTGCCCTTACATTCATCACATGTTACATAAACATCTGGAAGGAAATGCATTTCATAAGTTATTACACCATCACCTTCACATGCTTCACATCTTCCACCTTTAACATTGAAAGAAAATCTTCCAGGTTTATAACCTCTACTTTTTGATTCAGGTAAATTTGTAAACCAATCTCTTATTGGTCCAAAAGCACCTGTATAAGTTGCTGGATTAGATCTTGGAGTTCTTCCAATAGGAGATTGATCAATGTCAATTACTTTATCAATCAATTCGATACCTTTAAAACCTTTAAATGGCATTGGTATCTTTCTAGATTTGTTATTGTTCAATGATAAGTTAAGAGCATTATAAAGCGTTTGTAACACTAAAGTGGATTTTCCACTTCCTGAAACTCCAGTAACACATGTAAAAGTTCCAAATGGAATTTTTAAATCAACATTCTTCAAATTATTACCGGAAGCCCCATTAATTTGTAAAAACCTTCCGTTTTTTGCCAACCTTCTTTTTTTCGGAATTGGTATAAAATATTTAGAAGATAAATATTTTCCTGTAATGCTGTTATCATTTTTAACAATATCTTTTAGATTGCCCTCCGCAACAACTTCACCGCCTTTGCTACCTGCTTGAGGTCCAAGGTCTAAGATATGATCTGCATTTTCTATTGTTTCTGTGTCATGCTCAACAACAATTACCGTATTTCCCAAATCTCGTAATCTTTTTAAAGCATTTATTAATTTAACATTATCTTTTTGATGCAAACCAATTGATGGTTCATCTAATACATACAAAACTCCTGTTAGACCTGAACCAATTTGAGATGCAAGTCTAATTCTCTGGGCTTCACCTCCAGATAAAGTTCCTGACTCCCTTGATAATGTTAGGTAATCAAGACCAACATTAAGAAGAAAATTTAGTCTCTCATTTATTTCTTTAAGAATATGTTCTGATATTTTAAGTTTTCTTTGATCAAGTTTTTTTGATAAATTATTGAACCATTCTTTAGCATCGCTTATAGATTTTTCAGTTACTTCACTTATGTGTTTTCCATCTATTTTTACACACAGTGCCTCATCTTTTAGTCGGTGACCTTTGCAAATATCGCATTTTGTGTCAGATTGATATTGAGAAATTTCCTCTCTTTTCCAATCACTATCGGTCTCTAAATAACGTCTTTCTAAGTTATTTACGACTCCTTCAAACGTTTTTTTATGGGAATACTTTTCATATCCATCATCATATGAAAATTTTATCTCTTCATCATCAGATCCATATAAAATTATATCTTTTATTTTTTTTGGTAATTTTGACCATTTTTCATCCATAGAAAATTTATAATGTTTTGCTAAGGAAGTTAATGTTTGAGCGTAATAAAGAGTAGTTGTTTTCGCCCAAGGCTGAATAGCGCCCTGTGCAATACTTTTTTTATCATCAGGGACAACTAGATTTGGATCAACATTGAGTTTTATACCTATACCCTCACATTCCTCACAAGCTCCATAAGGACTATTGAAAGAAAATAACCTTGGTTCAATTTCTTCGATTGTAAAGCCACTTTCAGGACATGCAAATTTTGATGAAAATGTTAACTTTTCTGTCTTTCTAAATTTAGCAGGCAATGTTTCATTTTGATACTCAACAAATAAAAGACCATTTGCTAAATTTAACGATGTTTCTATACCTTCAGCAAGTCTATTTCCTAAATCAGAATTTATAACAATTCTATCAACCAAAATATAAATATCGTGTTTCAATTTTTTATTTAAGTCTGGAGTTTTATCAATGTCATAGAGTGTGCCGTCAACTTTTACTTTTCTAAAACCTCTTTTTTTGTATGATAAAATTTCTTTTTTGTATTCTCCTTTTCTACCTCTAACTATTGGAGCGAATAAAAAAATAGTTGATTTTTTTGGTAACTCTAAAATCTTATCGACAATTTGAGAAACTGTCTGTGATTTAATTTCTTTACCTGTAAAAGGTGAGTAGGGTGTTCCAATTCTTGCATAAAGAACTCTCATATAATCATAAATTTCTGTAACTGTTGCTACAGTAGATCTTGGATTTTTTGATGTATTTTTTTGTTCAATTGAAATTGCTGGACTTAATCCTTCAATAAAATCTACTTTGGGTTTTTTCATCTTATCTAAAAACTGTCTTGCATAAGCTGAAAGACTTTCAACGTATCTTCTTTGTCCTTCAGCATAGATGGTATCGAATGCTAATGAGGATTTTCCAGAGCCTGATAAACCTGTTATGACCACAAATTTATCTTTAGGAATCTCAACAGAGATATTCCTTAAATTGTGTTCTTTTGCGCCCTTAATAACTATCTTTTTGTTCATTTTTTTATTTGCTTTAGCTTAATAAAGTTAATAATCAAATCTTTTTTGTGATATAATTAATATAAAATAATATGGCTGGAAGTTTAAATAAAGTACTTTTAATTGGCAGATTAGGTGCAGATCCTGAGATAAAGCAGATGGTTAATGGAAAAAATGTCGCTAGACTTAGTCTCGCTACTAGCCAATCTTGGAAAGATAAAAACACTGGAGAGAAAAAGGAAAAAACCGAGTGGCACCGTGTGGTTGTATTTAATGAAGGACTTGTAAATGTTGTTCAACAATATCTTAAAAAAGGAGCTCAGATTTATGTCGAAGGCCAATTGACCACTAGAAAATGGAAAGATGAACAGTCTGGTCAAGATAAATATTCTACAGAAATATTAATACAAGGATATAATTCATCTCTAACAATGCTTGGGGGAAATAATTCCTCAACGTCAATTGCAAATGCACCTCAAAATAAGAATGAGATGTCTCAAGCACCTGATAATGATTTAGATGACGATATTCCTTTTTAATTAATCTTTATGGATAAATCACAAACAGAGATAAAGAATAATATTAAACCCATTGAAATGTATGATGAGATGAGCTCATCTTATCTTTCTTACGCTATGAGCGTAATTGTTAGTAGAGCCTTACCAGACATTAGAGATGGTTTGAAACCAGTTCATCGAAGAATCATTTATGCAATGCATAAAGGTGGTTTTGATTGGAGCAAACAATACAGAAAGTCTGCGAGAATAGTAGGAGATGTTATTGGTAAATATCATCCTCATGGTGATCAGGCTGTTTACGATGCATTAGTTAGAATGGTTCAAGATTTTTCTATGAGCTTGCCTTTGATCGACGGTCAAGGAAATTTTGGCTCTGTTGATGGTGATCCTCCTGCTGCGATGAGATACACAGAAACTAGATTAGCAAAAATTTCGCAAAATTTAATAGACGACATAGATAAAGACACTGTCGAGTTTAAAAGTAATTATGACGAAACTGAAAAAGAACCTGAAGTTTTGCCAGCTCAATATCCAAATTTACTGGTAAATGGTGCCGGAGGTATTGCTGTTGGAATGGCGACTAGTATTCCGCCACACAATCTCTCAGAGGTGATAAATGCCACTTTGGCCCTAATAGATAATAAAGACATTAAGATAAATGAATTAATGAAACATATACCAGGACCTGATTTTCCCACAGGCGGTACAATAATTGGTAAAGATATTATTAAAACTGGATACAAAACTGGCAGGGGATCTTTTAAAGTAAGAGGGGATGTTTCAATAGAGCAACTTAAAAATGGCAAAGAGAGATTAGTCATCAACTCTATCCCATACCAAATCAACAAGTCTGTTTTAAACGAAAAAATTGTTGAATTAATAAGAAATAAAAAAATAGATGGAATTAGTGATATAAGAGATGAGTCAAATAGAGAAGGTATAAGAGTAGCTATAGACTTAAAAAGAAATATAGAACCCGAAACAGTTAAAAGACAACTCTATAAATACACCTCTTTAGAGTCTTCGTTTAGTTTTAATACATTAGCTATAGTAGATAGAAAGCCAAAGAACTGTAATCTTAAAGATTTTCTAGAGTCCTTTCTAAAATTTAGGGAAGATGTTGTTGTTAAAAAGACAAAATTTGATCTTAAAAAAGCAGAAGATAGAGCACACATATTGATTGGTTTATCTGTTTCAGTTGAAAATATAGATA
>CACDEB010000008.1 GCA_902551755.1 uncultured Pelagibacteraceae bacterium
AAAAATTAAACTTAATACATCTTGAATTTATGGTGCTGATTAGCTTTTTATGAGAATTGTGAATTAGAATAAAAAACAAATTTGTTGATGGTTCTTCCAAAACCTTAAGTAAAGCATTTGAGGCATTGTTATTCATTTTTTCAACATTGTTAATAAGCACAATTTTTTTTTTATTTGAAAAAGAAGTTTTGGACGAAAAATTCAATATTTCTCTTATTTTTGAAACTTCTATAAATTTTTTATCAGTAATGTCTATTAAAAGTAAATTTGGATGTGTATTGTTTGAAACAAGCTTATAAGATTTGTTATTAATATTAATCTCATTATTTTCAAGATTATAACTGCCCTCTTCATCCTGTGAGAATAAGTAATTTATTAAATGAAAAGCAAAAGTGGATTTACCTATCCCTTTATTACCAGAGAAAATCAATTTATTTGGTAGTTTATTTCTCAATGAAAGGTTAACTAATTCTTTAAAATTGTCCTTAAAAGATAGCAACTTAATTTGGGTTAAAGGTGTCATTTTATTTTAATCAAAGAATTTAATTTTTTTTGTATAATTTCTTTATTTCTATCTTTTGTCTCATTAGAGTAGATCTTTAGATAATTTTTTTTCTTATTTGATAATTTTAAAAAACCATTTTGTGCTTTAAGATAAAAATTTTTATTAAATTTGTCGTATCTATTTTTTTTAGTCTTGATCTTTTTGCTAATATCTTTTTTTTTAACAATATGTAGAAAAGTAAAATCTACCTTAAAATTTCCTAATATAAATCTATTTAACGAATTAATAATATTTCTATTTATGCCAAAACCATAGTGTTGATATGCAATCGTAGAGTCAACAAATCTATCAATCAGGATTACTTTTTTTTTTAAATTTGGTTTAATTATTTTATAAAAATTTTCAGATCTAGCAGACAGATAAATAAATAAGTCAGTTTTTTTTTCAAAATTGGATTTATTTGACAACAACAATTTTCTTAATTTTTCTGAATTTTTAGAACCACCTGGCTCTCTAAGTCTAATATGTTTTATTTTTTTCTTTTTTAAATAATTTGATGCAGCATTTAAATGAAAGCTTTTTCCCGATCCATCAATACCTTCGAAAACAATGACTTTATTATACATCGCCCCATATCAAATAATTTATAGAGTGAATTATTCTAGAGAAAATGTTTACTCTTTTTACTTTTTCAACTGCATAAACTGGGTACTCATCAATTAAATCCCCTTTGTAAGAAATCTTTAATAAGCCAATTTCTTGGTCTTTTTTGATAGGTGCTTTAATAGGACCATTATATTCAACAATTGCTGACAAGAATTTTTTCCTAGCTTTTGGAAAAGTTTTGTAGATATCTTCTTTGACATAACCACCAACAATATCTTTTTTTCCAAGCCAAACATCTAAATCTATAAAATTTTCATCTTTTTTTGCAATTTCAACTGTATCAAAATTTGTCAAACCCCAAGTTAATAATCGGGTTGATTGTCTAGATCTTTCATTTTTAGTTTCAAAACCACTTCCAACTGCAATAAGTCTTCTTTCTCCTCTTTGTACTGAGCTTGCTAAAGAATATTTTTCTACAGCTAAATAACCAGTTTTAATACCGTCGGCTCCTAAATTTTTGTAAAGTAGAGGATTTCTATTACCTTGTGTAATTGGATCTCCGCCAGTTCTATCCCATGTAAATTCTTTCTCCTTAAAATATTCATAATAAACAGGATAATTTTTAATGAGATAATTAGACATTATTAAAATATCCTTAACTGTAGAATAATTATCAGGATCATTAATGCCTGATGAATTTGAAAAATTTGTATTAATCATTCCAATTTCAGATGCTTTTGCATTCATCAAAATAGCAAATTCCTCTTCAGTACCCGCAACACCCTCGGCTAATGCAACGCAAGCATCATTACCTGATGCAATTATTATTCCTTTTAACAGATCTTCCACACTCACTTCATCTCCAACCATAATAAACATTGATGAATATCCAGATTGAGACAGTCTCCAAGCATTCTCAGATACCATTACCTTATCATCAAGAGAAAGATCTCCGCTCTTTAATAAATCAAACACTACAATTGATGTCATAATTTTCGTCATTGAAGCTGGATAAATAACGCTGTCTACTTCTTTTTCAAAAAGTATCTCTCCAGATAGAAAATCTTGTAAAATAGCAGTTCTAGCATTTATATCAAAGGCTGCCTTAGAGGGCACAGCTAAAAAAGCAAAAAGTAAATTAAAAATTATAATAAATTTTTTAATCATTTCTAATTAATTCAATATTTTCAAAATTTAAATTATTTATACTATTATAAGCTGATTGTAGAGTATTAATATTAGAATAAGGGCCCAATAATACTTGGTGCTTAGTGTCATTTATTGAAATTATATTGATATTTTTAAGTGAGGTCTCATTTTCGATTCTTTTTTTGAGGTCTTTGGCATTTTTTAAAAAATAAAACTCTGTTATTTTTATTGAATAATTGAAAGATCTTCTATCATCTAATTCATTTGATTTAGGTGTACCGATTTCATTTATACTTATTGACTTAACTGGAGCTTTATTAGCAACTTTTTTTTCTTCATCAAAAGTTTTTGATTTTTTGGCAATAAAAGTTTTATTTTCTCGAATTTTACTAATTTCCACATACGGTTCTTTTAGTGAAATGTCGAGCTCGTCAAAAATTCTTTTTGAAAAAATTGAATTATAAAAAAAAAGATTTTTATTTTTTGTTTTCACTATTGCATTTGTACTTTTGTTATTTAAGAGATTAATAATTCTCACTTTTGTACCTTTTGATAGAGTATTATGGACTATCTCAAGGCTTCTATCATCAAGGGGTTTCCTTAGTAATTTTTTTTCAATTAAAGATTCATCGTATAAAAGAACAAATCCTCTATTTGAAAATATATTTTCACTATATTGAGTACTTTGAACTGTACAACTTGTCAAAAAAAACAAGATCAACAATAAATTTTTATAATTCATCTTTAAATTTATCCTTCAAAGTGCAAACAGCTAAAGCAAATCTTAATGACCTATTCCACTTTAAAATTTTTTCATAATTAGAGAAAACAATATAGGCTGGATTAAGAGTTTGACTTCCAGGAATAATATCTACATCTGGTGTAATTATAGCGACTTTTTCTTTATCATTTACAATATCAGATAGATCGTTCTTAATAAATTTTTTGTAAAATTTGAAATTTTTTTTATGTTTAATATTTCTTGCTGATGAATTTAAAAATTTAGAAGGAATATTATCCTTTAATTCAACACGATAAAAACAATGGTTGTTCTTTTTCCAACCTATTTTTTTCATATAATTAGCTGCAGAGGCAAATGAGTCTTCTACATTTTTTAGTTCAATTACACTATTTTGATTATAATCAATTGCATAGTTAGAAATAGTTGACGGCATAAACTGAAAATTTCCGAATGCACCAGCCCATGATCCATATAAAATATCTTTGTTGATTTTTTTATTATCAATTAATCTTAATGCTGTAATTAGTTCTTTAGAAAAAAATTCACTTCTTCTCTTGTCATAGCTTAAAGTTGCAAGAGACGATATGATATCCATTTTACCCAGGTAAGTACCAAAGTTTGTCTCAATGCCCATTAAAGCAAGTAAAAGTTCTTTTTCTACTAAAAATTCCTGATCGACTTTTTCTATAAGTTTAGAATTTTTTTTATATATTCTTTTACCCTTAACTACCTTTTTTTTATTTGATCTCTTCCCAACATAAGTTTTGGTGTCTTCATAAAATTCAGGTTGGTATCTGTCGTATTCAATGACCTTAGGTAAAAAAATTGCTTTATCCATTACAAGATCAACTGTTTCTTTGCTTACTCCTGATTTAACAGCTCTAATCTTGAAGCTATCCAACCATTGATTAAAAGATTCATCTGCAATGACAGTTTTGAAATTTATAAGAGATATTAGTATTAAAAGAATAAGGTTAGTATTTTTCATATAAATCTTTTAGATAAATTATTACAGCAATCCATATAATAGTAAAACTAAAGAATTTTTCGTAAGAAAAAAGCTCATTATAGTAGAAATAACCCAAAAGGAACTGAAGAGTTGGCGTGATATAGAATATCATTCCACTAGGTCCTAAACCAGAAAGTTCAACTCCTCTTACATAAAGGAACAAAGGAATTACTGTCATTGGTCCTGCTAATAAAAGCATAAACATCAAATTTAAATTTTCTAAAGAAAAATCGTTTTGACCATTTTTAAAAATAAAATAAAAAACAATCAAAGACATGGGCAGTATGTATAAACTCTCTATTAATAAACCAATGTCTGTATCGACATTTATTAATTTTCTTAAAACATTGTAAAAAGCCCACGAGAAAGCTACTATAAGACCAACCCAAGGAACATTATTAAAATTTCTGAGTAGAATAAAAATAGCAACACAAACAAGAAAAATAGAAATTTTACTTTTAAAACTTATTTTTTCTCTAAAAAAAATATTTCCACATAAAACACTTACAATTGGCATTATAAAATATCCAAAAGATGCATCAATGATTTGGTCATTGGATACAGCATAGATCCAAACTGCCCAATTAATAAATATTAATAATCCAGAGAAAAAAAGGACTAAAAGTTTTTTTTTATTTTTTAAAATTTTGAAAAAAACATTCCATTTTGAAAAAAATTGAGTAGTAATAATAAGCATGACTGCAGTCCAAATACATCTATGGATTACTAGCTCTATATGACCAATAAAAGAAAAATAACTAAAGTAGATTACTCCAATAGCACCCCACCAAAACGATCCTAAGCTACTAAATAAAATTCCTTTATTAAATTCTTTTAGATTCATAAAAATGCATCATTTTTGGCTTACCTCAACTATAAAACTCTAATTAAACTAGTACGAAACTTATACAAAAAAAATTAAGATATTGCTTATTTAATTTAACTGATTTATTTTGGAAAAATTAAAGGTTTGCCTAATTTTTCATCGTTTAAATTATTTTTTTTTCTAAGATCTTCCTCAACATAATTAATTGCAGTTTTAAACTGATTAAATATTAAAGAAACTTTTGATTTAGGTATTATTAGTGTTACAGTTGGTTCAAGCAGATCTTTACCATTTTTATCTATTTCTCCTGTAATTGATCCAAAAGAAAAATAGCTGTTTTCTTTGGTATCAAATTTGTGAATAATTTCATCAACAATGTATTTACTTTTTTTTTGCATAAATTATTTTAATAATCTTATTTTCTTTCTTTCAATTCGAGCTTTTGTAATTAAGGGATTTATTCCTTTTTTAACTTTAGTAATTCCATGAGTAAGTGATAATCTCCTTTGTATTTTATCATTCATTTCATATTTTTTAAGATTAACTCTTGCACCTTTTTGATTTTCTTCTAAATAAAATTTAACTGTATATAATGGATCTCCTTCACTAATTATTAAATCACCAAGTCTGGTATCCCATTCAAATGCCCAGTTTAATGGTCTTTGCCATGAATAAATGTCAAAATTTCCAGGAATAACTCTCCAGTTTAAAGTGGTTTGTTTCATTAAGAGTGGGTGCGATTGTTCCAGATATACTAAAGTATCAGAAAAAAAAACATATGGTGATGGCATTTGAATAGTAATCAAATACTTTTCTCTCCAACTACTAGGATGTTCAACAAATAATATATTTTTGATTAAGTTTTCATTTATTGATGTAAATGGATAAACTGGATAAATTTCAAATCTTTCTGCATATTCTTTAAATCTTAATTTAATTGAATAAGGAGAAGATACATAAAAATGGTTATCCAAATAGGACCTTACAGCAGGACATCCTAGATAACCTTTTCCATTTATTGATTTATCTTTATTAGGTATTGCTTTCTTAGGATTACTAAAAATTATTTTATGATTATTGGTTGAAATAGTCCATCCAATAGTGATTTCTTTAGTCAATCTAGTTTAAAATTAATTTCCGTATGCTGTATTACCATATACAGACCAAGTACTACCGTCAGATCCGTAAGTTGTATTGCCATATGTCGAAAAAGTATTACCACCAGATCCGTAAGTTGTATTACCATATGTCGACCAAGTACTACCGTCAGATCCATAAGTTGTATTACCATATGTCGACCAAGTACTACCGTCAGATCCATAAGTTGTATTACCATATGTCGACCAAGTACTACCATCAGATCCGTAAATAGTATTTCCGTAAACTGATAATGTATCTGCTAAAGAGACAGATATAGATAATGATGTTGCAACTATCGTTGTTGAAACTACTTTTCCTAATTTCATATTAATATTATACTTATTCAAAACTTATAGGCCAAGTAAAAAAAATTTTTTTTAGTATGTCTTTTAAGTTGAAAAGATTCTATAAGTCGCATAAATACAGGCAATCGGAGAGATGGCTGAGCGGTTGAAAGCACCGGTCTTGAAAACCGGCAAAGGGGCAACTCTTTCCTGGGTTCGAATCCCAGTCTCTCCGCCATTATTTAAATTTTTGAAATTTATCAATAATGTGTAAAATTTTTTCATCTTTATAATTGATTAAAGATTCTTTCTTTTTAATAGAAATCAATGTTTCATCATCCATATTAACAAATGAGTCTAGAGTTTTTAGGAAATTCTCATCCAAATCATTAATTAACGATTTTACAAAAGCTGTCATGAGTATATCCATTTCTTTTGTACCTCTATAGGAAGCCCTGTATATAATTTTGTTTTTAAGATCTTCTTTATTAAAAGTCATGATATTATAACTAAACTATGTCTTCATATGAATATTTGCTATCCGATATAAGTACCATAAAAGGTATAGGAACCAAAATAGGAAAATTATTTAGAAAAAAGAATATTAACACAATATTTGATCTTCTGTGGAATTTGCCTAGAGATTTTGTGGATAGATCAAATGTTTATCCAATTAATGAATTACAGGTTGGAAAAATACAAACTGTAACAGTTGTTGTAAAAAAATATAACTTTCCACGTATCAGAAACTTGCCTAACAAAGTAATGTGTGAAGATGAATCTGGAAAGCTAGATTGCATCTTTTTTAATAGTTATGAGGGATATATTAGAAAAATACTCCCATTGAACTCAAAAGTAACTATCAGTGGTAAGATTGGTTATTATAATAAGAAATATCAAATAACAAACCCTACTCATTTATCTGAGGATCCTAATTCTGTTAAAAAAATTGATAAAAGTTATAGTTTAACTGAGGGCCTTAATAACAAACTTTATAACAAAATCATTCATGAAGTGCTTAAAAATGTACCAAATTTAGATGAATGGCTGGATAAAGAAACTCTAAAAAAATTTGGTAATATTTCTTGGAAAAAAGCAGTTTTAGAACTTCATGATCCTAATAATATTAACAAAAAAGGTAATTTTTTAAAAAGATTAATTTTTGATGAAATTCTCTCTACCTTTTTAATTAACTCAAAAATAAGAAAAACTATTAAAAAGTTTAAAAAAGAAAAAAAAAATTTTAATGAAGATTTTTCAAACAATATAAAAAAAGATTTGAGTTATGAGCTTACCTCCGATCAAACAAATGCATTAAATGAGATAAACAATGATTTAAAATCTGAAGAAAAAATGTTCAGACTTTTACAGGGAGATGTTGGAAGTGGTAAAACCATTGTGGCATTAATTTCCTGCCTAAATGTTGTTAATAGCGGTTATCAGGTTGCTTTTATGGCGCCTACTGAGATTTTAGCATATCAACACTACAAATTAGCCCAATCTTTAATAAAAGAAAAAATGAAAATAGGTTTTTTAACTTCTAAAACTAATTATTCTGAGAGGAAAAAAATAATTAATGACTTAGAGACTAACAAAATTAAAATACTTTTTGGAACCCATTCAGTTTTTCAAGAAAAAATAAAATATAAAAAACTTGGACTTATCGTTATTGACGAACAACATAAATTTGGTGTTAAACAACGAAAAAAATTATCAGATAAAGGGGGTAAAAATTGCGATGTATTAGTAATGTCGGCAACTCCTATACCAAGAACTATGATTATGACTGTATTTGGAGATATGGATGTTACTATAATTAAACAAAAACCTAAAAACAGAAAACCAGTTAAAACTTACAGTAAGGTTGATACAAAACTTAATGAAATAATTGATTTTACAAAAAATCAAATTAAGAAAGGTAATCAAATTTTTTGGGTTTGCCCATTAATCGAGGAATCTAAAAAAATTGATCATCAATCGGCAGTCGAAAGATACAAAGGTCTTCAAAAAATTTTTAAAGATAGAGCTGGTCTTTTACATGGTTCACTTGATAAAGCTGAAAAAGATAAAATATTAAATAAGTTTTTAAACAGAAAAATTGATATTCTAATCTCAACAACAGTTATTGAAGTCGGTATTGATTTTCCAAATGCAAATGTGATCATAATAGAAAATTCAAACAAATTTGGATTATCTCAACTTCATCAACTTAGGGGAAGAGTTGGTAGAGGTAATAAAGAGTCATTCTGTATTTTAATGTTTAAAAAGAATTTAAGTAAAAATGCTCGAAAACGAATAAATATTTTAAAAGAAAATAATGATGGGTTTAAAATATCAGAAGAAGATATGAAATTAAGAGGTTATGGTGATTTACTAGGTTTTAAACAAAGTGGAATTCAAAGCTTTCGACTAGCTGATCCTGTTTTAAATGAGGATCTTTTTTTATTAGCTGAAAAGGAAGTTAAAAAAATTGAGAATGACAATATCGATTTAGATAAATTTAAATCTTTGTTAAAACTTTATGATAGAGCTGATATTTTAAATGATATTGTTTAATTACCTATTGGATCTGAGGTTCCAGCAGATACAATAAATTTTGATGCTTCTTCAAAAGTCATATCAAGAAAAATAACTTCATCTTTTGGAAACATTAATAAAAAACCACTTGTCGGATTTGGTGTTGTTGGAACAAAAACGTTTATTAATTCTTTATTGGTTTTTTTACTTATTTCACCTTTATTTTCTTTAGTAGCGAATCCAACAGCCCACGACCCTTTTTTAGGATATTCAATTAAAACAACACTTTTTTTATTATCTGATTTATTAGTAAAGCTCTCTGTCATTTGACCAATCGCTGAATAAATAGTTCTTAAAATTGGAATTCTTTTAAAAAGGTCATTAATTAAATTTAAAATTTTTTTACCAAAAAACGATAATGAAATACCGCCTACTATCGTGATAAAAATAACAGATAATAAAATTTCAAGCCCTGGTATAGAAAAAGGTAGATAGTTATTTGGATTTATTTCATTAGGAATCAATTTTGAGGATATCTTTATTAAAAATAAAGTAAGATACAAAGTAAAACCAATTGGAACTAAAACTACAATTCCAGCTATAAAAGCATTCCTTAGTTTTGAAGTTATTGATGACTTTTTTTTCATTAATTATAAGATGAATATATTACAAAACATAAAGCAATTATGAATAAAAAAACTAATATTTTATTGTTTAAATTCATAAAAAAACTATTAAAACATAATACTTAATTTAATTTAAATGAATAGAAGAAAATTCCTAAATATTGTCGGCTGTTGTGGATGCAGTTATATTATTAGTTCATGTGCATCAGTGCCAATTACTGACAGAAAACAGCTTAACTTAATACCGGAGGCAAAACTAAATGCACAAGCAGCACAAATTTACGAAAAAGTAAAAAAAAAAGAAAAATTAATTACTGATGGACGTAATTTGAGAGAAATTAAAGAAATTGGAAAAAAAATGGAATATGCAATCAGTGAATATTTTTATCTAAATAACATTAAAGATCCAACAGTGAATTTTCAATGGGAATATATACTAATTGATAATAAAAAAGTTAAAAATGCATGGTGTATGCCCGGAGGTAAAATTGCTGTTTATAGTGGAATGCTAGAGGTGACTAAAAATACAAATGCATTGGCTGCAGTGATGGGTCACGAGATTGCTCATGCAGTTGCAAAACATTCTGTTGAAAGAGCTAGTCGTAGTGTAGTACTTCAAACAGGCACTCAGCTCATTGATATATTTTCAGGAGGAAAACTTTCACAAGTAAATAGAGCAACTGGTATGGACACTGTTGGTTTATTACAACAAATTGGCATTATGAACCCATTTACGAGAAAACAGGAAACTGAGGCAGATTATCTTGGTCTTATTTTTTCATCTTTATCTGGTTATGATATTAGAGAAACAACAAAATTTTGGGAACGAATGAAAGAAATTAATAAAGGTAAAGAACCTCCAGAGTTTATGAATACCCATCCATCTTCTCAGAAAAGAATAGAAAATCTTGACGGTTGGATGAATGAAATTATTATAGATTATCCACCAATAAAAACTTAATGGTGAGCCGTGTTGGACTCGAACCAACGACCCATTCCTTAAAAGGGAATTGCTCTACCAACTGAGCTAACGGCCCAAAGTAAAATTCTTATAGTTTTTTTTTTCAAATAATCAATATGTTATAATTACAATTTAGCAATGTATTCATCAAAAAACTGGTCAAAAGTTCCATTATTTATGTTAATTCTTATTTCATTCATAAGCTCATGATAAAAATTTATATTATGGAGTGTTAAAAGCATTGAGGCCAGTATTTCGTTAGTATTGAATAAGTGATTTAAGTAGTTTTTTGAATACTTATTTAAGTTGAATTTTTCACATTTTTCATCAATGGGTTTAGTATCATTCTGATACTTGGCATTTTTAATATTTATAGGTCCATTCCACGTAAAAGCTAAACCAGTTCTTCCAGATCTAGAGGGTAATACACAATCAAACATATCAACCCCTCTTTTTACTGCTCCTAGGATATCAGAAGGTGTTCCAACACCCATTAAATATCTTGGTTTATCTTCAGGTAAGTGATTTTTTATACCGTCTAATACCTTAAACATTTCACTTTGTGTATCTCCAACAGCTAAACCACCTAAGGCATATCCATCAAACCCAATTTTTATTAAATCATTAAGTGATTTTTTTCTTAAATCATCAAATAATCCACCTTGCACTATTCCAAAAAGACCCTTGTGAGGATTTTTTCCAAAAGAATTTTTTGATCTTAAAGCCCACTCTGTTGATAAATTTAAAGAGTCTTCAATAATTTTTCTATCTGTTGTTTTTTTTGGACATTCGTCCATAACCATGACGATGTCTGAATTAAGTTTTTTTTGAATTCTTATACTTTCTTCTGGACTAAGTATATATTCCTTTCCATCAACGTGGGAATTAAATATAGCGCCTTTCTCTTTATCGATTTTATTTAATTTTGAAAGAGACATAACTTGGTAACCACCTGAATCAGTTAAAATCGGTAATGGACAATTCATAAATTCGTGCAGTCCTCCTTGAAGAGCTACTCTTTCTTCTCCAGGTCTTATCATTAAATGATATGTATTAGATAAAATTATTTGACTTCCAGCTTTTATCAAGTCGTCTACAAAAGTAGCTTTTACTGTGGCTTGAGTTCCAACAGGCATAAAAACAGGGGTATCAATGTTACCTCTAGAAGTAACAATTGTTCCTGTTCGGGAAAATTTATCTTTATTTTTTACTTTAAAAGAAAAATTTTTTAAACTCAATTTATAAAGATTTGAAACTAATTATCTTGTCAGGGTTTGAAACTGAACCATTTGGTCCATCGCCTCTTTTAATCTTATCTACAAATTCCATCCCTTCTACAACTCTTCCAAAAACTGTGTATTGTCTATCCAGATGCGGGGCATCTTCAAAACATATAAAGAATTGACTATTTGCACTGTTCGGATCAGAGGATCTTGCCATAGATAAAATACCTTTTACATGAGGAATATCATTAAATTCAGCTTTTAGATTTGGTAAATCAGAGCCTCCTGTACCAGCGCGATTTAAATCAAAATTATCTGATGATGAGTTACCAAATTGGACATCACCTACCTGAGCCATAAACCCATCTATTACTCTGTGAAATACAACATTATCATAAAGACCTTTGTTAGCTAATTCCTTTATTCTTTTTACATGATTTGGTGCTTTGTCTTCGAATAGTTCTATTTTCACATCCCCATCTTTTAATTTAAGTATCATCATATTTTCCTCTGCGTTTGCGTTAAAAGTAATAATTAAAAATAATATTAAAAAAATTATTTTATTCATAAAATTTATTTTTTAAAGATTTAATTACTGTTTTAGTGGTAAATTTTCTTATGTCACCTTTTAATTCAATAATTTCTTTAACAAATTTGGATGAAATAATTTGATTTTCTGGGTCTGACATTAAAAAAACAGTTTCAACCAATTTATTTAATTTTTTATTCATTCCTGCTAATTGAAATTCATATTCAAAATCGGAAGTAGCGCGTAAACCTCTAATAATAACATTTGATTTCATCTTTCTGCAAAAAACAGTGGTTAAAGTTTTAAATGATGTAACAACTATTTTTTTTTTACTAAATTTTAAATCACTAAAAAGAGCTTTTTTAATTAAGTGTTCTCTTTCCTCTGCGTTAAAAAGATAATTTTTTGTATTTCCGTCAGATACGGCAACAATCACTTTATCAAAAATATTTAAAGACTTTTTAATCAGATCTATATGTCCAAATGTAATTGGGTCAAAAGTTCCGGGGTATATAGCTTTTTTCATTATATTAAGTTATCATCAATTTTAATTGCTGAAACAACTTTTTCATCGCCAGATAACTTAATAATTCGTACCCCTTGAGTATTTCTTCCTGCAGTTCTAATTTCCTTTACTGCCACCCTTATAACTCTCCCTTTATTAGTAGATATCAATATTTCGTCGCCATCAAAAACTGGGAAAGAAGATGCAATATTTCCATTCCTCGATGAGTTTACTATACCAATAATTCCTTTTCCGCCCCTATTTGTTGTTCTAAATTCTTTGTCATTTGTTCTTTTACCAAAACCATTCTCAGTTATTGAAAGAATATATTTGCCCTCAACTTTGTCATTTTTATTAGATTTTTTTTCTATTTTTTCTATTATTGATAAGGATACAATTTTATCTTTATCACCCAAATTAATTCCTTTGATACCTTTAGAAGATCTACCTTTAAATAATCTTAATTTTTTTGACTCAAATCTAATACATTTACCATTTAGTGAACTAAGCATTATGTCTTGATTTTCTTTACAAATTTTAACACCTATAATCTTATCGTCGTTATCTAGCTTCATTGCAATTTTACCGGCTGTATTTATATTTAAAAAATCTTCTAAACTATTTTTCCTTATTTTTCCTTTTGCTGTTGCAAAAATAATATTTAAATCTTTAAATTCAGATTTTTCTTCAGGTAGTGGCATAATAGAACTTATTGATTGATGGTTTTTCAATGGTAAAATATTATATAAAGATTTTCCTCTAGAGCTAGCCGATCCTTCAGGTATTTTCCATGCTTTAAGTTTATAAACCATACCCTGAGTTGAGAAAAAAAGGACAGAGGTATGTGTATTTACAGATAAAGTTTGAACCACAGAGTCTTCATCTCTAGTTTTAATTCCAGATTTTCCCTTACCACCTCTTTTTTGTTTTTTAACAATATCAAGTGCACCTCTTTTTATATACCCTTGTAAAGTAACCGTTATTAATACAGATTGTTTTTGAATAGTCTCTTCTATATCATAATTAAGAACCGCATCTATTATTTTTGTTCTTCGTTCAACTGAATATTTTTCTTTTATTTCATTCAATTCATTACTAATAACTTTTAAAAGTTCTTTTCTAGAATTTATTATTTTCTTAAAGGAAACTATCAAATTAGCTAATTTCTTTAACTCAACTTCTATTTCGTTGAT
>CACDEB010000009.1 GCA_902551755.1 uncultured Pelagibacteraceae bacterium
TATTTGATAAGAGAATTTGGAAAATTTGCGAAGTTACACCCAGACGAAAAGTTATTTATTGTTGGAAAAGGTGAACTTAAAAAAAAAATGCAAGAAGAGATAATAAAATTAAATTTATCCAATCATATAAAATTACAAAATTATACAGAAAATATTTATCATATTATGAAAAATTCTAAGTGCTTTATTCTCTCCTCACTTTGGGAGGAGGTAGGATTTGTAATGGTTGAGGCCTCTTTTTGTAATAATTTTATTATTTCAAGTAATTGTAAAAATGGGCCTGAGGAGTTTTTAGCTAATGGTTTAGGGGGTTTAATTTTCAACAATAATGAAAAAAATGAATTATGTAAAAAACTCATAGAGTTTAAAAAATTGAATGATGCAACTATTTTAGAAAAAAAAATATTAGCGAAAAAAAAATGTTCGAATTTTACAATGTTCAATCATTATAAAAAGCTAAATTATATTTTAAATAGCAGATAGATGAAAACTTTTAATTTAAATAGGAATTTAGCACAACTTGCATTGTTACAAAGAATAGAACTCGCTGATGATAAATTGAAAAAAGTAAGAAAAATATTTGGAAGATACTTATTTTCAAAATTTTTTTCAAAATATTTAATTGATGTCCAAAAGATTTCAGAAAATTATTTGGATGTAATGATAAAAGAATTAAATACCATTAATAAGTTTATCATAGGAAAAAAATTTTTTTTAAGTATTGGTGGTGGTATTGGTGGTTTAGAGCTTTTAATTCTTAGATCTATAACTAATTCACATATTTCTTTTATAGAAAAAGACTATGTATCTAGCAAGGTAAAATATGGTTGGGACAATTTAAATAGAGAGGCATACAATAACTTAAACCAACTAAATTTTTTTCTCAAAAGTAATGAAATATCAAAAGAACGATATAAAATATTCGACTCTGATAAAAAAAATTTTCCAACAAATAAGTTTGATGTAATATTTTCCATCTATTCATTAGATTATCATTATGATTTTCAAATATATTCAGATTATCTTAAAAAAGTGATGAAAAAAGAGTCCATATTGATATTTGATACCATAAGACCTAAATTTTTTGAAAATATTTTTGAAAATATTAAAATAATTAAGGAGGATCTTAATACAGTTCATAAATCAAAAAGAATAGCGTGTACAGGATTTAAATGAAATTTGCAGACAACATAAAAATTAGTTTACCAATAATATTATTTTCTATTTTACCTATTTCAATAATAATTGGCTCGAGTTTTTCATTGATCAATACTGTTTTACTTGGCTTGTGCTTTGTATTAATTTATTTTTCCAAAAGTAATATTGAGATAAATGATTTTAAACCGATATTCTTTTTAGTAATTTTATACTTTTATTTAATATTTAATTCATTAGTTTCAGTTGATATAACATCGGGAATTTATAGAAACTTTGGATTCGTAAGATTTATTCTCTTTTTTTTAATAGTGAATTATACTTTTTTTATTAATGAAAAAAACTTTAATATCTTAAAAATTTGGGCAACAATTTTTTTTGTAGTTTTAATGGATGTATATATTGAGAGATTTACAGGTAGTAACATACTTGGATTTGGAAGATCAGAAATTGATGGAATTCCACAACTTAATCCTGATAGGGTTTTAAGTTTTTTTAGAACTGAACCTATAGTTGGCGCATATTTAACTGGGTTTTGTTTTATAGTGTCAGGCTACATTTTCAATTACTTAAAACCAAAAAAGATTTTAAAAATATTTGGTTTTTTTATTGTCTTAATTAGCTTGGTTGGAATAATATTGACAGGTGAAAGATCAAATGGCTTGAAAGCTTTAATCGGATTTTTAATTTTTATTTCTATAATAGATTTTGTTGAATTAAAAAATAAAATTCTAATTATTTTATCCATCTTTGTAATTTTCTTTCTGACAATAAGTTTTTCGGATTACGCCAAATTTAGATATGTTGACCAATTTTATAACTTAATAAAGACAAAAGATAAAAGAGAATATTTTTTTGAAAATAATTCATATTTTAAACTTTATAAGTCAGGAATACATGTCTTTAAAAATAATCCTTGGCTTGGTGTAGGAAATAAGAATTATAGGGTCGAGACATGTAATGCTAAAAAAATTTCCATCCATAAAGAATATTGGTGCTTAACTCATCCTCATCAAGTTTATATAGAAATGTTATCTGAACATGGAATTATTGGAACAACAATAATAATTTCAATAATTTTCTATCTAATGTTTCGAATAATAAGAAAAATAGTTGACAGCAGAAACTATGTCCAAGCTGGTTGTCTGGTTTATTTATTAGTTAACTTTGTTCCATTATTGCCGAGTGGTGCTTTTTTTAATAATTTCAATATAACTTTATTTATGATAAATTTTTCGTTAATGTATGCAGTAAATAAAGAAACTAATATTTTTTCAAAAAAATGAAATAAATATTTAGATTCAATTTCGGGCCGTTAGCTCAATAGTAGAGTACTGCATTGACATTGCAGGGGTAGTTGGAGCGTAACCAACACGGCCCACCAATTTTTAAATCAACTTAATAATTGGGTAAATGAATTAAACATTAATATGCTTAACAACGATTTTAAAAATAAAAAAGTAGTTTTTGCGGGATGTGCAAGAGATTGTGAAAAATACTTAGAAAAAACACTAAGTAATATAAATTATTATACTTCACTTTTTGAAAAGAGTTATCAAATAATTGTTGAAAATGGCTCAAAAGATAGAACTAGAGAAATATTAAAATCAAAAAAAAATCCAAATTGTTATTACTTGTTTGATGATAATTTAGATCAATATAAAACAAGGGGTGAAAGGTTAGAAAGAGCTAGAAATAAAATTATTGAAAAAATTAAAAGTGAGCCCGACCTTCGTAATTGTGACTTATTGGTAATCTTAGATTGTGATGATACTGGAGAATATAGAATAAATAACGAAAATATTTCAAAATCTTTAGAGTTTTTATTTTCAAAAAAAAATATTGCTGGTATTTTTGCAAATCAATTGGGCACTTATTACGATATGTGGGCCTTAAGAGATGAAAAATATTGTAAAAACGACTTTTGGGCAGAAATCCTTCAGAATATATGCACCAAACTTTATCCTATTGATCAAACTAGTCCTAAAATTTTAGAGGAAGTAAATGACAACTACATAAAAAAAAAAACTTACTCATTTAACATTAATCAAGACCCAATTAATGTTTATTCTGCTTTTGGTGGATTTGGAATTTACAAAATGGAAAATGTACTTAATAACAAAAGACTTTATGAGGGGACACAAACAATTGATCTAAAATTTAGAGATAACACTACAACTAAGGTAAAATTTCAAAAATGCGAGCATGTAAATTTCAATTTCGGGTTTATTGATCAAAATTGTGAGTTATATATTTTGCCTTACTTAATTAACAGAGACTTTATAGATATAACATTCCACCCACAGGTCGCTATTAAATTTATTATTAAAAATTAAATCAATTTATTTTTTATACTTGTAAGAGTAAGTTTATTAATATAAATAAATAATAGCCTTTTTTAGGGCCTGTAGCTCAGTTGGTTAGAGCAGTACACTCATAATGTATTGGTCCCAGGTTCGAGTCCTGGCGGGCCCACCAATTAAAATAAAATTTTTGAATAAAATTTTTTTAAAATCATTGATACTAGATCTATTAAAATTTTTAAACTCATTTTACTTTTACCTTTAATTCTGCTGTCAAAATTTATATTAACATCAACGATCTTAAATCTTTGATTTTTAACGTAAATTAGATCTAACAATATTTTATAGCCTTTTTTGATCAATTTTTTTTGAGATTTAGTAAAAACCTCTTTTTTGAACATAAAAAAACCACTCATTGGGTCTGAGGTTTTTCTACCTAATAAAAAATTTACTAGTAATATTAGCATCCTTGATGCGAAAAGCCTTAAAAAATTAAGGTTATGTTTTTTTTTCTTAAATAAATCGCGCGTACCAACAACAAAATCTGGATTATCCCTGGAAAATTTATACAAAATTTTTTTTATATCACTAGGTTTATGTTGTAAATCACCGTCCATTACAATTATGCTTTTAAATCTTGCTTTTTTAAAACCTTCTATGCAGGATTTGGACAAATCCCTTCCTTTTTTTCTAATTATGTGCCTAAAATTCTTTTTTTTAAATCTTTTCAAAATTTCATGAGTCATATCGTTTGAATTATCATCTACGATTATGAGTTCAAATTTTCTATTCTTTAGTTCTTTGTAAATCTTTGGAATAAGAATTTTTAAATTTTTTGCTTCATTATAAACAGGAATTACTATTGTAAATTCACTCATATTTTAAAATCTTATAATAAACAATAATATGTTTTAATAAAATTAAATCTATAAAATCAAAAAAAAAAGGAATTATTAATTATCAAGGAATTTATTTAAATTTTGAAATAAGGCTTCAATATCATTATCATTGTTAACAATTATAGAATTAAATTCTTCTTTTTGAGTTCTAGCTAAACTCAATCCTTCAATTACTAAATCTCTTATTAAAGGATTTTCAGGATCTTTTGTATAAACTCTCCAATCTATTTTGACTTCTGGTCTATCAGAAGTACCAATTAATTTTGAGTATACAATTGTATATTTTTCGTTTTTAATCTCTTCAGATAAGACAGTTATTTTAGCATCAGTATATCCAACTAAACGACCTGAAAAACTTTTTAAAAAATAATTTCTAAAAAGTTCCTTATATTGTTCTTTTTGACTATCTGTGAGGTTTTTTCTGTGTTTACCTAATGTGTAGAAACCGACGCCGACGATATCAACTGATTTTTCTCCAATTTCTTTAAGCCTTATAATTTTTTCATCATCTGAGAGCTTACTCGACAAAATAATAGAAGCCTCATTAGTCAATGTACTAATAAATTCCGAAGCACTTTTTGCCCAAGAATTATTTGAAAAAATTAATAGAATAATTATAGAAAAAAAAACTTTCTTTAAAATCTTCATACCTAAAATTTTTATTGATTTTCAAGAGTATCCCAGTCGCCATCATCCATGGCTTCTGTTTTATTTCTAGAATTTTTTATTTTCCTCTCTCTATCTTGTAAGTATAAACTTCTTACCGTAGCGTAAAGATCTACTGAATTTTTTTCCATGGCATCAAAAGCTTCTAAGTTTTTAGCTCTAAAATCTACGCCTGATGTAACTCTTGAAACCCAATAGTCTGACTCCTTAAACTCTTTAACATATTCCTCATCATCTCTAACTGTAATATTGTGCCATACATCTCCGCCATTCATTGCAACTAAAGATCCTAACGTATCCCTAACTGTAGATGGACCTAGTACTGGCAAAACCAAATAACAACCTTCCCCAACTCCCATCACTCCAAGCGATTGTCCAAAATCCTCTTTTTCTCTTTTTTCAAATCCGAATGAATTAGCTGGATCAAAAATACCCGCGATACCAATCGTAGTATTTATTATAAGTCTTGCACTGTTATTAGCGGCTGACCCAAAATCTCCTTGCAGTATATTATTTGGAATTGTAATTAAATTCGATAAATTGCTTAAAGCATTGCTAGTTCCATTTCTAATAGGAGAAGGTAACTTTCTATATCCTTTTGATATAGGTTTAAAAATTACTTTGTCCAACCCCATGTTTAGAGCAAACGTAGCTCTATTGAGCTTTTCAAAACAATCTTTAACTTTATCTTCATTACTGTATGTTTTGTTTACAACTATTAATTGTATTAAAAACATTGCTAGCAATGTTGCAATTATTCTTTTCATTTAAAATCTGTATAATATATCTTATCACAAAGTAAATCAGAAATTTGTGAATAAAACCCTTACAAATACCCAAAAATGAAAAAATTTAAAGCCATTTATTCAATAAATTTTGATAAAATACCAAGATCTCCTAAAAGAATTATTTATCTAGTTTTTCACTATACTGGAATGGAATCTGAAAAAAAGGCGATTCAAAGACTTACCAGCAAAAGTTCAAAAGTAAGTTGTCATTACTTTATCAAAAAAAACGGTGAAATTATCAATATGGTGCCTGATAAATTTATAGCTTGGCATGCAGGTGTATCAAATTGGAAAAATCATAAAAATTTAAATGATAAATCAATCGGTATTGAAATCCAAAATTCTGGTCATTCTGGTAAATATGAGAGATTTCCAAATAAGCAGATAAATAGTTTGCTATTTTTATCGAAAATTTTAAAAAAGAAATATCTCATAAAAAGCAAAAACGTTTTAGGACATTCTGATATTTCGCCAGATAGAAAAAAAGATCCTGGAGAAAAGTTTCCCTGGGAATACTTGGCTAAACAAAAAATAGGTATTTGGTATGATTTACCAAAAAATCTTAAATTTAGAGATACTGAGGTTTTAACAAAAGAAAAGAAGATCTTTTATTTTTATCTAAAAAAAATTGGTTACTGCATACAAAAAAAATCCAAAAATTCAAAGTCTGTTGTTAGAGCTTTTCAAAGAAGATATAGATCAAAAATAATTAACGGAAAAATCGACAAAGAGTGTTTAGAGATAGCAAAAAACCTCGTAAAACGGGGATTAAATTAATATTGTAAAAACTTTAAATTTCTATAAAAAAAAACTGCTAGATAAGTGACTTATCGCTTTAATTTTTAAAGAGGAAAGTCCGGGCTCTACAAAGACACAGTGCCAGTTAACGACTGGCGGGGGAAACCCTAGGGATAGTGCCACAGAAAATAAACCGCCTCATCAAGGCAAGGGTGAAAAGGTGTGGTAAGAGCACACCGGTTATTTGGTAACAGATAACGCATGGAAAACCCCACTGAGAGCAAGACTGAGTAGAGATGACATTGTGAAAAACTAAAAGCAGTCTTTGGCTAGTCATCTGGGTTAGTTGCTTGAGCCTTAAGGAGACTTAAGGCCTAGATAAATGATGAGTTTAAAAGACAGAACCCGGCTTACAGCTTATCTAGCAAATCATAAAAAAAATTGTGTTTACCAAATGTTCTTATCAAATAAGTAACATAAATATAGGTATTGACGGTTGCATTAAAAACCCATATATTCCCATAAATACCCAAATGGGTTAATTATGGATTATGTTTTTATCGACGTACGAAAACAATATAGACAAAAAAGGAAGGGTATCTGTGCCTGCGCAATTTAGATCACATTTGTCCAGCTTGGGTTTTAATAATATTATTTGTTTCCCGTCTTTTAACCAACAATGTTTAGAGGCCTGGCCTCAAGATAGAATTGAAAAAATATCAGATGCAATTGATAATCTAAATCCTTTTGAGGAAAAAAAAGATTATTTTGCTACTTCAATTTTATCAGAGAGTGTAAATTTAATTTTTGACACAGAGGGTAGAATTTCTTTAACAAAAAAACTTCTTCAGCATTCAAAAATAAAAACGAGAATTTTATTTGTTGGTTTAGGCAAAACTTTCCAAATTTGGGAACCAATGTTATTTGAAAAATTTAAGACAAAAGCTATAAAAAAATCAAATCTTAACAGATCAAGTCTTAAATGGGAAAAAAAGATAAACTAATAATATAGAGGGGGAAAAATGACAATTAATTTTAAAACACCAGAGATAAAGGAGTTAAAACCTAGAATACTGGTTTTAGGTGTTGGTGGCGCTGGAGGAAATGCGATAAACAAAATGATCGAAAGTGGATTACAAGGTGTTGAATTTGTTGCAGTAAATACAGATGCACAAGATTTAATTCATAGCAAAGCAAAAGCAAAAATACAAATTGGTTTAAATTTAACAAAAGGTCTTGGAGCTGGATCAAAAATTGATATCGGTCAAGCTGCTGCAGACGAGTCATTAAATGAAATAGTAAATTGTTTGCAAGGGGCAAACATGGTTTTTATAACAGCAGGAATGGGAGGTGGAACAGGAACCGGATCGGCACATGTAATTGCTCGAGCCGCAAAAGAACTTAATATCTTAACAGTAGGTGTTGTAACTTTGCCTTTCTTATATGAGGGATCATCTAAAATGCGAAGAGCTCAACAAGGTTTAGAAGAGTTAAGAAAACACGTAGATACTATTATAGTAGTTCCAAATCAAAACTTATTTAAAATTGCAAATGAGCACACAGGTTTTGAAGAAGCATTTGAACTCTCAAATGATGTTCTTTTACAAGGTGTTCAAAGTGTTACAGATTTAATGGTACGTCCAGGTTTAGTAAATTTAGATTATGCTGATGTTGAAACTATCATGAGCTCAATGGGCAAGGCAATGATGGGCACAGGAGAAGCAGAGGGTGAGGGCAGAGCTTTAAAAGCCGCAGAGCAAGCTATGACCAATCCTCTTATCGATGACTATTCTTTGAAAAGTGCAAAAGGTTTACTTATCAATATAACGGCAAAAAATCCTACACTTTTTGAAGTTGATGAAGTAGTTAAAAAAATTACTTCTGAAGTTGATGCAGAAGTTGAATTTATTAAGGGCTGTATAATTGATCCTTCGTTAGAGGAAAAATTTAGAGTATCTATTGTTGCAACTTCATTAGATGGACAACAACCTGAATCAAAATCAGTAATTAATATGGTACACAGAATACAAAACAGAAATCCAGGCTATTCAGATTTTTCAAATTTGAGACCAAATCTCTCTTATGAAATGAATAAAGGATTATCCACGAGTGGTGCCAATGCATTAAAAATAGAAACCAACGATATCAAAGTTTCAGAAAATGATTTGATTTCATCTATGGTAGATGAAAAAATGGCAGTTGAAAATCCTATTAGAAGCGAGTCCGAAAACGAGGAAAGTCCTCTCGATGAAAAACTGATTTTAAGTGATAATGATGCAAATATTTCAAACGATGAGTCTAATGGACTTGAAAACTTTAATTTGGATGCACAAGATCCTCAACTATTTGATGAGAGTCAAAATATAAACTCTTATCAAGAGACAAATACAAGTGAGGATAGTGATACAAACGAAGAAGATGAACTAGAAATCCCAGCATTTTTAAGAAGACAAAAAAATTAATGGTCTTCGAAAAAATAAATGAGTGCCACTATTTTACCGGAAAAAAATTTACATTATCCGGTACTTCTTAATGAAGTAATAAATATTATAACCCCTCAAAATGGTGGCACTTTCATAGATTGTACCTTTGGTCAGGGTGGTTATTCAAAAAAAATATTGGAATATCCTAATACCAAAGTAATAGCTATCGATAGAGATAAAAACTCTCTACACCTTGCATCAGATTTAAAAAAAAAGTTTGAAGATAGATTTTCTTTTTACAATATTAAGTTTAGCCAAATAAAGGACTTAAATCTTAAGGATGAAATCAAAGGTATAATTTTTGATTTAGGTTATTCTATAAACCAAATCAAAGATCTCTCAACAGGCTTATCATTTGATAGCAAAGGCGAACTTAATATGAAGATGGGGTTAAATGATTTTTCTGCTAAAGACGTAATAAACAAGTTAGATCAAAAAGAATTGGAGCAAATTTTTAAGTATTTCGGTGAAGAAAAAAATTCGAAACTTTTATCCAAAAAAATTGTATTTGAGCGGCAAAAAAAAAATTTAAATACTCAGGATTTAGTCAATATAGTTAAAAGAGTAAAAAAAAAGCATCATACAAAAACTAATCCAGCAACAAAAGTCTTCCAAGCTTTAAGGATTTTTGTAAACAAAGAAATAAGTGAACTCCAAAAAAGTTTAGAAGCATCTGCAAATATTGTCAGTCAAAATGGAATTATATTAACAGTATCTTTTCATTCGTTAGAAGACAAGATTTGTAAGTTTTTTTTTAATTATCTTTCAAAACAAGATAAGGTTTCAAGATATTTACCAGAGAAAAATACAACAAAAAAATCATTCAGTCTTATAACGAAAAAACCTGTCACACCCGGTACTCAGGAATTAAAATTAAATCCACCATCTAGATCTGCAAAATTAAGAGCAATTAAAAAAATTGGTACATATGAAAACAATATGAATGTATTTTTGAAATACGAAAATTTGTTAAACATTGAAAACTTTTCTAAGAAATTATGAAAAAATACATAATTCTTTTTGGCATTATTTTCCTTATTATCACAACATCAATTGTCAAATCGTCTACAAGGCAATTAGAAAAAAAAATTTTTATACTAAAGGAGGAAGTGAAAATTTTAGAAGAGAAATACGATTTTTTACTTTTAGAAAGTGATTATTTAACTACACCTGAAAGATTGATTGGATTAAAAGAAAAAATATTTAAAGATAAATTTTTTCCAATAAATCCGAAGAATATAAAAAAGATAAATACCGATGAATAATAATAAAAAAAGAATATATATTATTGAAAATGAAGATGGTTTTAAATTTTCAGAAAAAAAAAGAATAGTTTCCTTTAATAGAGTTGCATTTTTATTCTTTTTTATACTTTTAATATTTTTACTCTATTCAACTAAGATTGTATATTTAGGATCAACTAGTCCAAAAGAAAAATATCAAATAACAAACAAAATTCAGAACCATCGCGCTGATATTATCGACGTAGACGGTAAGTTCATTGCCAAATCGGTGATTACTTATAATATCGGGGTAAAACCGAACTTAATTAAAGATAAAAAAAAATTTTTATTAAAATTAAAATATTCATTTCCTGAATTAGATTTCAATAAAATAGAAAATGAAATTGATAAGAAAAAGTTCTTCTATTTAAAAAAAAAACTTACACCTCAAAAATCAGAAGAAATAAAATTATTAGGTGAAAAGTCTTTAATCCTTGAACCAAAAATTACCAGAATTTATCCCGATAACAATTTGTTTTCTCACACGATTGGCCAGATAGATGACGAAAATTTTGGAGTGTCAGGTATTGAAAAAAAATTCAATAACTATCTCAAAACAAACACCGAACCACTTACTATGACTTTAGATAAAGAAATTCAATTTCTTGTAAGACAAGAACTTCTCAATTCTGAAAAAATTTTCAAAAATGTTGGAAGTGCAGGTATTTTAATGAATATTAATAATGGAGAGATATTATCATTAATATCTTTACCTGACTTTGACATTAATAAACGTAAAAATATATCTGATAAAAAGTATATCAATAGAGCAACTAAAGGGGTTTATGAATTTGGATCAGTTTTTAAAACGTTTACAATAGCAGCAGGATTTAATGAAAAATTAATTGAACCAAAAGATATGTTCAATAATCTTGAAAAAAAAATTAATTGTGGTGGCAGAACTATCTCTGAATATGATGAAGATTTATCGCAAAATTTATCAGTTGAAGAAATTTTAATTAATTCTGGAAATATAGGGTCTGTAAAAATAGGCCAAAAATTAGGAGTCGATAAGATTAAAGATTTTTTAATTCGAATTGGTATTTTAAGTGATATTGAATTTGATATTCCAGAGATTGGAAAACCTATACCTTTTAATTGGGGAAAGTGTAAACTATTAACTGTTTCTTTCGGTCATGGTATTACAACTACACTCATACAGCTTGCTAAAGGCTATGCGATAATATCAAACGGTGGATATGATATTACACCAACTTTAATCAAAGATAAAAATAATAGTTATACAAAAAAAAAGAGAGTTTTAAGTAAAGATGTAAGTTTGAAAATAAATCAAATTTTAAGAAGAGTCGTAACAGAAGGAACAGCAAGTTTGGCTGATGTGAAAGGATATAATGTTGGGGGAAAAACAGGTACCGCACTTATTGTTGAAAACGGGAAATATTCTAATAAAAAAATAAATACTTTTGCATCAATTTTTCCAATAAATGAACCAAAGTATGTTTTTATAGTTATGTTGGAAGATACTAAATTATCCAAAAGTTATGTTTATAATTATAGAAACAAACCCGGTTCATTTGTAGGCACACCCTTCAATACCGCAGGATGGACTTCAGTAGAAGTAGCAGCAAAAATAATAGAAAAAATAGGACCTATTTTAGCCACAAAATACTAAGAATTTAAAAAAAATGTTATTGGGTGAATTAATTAAAAATATTAAACCAGAGTATAAATCTATAAGATTTAATAATATTAGATTTAATAGCAAAGATTGTAAAAAAAACGATATTTTTTTTTCAATCCAAGGAAATAAATTAAAAGGAAATAATTATATTAAAGACGCCATAAAAAACGGCTCAAAAATTATTATTTCAAACCTAAGTTTTGAGGGATTTAATAAAGAGAAAATTTTATTTATTAAAAATAAAAATCCAAGAAAAGCG
>CACDEB010000010.1 GCA_902551755.1 uncultured Pelagibacteraceae bacterium
ATCTTGAAAAATTAACACGAAACTAAGTATTCCAAAATATGCTTTTATGTGAGCTGGTGTAAGCCATATTTCAGGTGTCATTGGAGGAGACAATAAAATAAAAAAAATTAATAAAATTTTATAACCTTTGTTATAAAAAAAAATCGATTTAGAAAAATAGAGATAAGTAAAAATTAATAAATAAACAATGGATGTAAGATAAGTACTAATTTTTTGAGAAAAAATTGGAAAATAAGTTGCTAATTTAGTAATTATATTTCGAGTAAATTCGAAATAACCTCCATAATCATAAATATATAGGATTGATGTTAAAAAATTGTTTTGCAAAGAATATTCATAAAAAGAGTCTTGTTTTATTTGCCAGTATCCTTGATCAATAAATATACAAGGTGCTCTAAAAAAAATTAAAAAAACCAATATCAAAAAAAAAGAAGGAAAAAAAAATTTATTTTTCACCATAGAATTTTCTTTCTTTTATTAAACTAATTTTTCGTGCATTTCGAAAGCTAACATTAGTTCATTCCACTCCCTTTTAGATAACCCAGAATTTTCTATATCGATCTTTTCCCCCTTGATCAATTTTTGAATTAAAATTTTACCTTTTGATGAAACTTCAGTTCCTCCAACCCTATAATCTAAAAAGGCATCATAAGTAATTGGTACCCAACTTTTTAAAGTATTCAGCATTGCATCAGCATATGCTCTTATTTCATATTGTGCATGGCTATCTGCTCTTAATCTTAAGAAATTCATCAAATTTAATAGATCGGTTTTCCAGTACCATTGTGTATAAGTGTTTAGTGTCAAATTCATTCTTGCTAATTCTCTTGCAAGACCACGTTCATTTTCGTCGACAACTGATCCATCATATCTCTCGTTAAGCATTTTTTCATAATTATCATAAGTTCTTTCCGCGTCATCTTTCAATAGAGATAAAACTTTATTTGCCTGTTCCCCTTCAAGTACCTCTCCCCTGCCTTGTCTATTGTTTTTAGATTGTGCTGCTAGATGTTCTTTTTTTGGTAAGTAAAATTCTTTATCTAAAATTGAATATCTGGCCGAGTACTCATTTACATTTGCAGTTCTATGTCTAATCCATTGTCTAGCAATAAAGATTGGTAACTTAACATGATATTTAATTTCGCACATCTCAAAAGGTGTGCTATGCCAATGCCTCATCAAATATTTTATTAGACCATTGTCAGTAGAAACTTGTTTAGTTCCTTTACCGTAGGATACACGAGCTGCTTGAACTATTGATGTATCGTTACCCATGTAATCTATCACCCTTATGAATCCATGATCCAATATTGGTATTGCTTCATATAAAATTTTTTCTAAATTTGGAGATGTTACTCTTTTCGTTTCATTTTTTTGTGACTGAAGATCACGAATTTCTTGAGTTTGTTCTTTAGTAAGTTTCATGAATTTTATTGAATCTTTATATATAACTTTTATATTAATAGAGTTGGTTTTCCAACTATGACGATAAACGAATTTCGTAATAAACATTACGGACGTGGGGGCAGTACCCACCACCTCCACCATTTACAACTTACGGGGGTGAACTAGGATCGACGGATGTCTAAAGGCTATTTTTTCGTTCGGAATTGTTCCACCGTAACGGGCTATTTATAATTGCAAATGATAAATTTGCTCTTGCTGCTTAATTAATTTATTAATTAAGTAACGGGGTTTTGGGGCACCTGGCAACAGAACGCCCCTTTTTAATATGATTTTAATTGAAAAAATATTTAATCCCCTAATCTCTTTCCATCATAAAAGAATTTCTAGATATTTAAGTAAGCTAGACATTGAAAAGATTGTAGATATTGGTGCTCATAAAGGTGAATTTCTTGAAATCATGCTTAAAATAGAAAAGATAAATTCTTTTTATGCGTTCGAGCCTCAAAAAAACATCTTTAATAAACTAAATGAAAAATTCTCTGATAATCAAAAAGTAACTTTGTTTAATTATGCAATGGATAAAGAGATTTCACATAAAAAAATAAAGATAAATAGGCTTAGTATGGCATCATCTTTGGCTGAAATTAACGAAAAATCATTTTATCTCAAAGTTAAAAATTTTTTAACATTTTCAAAATCAAATTTTGAAGATGAATACGATATTCAAACAATTACTGTAGATAAAACTTTTGAGAATATAAGTTTAAAGAAAGCACTCCTTAAAATTGATGTAGAAGGTTTTGAAATAAATGTCATTGAGGGATCAAAAATGAAACTGAAAGAGATTCCATTTGTCTTACTCGAAAATCAATTTGGAAACCACTATAAAAATAATAATTTTGATGATATAATTAAAATACTTTTAAAACAAAATTTTAAAATTTGTAAAAAATTTGTTTTTCCAACATTGCATTATCAAGACGTATTATTTAAAAAGATTTAACTTATTTCAGAAATTGACTCAAATTTGGTTTGAAATAATTAGGTCCTTTCATCACTTTACCATTCTCATTGTATATAGGTTTGCCATCCTCACCTAATTTACTCATGTTTGAATTTTGAACTTCATCAAAACATTTATCTAAATTAACTCCAAATGCATGTCCTGCGCCATACGTGACGTAAAGAATGTCAGTTAGAGCATCTATAGTTTCTCTGAGGTCTCTCTTGCTAATTGCGTCCTTAAGTTCTTCAAGTTCTTCCTCGATAAGGTCAATTCTTAATTTGTTAATTTTGTCAGATGAAAAACTAGCATTTGATTTTACCTCTTGGCCAAATGTTTTCATAAACAAACCTACTTTTTCAAAATTTGTCATAATGCTCCTATATGATTCTAATAGCTTTTAATGTATAATATTTAATAAATTATCCAAATGAAATTTAGAAAAGAGACAGATAGCATGGGCACCATCAATGTTGATGATGATAAATATTGGGGAGCCTCAACTGAAAGATCTAAAAAGTATTTTGATATAGGAAAAATATTAGTAAGCAAAACTTTAATAAATGCAATTGCTATTATAAAGCTTGCTGCTGCAAAAGTTCACAAAAATGATAAACAAATTGACGCTAAAATTTGTAATGCAATTATAGCTGCATCTAAAGAAATAATTTCAGGTAAGCTTAATGGGAATTTTCCATTAAAAGTATGGCAAACTGGATCTGGAACGCAAACTAATATGAATGTTAATGAAGTGGTTGCTAATAGAGCAATTCAAATTTTGGGTGGAAAAAAGGGGTCAAAAAAACCAGTTCATCCAAATGATCATGTAAATAAGTCTCAATCAACAAATGATGTTTTTCCTACAGCAATGCATATTGCTATTGCTATGGAAACTAAAAAAAAATTACTTCCATCTCTAAAAAATCTTAATAAAGAATTAAAAAAAAAGATAAGCAAATTTAAAAATATTGTCAAAGTTGGTAGGACACATCTTCAAGACGCAACCCCACTTACCTTAGGTCAAGAATTTTCAGGATATTATTCTCAATTAAGTGATTGTATTTTAAGAATTGAAACATCTTTGAAGGAAATTTTCTATCTTGCTCAAGGTGGAACAGCGGTTGGAACGGGAATTAATTCAAAAAAAAATTTTGACGTAAAAATTTGTAAAGAAATTAGCAAATTAACAAAAATAAAATTCTATCCTGCAAAAAATAAATTTGCAGCTCTCGCTGCACATGATGCAATTGTAAATTTTTCAGGTACTTTAAATACAACGGCAGTTTGCTTAATGAAAATTGCAAATGATATTCGTTTTTTAGGTTCAGGTCCTAGAGCAGGTTATGGGGAATTAATATTACCGGCAAATGAACCAGGTTCATCGATAATGCCAGGTAAAGTTAATCCAACACAGTGTGAGGCTGTAACAATGGTTTGTGTAAAAGTAATTGGTAATCATACAGGTATCACTTTAGCAGGTTCTCAAGGACAGTTCGAATTAAATGTTTTTAAACCTCTTATCGCTCACAATATTCTTCAGTCTATAGATCTTTTGTCAGACAGTTCTAATAATTTTTCACAATTTTGTATTAAGGGTATTAAGGCAGATGTAAATAAAATTAGTGAGGATTTAAATAATTCACTTATGTTAGTCACAGCTTTAGCACCCAAAATAGGTTACGATAATGCTGCCAAAATTGCAAAGTCTGCACTTAAAAATAAAACAACATTGAAGTTTGAGGCTATTAAGACTGGTCTTATCTCAGAAAAAGATTTTAATAAAATTGTTGATCCTAAAAAGATGACTTATCCGGGATAATTTGATAAAA
>CACDEB010000011.1 GCA_902551755.1 uncultured Pelagibacteraceae bacterium
TAAAGGTAAGAAAATTTCAAAAGGACGAGATTGATAAGAAAGTAGATAAAGCTCTTTCAATGGTATCGCTATCTGGTTTTGAACATAGAATGCCAGGACAGTTATCTGGTGGTCAACAACAAAGGGTAGCGGTTGCAAGATCTTTAGTATTTGACCCTCAATTAGTTTTAATGGATGAACCACTTGGAGCTTTAGATAAAAATTTAAGAGAGAGCATGCAGTACGAAATTAAACTATCCATAGAGTCGTAATCTAGTGCACATGCTTTTGTGGTAAACTCTACAATGTTAAAATCCTTAAACCTGTAAATCTCCGCTGACTTGTTTTTATCCAAACTTAAAGCTTTGGGCTTCACCTTACCTAGTGTTTCTATTTCAGTGTAAATTTGTCTTTCACCGTAAAAATTTTCATCTTTTTTTACTGAAAGTTCCTCTAAAAATTTGTTTCCCTTAAACTCATCAACGCGATTAAAAAAATTTTTTACACCGATTGATTTAAGCATTTCAAAAGGTCCCATAGCCCAGTTAAATCCTAATCTCATAGCTTCATCAATGTCATTAAATTTATTAGTTATACCTGGAACTAAAGATGATGCATATTTGATGATTTGAGAAATTACTGACCAAGCATATTCTCCATACTTATCTTTCCTGTTGATAATAGTGTTGAGATCTACAGTATCAATTTTGAGATCAATTTTTTTTGATTCAGCATATTCTCCTGTTTGAAGATTAATTGCCTCCAAAATTTTTTGGTTTTCTAATTTTTTCATTCGATAGAAGCCACCCTTACCTTTTCTTCCAGTATATCCAGACTCGATTAATTTTTTTACAAGCGGTATCTCTTTAGCAACTTCTTGAAATTTATCAGTCTCTGGAAGTTCTTTGACAAAACTTTTTAAAACATCTGCCATCAAATCAATACCAATTAAATCATATAAACCAAACACTCCAGTTTTAGGTATTCCCATAGGCCTTCCAAAAACTGCATCAGCCTCTTCAATAGTCAATTTCATTTTAAATGCTTCAGTCATAGCAACTTGCATTGCATAAACTCCTACTCTATTACCGAGGAAGCCTGGTGTATCGTTGCAAACAATAGCTCCTTTACCAAGCTCACTCTCACAAAAGACTTTCAAAGAATTAATTTTTTTTAAATCATTATTTTCATTTTTTACTATTTCCAGCAATCCCATGTATCTAACCGGATTGAAAAAATGTGTTATGCAAAAATCTTTTTTTTGCTCATCAGTCATATTCTCGGACAGAATTTTAATTGGAATTGAGGAAGTATTAGATGAAACAATAGCTCCATCTTTTCTATTATCAAAGATTTTTTTGTAAATTTGATGTTTAATGTCTATTCTTTCAACTACAGCTTCGACTATCCAGTCTGCCTCTTTTACAACATTAAAATCATCATTGATATTTCCAACTTTGATATTATCAATTTTTGATTTATCAATTAATAATGGCGGTCTTGATTTATGTATTCGCTCTCTTGCCTTGATGCTTATCTCAGTCGTAAGATCTAATAAAGTAACTGGCACATTCGCATTACATAAATGAGCAGCGATTCCACTACCCATAGTTCCAGAGCCTATTACAACAACCTTCTTAATTTCCATTTTTTTATCTATTTATTCCTCTGAGCCTTTCAGATCTTCGTCTTAATAGCTCAGCTGTAACAAGAATTAATGTAGATAAAATTATTAAACATGTCGCAACAGCTAATATTGTTGGGCTTAACTGCTCTCTTAACCCGGTCCACATTTGAATCGGAATTGTTGTATTTTCTAGACCAGCCAAGAATAAAACCACAACAACTTCGTCGAAAGATGTAACGAAAGCAAACAAGCCTCCAGATATTACTCCTGGTAGAATTAATGGCAGTGTAATTTTCATAAATGTATTTACTGGATCGCTACCTAAGCTTGATGCAGCTCGTGTAACGCTGTGGTCAAAGCCTGATAAAGTTGCTGTTACAGTAATAACAACGAAAGGTGTTCCTAAAATAATGTGCGCTAATACAATTCCTGTATGCGTAGCAGCAAGTCCTGCTTTTGCCATAAAGAAAAAAATTGCAACACCAGAAATGATTAATGGCACTATCATTGGTGAAATTAAAGTAGCCATGATTAATCCCTTATATGGCATATGTCTGCTGCTTAATCCGAGCGCCGCTACAGTTCCAAGAAGAACCGATCCCAAAGTAGCAAATATTGCAATTATAAAACTATTTTTTGCTGCAAGACCCCATGGATTTTTCGTCCCGTAGATCATATCTTTGTACCATCTTAAAGAAAATGCATCAGGATCAAGGTTTTTCATCCCTTCAGAAAAACTTAAAAACTCTTCAGCATTAAAGGATAATGGAAATATCACAAATAGAGGCGCGATTAAAAAGAAAAATACGCAAGTGCAAATAGTGATATAGAAGTAGTGCCAAACTCTATAACGTGTCTCAGTATACTTTGGTAATGCCATAATTATCCTAGTTTTATATTATCTACTCCAACAAGTTTATTGTAGACCCAATAAATTGCTAAAACTCCCGCAAGTAACATTAGTCCCATAGCTGAAGCAAAACTCCAATCAAGAGTACTTTTCATGTGAAATGCGATTTGGTTACTAATTAAGGTTCCTGATGCGCCACCCACTAATGCAGGTGTAATGTAGTATCCAATCGCTAAAATAAATACCAGTAAACATCCCGCTCCAATACCTGGTATCGTTAAAGGGAAGTATACTTTCCAAAAAGCAACGAATGGAGTTCCTCCTAAAGATTTTCCAGCTCTCATTAAACTCGGGGATATTGTTTTCATTACACTGTACAAAGGTAAAACCATAAACGGCAACAATATTTGTGTCATTGCCACATAGGTGCCAGTTTTGTTAAACATCATTTCTGGTCTACTATCGTCGGCGACCAACCCTATCATAACAAAAAAATCGTTAACAACTCCTTGTTGTTGTAAGAGTATCATCCAACTTGCAGTTCTTACTAATAGTGATGTCCAAAATGGAAGAAGTACGCAAATCATTAATAGGTTACTATATTTCATTGGCAAAGTAGCAAGTAAATGGGCTATTGGGTAAGCCATTAAAAAACATAAAAGAGTTACGAAGAAAGCTATCTCTAAGGTTCTAAGCCATAAAATTCTATGAATTCTTCGATCTTCTTCTACACTTACAATATTACCTTCTTCATTTTTATACATGTCAATTCCTTTCAAATATTTTTGACTTGTATAAGCAGGAGCACGTCTTTGTATGGCTCGCCAATATTCAACATCTGTCCATCTTTTGTGGACAGCCATTATTTGTTCTTTGTAATTTCCTTCCTCAAAATTTTTTGCTTTTCTTCGTAATTTTTTTAAAATACTTTTAAATCCATTCTTTGTATAATTTAATTGTGTAGAAAGTTTTCCATCTCTTTTTTCTTCAACAAGTTTTTGAAAATCCAAATAAAAAGATTCAAAAACTTCTTCTGGTGGCAGTTCTTTGCCATCCCATTTTTCCATTGACTTAAATGTTTTTGGCAAC
>CACDEB010000012.1 GCA_902551755.1 uncultured Pelagibacteraceae bacterium
CAATAATTCTTCTAATGTGAATAAGCCTGCTTTTAGACCGTCTTGTATGTCGTGATTGTTATAAGCAATGTCATCTGCAATATTTGAAATCTGTGATTCTAAACATGAAAATTTATTTAATTTAAACTTATTTTTTAAAGATTTTATTCCAATAATATTTTCTAATTTAGACAAGTCTTTGATCGGTCCATTATGTTTTATTAGACCATCTAAAGTTTCAAAAGATAAATTTAAACCATCAAAATCAATATATTTTTTTTCTATAAACATTACTATTCTTAGGGTTTGTAAGTTATGATCAAAACCTCCATGGTTACTCATACAATCATTTAAAACTTCCTCCCCTGCATGACCAAACGGGGTATGGCCTAAATCGTGTGCTAAACTTAATGTTTCAGCCAAATCATCATTAAGATTTAAGTATTTAGATATTGATCTTGCGATTTGAGCTACCTCTAAGGAGTGAGTCATTCTTGTTCTATAATGGTCACCGTCAGTATTTACAAAAACTTGGGTTTTGTGCTTTAACCTTCTAAATGAAGCGCTATGTATGATTCTGTCTCTATCTCTTTGAAATGGGCTTCTATATTTACTTGTTTTATCTTTGAAAAATCTTCCTTTACTTTTAAAAACACCTAATTTTTTGAAATTATTCATACTTTAAAAAAGAAAATATATTATTATATTAGTAATAGCTCAGTTTTATTATGAATAAAGAAATTATATTTACAGATAATGCTATAAAACAAATCAATTATCTCCTTGATAAAAAGGAAAAAGGTTCTTTTTTTAGAATCGCAATTAAAGGTGGTGGTTGTTCGGGTTTTCAATACGATTTTTCATTCGATAAGGTTAAGAATGAAGATGATTTAGTTTTTAACAATATTTTAATCGACAAAACTTCAGCTGACATGTTGCAAGGGTCGGAAGTTGATTTTTCTAAAGAACTTATTGGTCAACAATTTAAGATTAACAACCCACAAAGCAAGTCATCTTGTGGTTGTGGCGTGTCTTTTTCTCTTTAATGTTAATTTCCTCATGGAATGTTAATTCGGTAAGAGCCAGAATTGATAACATAAAAAGTTATTTGGTAAAGTACAAACCAGATATACTATTGATGCAAGAAATTAAGACTGAAGAAGTAAATTTTCCTTTTGATGTATTTTCTTCCCTTGATTATGAGAGCCACGTCCATGGTCAAAAAAGCTACAACGGTGTTGCTATAATTTCCAAGAAAAAATTAGATAATGTCAAAACTGATATAATTAAAGATAAACTAAAACAATCTAGAATTATATCTGCTGAGGTTGAACATAAGAAAAAAAAGATACAATTAATCAATATATACACGCCTAATGGAAATCCAGTTGATACACCTAAATATGAATATAAAAAAAATTGGTTAGATAATTTAATTAAAAAGTTAAAATCTTTATCAAAGACAAACAAAAATATAATCTTAGCTGGAGATTTCAATGTAATTCCTGCAGCAGAAGACGTCTATAATCCAAAAAGTTTTGAGGATGATGCTTTATATAGACTAGAAATAAGAAAAAAATTTAGAGAGATGTTGAGCTTAGGTTTCAGTGATGTTTACAGACATTTTAACGAAACAAAAGAGGGATATACATTTTGGGATTATATGAGAGGTGCTTGGCAAAAAAATAATGGTATGAGAATAGATCATTTTTTGGTTTCAAGTTCAATTATAGATAATGTTAAAAAAATAAATATTAATAAAGACCCTCGAGGAAGAGAGAAACCTTCCGATCATACTCCAATTGAAATTGAATTAAATTAATTAGCAGCCTTTAAAAGATTTAGCCATATTACTGATTAAATCAAAATATAAACCTTTACCTGGATTTAAAGTGGCACCCAAAGGATCTAGTACGCCTGTCTTAATATTTGTATCTTTTGCAACTGCATTAATGATATCTGGGTTGAATTGTGGTTCTGAAAAAACACAAGTTACTTTTTCGTGCTCAATTATTTCTCTTATTTCAGATAATTGTTCTGCTCCGGGTAGAACATCTGTGTTTACTGTAAATGCTCCTAAAACATTTACTTTAAATCTTTTTTCAAAATACTGGTAAGCATCATGAAATACTATAGATTTAAAATCTTTATTTAATTCAGATTTAACTTGTTTTACTAATTTATCTAAATCTTTGTTCGCCTTTTTCAAATTCTCTTTATAAATCGACTCATTTGCTTGGTCATTTTCTATTAAATGTTTTGCCATTTCTTTTAAGATTTTTTTAGCGTTTAAAGGATCTAACCATATGTGTGGATCAAACTCACCATGTGCATGACCTTCATGACCGTGATCATCATGTCCGTCTTCTTTATGTTCGTCTTTATCATGATCGTGATCGTCATGGCCCTCCTCTTTTTTAGCATGATCATCATGATCGTCTTCTTTATGTCCATGATCATCATGACCTTCAAAAATATTTCTTTCTCTAAATTTTAATTTATTTATTCCTCTGATTTCCATTAATTCAATCTTTTTGGCTTTTTTTGCAATCGAACCAAGAGGTTTAACTAAAAAACTTTCAATATCCTCGCCTACCCAAAATATAAGATCTGCT